>NZ_JBHTFN010000071.1:0-227053 GCF_042666195.1 Bradyrhizobium sp. GCM10028915
GATCGCCAGCGGCCTGTCGCGGGGTGCAAACCGCGGCAGGCCATTCCTCACGGAACAGGTCGAGAATAACTGATCGCGCTATTACAAGGGTGGGCAAAGGCGCGCAGCGCCGTGCCCACCATCTTTCCGCGATTGCATTCGAATGGGTGGGGCACGCTTCGCTTTGCCCACCCTACGGCACACTTTCTTACTTCGCCAATTCCTTCGACCGCTTCGTCGCCGCCGCGATGGCGCGGATCATCAGATCGCGCAGGCCGGGCTCGCCCATCAGCACGCCGAGTGCCGCGGCCGTGGTACCGCCGGGCGAGGTGACGTTCTGGCGCAGCGTGCCGGAGGCAAGCTCCGACTGGTGGAGAAGTTCACCCGAGCCGGCGACGGTTTCGCGCGCGAGTTTTGTCGCGAGCGCCTCGGGCAATCCCGCCTCGACACCGGCGCGCGCGAGTTCCTCGGCCAGCAAAAACACATAGGCCGGACCCGAGCCGGACACCGCAGTGACCGCGTCCATCAGGCTCTCATCGTTGACCCATTCGACCGAGCCGGTGGCGCGTAGCAGCGCATCGGCCACCGCGCGTTGCTGTGCGCTGACATTGTTCGCGGCGACAGCCACCGTGATGCCGCGACCGATCGCGGCCGGCGTGTTCGGCATCGCGCGCACCACCGCGCCGCCGCAGACCTCCTCGAGCGAGGCGATCGTGGTTCCCGCCATGATCGACACCACCGCGGTCTTGTCGGAGACGAATGGCTTCAGCTTGGCGCCGGCCTCGCGGAACATTTGCGGCTTCACCGCGACGACGAGCGTCTCGACCTGGCCTGCCGTCGTCACATCAGGATTGAGCGCAATCCCCTTGGCGGCAAGTGCGGTGATCTCGGCCGAGATGTGCGGATCGATCACCGCGACGCGGCGCGGATCGAGCCCGCCCGAAAGCCATCCGGTCAGCATCGCGCCGCCCATCTTGCCGGCACCGGCGAGCAGGATGGTGCCGGTGATGTTCTCGAGAGTGTTGTTGCTCGTCATAGCCGTTGCCACAAACTCAGTGTCGTCCCGGCGAAGGCCGGGACCCATAACCACAACTGGTTTTAATGGATGGAGGTGTTGGCAACAAGCAGCGTGCCACAAGCGAAATCACGCGGTATGGGTCCCGGCCTTCGCCGGGACGACGGCGAGCAGGGAGCGACGCCTTCCTCACGCGCTGGAGAGCTGAGTGCGCTTACGCCTCGCCCACCGTGTCGAACATGGCCGCGTCCATGGCTTCCGTCGTGGACTTGCCTGCCCACACCACGAACTGGAACGCCGGGAAATAGCGTTCGCAGGCGTGGATGGCGCCTGCGAGCATGGCTTCGCACTGGCCGGTGGAGGCGATGAGCCCGCCCGGCAGCACCAGGGCCTGCCGGTGCATGATCATGCCGGTGGTGGTCCACAGGTCGAAGTGCCCGACCCACAATTGCTCGTTGACCGCGGCCACGAGCCGCTGGACCTCCGGTCGCCGCGCAACCGGGATCTTCATGTCAAACGCGCAGGCCAGATGCAGCGCCTCGATCTCGCCCATCCAGGTGAAGGAGATCTGGTAGTCGGTCCATTGTCCCTTGGAGACAATCGTGAGTTCGTCTTCGCCGGAGCGTTCGAACGGCCAGTTGTTGCTGGCAGCGATATCCTCGACCACCGCGAGCGGATGGTTTTTGGAATCGATGGTGCCTTCGAGCAGGGACATGCCGTCTCGACCTCTTGCCTTTTTGTTGTCTTTGATACGCACGCGGTTGGTCCGGCGCGCGCTCCCTTAAATCTTGCTAAGGCGATCCATTCGGATCAGCGCGGGCTTGTCGCGGATCAACTGATGTGATTTGCGGAATCTGCGCAACTGGCTGCCGAGTCCGTCCACAAGTCAGGACTCGTTCGTCCACAGCTCATCTCCGCCACAATTATTAACGCCGGTGAGGCCGAACCGGATGGAGAAGAACAAACCGGAATCGGATTCGCCAAAGGCCTGCCAATCGCTAATTCCGTCGCGTGCCCCCTGGACCGCCATGGCGGCATGGGACCATGCGGTTTTCCCATGCGGAACCCGCTTGCCGCGGCCCCGAACCGGCGTCATATTCCGGTCAGGCCGTTCATCCCGGGCGGCCGATGTTCTCAGGGCGGGGTGAAAGTCCCCACCGGCGGTAAGGGCCGTAAGGCCTAAGCCCGCGAGCGCCTTCCTCAAAGCCTTGCTGAGGGGAAGGGTCAGCAGATTCGGTGCAACTCCGAAGCCGACGGTTAAAGTCCGGATGAAAGAGAACGGTCGGTGGCAGACGCATCGCAGGATGCGGCTGTTTGTCGTTCCGTGTGCCCTGATTCTGGTCCTTAACTGAGGAAAGCCATGAATCAGATGTTGCAAGATCCCCAAGCCGAAACGTCCCAACCAACTCAAACGCCACCGCCGGTTCCGCAAGATCCGGTGCCCGACCATCCGCGCTTCGCGAAACCGCAGCGGGTGGCCTTCGTGCAGGCCTGCTGGCACCGCGACGTGGTCGAGGAGGCCCGCATCGCCTTCGCGAAGGAGGCAGAAGCGCGCCACCTCAATCATGTCGACGTGTTCGAGGTGCCGGGCTCGTTCGAGATCCCGCTGCATGCGCAGATCCTGGCCAAGACACGACGCTACACCGCGATCGTCGCGGCCGGCCTCGTCGTCGACGGCGGCATCTACCGCCATGAGTTCGTCGCCGATACCGTGATCAAGGCGTTGATGGACGTGCAGCTGCGCACCGAGGTGCCCGTGTTCTCCGCGGTGCTGACGCCGCAGCAATTCCACGAGACCGAGGTGCACTACGATTTCTTCCGCAAGCATTTTGCCATCAAGGGCGTCGAAGTGGCAGCCGCCTGCGCGGAGACACTGCTCGGGCTCGAACGCCTGCGCGGCCAGGTCGCCGCGGGAATCGTGTAACGCAGCGCAACGACCATCCCTCATCCCGAGGGGCGCGAAACGCGTCTCGAAGGATGAGGGCGATCGCCGCCGTCATCACCCCAGTGACACCCCCGCTTTGGCGCGGCTGATCCCAAGCGTCAGGATGCGCTGCAGGAGAGCCGGATATTTCAGTCCGTCATGTAGAGCGGCCGTGGCGAACTCCTGGCTCTTGGCGATCTCGGGATTGGGATTGGCTTCGATGAAATATGGCGTGCCGTCGGCAGTGAGACGAAAATCGATGCGCGCATAGCCGTCGAGGCCGAGCACCCGGTAGATGCGTTTCGCGGCCCGCTGGATCCTGGCGGTCACTTCCGGCGCCAGATCCTTCGCAGGCCCGTCGACGATGCCGACCTTCTCCTGATAGTCGGTGTCGTGCTTGGCCTTCTCCGTGGCGATATGCCGTGACGAGCGGCCACCCATGCTGCCGAATTTCAGCTCCCAGACCGGCAGAACGCGCAAGCGATTGTTGCCGAGCACGCCGACGTAAAGCTCTCGCCCCTCGATGAACTGCTCGGCGATGGCGGCGGATTCGACCCGCTCGTGGATGAAGGCAACCCGCTCGGCCAGCTTCTCGTCGGTGTCGACGATGGAGGCTTGCGAGATGCCGAACGAGCCATCCATGTTCAGGCTCTTGACGATCAGCGGCAGCGCAAGGCGTGTCGGGCGTTTCACCTTGCGGCGCATCGGGAAGACCGCAAAGGCCGGCGCAGCGATCCGGCGGTGATGCACCAGCGTCTTGGACAAATCCTTGCCGCGGGCCAGGGTCAGGCCGCGCGGATTGCACCCGGTATAAGGGACCTTCATCAGCTCGAGATAGCTCGCGATGTGCTGGTCGAAGGCGACGTTGTTGTGGAATTCCTCCAGCAGCGTGAACACCACGTGCGGCTTGAACTCCTCGATCGCCTCGCGCACCGGCTTGATTTCCTCCTGCGCGCCGAGTGGTCGAACCTCGTGGCCGGCTGCGCGCAAGGTACTCACGACGTCGTATTCGGTTTTCCACGCGTTGATCTCCTGCACGGTGTGTCCGTCGCTGGAGTCCGGCGGCACGAAGTCCGGATGCATGAGCACCAGAATGCGCAGACGTCTCATAGCGCGATCCATTTTCGTTGAGACGGGCCAAACATCGTGTGCATCGTCTTGGCGGTCACGAGGACGATGAAGTCGAGAACGAGCTTCTGTTCGGGGCCGACGGCACGCAGATCGAGCTCGCGGCAGCGAGAGATCATCTCGTCGAGCACGGCATCGAGTGTAAGCTGATTCTCGCCCGTCCATCGCGCCACCAGCTGCCTGATATGGGCGCGGTGCCGCCGGATCAGGGCCGAAGCCGGCTTCGAGCGGTGATGCCGTGGATCGGCTGAAAACAGCCGGGACAGATCGCGGTCGTAGGTCTTGGGGGGCGTGAAGGCGTAGAACGCCTGCTTCTTCTTGTAGTGCTCTTCGAGCGTCTGGCTCAGCCGACCCAGCGTATCGACACGCTCCCGCGTCGTGATCAGCGGTCGCTTGCCCGCGATCTCGCCCATCAGTTCGTCGACATATTCGAGCTTCTTCAGCGCCGGCCAGCCGGCGTATCGTGTCCGCCAGTTCGAACGGGGCCGCAGCCACACCGCAAAGGTCTCGGCGAAATCCTCGTCCGGATGGCTCTGCGCGTACCAGAGCCGCAGATGCTGGACATAGCGCCGGCTGGCCGGATTGGGCCGGTAATAGCGCGGATAATGTTTCGACGACGGGCCGAACAGTTGCTGCCAGCGCCGGCGGCGCTGCAACTGGTAGCCGTGCTGTATGGCGTGGCCCGCTTCGTGACGGAGGATGGCCATGCATTCACGCCAGGTTCCGCCCTCGACGTCGAACATCATCTTCTTCTCGAGCTTCATCAGGCGGGGATGAGCGAGATAGAACGGAATGGCGATGCCGGGAACGCCGCCCGGACTGAACCATTCGCTCGACATCCAGGTGTGCGGCCGCAGCCGGATGCCGCGCTCCTGGAGCTCCTCGTACAGCGCGCTGACGCAATCCTCGAGCCAGGTGCCTTCGACCGTAACCCTCAGGCTGGAGAGGCGTTGCTTGAGCAACTCATCATCCGACAGCTTCTCCCAGGCAAATTTCCGGCGTGGCATCGGGCATCCAGAGGGCAGAGATGACTCGGGATTCGGATGATGTCATGGGCGCTCGTTGGCAACAACCCGGGGGGCGGCGGCGCGTGAGGCCGTAGGGGGCAAAGCGACTTGTCCGCCGGAACTCGACGAGCGAAGGCGGAAGCGTGCTCACCGTCTTCATGGCCACAAAAAAGGTGGGCACGGCGCGTTGCGCCTTTGCCCACCCTACGATTTTCCGCAAGCGGCCAGAGGCGAAAACCTCAGTCAAACAGGCTCGACACCGACTCTTCCGCCGCGGTGCGCGCGATCGCGTCGGAGATCAGGCTGGCGATCGGCAGCGTGCGGATGTTCGGGGCCTTGCTCACCGCATCCGTCGGCAGGATCGAGTCGGTGATCACCAGCTCCTTCAGCCTGGAGTTCGTGATCCGGGCCGCCGCGCCGCCGGAGAGCACGCCGTGGGTGATGTAGGCGTAGACGTCCTTGGCGCCCTTGGCGATCAGCGCGTCAGCGGCGTTCACCAGCGTGCCGCCGGAATCCACGATGTCGTCGATCAGGATGCAGGTGTAGCCGGCGACGTCGCCGATGACGTTCATGACCTCGGATTCACCCGCCCTCTCGCGGCGCTTGTCGACGATCGCGAGCGGGGTGTTGATGCGCTTGGCGAGGCCGCGTGCGCGCGCCACGCCGCCGACGTCGGGCGAGATCACCATTGTCCTGGAGAGGTCGAACTTGTCCTTGATGTCGCGCACCATCAGCGGCGCTGCGTAGAGATTGTCGGTCGGGATGTCGAAGAAGCCCTGGATCTGGCCGGCATGCAGGTCGAGCGTCATGACGCGGTCGACGCCAGCCTGGGTGATCAAATTGGCGACGAGTTTTGCCGAGATCGGCGTGCGCGAACCCGACTTGCGGTCCTGCCGGGCGTAGCCGAAATAGGGCAACACCGCGGTGATGCGGCGCGCCGAGGAGCGGCGCAGTGCGTCGGTGATGATCAGCAATTCCATCAGATGGTCGTTCGCCGGAAACGAGGTCGACTGGATGACGAAGGCATCCGAGCCCCGCACGTTCTCCTGGATCTCGACGAAGATCTCCATGTCGGCGAAGCGCCGTACCACCGCCTTGGTCAGCGGCAGGTCGAGACCTTGCGCGATGGCCTGAGCGAGAGCCGGATTGGAGTTGCCGGCGACGAGCTTGATGGAGCCGTTCTTGGCCGACATGGACGCTTCCTCCCGCGCTTTGCTGGACACGATGTTCAACATCAAACAATACCCACTGGAAGCACGGTTACGACGGGCGAGGAAATATCAGGCCGGGGGCTGCAATGGCAACCCGGGGCACTACGTTTTCCCTGCGAAATCCCGAGTCCGGCCAACGGTTTGGCCGGAAAACGGGGCCGTGGTTTCGCGGGGGTTAGCGCTCGGCATAGCCCAGCGCCGAGGCCGGCATGTCGGCCAATGGAGCCTCCGGGATCACGCTCGCCACGGCCGGCCCGCGCAAGCCGGGCGCCGAGTTCGGCGCATCCGGTGTACCGTTGATCATGTTGGAAAGTCCGCTGAATCCGGCCTGGGCGATCTTCCGCAGCACGAGGTCGTCGGCAGCGCCCCAAGGATCCCGGCCGCCCTTGGCCGCGGTCGGTTCCTCGCCGGAAAGGCGCAGCGCCCGCTGCTGGTTGGCGTCGTAGACGTCCCAGACCCAGGCGATCACGGTCTTGCCACGAACGATCTGGGCGGAGAGGTAGCTGCGCACGCGGTAGGCAGCCGTCCCCTCGCGGGAGACCACGGACAGGCTGCGCAGCTTGGATTCGCTGTCGAGCACGCCGACCATGCGGTCGAACACTTGCGGCGGCGGCCCGTCGATCGATTCGAACGCGACTGTCGCCCCCGAGCCGGCGCTCGGCGCCATCGCATAGGAGTTCGCGGCGCCACCGCCACCGGCACAGCCGCCAAGCGCGGCCGTCAGCAGCATGACCGCGAGCACGCGCGAACCCGCGCGGCGCAAGATGAATGACGCGTCCCTCATTATGGAGGGCAGCGATATCGTTAAAACGCATTAACGTCTAGGGCGGGGGCGCCACAGGCCACTATCATCGCGCGCAGGCATCGCCCCGGAATGACACGGGGTTGCCTTTGTGTTCACGCTTCGAGCGCGATCGCGTGAACGTGGCGGCCGTAATCCGGCTCCTTGCGATGTACCGAGCGGCGGTAGCTGAAGAAGCGTTCGTCGGCGTAGGTGTCCAGACCGAGATCGTCGATCATCAGGATGCCCGCGGCTTCCAGACGCTTGCGGATGAAGCCGGCGAGGTCGAACATCGCGTGTCCCTCGCGCACCGACGGGATGAAGAACATGGCGTTGTCTCCATCCGCCTCGATGAAGCGCGCCACGAACTCGTTGCCGACTTCATAACTGTCCTGGCGGATCAGCGGGCCGATCGCGGCGATGATGCGGCTCCGCGAGGCGCCGAGTTTTTCCATCGCCGAAATGGTCTGCTCCAGCACGCCGGTGAGCGCACCCTTCCAGCCGGCATGCGCGCCGCCGATCACGCCCGCATTGGGATCGACGAACAGCACCGGTCCGCAATCGGCGGTGGAGACGCCGAGCGCGATGCCGGGCACCTTCGTCACCAGCGCATCGCCCTTCGGCCGCGGCCCGCTCGGCCACCGAGCTTCGGCCACGAGCACGTCGGGCGAATGGATCTGGTGCAGGCTGAGAAAGCGTTCGGGTGCGACGCCGACATGCTCGGCCATGCGGCGGCGGTTCTCCGCAACAAGGGCCTGGTCGTCATTGGAGCCGAGCCCGCCGTTCAGCGCGGAATAGATGCCGCCCGAGACGCCGCCCTCGCGGGTGAAGAAGGCGTGGCGCAGGCCGGGCACCGCGGACAGCAGCGAGGAGGCAAGCGTCATGAATCGTCTCCGGCGCGTTCGAGATCGCTGAGTCCCGCAAGGCCCGTCAGCCGCGGCTCGGAGATGCCGAGCACCTTGAACATCGAACCCATGCCGCTGCGCCCGGTTTCGGTCAGGCGCTTGAGCGCGATCGAAATGTCGGTGGCGACGTCAGGCGCCGCCTTCTGCATCAAGGCGGCTGCACGGGTCTCGATGCCGACGCGTTTGAGGAAATCGCCCTGCGTCACCGGCCCGTGCACGCGGGCGCCGACGTCCTCCGCCCCGCGCGCGAGCGCCTGGAAGTCGACATGGGCTGTGACGTCGGCCTGGCCCGGCGCCTTCAGGGGATCGGTGAAGGTGTGGCGCGCGATCGCCTGGAAGGTGTCGCCGGCATCGCTGCGCAGATGACCGTAATCGATGATCAGCGCCGCGCCGTCCTGGTCGCGCACGCGGCTGGCGAGCTTCATGATCTCGGCATCGGGCCGCCATTCGAACACGGCCCCGACGGGCGCGGCGCGCACCAGAGGCGGCAGCAACACCTCGAAGCGCGGCGTCGGCTCGGCCGCCGCGCCGAATTGAAGTTTTCCGTTGGCGTCGACCTCGATCACGCGCTCGTGCCAGCCGTTCTCGTGTCGGACCATCTGGTGGATCGGCAGCACGTCGAAATATTCGTTGGCGAGGATGATGCTCGGTCCCTCGGGCACGTCGTCGATGCTGTCGTGCCAGGCGATGTTGCGCACGCCCGACAGCGTCGCACTCTGCCGCTCGCGGAGGACGGGATTGACCTCGACCATGTGGATGTGGAGCGCCTGGTAGAGCGGCGGCAGCACGCGGAGCGCGCGCAGGGCGTCGGCCATCATGGTGCCGCGGCCGGGGCCGAGCTCGATCAGCCGCAGGAATTGCGGCGAGCCCATCTGCTTCCACACCGAGGCGGTCCACAGGCCCAAGAGCTCGCCGAACATCTGGCTGACCTCCGGCGCAGTGGTGAAGTCGCCTTCTCGTCCCAACGGATCGCGCGAGACGTAGTAGCCATAGCGCGGATGCATCAGGCACAGTTCCATGTACCGCCAGACCGGCATGGGGCCCGAGGATTTGATCAGCGCCTTGATCTCGTCGAGTAACGGCTGGTCGGTCACGGCCTATCTTCTCAAAAGGAATTAACGAATAGCCCCTACGGGCTCGGGCGCACCGCGCCTCACTGCCAATACAATAAGTATGAGGCCTACAATAAGCATCGGGATCGACAACAGCATGCCCATGGTTAATCCGCCCCAGAGGAAGCCGAGCTGGACGTCCGGTTCGCGGAAATGCTCGCCGGCGATCCGGCTCAAACCATAGATCAGGATGAAGGCGCCGAGGATCATGCCCGGCCGTTTCAGGGCGCCGAAGCGGATCATGATCGCGAGGGCGGCAAACAGCAAAATGCCCTCCATGCCGGCCTCGTAGAGCTGGCTCGGATGGCGTGGCAGCTGGGTGGGATCATTGGGGAAGATCATCGCCCAGGGCAGCTCCGGGTCGGCGGCGCGGCCCCACAATTCGCCGTTGATGAAATTGGCGATGCGGCCGAGCAGCAGCCCGACCGGAGCGACGGCGGTGGTGATGTCGCCGAGCGACAGGATCGAGATGCGGTTGCGATAGGCGAACCACATCACCGCGACGACGCAGCCGAGGAAGCCGCCGTGGAAGGACATGCCGCCTTCCCACAGCCTGAAAATCGCGGCGGGATGGTCGATGAAGAAGGGCAGGTTGTAGAACAGCACATAACCGGTGCGGCCGCCGAGGATGATGCCGAGCGTGACCCACAGAATGAAGTCGTCGATCTGCACCAGCGACATCGGCGCCGGGCCGCCCCACAGCCGCTCCCTTTTCAGGAGCGAGCGCGCATAGAACCAGCCGAACACGATGCCGCAGATATAGGCCAGGGCATACCAGCGGATCGCGAACGGGCCGATCTCGATCGCGATCGGCTTGAAGGCGGGAAAGTCGATGAGCAGAAGTTGCATCGCGCCTTCTATGTCTGGACGAGATTGCGGCGATAGAGCGCCAGCAGACGCTCCCAATGCCGCTCGGCGGCGTCGCGGTGATAGACCGGACGCTTGGGGAAGGCGAAGCCGTGATGGGTGCCGGGATAGATCTCGACTTCGGCTTTGGCGCCGCTCATGCCCTGCTTCACCTTCTCGATGATCTCGGCGGGCGCGTAGATGTCGGTCTCGGCGCAGGCGAAGTAGAGTTCGGCCTTGGTCTTGGCTGCCGCGAGATGCGGGCTGTCGTCCTGGTCGGTTGCGAGCTGCGTGCCGTAGACCGAGGCGGCGGCCTTGACGCGATCAGGGAAATGCGTGGCGGCGTTGACGGCGTAGCGGCCGCTCATGCAGTAGCCGACTGTACCGATCAGTTTGGTGTTCGCGGCCGCCTGGCCCTCGGCATAGGTGAGCAACGCCCGCGTGTCGTCCATGATCATGGCGATCGTGAGCGATCCCATCAGCGCGAACATGCGCTTGCGTTCCGGGGCGTTCGGATCGGCCGGCAGCGCGCCGAGCTCCATCACGCCGGAGCGGTAATAGAGGTTCGGCAGCATCACGTAATAGCCCGATGTTGCGAGCCGGCGCGCCATGTCGCGCAGCTCTTCGCGGATCGCCGGCGCGTCCATGTAGAACAGGATGACCGGAAACGGCCCGCCGCGTTCGGGATGGCTGATGAAGGTTGCGGTGTGACCGTCCTTGGTGGGGATCGCGATCTGCTGATCGATCATCTCGAGCGCCTTTTGTGATTCTTCTTATGCAGGGACGTTGAATACGATTGCAAGGAAACCGGGGCATGACAAGGATACCGCCGATCGGCCCTTGAACCTGCCCAATCGGATTGCCATTGTCTCCCCGCGCGTTCGCGCAGAGTTCATCGAAAGCCGCCAGGAGACCGACATGACCCAGACCAACAACCGGTTTTTCGACGAGATCGGCCGCCTGATGAACGATGCCGCCGGCGCCGCGCAGGGCGTCAAGCGCGAGTTCGACACGGTGATGCGCACCCAGGCCGAAAAATTCCTGCGCGATATGGACCTGGTCAAGCGCGAGGAGTTCGAGGCGGTCAAGGATATGGCGCGCTTGGCGCGCGAGGAGAACGAGGCCCTGAAGGCGCGCATCGCGGCGCTGGAGGCCAAGCTCGGCGGGTAACTCCGCCGGCTCCGTCCGGGCGATCCGGTTCCTTCCGGCCGCCCATTCTCCTTGTTATTTCCGCGTCTTCCGGGTAAAAGCCCGCCACGTCCGCAGCCCCCGCACCCCTGGAGGCTTGCTGCGGCGTATGCCATGGGCCGCGTTGCGGCCCATTAACTTTTGCAAAAACAAGGACTTAACGTTATGGCGACCGTCAAGGAATTGAAGGCGACCGCACGTCCGAAGAGCGGCAAGGGGGCCGCCCGGGCTGAGCGTCGCGCCGGGAGAGTGCCCGGAGTGATCTACGGCAACAACCAGCCCCCGCTGACCATCTCGGTTGACGATCGCGAACTGCGCTCGCGCATCCTCGCCGGCCGGTTCCTGACCACGCTGGTCGACATCGACCTCGAAGGCAACAAGCACCGCGTGATTCCGCGCGACTACCACCTCGATCCGGTCAAGGATTTCCCGATCCACGTCGACTTCATGCGGCTCGGCGAAGGCGCCACCATCCGCATCAGCGTTCCCTTGCACGTGGTGAAGGCTGAAGGTTCGCCCGGCGTGAAGCGCGGCGGCGCCGTGAACATCGTTGCGCACGCGATCGAGCTCGAGTGCGGCGTGGAGAACATCCCGCAGTTCATCGAGGCTGACGTCGGTTCGCTCGAAATCGGCCACTCGCTGCATCTCTCTGACATCAAGCTGCCGGCAGGCGTAAAGGCGCTGACCGCCGAGGACGCGACCCTCGTCACCATCGTGCCGCCGTCCGGCTACGCCGAAGAGCTGAAGGCCGCGGCTGCTGCTCCGGCTGCAGGTGCTGCTGCTCCGGCGGCTGGTGCTGCCGCTCCTGCTGCGGGTGCTGCTCCGGCAGCGGCTGCCAAGGCCCCGGCTGCCAAGGCTCCCGCCGGCGGCGACAAGAAGAAGTAATCTCTCAAAGCTGGCGCGCGGTCCCTGATCGCGCGCCGAGCGAGGGGCGCGCCGCGTCATGCGACTGTTTGTTGGGCTCGGCAATCCCGGCCCGAAATTCGCACGTAACCGGCACAATGTCGGCTTCATGGCCGTCGACGAGATCGCGCGGCGTCATGGTTTCGCACCCTGGCGCCGCAGGTTTCAGGGCGAGACCTCGGAAGGCACGCTCGGCACCGAGCGCGTGATCCTGCTCAAGCCGATGACCTACATGAATGATTCCGGCCGCAGCGTTCAGGAAGCGGCAAGCTTCTTCAAGATCGCGCCGGGCGACGTCACCGTATTCCATGACGAACTCGAACTGCCGCCGGGCAAGGTGCGGGTGAAGATTGGCGGCGGCATCGCCGGCCACAACGGCCTGCGCTCGATCTCCGCCCATATCGGCAACGAGTACCGCCGGGTGCGGCTCGGCATCGGTCATCCCGGCGTCAAGGAATTGGTGCACGGCCATGTGCTGTCGGACTTCGCCAAAGCGGACAACGACTGGGTGGCGACGCTCTGCGAAGCGGTGGCCGAGCACGCGGCATTGGTTGCCAAAGGCACGGACGCGACCTTCGCCAACAGGGTGCACCTCGCCATGCAGGCGAAGGGATTTTTGACCAAGGACGACAACGGCAAGGAATAACGCTCGTGGGATTTAAATGCGGGATCGTCGGGTTGCCCAATGTCGGCAAGTCGACCTTGTTCAACGCGCTGACCGAGACGGCCGCGGCGCAGGCGGCGAACTATCCGTTCTGCACGATCGAGCCGAATGTCGGCGAGGTCGCGGTGCCGGATCCGCGGCTCGATAAGCTCGCAGCGATCGCCAAGTCGGGCCAGATCATCCCGACCCGGCTGACCTTCGTTGACATCGCCGGCCTCGTGCGCGGCGCGTCCAAGGGGGAAGGCCTCGGCAACCAGTTCCTCGCCAACATCCGTGAGGTCGACGCCATCGCGCATGTCGTGCGCTGCTTCGAGGACTCCGACATTACCCATGTCGAAGGCAAGATCGCCCCGCTCGCCGATATCGAGACCATCGAGACCGAGCTGATGCTCGCCGATCTCGACAGCCTCGAGAAGCGCGTCGACAATTTGTCCAAGAAGGCCAAGGGCAACGACAAGGACGCCAAGGAGCAGCTCGACCTCGTCAATCGCACGCTGGTGCTGCTGCGCGAAGGCAAGCCCGCGCGCCTCGTCGAGCGCAAGGTGGAGGAGGAGCGCGCCTTCGGGATGCTCGGCCTGCTGTCGTCCAAGCCCGTGCTCTACGTCTGCAACGTCGAGGAAGGCTCGGCCGCATCAGGCAATTCGTTCTCGAAGGCGGTGCAGGACCAGGCTGCCAAGGAAGGCGCCATTGCGGTCGTCATCTCGGCAAAAATCGAATCCGAGATCGCCACCATTTCGCGCGACGAACGCGCCGACTTCCTGGAGACGCTGGGTCTCGAAGAGGCCGGCCTCGATCGCCTGATCCGCGCCGGCTACACGCTGCTCGACCTCATCACCTATTTCACGGTGGGCCCGAAGGAAGCGCGCGCCTGGACCATCTATCGCGGCACCAAGGCGCCGGGCGCCGCCGGTGTGATCCACACCGATTTCGAAAAGGGTTTTATCCGCGCCGAGACCATCGCGTATGAGGACTACGTCGCGCTCGGCGGCGAAGCCGGCGCCCGCGATGCCGGCAAGCTCCGCCTCGAAGGCAAGGAATACGTCGTCGCCGACGGCGACGTGATGCATTTCAGGTTCAACACGTAAGACGCTGGAGTTCGTGCCCCGGAAGCGCCCTACCGCACCCCGCCGCCCTGATCCCTGATCGCGCCAAGATGCTCGTTGATGCGGAAGATGATCAGGATCAGCTCGGCGAGAATGCGCGAGAACACGATTCCGACGACGACGCTCGCGATCGACGACAGCAGCATCAGGAAGCCGCCGAACGGGCTGATCGCCATCATTGCGAGGCCGGAGAAGATGCCGGAGAGGCCGAACAGGCAGATCAGCGCGATCACCAGCCAGTAGAAGGTCTTGATGATCGTCGGCGTGATAAAGCGGTCCCATTGAAACAGGTCGCTGAATGAAAACATTGCTCTCCCCAGGGCAATTCAGGTGTTGTCGGGCCTTGCAAATGGATCGTGGCCCCTGCTCGATCCGACTCAAGACCGACGCCGGCGCGCCGAATGTAGCACGAGCCATGCGGGCCGGCGGGTTGAGATTGCCGCAAAGTGCGGCCACAATCTGTCGTTCCCTCAAACCTTTCCCAAGATGACCCTGACCTTCGAAGATTTCCCGCCCGGCCGGTTCGGAACATTCGGCCCGCGCCATGTCACGCGCGACGAGATCGTGGCCTTTGCCGCCGAGTTCGATCCGCAGCCGATGCACCTCGACGAGGACGCCGCCAGCAAAAGCATGCTGCGCGGCCTGTCCGGCTCGGGCTGGCATCTCTGTTCGCTGATGATGCGGATGATGGCGGACGGTTTCATCACCCGCGCCGCTTCGCTGGGATCTCCCGGCGTCGACGAAGTGCGGTGGCTGTCGCCGCTCAGACCCGGCGACGATCTCATGCTCGAAGTCGACGTCGTGGAGGCCCGCACCTCGAAGAGCCGCCCGGAGCTCGGCATCGTCAAATTCAAATGCACCGTGCGCAACGCCGGGGGTGATGCGCTGTGCGAGATGACGTCGCCGATCCTGATCAAGCGGCGCGAAGGGGCGGTCTGATGCCGTTTTTCGAGGAGATCGAGATTGGGCATCGCCGTGAGATCGGCGCCTATACGTTCACGGCCGAGTCGATCAAGACATTCGCCGCAAAGTTCGATCCGCAGCGTTTTCACCTCGACGAGGAGGAGGGCAAGAACTCCTTGTTTGGCGGGCTCGCGGCCTCGGGCTGGCACGTCGGGTCGGCCTGCATGAGCCTGCTTGTCGCCGACGGCCAGCGCCTGGCGCGGGAAGCCGCTTCGCGCGGCGAGGAGGTCGCGGTGTGGGGCCCGTCGCCGGGCTTTCGCGACCTGCGCTGGATCAGGCCGGTGCTCGCCGGCGACATCGTCACCTACGTCAACGTCGTCATCGACAAGCGCAGCTCCGCCTCGCGACCCGGTTGGGGCATCCTGACCGCGCGCACCACCGGCACCAACCAGCGCGGCGAGGACGTCTACGCCATCACCGCAACCGCCTTCGTGCCGATGCGTGTGAACGGCGGTTAGATTCGTTCCAGGATGAACGGCGAAAACAGCGCGCGAGTGTTGCCCCCGCGCTATGGACGCGATTCCGGGTGGCTGCCATAAGCCTGCGCAACATGGTTTTCCCGCGAAGCAATGCGCGGAACCATCGAGTTGCTAACCAATTATGAACCTGTCGCTGTCTATTTGAACGAACTGGGCAGAGTACAGGGGACGAGGACCATGGCAGACCGCGGCGCACTCAAGCTGGTCGGATTCATCTTTGCTACCGCGACGCTGGCCGTGATGCTGGTGGCCGGCATGGTGGTGAAGGGCTATGCCGACGGCGCCTACACCCTGGAAGCTTCGACCGTGGAAGCCGCCCGGTAAGATTTCGTTAACTCCGCGGCCTCCGCCTCAGCGGCTATAGACGAACGCCAATATCGCGATCGCAACCGCCAGCAATCCGACAAAACGCAGCATGATCGTGCCGAACTGGTTCGGCGCGGGTCGCAGCGGTATCGGGTCGGTGGTGTCGGGCCGAATGCTTTCCATGAAATGTCCCCAGGCCCGGCCGCGATGGCGGGAGCGCTTGGCGTTAGTCGCCGGATGGATGCGGGAAGTTCAAACCCCTCCGCTGTTATGCCCCGCGAAAGCGGGGCATCCGGTACGCCGCGGCTTCTCGATTCTGGCCTCGCTGCCTCTGGAATACTGGATCACCCGCTTTCGCGGGTGATGACACTTTTCGTGGGGCGCGTGCGCACCGTCACATACCCCACGAATCAAAACCGCCGCGCCCCTTTCGGAACGCGGCGGCTGGTGATGCGGGATGCAGCGATCAGCTGTTGCGCAGGCCGTCGGCGGCGCGCTTCCACTGTGAGACGTTGTCGGCGATCATGCGGGTCGACTTCATCGCAGCCTGGCTGAGCTGGGCGTAGCCGGAGATCTCGCGCTGGACGCGCTGGCCTTCGGCGTGGAGCAGGTCGCGCAGGCTCTCGAGCTCGGAGATCAAATTCTCGATCTCGGCGAGGGAGGTGCCGGCGACGCGCTGGATCAGCGAGTTGACGTTGGTGACGGTGGCCTCCGCGCTCGGATCGAGCGGCGGCGCGTCCGCGGCGGTCGCTGCCGGACGGCGCAGATAGGCGATGTCGTTGCGGACGAAGTCACGGATGCCGGCTTCGACTTCCGTCACTGCGGCAAGGTTGGTGTCGATGGTCTCGGTCTCGGTGGCTTCGGTCTTTTCCGGGCGCATGGCGTTCATCGTTATTCCCCTGTTCGCGTTGAGCGCAGCGCGAGTGTCCCCCGCACGACGACGTCGGTCTGGGACTAGGGCGCCGGATTTTGGCCGCAACTTGGCCGAGGTGCGGCAAGGGCGGTCCATTCGGGGGCTTTGCCGTGGCGTATGGTTACCGGAGTCTGAACGCGGCCGCCGCGCCGAAGTGAATGCGCGGCCGGTCGGTGCTCGACTCCCTCGCCCCGCAGGGGGGAGAGGCGAAAACAGCTACCAGCTCTTCTTGAAACCCGCCGTCAGGCTCTTGTTGATCGCCCCTTGCGAGGTTTCGCCGACCGAACCGGAGACGGTGACGTTGTCGAACAGCTTCTGTTCCGCGCCGACCTTGCGCAGCCATTTGTCGTCCGTGGTCGACAGCGACTGGCCCGCGGTGATGCTGGTGCCGGTATCGGTGAGAGTGACCTTGGCCGACTGCTCGGTCTCGTAATTGCGCGTGACGTGACCGCCGACGCCGGGGAGCGCCGTGGTGCCCTGCTGGTTGACGCTGTAGCCGTTCTGCAGCGTCAGCGACGTGTCGCCCGACAGCGGCACCGACTTGATCAGCGAGGCCCCGAGCTTGCTCTGCTCCGCGCCGGGATCGACGCGAGCCTCCACCGCGGTCTTGTCCCAGATCGCGCCGGCGCCCGGCGCGGTCGCGGCCGCCCAGGCGCTGCCGGACGATTGAGGCACGCTGCCGCCATTGCTGGCCTTCTGTGCCAGCAGCTCGGACATCGTCCGCGGCTCGCTCGTCACCGTCATGTCGGCGCCGATGCGGGCGTCCCAGAATGAGGATACCGACTGCTTCACCGTCACCGCCGAGGAGCCGTTGGCGTTGGCGTTCGTCGCCCAGTTCAGCCCGTCCTTGGCGGCGGCCTGCGCGCGCTTCTTGGCGGCGATGATGTCGTTGAGCGTGCCGGCGTCGATCGCGAGCTGGCCCCAGTCGAGCTTGTCAACGTCGATGCCGCTCAGCACGTCGGGGTCGTTGACGTCGGGGGCCTCCGCCGCTTCGGCGTCGTCGTCGGGCGCTGCGGCCGGGCCGGGGGAGAAGGGCGGAATGATCTGCGCCGAAACCGTCAGCACCGATCCCAAGATCAAAGCGGCCGCCAGCATCGGCAGCCTGGTCCAGCCAAACCCTGTCGCGAATTCCATCGTCCTGCCCGTCAGCCCAGTTCCCGCCGAGGATGCGGAACCATCATTGCGAAATTGTGGCGGTTCCATCAGACGCGAACCAACGGGCCGCGCGAAAGGCGCGCGCCCGATGACGAGCTTCTCCACGATTGCATTCCGGCGGGGCTGGAGGCCAGGACGCGTCGTGGGGTGCATCAGCCATCGGTCCCGAAGTGCGGGGCCCGTTGGTGTTCCGTTCAGCCGACGCTGGTCATCTTCGGCAGATGAATGGCTCGGCCAAGTGCCTGCTCGACCAGATCAAACGTGTCGATCAGCACGCGCATGCTGGTGAGCTTGCCCGCCCTGAACTGGGCAAACTGCGCCACCCGCAAGCTGATCGGCTTGCTGGAATCCAGTGCGGTCAGCGAATAGCGCAGCATCGAGGCGGCGGAATCGACACCGAGCATGATGCTCTCGCGGTCGAAGCGGCGGACCTGGAAATTGTCGGCGAATTGGCGGATGACGTCGAGCACGGCGTCCTTGCCCTGGCGCGCCCCGAGGAACGGAAACATGTCGATCGGCCCATAGAGCGCCCACTCGACGTCCTCGTCGATCAGGGCCTCGATGTCCTCGAAATGCCGGTCGTTGATCGCGCGGTGCAACGCACGCGAGAAACGCCAGAGGCTGTGCTCTGTCATCTTGGGCAGTCCTGAAGCTGGCTTGCGAAAAAGCGAAAAACAACCCCAAGCGCACAGGAAAGGTGCCGCGGGGTCGCTCAACTCATTTGTATGCGAACAAAATACGTCAATTCGGCCAAAACGCAATTCACGTTTTCGCAATGCACAATTGATCCCGGCGTGTGAGATTTACAATAAAACCCCGCATTTTTCCCGGTCCGGGCCGGTTTGGGAGAGAGCTAACGCCCGTCCACCCGCTCGCCCACGATCAGGGGGCCGATCTCACGTTCCAGCACCTGCTGCACCAGATCGTAGGAATCGATGATCTCCCGGATCTGCGCCACCTGGCCGTGGCGAAAAGTGTAGAACACGGCCATGTCGACCTGAATGATGCGGTCGTTGCTGCGGTTCCTGAAGAACACGCGCAGATAGGCCGCGACCGTGTCCCCCTCGGCGACGATCTGCGGCACCTCGTAGCGGATCTCGGCGTATCGCTCCTGCACGGTGCGCCAGAATTCGCCGAGCTCCTGCTTGCCGTGGCACGGGCCCATGTGCGGCAGCACGTCGATCGGCGCGTGGGTGAGGAAGTCGACGTCCTCGGTGCAGCACGACAGCGCGGCCGCGAGATCGCTGCGCGAGATGGCGTCGAGCAGATGCAGCACGCGCTGGCGATTGAGCTTCTCGACCGTCATTCCGCCCGCCCTCATTGGCCGTGTGGAGTTCGCGCAAGGCTAACGCGCTGCCTCGGACACCGGCAATCCGCAAACTACAGGGAATATTGCTGACGTATGACACGCCAGCGCAATGCCAGGTTCATGGCTACAATTTATGATTGAGCGAGCGCGAGCCTTCACGAATTCGTGCAGGCGTTCGGCTGCATGGTCTAGCGAAGCATCGCGTGCGCGCGGGAACCGGGACGGGCCCGTGCCTGTTGAGAGTGCGACACCGCATCCGGAGACATCGATCCATGAAATCCCTCGCCGCCATCGCCGTACTTCTCATCTGTGGCGCGACGTCCGCCGCCAACGCCAAGGGCTGCATCAAGGGCGCCGTCGTCGGCGGCGTCGCCGGCCACTATGCCGGCCATCACGGCGTCCTCGGCGCCGCCGCCGGCTGCCTCTACGGCCGCCACCATGCCAAGGAACAGCAAGAGCAGGAGAGACAGCGGCAACAGCAGAGCCAGGTGAACGGGCAGGGCAAGCTGTAACCCCTGGTCATTCGGGGCGCGCGCGCCTTGTTCCCGCAGAGGAAATGGGCGTGACGCATCTCACATCAGGTCCCCCTGATGACGGCTAGATTCATCTGCATGTCCTCAGGGAGACGTGCCATGGCCGCCGTCGCCAGAGTCAGAAAGTCCAGCATGCACAACGCGCTCGAAGGCCTCGCACTGACCGCGACGCTGCAGAGCTTCCCGACCTTCGCCGCCGCCGCCTTCCTGCTCAAGCTGGTCGGCATCACGACCTGGTCGGCGATCCCGGCGTCGCCATCTTCGTCGTCATCGTCTCGCTCGCCCATGCGCTGCTTGCAGTGAGCTTCGGGCCGAGCTTCCCGCATTTGTTCAAGACCGTCTACGAACCGAAGTCTTCGAGGCCCATCTGTCGCTCGCCGACAAGATCACGGCATGGCGCACCCAGCCGGTCGCCTCGCTGCAACTGATGACAACCGTGCTGCTGCTGTCGGTGATGGCGGTGGTGACGGCGAGCCTGGGGTGAGTTCGCGTTCTCATGATTCTCCGACGCCGCCATGAACAACCATGGGCGGCGCCGGCGCTCCGCGCCCCCTTACCTCTTCTTCCACCCACCCCTATGCCCCGGCGCCCCACCGCTCGACCTCGGCGATGGCCCGAACTCCGGCCCTGACTGCCTTGAATCCGTCGGCTGGATGATGCGGCTCTCGCCACCGAACGGCTTCGACGGCAGCGCGCGGTCGCCCCGATATGGCAACGATTCCGGGCCGTGCATCTCGTCGAGATGCGGCTTGTGGATTCGCGAGCCCTTGCTGCCGCTGGCCTTGAGCGCTGTGGCTGCGCTCTTGTTCTTCAGCGCGCTGACCGGCAAATTGGCGGCGTCGCCGTATTTCTTCGCGCCCGCATAGGCTCCGGCCTTGCCCTGCACCGTGCGCTGCTTGACGGTGGGATCGTCGACCACCGCGAGCTCGGTGGCGCGCAGGCGCTTGACCTCGTCGCGCAGGCGCGCGGCTTCCTCGAAGTTCAGATCGGCGGCGGCCTCGCGCATCCTCGTCTCGAGATCGCCGAGCACGGCTTCAAAATTGTGGCCGATCGAGATGACGTCGTCGGTCATGTCGTGGCCGCCGATCTCGACCAGCACGTGATCGCGCTCGTAGACGCTGTTCATGATGTCGCCGATCGACTTCTTGATGCTCTCCGGCGTGATGCCATGCGCCGTGTTGTACTCGACCTGCTTCTCGCGGCGGCGGTCGGTTTCGGCGATGGCGCGCTCCATCGATCCCGTCATCTGGTCGGCATAGAGGATCACCTTGCCGTCGACGTTGCGCGCGGCGCGGCCGATGGTCTGGATCAGCGAGGTTTCGCTGCGCAGGAAGCCTTCCTTGTCGGCGTCGAGGATCGCGACCAGCGCGCATTCGGGAATGTCGAGGCCTTCGCGCAGCAAATTGATGCCGACCAGCGCGTCGAACGCGCCGAGCCGCAGATCGCGAATGATCTCGATGCGTTCGATGGTGTCGATATCGCTGTGCATGTAGCGAACGCGAATGCCCTGCTCATGCAGATATTCGGTGAGATCCTCCGCCATGCGCTTTGTCAGCACCGTAATCAGCGAGCGATAGCCGGCCTGCGCCGTGGCCCGGACCTCGCCGACGAGATCGTCGACTTGGGTGCGGGCCGGGCGGATGTGGACCGGCGGATCAATCAGACCGGTCGGGCGAATCACCTGCTCGACGAACACGCCACCGCTCTCGTTGATCTCCCAGGCGCTGGGCGTCGCGGAGACCGCGATGGTCTGCGGCCGCATCATGTCCCATTCCTCGAAGCGCAGCGGGCGGTTGTCCATGCAAGAGGGCAGCCGGAAGCCATATTCGGCGAGCGTCGCCTTGCGGCGGAAGTCGCCGCGGAACATGCCGCCGATCTGGGGAACGGTGACGTGGCTCTCGTCGGCGAACACCAGCGCGTTGTCGGGCACATATTCGAACAGCGTCGGCGGCGGCTCGCCGGGCAGGCGCCCGGTGAGATAGCGCGAATAGTTCTCGATACCGGCGCAGCTTCCGGTCGCCTCCATCATCTCGAGGTCGAAGGTGGTGCGCTGCTCCAGCCGCTGGGCTTCGAGCAGGCGGCCCTGATCGTGGAGCTGGTCGAGCCGCATCTTCAATTCGGCTTTGATCGACTTGATTGCCTGCACCAGCGTCGGGCGCGGCGTCACATAGTGCGAGTTGGCGTAGATCTTGATGAATTCGAGCTCGTCCTGCTTGTGGCCGGTGAGCGGGTCGAACTCCTCGATGGTCTCGACGGTGTCGCCGAACAGGTTCACGCGCCAGGCACGGTCTTCATAGTGCGCCGGGAAGATGTCGATGACATCGCCGCGCACGCGAAATGTGCCGCGGGTAAAATCGGCCTGGGTGCGCTTGTACTGCAGCGCGACGAGGTCGGCGATCAGCTGGCGCTGGTCGATGCGCTCGCCCTTCTTCAGGGCAAAGGTCATCGCGGTGTAGGTTTCGACCGAGCCGATACCGTAGATGCAGGACACCGAGGCAACGATGATGACGTCGTCGCGTTCGAGCAGCGCGCGCGTCGCCGAGTGGCGCATGCGGTCGATCTGCTCGTTGATCGAGGAGTCCTTTTCTATGTAGGTGTCGGTGCGAGGGACATACGCTTCCGGCTGGTAATAGTCGTAATAGCTGACGAAATACTCGACCGCGTTGTCGGGGAAGAAGCTCTTGAACTCGCCATAGAGCTGGGCGGCGAGCGTCTTGTTCGGTGCCAGGATGATGGCGGGCCGCTGCGTCGCCTCGATCACCTTGGCCATGGTGTAGGTCTTGCCGGAGCCGGTCACGCCGAGCAGCACCTGCGAGCGGTCGTTGCGGTTGATGCCCTCGACCAGCTCGGCGATCGCGGTTGGCTGGTCGCCGCGCGGCTCATAATGCGACTTGATCTCGAAGCGCACGCCGCCTTCGGACTTTTCCGGGCGCGGCGGCCGATGCGGGGTCCACACCCTGGTGGAGCCGTCGTCCTTGCGGAACTCCGGCCGGCCCTCGCGGATCAGCGATTCCAGCGCGTCGGCGGTGGCCTTGACGCCGAGCGCCTCCATCTTGCTGCGCGGCGGACGAGCCAGGGCTTCGGCATCGTCCTCTTCCGTCGGGAGGCCGAGCTGACGCGCCAGTTCCGGATCGAGCGTCGGTATCGTGGCCGCGGTTCCGTAATTGGCCTGCGGCGCCTCGTCGAAGCCCGCGTCGCGGGCGCCGGGCGGCTGCGGATTGGGCCGCAGCGGCATTGGCCTCGTATTGTCCTGCGGAAACTCTTTCGGCGTCGAGGCCCGCGCGCGATGCGCGGCGGCCTCGCCTCCGGAGCGGCGGTCGCGCGAATTGTCCGGCGGCGGCTGCAGTCCGGTGCCCGATCCGAGCCCGGCATCGCCGCGATTGATCGCGGGATTGAGCAACTCGGCCAACGCCGGCCCGATCGGCTGCACGTCGGGGCGAGACGCCTTGGAATTCGGCGCCTTCGCGTTCGGAGCCTTGGCCTTGGGGGATTTGCCGGATTTTTCGGAGGATGCAGGTTTCTTCGCCATGCTCCGAATATGGGGCGAGTCCGCCTCGCAATAAAGAGCGAATGCCCGGCAATGCTCAGACTGCTGACAGCAGGTTGGCAGCAGGCCTTGGGATCTTGCGATCAGGCCGCCGGCAGCGGTCCCTCATCGTCCCCGGCTGCCTGACGCGGCTCGAGGATGTCGAGATGGATGCCGCCGCAATCGGTGCAGCGCATGGTCCAATACTCGCATCCGGCACGGCCGCCGATCACGCGGAGCACCGTGAGATCGCCCTCGCATTCCGGGCAGCTGGACAACACATTGCGGGTGTAAATCCTCGGCCGCGGCGTGTCTTCGAATTCGATGACTGACATGACCGATTTCCCCCTTTGACCCTGCGCCGTTCCTTGGTTCGCCTGCAGTCCCGCTCGCTTATTCGTCGTCGCTGTCGTCGGCCCGCCGGCGGAAGCGATCGATGTGGTGCTTGGCATGGGCAATCGCGGCATCGGGATCAGGCCAGGCGAAGCCGACTTCCATGGCCGGAAACAGCACGCCGTCGATGGCAACCGGGCTGAAATCGGCACGCCGGATCCGGGCGTGCCACAGCCCCTGGCCAGCTTCGAAGGATTCGATGTCAAAGCCGTCGTAAAGGGTCGTCATTGCAGTCCCCAAAATGTTTTATTCGAGCGCCTTGTTGGAGGGTCAGGGGACCACGTTTGCGGATTTCAGGATGTGAAGCCGTTCACAAGCGGCGGGCTTTTTTGCCAAAGTCCGATAGCAGCGTCAGTTCCGCGCGCTGGTGCGGCCGGGCCGCCGGACGGGACGGGCGGCGGGTTCCGACGCCGCGCGCATGATCCACCGGCGGAACGCGGCAAAGTCGCGCTGCTCGGTCTGGAAGCTGCGATAGAGCAGGTACCAGCGCATGCCCTTGGGCACCGAGAGCTCGAATGGCGCCACCAGCCGGCCGGCGGCGAGGTCGTCGTCGATATAGGGTCGGATGCCCATGGCGATTCCGAGCCCGTCGGCGGCAGCCTGAAGCGCCTGGCCGTAGAACTGGAACTCCGGTCCCCGCGCGTTGACGCGCGCGAGGTTTGCGGCCTTGAGCCAGATCGGCCAGTCCTCGGGCGAATGCGCGACGCGGATCAGGCTCGGTGCCTTGAGATCGGCCGGGCGCTTCAGCGAGGAGGCGAGGCGGGGCACGCAGACCGGCGTGAGGTCGCCGGCGAACAGCGGTTCGGCCACCAGCCCCGGCCAGTCGCCGGTGCCGAGCTGGATGCCGCAGCTCCAGTCCTCGCCGAACGGCACCGACGCGCCGCCGGTGGTGAAGCGCACCTCGATGTCGGGCTCTTCGCTGCGAAACTCCGACAGGCGCGGGATCAGCCAGCGCATCGCAAAGGTGTGGCCGATGCCGATGGTGAGCACGCGGACGCTCGAGGGCGCCGTCACCTGCGCGGTGAGGCTTGCGAGCGCATCGAAGATCGGCGTCAGCCCGCTCTGATAGGCGCGGCCCGCCTGCGTCAGCAGCAGCTTGTTGGCCTTGCGCTCGAACAGCGCGACGCCGAGCCGTTCTTCCAGGATGTGCACCATGCGGCTCACGGCGGCTGCCGATACGCTCAGCTCGAGGCCGGCCGCGGCAAAGCTGCCGGCCCGCGCCGCGGCCTCGAATGCCTTGATGCCGTTGAGAAACAGCAAGCGCCGCAAATGACCGACCCTCAGGAAAGCTGATGCCAGGCCAAGATAACTCAGTTTGCGTAGACGGGGCAAGCGGGGCACGTTTCCTTCGCTTCGCGCCGCGAGCGGGGAGAAGGTCGGGAGATTTTTACGTGACGCCCATCATGATCGCTGCCCTTGGATTGCTGATGGTCGGCACCGCGTTCCTGTCGGGGCTGTTCGGCATGGCGGGCGGGCTGATCCTGATCGGCGTGCTGCTGGCGTTGATGCCGCTGCCGACCGCGATGGTGCTGCATGCGATCACGCAGATGGCCTCCAACGGCTGGCGCGCCTTTCTCTGGCGGACGCATATCCGCTGGCGCCCGGTCGCGAACTATATGGTCGGCGCGGCCTCGCGCTCGCGGCGTGGTCGCTCACGCGCTACGTACCGGACAAGCCGGTCGCGCTGCTGCTGCTCGGGATCACGCCGTTCATGGCGCGGCTGCTGCCCGCCAACATCAAGCCGGATCCCGACCGTCTCTGGCAGGGCACCGTCTACGGCACGATCTGCATGGGCCTCATGCTGATGACCGGCGTGTCGGGGCCGCTGCTCGACACCTTCTTCCTCGGCGGCGATTTCGGCCGGCGCGAGAAGGTGGCGACCAAGGCGATGTGCCAGCTCGTCAGCCATTTCAGCAAGCTGATCTATTTCGGCGGCGTGATCGACCAGGCGGCGACGCTCGATCCCGTGCTCGCGGCCGTCGCGATCGCAGCATCCATGCTCGGCACCACGCTGGCGCGGCGCATCCTCGAAGCCATGACCGACCAGCAATTCGTGGCCTGGTCGATGAAGCTGATCACCACCATCGCCTGCTACTATATCGCCTATGGCAGCTGGCTGCTGGTCCGCACGCCGGTGCTGGCAGCCTTCGACAAGGGAGGTCTGCAATGAGCGAGACTGCCGACCCGCTGGTGCTGGACTTCGTCGAGTGGGTTGCGCGCGAGCCCCGCGCCTATGCCGAGGTGATCGCGACCTGGAAGACGTCGTGCCCGCGCCTCACCATCTGGGAAGACGCCGCCGACCGCGGCTATATCGCGCGCGAGACGCTGCCCGGAATGGGGCTGGTGATCGCGGTGACGGAGGACGGCGAGAGGCTGCTGCGCACGAACGGGCGCTAGCTCTCCACATCCGTCGTTGCGAGCGCAAGCGAAGCAATCCAGAATGCTTCCGCGGCGGCAGTCCTGGATTGCTTCGCTTCGCGTGCAATGACGGAATACCGGGAGACCCTTTCATGTCGCTCAAACTCTTCGAACTCGTCGGCACAGACGCCTCGCGACCGTTCAGCCCGTTCTGCTGGCGCACGCGAATGGCGCTGGCGCACAAGGGCCTTTCGGCGGAAACGTTGCCCTGGCGCTTCACCGAGAAGAGCGCGATCGCGCCACATGGCTCGGAGAAGGTTCCGGTGCTGCTGCATCACGACCAGCCGGTGGTCGATTCCTGGACGATCGCGATCTATCTCGAAGACAAGTTTCCGGATCGTCCGTCGCTGTTTGGCGGCGAGGGCGGGCGCGCCATGGCACGCATGCTCAATGTCTGGGGCGACATCGCCATCGTCGGCGGCATCTTTCCATTGATCATCGCCGACATTCCCAACAATCTGGATGAGGTCGACGCCGCCTATTTCCGCCAGTCGCGCGAGGCCCGTTTCGGCGGCAAAGGCTGGAAGAGATCATGGCCAGCCGCGATGCCGGCGTGGTCGCCTTCCGCAAATCGCTCGAGGTGATGGGGCAGACCCTCAAGAAGCAGCCCTTCATCGGCGGCGCCGCACCGAACTATGCCGACTACATCGTGTTCGGCGGTTTTCAGTGGGCGCGCGCGACGAGCCCGTTCAAGCTGCTGGAAGCGGACGACCCGGTTTACGCCTGGCGCGAAAAGCTGCTGGATGCGTTCGACGGCATGGCACGGAAGTCCCCGGGGCATCCAGTGTAGTTGTCGCGAGCCGTCTCTCCTCAACGTCGTCCTGGCGAAAGCTAGGACCCATACCGCGGACGCGGAGGGTTATGTTGCCTCCGCCGCCGCACGCAAGCACTCCCGGCACAAGCAATCCTCGCCCTTGACCGGCATCGGCAGCCGCGCCGTTTCTTCCGCGCACCAGCAGGTGCCGGAGAGGTCGCAGCCGAACTCGGCGCCGCAACGAGAGCAGGCGAGGCGGCGGGGTTGCTGCGCCGGAATGTCTTGCCGATTTGTCATGATTTGCGCAAAAGCCGCGCTGTCGTTTTCATGCCGGGTTCATCTCCCGCTGCGGTATATTAGGCCTCGCGCACGTATCGGGAAAGCGGTTGGCAGCGCGCGAAGGACATATCGATGGCCCGCGATTCGCAAGCCGCGCTCGTCGCGCTCAACCGTTTCGGCTTCGGCGCCCGCGGCGGCGCATCCGGCGATCTCATCAACGCGGCCTCCGATCCTCGCGGCTTTGTGAAGGCGGAACTCACTCGTCCCAACGGTGTGCTGCTGGAGGCGCCGGGCCTGCAATCCGCGCAGCAGCTCGGGCAGGCCGTGTTCGCCTATCAGGATCAGGTCAAGCAGGCGCGCGAGGCCGCCGCGAAGGCCGGCGCGCCGACTGAAGCGCCGTTGCAAGCGCCGGCCGATCAGAGGCCCGGACCGCGCCGCAATCTCTCGCTGAACGCCGTGGCAACCGAGATCGCCGGCCAGATGGCCGAGGCCAAGCCCGGTAACAATAAGCCGGCTGACAACAAGCCGGCTGACAACAAGCCGGCGGACAATATGGCCAAGCCGGACACTATGCAGCCCAACGCGGCCGCGCCGCCTGCCGCAAAACCCGCCCCGCAGCCGCTCAACGTCATCCAAAAAACCTTTCGCGCCGAGGCACTGGCGCGGTTGCAGCGCGCGACGCTGGTCGAGTGCGGCTTCACCGAACGGCTGGTCGTGTTCTGGTCCAACCATTTCTGCATCTCCGCCAGCAAGGGCGAGCTGGCGCGGATCTGGGCCGGTGCGTTCGAGCGCGAGGCGATCAGGCCGCATGTGCTCGGACGTTTCGCCGACATGCTGAAAGCGGTGGAGCAGCATCCGGCGATGCTGTTCTTCCTCGACAACCAGCAATCGCTCGGACCGGACTCGCGCGCGGGCCAGAACCGCAAGCGCGGGCTGAACGAAAATCTCGCGCGCGAGATCATGGAGCTGCATACGCTCGGCGTCGGCGGCGGCTATACGCAGGACGACGTCACCTCGCTCGCGCGCATCATCACCGGCTGGACCTTTGCTGGCCGGCAGGGACAGCTGGGAGCGCCCGGTTCGTTCGTGTTCAACGTCAATGCGCACCAGCCCGGGCCGCAAATGCTGCTCGGCAAGACCTACGAGCCGACCGGCCTTGCGCAAGGCGAAGCCGCCCTCGCGGACATCGCACGCCATCCCTCGACCGCGAGCTTCATCGCCACCAAATTCGTCCGCCACTTCGTCGCCGACGATCCGCCGCCGGCGCTGGTGGCGCGACTGCGCGATGTCTTCATCAAGACCGACGGGGATCTCAAAGCGCTGGCAACCGCACTGGTCGATTCCGACGAGGCGTGGAAGGCGCCACTGACGAAGATGCGCAGCCCTTATGATTTCCTGGTCGCGAGCGGCCGGCTGCTCGCGCGCGTGCCGGAGGATCCCGGCGCCTATCTCAACAACCTCAATCTGCTGGGCCAGCCGCTGTGGTCGCCGGCCGGCCCGAATGGTTTCGCCGACACCAATGCCGCCTGGGCTGCGCCGGAAGGCATCAAGCTCCGGCTCGACATTGCCGCGCAAATGGGCGCGCGGCTTGGGCCCAACATCGACCCGCTCGATTTGTTGGAATTTGCCGCCGCGGATGCGGCCTCGATCGAAACGCGGCGGACCATCGAGCGCGCGGAGTCGCGGCAGCAGGCGCTGGCGCTGCTGTTGATGTCGCCCGAAATGCAGAGGAGATGATGATGATCGACTGCGTCGAGAACCGGCTCCTCACCTCGCGGCGCGGCCTCCTGCTTGGCGGCGCCTCGTTCGCGGCCTGGGCTTACTTGCCGAAATTCGCGCGCGCCGCGGATGGCCGCGATCCTCGCCTGATCGTGGTGATCCTGCGCGGCGCGCTTGATGGGCTTTCGACCGTCGCGCCCGTCGGCGATCCCGATTATGCCGGCCTGCACGGGGCGATCGCGCTCACGGCGGACGGTGCGCATCCCGCGATCATGCTCGATACTTTCTTTGCGCTGCATCCGGCGATGCCTGAGTTCGCACGCATGTATCGCGACAGGCACGCCGCGGTGATCCATGCGGTCGCGACGCCCTATCGCGACCGCTCGCATTTCGACGGCCAGGACGTGCTCGAAAGCGGCTATGCCGGCCCGGGGCGCGTGCAATCCGGTTGGCTCAACCGCGCGCTGGAAGCGCTGCCGCGCGGCGAGCGGGTGTCGAGTGCTCTTGCCGTCGGCCCGACCATGCCGCTGGTGCTGCGCGGCAATGCGCCGACCGTCGGCTGGGCGCCGGTGGCGCTGCCGCAAGCCGATGACGACACCGCAATGCGTCTGGTCGAGCTCTATCGTCACCGCGATCCCGCGCTGGCGGCTGTGCTGTCGCAGGGCCTTGCGCTGGAAAAGGCCGCGAGCGGCGACGACATGAAGCCGAAGCCGGGCAACGCGGTCGCGCAGATGCGGCAGGTCGCGCGCGGCGCCGCAAAACTGATGGCGTCCGACGACGGCCCGCGCATCGCGGCGCTCGCGTTCGATGGCTGGGACACGCACGCCAATGAAGGCGGCCCTGTCGGTCGCCTCGCATTCCTGCTCGGCGGGCTCGACGGTGCGCTCGCCGAGTTCGAAAGCGGCTTAGGGGAACGCTGGCGCGACACCGTCGTCGTGGTCGCCACCGAATTCGGCCGCACCGCGCGCATCAACGGCACAGACGGCACCGATCACGGCACGGGAACGATCGCGCTGCTCGCCGGCGGCGCGGTGAAGGGCGGCCGCGTCATCGCCGACTGGCCCGGCCTCAAGCCCGCCAACCTTTTCGAGGCCCGCGACCTCAAGCCCACCACCGATCTGCGCTCCGTGATCAAGGGCGTGCTGCAGGGCCAGTTCGGCCTGTCGGATCGCGTGCTGGCCGAGACGGTGTTTCCAGATAGCGCAAGCGCACGTCCGATGAAGGGGTTGGTTGCTTAACCTACGATTCCGGGGCCCGCACCTTGCGGCGCGTCCCGGAATGACGACATGATCGGCCGAACGTCAGGAGACCATCACCCATGTACATCGCCATGAACCGCTTCCGCGTCGCCAAGGGCTCCGAGGCTGCTTTCGAACAGGTCTGGCTTTCGCGCGATACTCATTTGGACAAGGTGCCGGGCTTCGTCGAGTTTCATCTGCTGCGTGGCCCCGAGCTCGAGGATCACACGCTGTACGCCTCGCACACGGTGTGGGCGAACCATGCGGCGTTCGAGGCCTGGACCAAATCGGATGCCTTTCGTGCCGCGCACGCGCGGGCCGGCGACACCAAGCCGACCTATCTCGGCCATCCCCAGTTCGAGGGCTTCGAGGTGATGCAGACGGTGGGGCGCGGCGCCAAGTAGCGCGCGCCGCCGCAAAGATCAGCCCAGCGTGATCTTGTCGATCTCCGCCATCTCCTCCGCACCGAGTTTCCACGCAATCGCCTTCACGTTCTCCTCGACCTGCGCGACGCGGGTGGCGCCGGCAATCACGCTCGACACTTGCGGGCGCGCGGCGAGCCAGGAGAAGGCGAGCTCGAGCATGCTGTGCCCGCGCGCTTTCGCAAATGCCGTGAGCTTCTCGACGATGTCCTCGTTGCGCGGCGTGACATAGCGGTCGCGTAATGCCGGTACCTTGCCGAAGCGCGTATCGGTCGGGGCGGCCGCGCCGCGCTGGTACTTGCCGGTGAGCAGCCCGCTTGCGAGCGGGAAGAACGGCAGCAGGCCGAGCTTGTACTCTTGTGCCGCCGGCAGCAGATCCTTTTCGATGTCGCGCACCAGCAGGCTGTATTCGTCCTGGCAAGAGACGAAGCGGCTGACATTCATCGCGCGCGCGGTGAACTCGGCCTCCGCTAGGCGCCAGGCCGGAAAATTGGAATTGCCGATGTAGCGCACCTTGCCTTGACGGACGAGATCGTCGAGCGCGCGCAGCGTCTCCTCCATCGGAGTCAGCGGGTCGTAATCGTGCTGCTGATAGAGATCGATGTAGTCGGTCTTGAGCCGCGTCAGGCTCGCCTCGACTGCGTTCATGATGTAGCGGCGCGAAGCGCCCTGCTTGGTTCCGTCGGCCGCCATCGGCTTGGAGAATTTGGTGGCGAGCACGATCTCCTTGCGGCGGTCGCCGAGCACGGTGCCGAGCACCGTTTCCGAACCGCCCATGCCGGCATAGATGTCGGCGGTGTCGAACAGCGTGATGCCGAGATCGAGCGCGCCGTGGATCACCTTGCGCGAGGTCTCCAGGTCCGTGCGCTGGCCGAAATTGTTGCAGCCAAGCCCGACCGCAGACACGCGCAGGCCGGAGGCGCCGAGATTGCGAATTTCCATGGGAGATCCCCGTCGGAGATGGGCAGGGGCGCATTGTGACCGCGGTGCCCCGCCGCAGCAAGCCGTGCGCCGCGTTGCTGCCATGCTGACAAGGCTGCCGACAAGGACTGCCGACAAAAAAATGCGGCCCCTGTCAGACGCGGCGACTGACGGGGACCGCTTTGGGGCGCTTGATCGGTGACGGGGGGCTGACCAGACGCAGCTGCAGCCTAGTCCCGCTATGTTACGCGCAGGTGACAGACAGAGTTATCCACAGGCGGCGCGATCGCGAGGATCAGAAGATCTTGCGATAGACGATGAACCCGGAACGCTCGGCGACCTTGTCGTACAGGCGCTGCGCCGTCACGTTGGTCTCGTGCGTCTGCCAGTACACGCGCGGCGATCCCATGAGCTTTGCGCGCTCGTAGACGCCGTGGATCAGCGCCGAGCCGACGCCCTTGCCGCGCGCGGCCTCGGTCGTGAACAGGTCCTGCAGATAGCAGGACGGCTCGATCGCGGTGGTGCTGCGGTGAAACAGGTAATTCGTCATCCCGAGCAGGCGGCCGTCACTCTCGGCGACCAATCCGTGCACCGGCTCATAGGCATCGAAAAAGCGCTGCCATGTCACGCGCGTGATTTCGGGCGAGAGCGCGGTCGGACCGGAGCGGCCGTAGAAGGCGTTGTAGCCGTCCCACAGCGGCAGCCATTGATCGTAGTCCTGCCTGGTGACGGGGCGAATGGTGAGCGACATATGAAATTCCCGCGATCGATGAGGCGTCCTTCATACGTGATGATGGACGTGCTGATCAATCGCGCATCACTCCGCGACGCGCAGATACCGGATCAGCTTGCGGCCCGCGGGATCGCGCAGCGAGCGGTAGTAGTCGGCGCGGGACGGCGCATCGGTGTGGCGCACGAGGTCGGTCACCGGCGTGTAGCTCAGCATGCGGCCGCCGTCGGGCAGCGCGGCACAGACGAAGCGCAACACCTCGCCATTGCGCAAGGCGATGTTGATCGGCGTGGCATCGCCGATCCGGACCATCTCCATGCGCTGAGCGATGAAGGTGCCGAGTTCGTCCTCGGGCAATTCGAACGCGCCGGTGTCGCGGCCGTGATACATCAGCGCGACGAACGGCGGCTTGCCGTCGGCGATGTCGTCCGGCACCGCAAAATAATCGCGGAACGCGCGGTTGATGAATTCGGCGCGCGTCTCGGCATCGAGCAGCACGATGCCGATATCGACCTGGTCGAGCGCGGCCGACAGCCGCGCGGCGATGGCGTGACTCCGACGCTCGGCGGCAAACGTGCCGAGCAGCCGCTGGCGCATCAGGCCGGTGATGCCTGCGGTGCCCGCGGCCGTCGCGGCCAGGAGGCCGAGCTGGATCATATCCGCCGTGGTAAGGCCTGCAACGCCGTGCCGGCTGAGGAGCAGCAGTGCCGCGCCGATGACGGCGATGGCTGCGCTGGCGACGGCGGAAGCGGGACCCGAGAGCGCGCCGGCGAGCGCCACGATGCAGACGAGCAGCGGCGCGGGGGAGGAAGCGGGGACGAAGCGATCGAAAAACATCGTCAGCAGCAAAGTCGCTGCCGTCAGCGCCGGACCGGAGATCGCACGCCATCCCAACCGCATGGGCCTGTCTCGCTCCTTCGTGAACGAGGTAAGGCGGCAACACTGACCGAAGATTGCGCCATTGCGATGCGGTTTCGCGCGGTGTGCTTAAGGTGCGCTTTGGGTCTCGCGCAAAGCTTTCGGATGATTTTAGACCAAGTGCGCGTGCTTGAGACGTTGTTGCAGCGCGGGCGCATTCAGCTTCGATGTCCCCTGGCCCTTGCGCGTGCCGACGAAGATCAACAGCGATGCCGCGACCAGGATGGCCGCGGTCAGGGTGATTGCAACGATGACCACAGGTGATTTCATCGACGTCCTGTCGCGATGCCGGTCGGCGCGGGCCATGCGGCGCCTTGAAGGCGGGTCCAGGATGAAGCGGGAATCAGACCGGCAGACCCATCGCCATGGTCGCCTTGGTCGACAGCACCGTCAGGGTGACGATCAGGCACAGCGAGAGCGCGGCGACGGCGAGCGAGGCCGCGACCGCGTTGGTCAGCCGGGAAGACGAAACGGTAGCGGGTGGGCCCTGAAAGCCTGCCGTGCCGGACGCCCGAATCATGGTCTAAATCCTTCAACGCGCGAGCGAATCACCCGCGACATCGAACAATTTCACTGTTGCAATCGGCAATATTGCGGCGGCCAATCGAGCGAAAATGGCGAGATTGCGGCAATGGTGACCTTTGTGCCCGCTATTTGCCAGAGCGTGATCGCCCCTCAGGCACCAGCAGCGATGCTGGCGGGGTCCTCGATGTCGGCCGGCCGCCAGTCCATTGCGACGTAGCCGGGGGCCGCTTCCACGCGCTTCAGCCAGTCCCGGATCGCCGGGAAGGTCGAGAGGTCGAAGTCGCAGCGGTCGGCGAGGTGGGTATAGCCGTACAGCGCGATGTCGGCGACCGTGAGCTGGCGGGCGGCGAAATAGGCGTTGGTCCTGAGATGATTCTCCATCACCTGGAGCGCGCCATAGCCGCGCTCCATCCAGTCCTCCAGCGAATGAGTCTGGAGGTCGCGGCCGCCCCTCACCAGCGACAGCCAGAAATAGGCCGCGCCGATGTTCGGCTCCAGCGCGTGCTGCTCGAAGAACATCCATTGCAGCGCGTCGGCGCGATCGATGCGGTTCTCCGGCGCGAGCGGCGTGCCGACGGCGACGTACCAGAGAATGGCGTTGGACTCGGCGAGATAGCGGTCGTCGCCGACCTCGAGCAGCGGCACCTGGCCGGATGGGTTCTTGGCCAGGAAGTCCGGGGTGCGGCTCTCGCCGCGCAGAATGTCCACCTCGACCGCTTCGTAAGGCAAGTTCAGCAGCGCCAGCGCAAGGCGGACCTTGTAGCTGTTGCCCGAGCGCTGCATCGAATAGAGCTTGTACATTCTGGGGATGATTCCGGACGACGGGAGGGCGCGGCGCTTGTTGCCCCGCAACGCGGCTAAACAATGATGCCGATGCGAATCCGCCGCAAGACCCGGCCAATAGAAAAACTCGAAAACCCTACCGCATTGCAATGCGGCGGAAGATCATTTCCGTGCGACCATCCAACTCAGTTCACGCTTGCGTCAACGCGCAAGTGCGTTGCTCGACGCGATCGTGTGCGAGCACCGCGGTCGCGTTTTGGGCACTGAAGCTTCCGCATCGTCATGGCCCGGCTTGTCCCGGCCATCTACGCGCTGCACACGGCACGAAGAACGTGGATGCCCCGGGCCTTCGCCTCGCCGAAGCGGCTTCGGCCGCGCAGGCGAGACAGGCCCGGGCATGACGACGTTCTCGTTTCATAGCCCGCGAAGGCCGCAAAATTGCTCCGAGGACACGCGTTGTCGGATATGAGGGGTTTGCGCGGCAAAGTTACGGAATATTGCGGGAAATCGCGGCTCGAAACGCCAGACACGTAAACTTTTGCGGGATCGGACCGAAGTTTCTTGCGGTGCAACGGCACTCGTTTTAGGGTGGTTCATTCCCACAATCGGAGTCGTGAAGCCAAAGGGTTCACGACGCTTGTCAGGAGATGACGATGTCCTTCCTTGCCGCTGCGCTCGACCGTGTGAAGCCGTCCGCGACCATCGCGGTCACGGATAAAGCACGTGCGCTGAAAGCGGCGGGCCGCAACGTCATCGGTCTCGGCGCCGGCGAGCCCGACTTCGACACGCCCGCGAACATCAAGCTGGCCGCGATCCACGCCATCGAAGCCGGTAAGACCAAGTACACCGCGGTCGACGGCATTCCCGAGTTGAAGGAAGCCATTATCGCCAAGTTTCAGCGCGAGAACGGCGTCGTCTACAAGGCGAACCAGATCATCGTCGGCACCGGCGGCAAGCAGGTGCTCTACAACGCGCTGATGGCAACCATCAATCCGGGCGACGAGGTGATCATCCCCGCGCCGTACTGGGTCAGCTATCCCGAGATGGTGGCGCTCGCCGGCGGCGAGCCGGTGCCGGTGGTCTGCACCGCCGCGACCGGCTTCAAGCTCCAGGCCGAGGCACTCGAGCGCGCGATCACGCCGAAGACCAAATGGGTGATCCTGTGCTCGCCGTCGAACCCGACGGGAGCTGCCTACACCAGGACCGAGCTGAAGGCGCTCACCGACGTGCTGGTCAAGCATCCGCATGTGTGGGTGATGACCGACGACATGTACGAGCACCTCGTCTATGACGACTTCCAGTTCACCACGGTCGCGCAGGTCGAGCCGAAACTCTACGATCGCACGCTCACCGTGAACGGCGTGTCGAAGGCCTATTGCATGACCGGCTGGCGCATCGGCTATGCCGGCGGTCCGGCGCAGCTGATCAAGGCGATGTCGACGATCCAGTCACAGTCGACCTCGAACCCGTCGTCGATTGCGCAATGGGCCGCGGTTGAGGCGCTGAACGGTCCGCAGGACTTCATCCCCGCCAACAACAAGGTCTTCAAGGAGCGCCGCGATCTCGTCGTCTCCATGCTGAACCAGGCCAAGGGCATCGAGTGCCCGCGGCCCGAGGGCGCCTTCTACGTCTATCCGTCCTGCGCCGGCACCATCGGCAAGACCGCGCCGTCGGGCAAGGTGATCGACAATGACGAGACGTTCGTCACCGAACTGTTGGAGACCGAAGGCGTCGCCGTGGTGCAGGGTTCAGCCTTCGGCCTCGGCCCCGCGTTCCGCATCTCCTACGCGACCAAGACCTCGGACCTCGAAGACGCCTGCAAGCGCATCCAGCGCTTCTGCGGCAATCTGCGCTGAACTCACAGACATGAAGTGACATCAAAGGGCCCGCGCAATGCGGGCCCTTTTTCTTTCAAGTCTGCACGATCTGGCGCCACCGGAACTGTTGTGGCATAGACCATCGCGCGGCGTGTGCCGCGCCTCCATGCTCGCATCACATTCATCGCCGGAGATATTCATGAGCCGTTCACTCCTCCTCGCCGGGCTTGCCGTTGCGAGCCTCGTCGCCTCCGTTGCGGGCGCCAGCGCGCAATCGCGGATGGTGCAGGTGGGCGTGCTCGAATGCCGCGGCGGCGCCAGCGTGGGCTTCATCGTGGGATCGGTGACCCATCTCGGTTGCGTGCTGCGCGTCGATGGTTTGCCGGACGACCGTTACGTTGCGACGATCCGCAAGGTCGGTCTGGATATCGGCATCACACAGGAGACGGCTTTGGCGTGGGGCGTGTTCGCGCCGGTGAACCGGCTCGGCCCGGGCGACCTCGCCGGCAACTACGCCGGTGCGCAGGGCAGCGCCTCGGTCGGTGTCGGCCTCGGCGGCAACGTGCTGGTCGGCGGCTCCAACAATTCGATCGCGCTCCAGCCGCTCAGCGTGCAGGGCCAGGTCGGCCTCAACGTCGCCGCCGGCCTCGAGAGCCTGGAACTCCGCCCGGGACGTTGAGACTCGGCGCCAGCCGAAGCGCTCCTCCTCAACCTCTCTCCGGGAGAGGAGGAAATACCGACGACGCACCGCAGCGATTTTTGATGCTTGCCAAATCTCGGGGACGGGCAGAGCATCAGCGTTTGCCGACCCAATCATGGGCCGAGCTCCACACCAAGGAGGCGGCGAATGGGACAAGACGTCAGAAGTCCCCGAGGTCCACGGTGCATCGCGCTGGTGGGCCCTTTCCAAAGCGGTAAAACCACACTTCTCGAAGCCATCCTGGCGCGAACGGGCGCAATCCCGCGCGCCGGCAGCGTCGATGCCGGAACCTCCGTCGGCGACGCCACGCCAGAGGCCCGTCATCACAAGATGACCGTCGGGCTGACTGCCGTCACCACGAGTTTCATGGGCGACAGCTACACCTTCCTCGATTGTCCCGGTTCCGTCGAATTTGCCCACGACATGCGCGCCGCGCTGCCCGCGGTCGATGCCGCAATCGTGGTCTGCGAAGCCGACGAGAAGAAGCTGCCGCAGCTTCAGATCATCCTGCGCGAGCTGGAGGAGCTGAAGATCCCGCGTTTTCTGTTCCTCAACAAGATCGACCGCGCCAACAAGCGCATCCGCGAGACGCTCGAGATGCTCCAGCCCGCCTCGCGCGTACCGCTGGTGCTGCGCCAGATCCCGATCTGGAAGGACGAGTTGATCGAGGGCTTCGTCGATCTCGCGCTGGAGCGTGCGTTCATTTACCGCGAGCACAAGGCCTCCGAAGTGGTCGCGCTCCAAGGCGGCGATCTCGATCGCGAGAAGGAGGCCCGCTTTTCGATGCTGGAGAAGCTCGCCGATCACGACGATGCGCTGATGGAGCAGCTGCTCGAGGACATCCAGCCGCCGCGCGATGCCGTGTTCGACGATCTCGCCCGCGAATTGCGCGACGGGCTGATCTGCCCCGTGCTGCTGGGCGCCGCCGCACGCGAAAACGGCGTGCTGCGTTTGATGAAAGCGTTGCGCCACGAGGCGCCCGGTATCGCGGAAACGGCAAAACGTCTCGGCGTTCCCGAAACGAGGGACGCCCTCGGCTTCGTCTTCAAGACGTTGCATTCGCAGCACGGCGGCAAGCTGTCGCTGACGCGCATGCTCGCTGGCCATCTCGACGACGGTGCCACGCTGCAAGCCTCCTCCGGAGGGGCCAGCCGCATCTCCGGCATCCTCGCCGTCACCGGGGCCTACGACACCAAGCGTACCGCGGCGGAAGCCGGCGATACGGTGGCGCTCGCCAAGCTCGACCCGATCAAGACCGGCGACACGGTCTCGAGCGGCAAGATCCAGCCGGCAGCGCTCACCGCCGTAGAACCCACTCCGCCGGTGCTCGCGATCTCGGTTGCGGCCACCGACCGCAAGGACGACGTCAAGCTCGGCCAGGCGCTGATGCGGCTGCACGAGGAGGACCCCTCGCTCGTCTTCGTGATGAACGCGCAGACCCACGACACCGTGCTGTGGGGTCAGGGCGAGATGCACTTGCGCGTCGCGAGCGAGCGGCTGCGCGATCGTTTCGGCGTCAAGGTCGCTTCGCATCCCCCCGCGATCGGCTATCAGGAAACCATCCGCAAGCCGATCGTCCAGCGCGGCCGCCACAAGAAACAGTCTGGCGGGCATGGCCAGTTCGGCGATGTCGTGCTCGACATCAGGCCGCTGCCGCGCGGCGAGGGCTTCAAGTTCGCCGAGAAGGTGGTCGGCGGCGCGGTGCCGCGCAACTACATCGGCGCGGTGGAAGAGGGGGTCATCGACGGGCTCGCCCGCGGCCCGCTCGGTTTCCCGGTCACCGATTTGCAGGTGACGCTGACCGACGGCTCCTATCATAGCGTGGATTCCTCCGACCTCGCCTTCCGCACGGCGGCGCGGGTCGGGCTCACCGAGGGCCTGCCGCAATGCCAGTCGGTGCTGCTGGAGCCGATCCATGTGGTCGAGATCGTCTGCCCGACCGACGCCACCGCCAAGATCAACGCGATCCTGTCGGCGCGGCGCGGCCAGATCCTCGGCTTTGACACCCGCGACGGCTGGAGCGGATGGGACTGCGTCCGCGCCATGATGCCGGAAGCCGAGATCGGCGAGTTGATTGTCGAACTGCGGTCGGCCACGGCAGGCGCCGGCAGCTTCACCCGCCAGTTCGACCACATGGCCGAAGTCACGGGGCGCGCCGCCGACCAGATCATCGCAGCGCATCAGCACGCGGCGTGATCGGTCTGCCGAAGTAAGGGACGCATCACTGTCTCACTCCCTCTCGCCGTTCTTACGGGGAGAGGGGTGAGGTGACGGGCTTCACAATGGGCGTGGCGAAGGTTGGACTCACGCTGCTCCTCCCAACCGTCATTGTGAGCGCAGCGACTTGTCCGCCGAAGCTTTAGCGAAGGCGGAAGCAATCCAGTCTTTCCGCGGAGGAATTCTGGATTGCTTCGTCGCTTCGCTCCTCGCAATGACGGTGGAGACGGATGGCTCGCATGGCGAGCTTCCCCTTGCGTTCGGTCGTTTATGATGTATTTTTCATCATTGTGCATGCTCCAGACATCATTTATAATCTTTCATAGGTGAGGCCAAGGTGATCACGTCGTTCCAGATGCGGGCAGCGCGTGCGCTGCTCGGCATTGACCAGAGGGCCTTGGCGGAGCTCGCAGGCGTTTCGCTGCCGACCATTCAGCGGATGGAGGCGAGCACCGGCAATGTCCGCGGCGTGGTCGAGACCTTGATGAAAGTGGTCGAAGCCTTTGATCGCGCCGGCGTCGAGCTGATCGGCGAACAGGCGCGCAGCGAAGGCGGCGGACGTGGCGTTCGGCTCAAGGAGCCGGGGCCGCCGCGTCGGGTGGGAGCATGATCCCGCAATGATCATGCTCGGGAGCAGTCTTAACTAACGCACCGTCGCGCCCCGATACGCGGCCGCACGATGCATCGGAGCGTTGTGGGCAGCGGAGCATTTTGCTGAAATGAGCATCACAGGCGAACACGCAGGCAAGCTGCACCAGCCTCGTCGGCCGACCTTTACCGAACTCTATCTGCCAAAGCTCGTCACCGTATGGCGCGAGGGCTATGGCTTATCGGATTTCCGTGCCGATGTGTTCGCGGGCCTCACGGTCGCGATCGTCGCGCTGCCGTTGTCGATGGCGATCGCGATCGCCTCGGGCGTGACGCCGGACCGCGGACTCTACACCGCTGTTGTCGGCGGCTTCATTGCGTCACTGCTCGGCGGCAGCCGATTCCAGATCGGCGGTCCGGCCGGCGCCTTCATTGTGCTGGTTGCGGCGACCGCCGACCGTCACGGGGTTGACGGCGTGGTCCTGGCCACGCTGATGGCGGGCCTGTTCCTGATCGCTGCGGGCTTCCTGCGGATCGGCACCTATATCAAGTTCATTCCATATCCTGTGACGGTTGGCTTCACGGCCGGCATCGCCGTCATCATCTTCGCCAGCCAGCTGCGCGATCTCGGCGGGATCACGCTCCTCGCGAAGGAGCCCAGCGAATTCGTCCCGAAACTCGTCGCGCTTGCCGGGGGCCTGCACACCGTCAATCCGTCGGCCGTCGCGGTTGCGATCGTCAGCATTGCCATCATCGCCGGCCTGCGACGCTGGCTGCCGTCCTGGCCCGGTATCCTGATCGCGGTCGTGCTCGCGGCGGTCGCATGTGCCGTGCTGTCGCTGCCGGTCGAGACCGTCGGATCGCGCTTCGGCGGCATTCCGCGGGAACTGCCCTCGCCAGCCTTGCCTGCATTCTCGCTCGCGAAGGCGACCGCCGTGCTGCCCGATGCGATCTCCTTCGCACTGCTCGCCGCCATCGAATCGCTGCTGTCGGCGGTGGTGGCCGACGGCATGACCGGACGCCGTCACCGCTCCAATTGCGAGCTGGTGGCGCAAGGTGCCGCCAATGTCGGCGCGGCGGTGTTCGGCGGCATCTGTGTCACGGGGCTGATCGCGCGCACGGCGACCAACATCCGCGCCGGCGCGCGGGGGCCGCTCGCGGGCATGCTGCATTCGGTTTTCCTGCTGCTGTTCATGCTGATCGCAGCGCCGCTCGCGAGCTACATCCCGCTGGCCGCGCTCGCCGCCGTGCTCGTCGTGGTGGCCTGGACCATGGCGGAGAAGCACGAATTCGCGACGCTCCTTCGCTCGTCATGGGGCGATGCCGTCGTGCTGCTCGCAACCTTCCTGCTCACCATCTTCCGCGATCTGACCGAGGGCATTCTGGTTGGCTTCGCGCTTGGCGCGGTCCTGTTCATCCATCGCATGGCGGAAATGACGGGCATCGAGGAACGATCGCCACTGGTGGCCGCCGATCGTCCCGATGACGATAATGGCGGGCGCGTGCCTTACGACCCCGCACTCGCGGTCGATCGCGACGTGCTGGTCTATCGCATCACCGGCGCGTTCTTCTTCGGCGCGGCCTCGGCGATCGGCAGTGTGCTCGACGGCATCGCCGACAAGCGCAAGGGTTTTGTGGTCGATTTCGCCGACGTGCCGTTCCTGGATTCGACCGCGGCCAACGTGCTCGGCCGCGTCGCCGCCAAGGCCCACCGCCAGGGCATCCGGCTGTTCATCACAGGGGCGTCGCCTGCGGTCCGCCGTGCGCTGCTCACCCATGGCGTCACGCCGCCACGCGCGCGCTATCGCGAGACCATCGCGCGTGCGGTCGCCGACATCAAGGGCGGCGCGGCGCTGCCCGCGGGTGGTGAGGCGGGCACGACCTGACGTCGAGCCTCTCCCGAGACGCCCCGCGCGCTTGACAGCGCCTGCGGGACACGAAATGGATCGCCTCCGAAACGACCCTAGGGGAGGACGACCGTGACCAAGGCTCCCGCAGCCTGTCTGATCGGATGGCCGGCCGCGCATTCGCGCTCGCCGCTGATCCATCGATACTGGCTGCGCACGCTCGGGATCGAGGGCGGCTATGTCATCGAGGCGGTTCCACCCGATAATTTGCGTGACTTCGTCCTGCGGCTGTCGTTGCGCGGGTTCGTCGGCGCCAACGTCACCATCCCGCACAAGGAAGGCGTGCTCGAGCTGTCGACGCCCGATGCCCGCGCGCGCGCGGTCGGTGCGGCCAACACGCTGTGGTTTGCGGACGGCGAGCTGCGCTCGACCAACACTGACGTCGAGGGCTTTATCGGCAATCTCGATGCCAGCGCGCCCGGCTGGGACGCAGCCGAAGAGGCGCTGGTGCTCGGCGCCGGCGGCTCCTCGCGCGCCATCGTGTTCGGGTTGCTTGAACGCGGCATCAAGCGCCTCCATCTCGCCAATCGCACCGTCGGCCGGGCCGAGATGCTTGCAAGGCAGTTCGGGCCGAAGGTGCATCCTGTTGCGTGGGACGGCATCGACCACATTCTGCCGCGTGCAAAACTTCTCGTGAACACAACCTCGCTCGGCATGCACGGCCAGCCTTCACTCGACCTTGAAGTGGCGCGCCTGCCGGATGGCGCCGTGATCGCCGATCTCGTCTATGTCCCGCTGGTGACGCCGCTGCTGGCGGCCGCACAGGCGCGCGGACTGAAGACCGCCGACGGGCTCGGCATGCTGCTGCATCAGGCGGTCCGCGGCTTCGAGCTGTGGTTCGGCCAGCGGCCGCAGGTCACGGCCGAGCTGCGTGCGCTGGTCGAGGCCGATCTCACAAAGACTTGAGAGAATAGCGCGTAATCTCCGGAGTTCTATGTCCGTAGGGACAATAGGGCGCAATCGGAGACCATCATGTCTGTTCAACGTGCAACTTTCACACGTCCGCTCATCGCCGTCGCGATGGTGGCCGTCTCGACCCTCTCGGCCCTTGCGCAAAGGGCGCCGGTGCCGACGCGCGTGCGAGGCACGATCGAAAGCGTCAATGGCGACACGATGCAGGTCAAGGCGCGCAGCGGCGAGGATGTCAAGCTGCACATCGCCTCCGACGTGAACGTGTCGGGCATTACGAAGATTTCACTTGCCGACATCAAGCCCGGCTCCTTCGTCGGCGCCACCACCGTGCCGGGACCGGACGGCGGCGCGAACGCGGTCGAGGTGCACGTGTTTCCGGAGAGCATGCGCGGCACCGGCGAGGGCTCGCGACCCTATGACCTCAAGCCCAATTCCAGCATGACCAATGCGACCGTGTCGGAGAGCGTGGTCGGCAATGACGGTCATACGCTGCTGGTCAAGTACAAGGACGGCGAGAAGAAGGTGTTCGTCGCCGACAATACGCCGGTGGTGACCTTTGTCCCCGGCGACAGATCCGATCTGAAGGCCGGCGCCAAGGTGATCGCCTTCATGAAGCAGCTGCCGGACGGCTCATTCGAAACCAACCGCGTCAGCGTCGGCCGCGACGGCCTGACGCCGCCGATGTAAATGGAGAATAACAACATGTCGAAGAGAACCTGGATATCACGCCTCGGCGTGGCCGCGTTCGCCGCCTGCATCGTCACGTCATCCGCCCTGGCGCAGCAGACGCCGACGGTGCGCATCCGCGGCATCATCGAGAGCGTCGACGGCAACACGCTCGGCATCAAGACCCGCGAAGGAACCGACGTGAAGGTGCGCATGACCGACAACGTCGCCGTCTTCGCGGTGGTGAAGACGTCGTTGTCGGAGATCAAGGACGGCTCCTATATCGGCGTCACCGGCCTGCCCGAACCCGACGGCACCCAGAAGGCGATCGCGGTGCACATCTTCCCTGAAAACCAGCGCGGCGCGGCCGAGGGCTTTCGTCCCTGGGACGCGCGCGCCAACTCGACCATGACCAACGCCACCGTGGCGCAGACGGTGAAGGGCACCGACGGCCAGAACATCACGGTCAAGTACAAGGACGGCGAGAAGAAAGTCGTGGTGCCGCCGGACACGCCGATCGTCACCTTCGTCGCCAGCGACAAATCCGAGCTCAAGCCCGGCGCCAAGCTGATCATTTTCGGCGCGGTGAAGAAGGACGATGGTTCGCTTGAGGCCAACCGGGTGAATGTCGGCCGCGATGGGGTGACGCCGCCGATGTGAGGGCGAACGCTGAAATCTTAGGGTGGGCAAAGGCGCGAAGCGCCGTGCCCACCCTACGATTTGCGAATTGGTGGGCACGCTTCGCTTTGCCCGCCCTACGGCACTGCCGCTGCGGTTCACATCGCGATGATATGTTCGTCGATCTCGTCAATCCTGTTGACGCCGCACAGGCCCATGGTGGTGAGCAGCTCCTTCTGGATGATGTCGATCGCCTTGGCGACGCCGGCCTGACCGCCGGCGCCAAGGCCATAGGCGTAGGCACGGCCGATCATGCAGGACTTCGCGCCGAGCGCGAGTGCGCGCATCACGTCCTGGCCGGAGCGGATGCCGCCGTCGAACATGATCTCCATCCTGTCACCGACCGCCTCGGCGATCTCGGGCAGCACCTCGATCGATGACGGCGCGCCGTCGAGCTGACGGCCGCCATGGTTCGAGACGACGAGAGCCTGCGCGCCGGTCTTGGCGGCTTCCTCGGCGTCCTCGACGTCCAGAATGCCCTTGATGATCAGCTTGCCAGGCCAGATGCTGCGGACCCACTCGACGTCCTTCCAGTTCAACGACGTGTCGAACTGCGAGGCGGTCCATTCGGCGAGGCGATTGAGGTCCTCGGTGTTCTTCACGTGGCCGGCGATGTTGCCGAAGGTACGGCGCTTGCCCCGCAGCACGCCGGAGACCCACGCGGGCTTTGTGGCGAAATCCAGAAATTTAGACATCGTCCACTCGGGGGGGATCGTCATGCCGTTCTTGATGTCCTGGTGGCGCTGGCCGATGACCTGGAGATCGACGGTCAGCACCAGCGCGGAGCATTTCGCCGCGATCGCGCGCTGGATCAACTCCTTGATGAAGCCGCGGTCCTTCATCACATAGAGCTGGAACCAGAACGGCTTCTCGACATTGGCCGCGATGTCCTCGATCGAGCAGATCGACATCGTCGACTGCGTGAACGGGATACCGGCCGCTTGCGCGGCACGGCAGGCATGGATCTCGCCATCGCCATGCTGCATGCCGAGCAGGCCCACCGGCGCGAGGATCAGCGGCATGGTCGAGGGCTCGCCGAGGATCGTGGTCGCGGTGTCGCGTTTGGAGACGTCGACCAGAATGCGCTGGCGGAACTTGATCGCCTGCATGTCTTCGCGGTTGGCGCGCAGCGTTTCCTCGGCGTAGGAGCCGCGGTCGCAATAATCGAAGAACGCCTTCGGCACGCGGCGCTGATGCAGTGTGCGAAGATCGTCGATACAGGTGATGTGCTTCATGAACGTTTCCCGGCCCGTCTTGTCGGAAGAGTCCTGTATGGGAAGACTCTTGCATCGGAAGATCGAGGGGTCATCTAGCATGGTTGGATGCACAGCCAAATCGTTTGCAAATCCTTTGTGGAGAGGAGGGCGCCATGACCAGGCCGCACACCGGACCGACGCCGGAGGACATCAAGGAGAAGCATGATCTCGAGGAAGCGCTGGAGGAGGGTCTGGAAGAGACCTTTCCGGGCTCCGATCCCGTCAGTGTCACCCAGCCGGCGCCGAGCCGCGCCGACGGCCATGTGAAGCGCTCGGACTAGGTGCCGGTTCCGCCCTGTTCCAGTATCTTCAACGGAAATATAATGTTAACAAGACGTTATCGGGGCCGGGAGCCGCCCGGTTCCGTAATGATTCATCATATTTTTTGAAGCCAAGTTAGCCGTGATGGCTCTATAAGACCTCAGCAAATCAGGGATGCGGGTCCCGCTTGGGCACCCGCAGGTTGCGCTGGGGATCCCTGGTTGTTGCGTGGGGGACGATATGAGCCGCAAATATTTCGGGACGGACGGGATCCGGGGCCGCGCCAACGGACTGATCACGCCGGAGCTCGCGCTCAAGGTCGGCCAGGCCGCAGGCCTGGCGTTTCAGCGCGGTGACCACCGCCACAGGGTCGTGATCGGCAAGGACACCCGCCTGTCCGGCTACATGATCGAATACGCGATGGTCGCGGGCTTCACTTCGGTCGGCATGGACGTGCTGCTGGTCGGCCCGATGCCGACGCCGGCGGTCGCGATGCTGACCAAGTCGATGCGCGCCGATCTCGGCGTGATGATCTCCGCCTCGCATAATCTGTTCGAGGACAACGGCATCAAGCTGTTCGGGCCGCAGGGCTTCAAGCTCTCCGACGACGTCGAGAAGCAGATCGAGCAGCTGCTCGATGAGCCCATCGACAAGCGTCTCGCCCAGAGCGCCAGTCTCGGCCGCGCCCGCCGCATCGACGGCGTGCATGACCGCTACATCGAATTCGCCAAGCGCACGCTGCCGCGCGATCTGTCGCTCGACGGCCTGCGCGTCGTGGTCGATTGCGCCAATGGCGCCGCCTACAAGGTGGTGCCGGAAGCGCTATGGGAGCTGGGCGCCGACGTGATCCCGATCGGGGTCGAGCCCGACGGTTTCAACATCAACAAGGAATGCGGCTCCACCTCGCCGGAAGCGCTGTCGAAGAAGGTGCGCGAGATGCGCGCCGACATCGGTATCGCGCTCGACGGTGACGCCGATCGCGTCATCCTGGTCGACGAGCGCGGCCACATCGTCGACGGCGACCAGCTGCTCGCGGTGATCGCGCAGAGCTGGAAGGAAGACGGCCGGCTGTCGCGATCGGGCATCGTCGCCACCGTGATGTCGAACCTCGGGCTCGAGCGCTTCCTTAATGCGCAGGGGCTCGATCTCGTGCGCACGCCGGTCGGCGATCGCTACGTGCTCGAGCAGATGCTGAACGGCGGCTACAATCTCGGTGGCGAGCAGTCCGGCCACATCATCCTGTCCGACTACGCCACCACCGGCGACGGCTTCGTTGCCGCATTGCAGGTGCTTGCCGTCGTGCAGAAGCTGCGCCGGCCGGTGTCGGAAGTCTGCCACCGCTTCGATCCGTTGCCGCAGATCCTGAAGAACGTCCGTTATAAAGGCGGCAAGCCGCTCGACAATTCCGACGTCAAGTCGGCGATCTCCGACGGCGAGCAGCGGCTCAACGGCCACGGCCGCCTGCTGATCCGCTCCTCCGGCACCGAGCCGGTGATCCGCGTCATGGGCGAGGGCGAGGATCGCATCCTGGTCGAGGACGTCGTCGATACCATCGTCTCGGCGCTCGGGAACGCCGCGGCCTGAACTCGCAGCCATCCTTCGAGATGCCCGCTTTCGCGGGCTCCTCAGGATGAAGTTTTGTTTCCAGGCGAAGACGTAGACCCTCATGGTGAGGAGCCCGCCACAGGCGGGCGTCTCGAACCATGCAGGCCGCAGTTTGGCCGCGAAATCTGGCGAATCGCATTCCAGCCATGGGTGTTTGGCGGTGGATCGGTCGCCGCGCGCATCGTAACTAGCTTGTCGCGGCAATCTGCCGCGCCCGCCGGGATGCTCCAGTGAACAAGCCTGTCGTCGTCTCAGAGGAAACACTGACGGAGCCCGTCCTCGTCAGCGACGTCGAGCCCGGCGCCAAAGGTGCCGCGGGGCCGGCCTATGTCGTGCTGGCCGGCATCAGCTTCTCGCACTTCCTCAACGACACCATGCAGTCGCTGATCGCCTCGGTGTATCCGATCCTGAAGGACACCTATGCGCTCGACTTCGCGCAGATCGGCATGATCACGCTGGCCTTCCAGTTCACGGCCTCGCTGCTCCAGCCGGTGGTCGGCCACTACACCGACAAGAAGGCGCAGCCCTATTCGCTGTCGATCGGCATGGCCTCGACCTTCTTCGGTCTGTTGCTGCTCAGCGCCGCCCACCAATATCTCGTCATCCTCGTCGCAGCCGCTCTGGTCGGCCTCGGCTCGGCGGTGTTTCACCCGGAGTCGGCGCGCATCGCGCGGCTCGCCTCCGGCGGCCGCTACGGTTTTGCGCAATCGGTGTTCCAGCTCGGCGGCAGTTTTGGCACCTCGATGGGACCGGTGCTCGCCGCGCTCATCGTCGTGCCGTTCGGGCAGGGCAGCATCGCCTGGTTCTCCTCGATCGCCTTCCTTGCGATCCTCATCCTCTGGCGCATCGGCCGCTGGTACGAACCGCAGATCAAGGCGAAGAAGACGGCGGTGGATCAAGCCCATCCCGACGCGCCGAATTCGCGTCGCGTCATCGTTGCGCTCCTCGTGCTGGTCGCGCTGCTGTTCTCGAAGCAGCTCTACGTCTCGAGCCTGTCGAGCTACTACATCTTCTATCTGATCGACCGCTTCGGCGTGTCGACGCAAGCCGCGCAGATGTATCTCTTCATTTTCCTCGCAGCGAACGCGGTCGGCGCTTTTCTCGGTGGTCCCCTGGGCGATCGCTTCGGCCGCAAGATCGTGATCTGGATCTCGATCCTGGGGGCGCTGCCGTTCACGCTGGCGCTGCCCTATGCCGGGCTCTATGCGAGCGCGGTGCTGTCCGTGATCATCGGCCTGATCATCTCCTCGACCACGTCGTCGATCATCGTGTTCGCGCAGGAGCTGGTCCCGCATCGCTTCGGCATGATCTCCGGCGTGTTCTTCGGTGTCGCCTTCGGCATCGGCGGCCTGGGCGCCGCCTTGCTCGGCAAGCTCGCGGACCACACCTCGATCGCGTTCGTCTACCAGGTTTGCGCCTATCTGCCGGCGATCGGCCTGCTTGCGGTGTTGCTGCCCAAGCTGCCGCGGCACGCGCGTTAACATATCCTGACTTGCTGCAACGCGGCTTCATACATCGTTAGGAAATGCGGCGACGGCGTCGCATTTGGCGCTGCATTTTTGCAACGCTCGCGCCGCCCGCGCGTCCGAGTTGAGAAAAAATCAACCTTAAAAATTAGGGTTAAGTGGCGCTTAAACATTTGCTGGCATCGTCCGGGCCGTGAGTTTCCAGAACGTGAGGCGCCGTATTGCCTCACCGGCCAAAAGGACGAAGCCAATGCGTAGCGTTAAGTCTCTCCTTGCCGCGGGTGCGGCAACCCTGATCTCCTCGATGGCGTTCGCCGCCGACATGCCGATCGCGGCGCCCCCTCCGATGTACGCGCCCCCGGCTCCGCCCGCCGACTTCGGTGGCTGGTACCTGCGCGGCGACGTCGGCTTCAGCAATCAGAAGACGAGCGATCTCCACTACGGTCGCGAGTCCGCCTATTCGCAGCTCACCTCGTTCAATCAGCAGTCGTCGTTCGACACCGCCGGCATCTTTGGCCTCGGCGCGGGTTACCGGTTCAACAATTGGTTCCGCGCGGACGTGACCGGGCAGTATCGCGGCAATTCGAATTTCAAGGGAACGGATCGTTTCACCGGAACCGCGGGCGGCGTGCCCTACAGCGGGATCGATAATTACAGCGCATCCAAGTCCGAATGGCTGGTCTTGGCGAACGCGTATGTCGACCTGGGCACCTGGTGGTGCATCACGCCGTTCATCGGTGCCGGCGTTGGCGGCGCACGCGTCTCCATCTCGAACTTTACCGATACCGGCATCAACGATCTTGCGTTCTCGACGGCGAGCTTCTCGAGCGCACCAGCCGGTTCGAAGTGGAACCTGGCGTGGGCTGCCCATGCGGGTCTCGCGTACAAGGTCAATCCCAACCTCGTTCTCGAACTGGCCTACAGCTATGTCGATATGGGTGAGGGGCAAACCGGTGTCTTGTCGACCTACACCGGGGCAACCACCGGCAACGTTTTCAAGTTCAAGGACATTACCTCGCACGACCTGAAGCTCGGCGTGCGCTGGAATCTCGACAGCCCGCCGGCCTACATGCCGCCGCTCGTCACCAAGGGCTGATCGTCAGCCTGATCGGTTAGGACTTCTTAACGGCGCGGGATCATCCCGCGCCGTTTTGCTTTGCGTATTTTTCATGGCGGGCGGCGACGAAAGGCTCCGGCGCAACCATTGGTTAAGGTTAACGGGCCATGATCACGAGCGAAAGTTCGAGTTCGATGGAGCGTTCGATGCGTAGGCTTTTGTTGGCGGCGGCGATGTTGGGGACGGTTTCTGCCGCGCATGCGGCCGACCTGCCGGATCTGCCGTTCCTGCGCGGCAGCTTCACCGACGGCCTGTCAAAATCGACCCGCAATTGGGACGGCTTCTATGCCGGCGGCTCCGCCGGTTACTCGTCCGCAGCGGTCGACTTCAGCCAGAGCGTCGTCGGCCTGACCAACTTCATCTTCCGCGACAGCGTGCTTCAGCAACCGACCTCGACCTGGTCGCTGATGAACAAGACAAGCACGCAAGGCGTGAATTTCGGCGGCTTCGTTGGTCGCAACTGGCAATGGTACGACGCCATTCTCGGTCTCGAGGGCACCTACAGCTATTTCAACAAGATTTCCACGTTGACGTCAGGCTCCAACTCGCTCGACATCGTCAACCCGCCTGGAGACGTCCAGCCCACCGGCGTGACCAACCACTATCTCACGACATTGACCGGCACCGCCGCGGCGACCGTCAAGGACATGGTCTCACTCCGTGGGCGCGTGGGTTGGGACGGCGGCGATTTCATGCCTTACATGTTCGCGGGCCCGGCCATCGCCCGCATGGACGTCTCGCGCACCGTGACCAGCGATGTGAAGCTGCGCCAGGATGCGACCGTGACGGACATATTCGGCAACGTGTTCACCATCATCGGAACGCCCATGGCGGTTCCCGCGCAGTCGCAGACGCAGTCCCAGCACCGAACCAACAATTTCGTGGTCGGCTGGACCGCCGGTATCGGCTTGGAATATTGCATTTGGAGCGGGCTGTTCGCGCGCGTGGAATACGAGTATGTGCAATTCTCGCCCGTCATGAACACGAAGGTGACGCTGAACAACGCGCGTCTCGGCCTCGGCTACAAATTCTGACGTCGCCGCCCTTCGCCGCCGGTTGACAGCTTTCTTCCGTCCTGATGCTCTGTCGCCGAATGCGCGGGGGCACCGATGCGGATCTACGGCGATAGCAATTCCGGCAATTGTCTGAAGGTGAAGTGGGTCTGCGACAAGCTCGCGGTGCTCTACGAGTGGATCGAGATCGACACCCGCAAGGGCGAGACCCGTACGCCGCAATTCCTCCAGATGAACGGTGCCGGCCAGGTGCCCACCGTCGCTTTCGACGACGGTCGCACGCTGGCGCAGTCCAATGCCATCATCCGCTATCTCGCGCGCGACAGTGCGCTCATTCCGGGCGACGCCTTCACTGCCGCCAAGATGGACGAATGGCTGTTCTGGGAACAATACAGCCACGAGCCCTATATCGCGGTGTGCCGCTTCCAGCTCGTCTATCTCGGCAAGGACGCCTCCGAGCTCGATCCTGAAAAGGTCAAGCGCGGCTACGCGGCGCTCGATCGCATGGAGCAGCATCTGGCGGCAAACCGCTTCTTCGCCGGTGATGACGTTTCGCTTGCCGACGTCTCGCTGCTTGCCTATACGCGCGTCGCGCATGAAGGCGGCTTCGATCTCGGTCGCTATGCCGCCATCCGCCGCTGGATCGGCGAAGCCGAGACCTTTCTTGGGATACCCAAGGTGCGTTAGGCGCGCTTGAGGCAGGAGTAACTTTATGAACGCCGAATCTGTCTCCATTCGTCCCGCGCGCCGCGAAGATGTTGCTGCGATCGTGACGATGCTCGCCGACGATCATCTCGGGAGCGCACGGGAGCGCGTGGAAGACCCGTTGCCTGCGTCCTATTACGAGGCATTCGCGCGGGTCGAGCGCGATCAAAATATCCACCTTGTGGTTGCCGAGAGCGGGGGCAGGATGGTCGGCTGCCTGCAGCTCGCGATCCTGCCGGGTCTCAGCTCGCAAGGCGGCTTGCGCGGTCTGCTCGAAGACGTCCGCGTCGCTTCCGATTGCCGCAGCCGCGGCATCGGCGAGCAATTGGTGCAATGGGCGGTGACGGAAGCGAAAGCGCGCGGTTGCAATCTCGTCGAACTGCTGACGCATCAGACGCGAACAGATGCGCAGCGCTTCTACAAGCGGCTTGGGTTCACGGCGAGTCACGTCGGCATGACTGTCCGCTTTTGACGCAGCACGCTATGAGCCTTGCGCGATCAGCGAAATCGGATCGCGCGTACGTTCATATTAAGAGCTGATAAACCACCGTCACGGCGTTCACGTTGGTGAAGGAACGAACGGTGCTACGGGACGTCGAAACCGGGCTCGATCGGTTCGGGGATTTCGATGACAAGCTATTCGATGATCAAGGTCGGCAACGACTACGTCGTGCAGGCCAATGACAAATGCATTTTGAAAGTCGGCAGCCGCCGCCGCGCCGCGCAATTGATCAGCGATGCCACGGGCTTGCTGAACGCGCTGGCGGTGGTCGATTCCCCCAAGATCGCACCGGAGGCGCCATCACCCGCGCGTGAGGCGCCGGAACTTCCTTGACTGGTCTTCCCGATTCCCGTATCAGCCGCGGCGGGACACCTCCCCCCAACGGGAGGCTTACTATCTGGAAGGGTAGACGATGACTGTAGCGAAGCCCGCTTCGCGGCCGAACGTGCCGCATTTTTCCTCCGGCCCCTGCGCCAAGCGCCCCGGATGGAATGCCCAAAATCTCAAGGACGCAGCGCTCGGCCGTTCGCATCGCGCGAAGGTCGGCAAGACCAAGCTCAAGCTCGCGATCGATTTGACGCGCGAAGTGCTCGAAGTGCCCGCTGATTATCGCATCGGCATCGTGCCGGCCTCCGATACCGGCGCGGTCGAGATGGCGCTGTGGTCGATGCTGGGTGCGCGGCCCGTCACCACGCTCGCCTGGGAATCCTTTGGCGAGGGCTGGGTCAGCGACATCGTCAAGGAATTGAAGCTCAAGGACGTCACCAAGCTCAACGCGGCTTACGGTGAGATCCCCGACCTCTCCAAGGTCGATCCGAAGTCCGACGTCGTCTTCACCTGGAACGGCACCACCTCGGGCGTGCGCGTGCCGAACGCCGACTGGATCAGCGCGACCCGCGAAGGCCTGACCATCTGCGACGCCACCTCGGCCGCGTTCGCGCAACCCCTCGACTGGGCCAAGCTCGACGTCGTCACCTTCTCCTGGCAGAAGGCGCTCGGCGGCGAAGCCGCGCATGGCATGCTGATCCTGTCGCCCCGCGCGGTGGAGCGGCTCGAAACCTACAAGCCGGCCTGGCCGCTGCCGAAGATTTTCCGCATGACCAAGGGCGGCAAGATCAACGAAGGCATTTTCGTCGGCGAGACCATCAACACGCCGTCGATGCTCTGCGTCGAGGATTATCTCGACGCACTGAACTGGGCCAAGTCGATCGGCGGCCTGAAGGCGTTGATCGCGCGCGCCGACGCCAACACCAAGGTGCTCGCCGACTGGAAGGCTAAGACGCCCTGGATCGACTTCCTCGCCAAGGACGGCGCAATCCGCTCCAACACTTCGGTGTGCCTGAAGTTCACCGATCCCGCGATCACCTCACTCTCCGAGGACGCGCAGGCCGAGTTCAGCAAGAAGCTGGTGGCGCTGGTCGAGAAAGAGGGCGCGGGCTACGACTTCGCCTACTATCGCGATGCGCCCGCCGGCCTGCGTATCTGGTGCGGCGCCACCGTCGAGGCCAGTGATGTCGCGCTGCTGACCCAGTGGATCGACTGGGCCTTCGCCGAGACCAAGGCCGCGCTCGCCAAGGCGGCGTAGTTTTTACCTCTCCCCGTTCTTACGGGGAGAGGTCGGGTCGCGCAGCGATCCGGGTGAGGGGCTCTCTCCGCGAGCACCTCGCCTGTGGCTGCCCCTCACCCCGACCCTCTCCCCGTAAGAACGGGGAGAGGGAGAGCAAAGAGCTTCCGAGCAATTCCCCATTCCGGCCCTCAGGCCGATCTCCCTCTAGGGACGGCGAAGGACACATCTCCATGACCAAACCCAAAGTTCTCATTTCCGACGCGCTCTCTCCCGCTGCTGTGCAGATCTTCAAAGACCGCGGCGTCGAAGTCGACTTCCAGCCCAATCTCGGCAAGGACAAGGACAAGCTCGCCGAGATCATCGGCAATTACGACGGCCTCGCGATCCGCTCCGCGACCAAGGCGACCGCGAAGATCCTCGAGAAGGCGACCAACCTCAAGGTGATCGGCCGCGCCGGCATCGGCGTCGACAACGTCGAGATTCCTGCCGCCACGGCCAAGGGTATCATCGTGATGAACACGCCGTTCGGCAATTCGATCACGACCGCCGAGCACGCCATCACCCTGATGCTGGCGCTGGCGCGCGAGATTCCGCAGGCGGACGCTTCGACCCAGGCCGGCAAGTGGGAGAAGAACCGCTTCATGGGCGTCGAGATCACCGGCAAGGTGCTCGGAGTCGTCGGCTGCGGCAACATCGGCTCGATCGTCGCCGACCGCGCGCTCGGCCTGCGCATGAAGGTGATCGCGTTCGATCCGTTCCTGTCGCCGGAGCGCGCCAGGGACATCGGCGTCGAGAAGGTCGAGCTCGACGACCTCTTCAAGCGCGCCGACTTCATCACCCTGCACACCCCGCTCACCGAGAAGACCAGGAACATCATCGACGCAGCCGCGATCGCCAAGATGAAGAAGGGCGTGCGCCTGATCAACTGCGCCCGCGGCGGTCTCGTCGACGAGCAGGCCGTGGTCAACGCTTTGAATTCCAAGCACATCGCCGGCGCCGCTTTCGACGTCTTTGTCGAGGAGCCCGCCACCGCGAATGTGCTGTTCGGTCATCCCAACGTGATCTGCACGCCGCATCTCGGCGCGTCCACCACCGAGGCGCAGGAGAACGTCGCGCTCCAGGTTGCCGAGCAGATGTCGGATTACCTGCTCACCGGCGCGATCTCGAATGCCGTCAACTTCCCCTCGATCACGGCGGAAGAGGCGCCGAAGCTGAAGCCGTTCATCGCGCTCGCTGAAAAGCTCGGTTCGTTCGCGGGACAGCTCACCGAGAGCGGCATCCTCAAGGTCGAGATCACCTATGAGGGCCACGTGGCCGAGATGAAGATCAAGGCGATCACCTCCGCCGTGCTGTCGGGCCTGCTGCGGCCGATGCTGGGTGAGGTCAACGTCGTCTCCGCGCCCGTCGTCGCCAAGGAGCGCGGCATGGTGGTGGACGAGATCGTCCGCGCCGCCCAGAGTGACTATGAAAGCCTGATCACCGTCACCGTCACCACCGAGCGGCAGGAGCGGTCGGTCTCGGGCACGGTCTATGCCGACGGCAAGCCGCGCCTGGTCGACATCAAGGGCATCCGCGTCGACGCTGAATTTGGCAAGTCGATGATCTACGTGACCAACGAGGACAAGCCGGGTTTCATAGGCAAGTTCGCGAGCCTGCTCGGCGATGCCAAGATCAACATCGCGACCTTCCATCTTGGCCGCGTTGCGCCGGGCTCCGATGCCATCGCGCTGATCGAGGTCGACGGCGCGGTGCCGGCCGATCTGCTTGCCAAGGTGCAGGCTCTGCCGCAGGTCAAGCAGGTCAAGGCGCTGACGTTCTGATCCGCCGACATATTCCGACCCGCGGAACAACGCCCCCCTCTCGCGAGGGCGGCGTTTTTATTTCTCCCGCGACCGCCGGACATTGTGTACCAATGGCGCCGAGAAACCTCGACCGATGCTCCGGTCAAAATCGTTCGAAAGGGAGAAAACAATGCGTGAAGCCGTCATCGTTTCCTATGCACGCACGGGCCTCGCGAAATCCGGCCGCGGCGGGTTCAACATCACCCCGCCGATGTCGCTCGCGGCCCACGCCATTCACCACGCAGTCGACCGCGCCGGCGTCGAGAAGGACTATGTCGAGGATTGCTATCTCGGCAATTGCGCTCATGGCGCGCCGAACATCGGCCGCCAGGCCGCGCTGCTGGCGGGAATGCCGAAATCGACCGGGGGCGTCTCGGTGAACCGGTTCTGCTCGTCCGGTCTCCAGACCATCGCGATGGCCGCCAACTCGATCCGCTCGGACGGTTCCGACTGCATCGTCGCAGGCGGCGTCGAGAGCATCTCGATGCCGGGCGGCGGCACGCCGAAGGAATCGATCGATCCCGAACTGCTCAAGACGGCACCGGCGATCTTCATGGCGATGATTGACACCGCCGATATCGTCGCCGAGCGCTACAATCTCAGCCGTGAATATCAGGACGAGTATTCGCTGGAGTCGCAGCGCCGCATGGCCGCCGCGCAGCAGGCCGGCAAGTTCAAGGACGAGATCGTCCCGATGAAGACTAAGATGAAGGTGGTCGACAAGGCGACCAAGGCCGAGTCGATCGTCGATTACGTCGTCGACCGCGACGAGTGCAACCGGCCCGAGACCACGCTGGAAGGTCTCGCCAAGCTCGAGCCCGTCAGGGGCCCCGGCAAGTTCGTCACGGCCGGCAACGCCAGCCAGCTGTCGGACGGCGCCGCGGCCGTGGTGCTGATGGAAGCCAAGGACGCGGAGAAGCGCGGCCTCAATCCCATGGGCCGCTTCGTCGCCTGGGCGGCCGCGGGTTGCGAGCCGGACGAGATGGGCATCGGCCCGATCTTTGCCGTGCCGAAGCTGTTGAAGCGTCATGGCCTGAAGATCGACGACATCGATCTCTGGGAGCTCAACGAAGCCTTCGCCAGCCAGTGCATCTATTCGCGCGACAAGCTCGGAATCGATCCCGCCAAGTACAATGTCAACGGCGGCTCGATCGCGATCGGCCATCCGTTCGGCATGACCGGCGCGCGTCTCACCGGCCACATCCTCCAGGAAGGCAAGCGCCGCAAGGCCAAATGGGGCGTCGTGACGATGTGCATCGGCGGCGGCCAGGGCGGTGCCGGACTGTTCGAAATCTACAGCTGAGATCGAGCCTCATGAATGCGGAAGGCACGGCGCCGCAAGCGTCGTGCCTTTTTGTTTGAGCACCAGGTCAAGCGTGTACTCTTTGGGTCACCGGTTTTGTGGGATGAAGCGGCTGAAGGATGGTAGTCTAAGACAAAGCTTGATGATGAGGGGAAGCGCGAGGACCGGGATGACGCACGCAGCGACATAACCTTCCGCCAGCGACGGCAGACCGAAGCTCGCCGCTGCCCACACGAGCGTGACGTTGCGGTTTCCGCTCACGAGACCGATGGTACCGGCGGTTTGCCACCCCAGCCTCGCGAACGTCAGGGCAGCGAGGACGCACAGACCGAAATTGAACACGATCGCCGCGGCGAGCATCACGTCGAAACGCAGGGCGTTGCTGGTCCATTGCGCCCGTATGCCTTGCGAGGTGGCAAGCCCCACGATCATGAGCCCGACAACGGCGATCCCGGTGGCGGCGCTTTGATCGGGCAGAACGGGAATCACATGACGACGAAACCTCATGGCTAAGAAGGCCACCAGGCCTGCAGCGCCGATAATGCTGAAGAGCCGGATTGCCAGCCCGCCCATGTCGAATGCAATTCCAAGCCCGAGCACCGTGGCAAAACTCGGAATCGAGATCGGCGTGAGCAAGGTCAGTGCGATGGAAACGAGCAGTGCAAGACGTGGTCGCAAACCGAGCATTCCGGCGATCGCAGCGGCGCTTCCGACCGGCGGCGCCAGCAGTGAAAGCAGAACGCCGGCCCGCAGCGCAGGATCAAGCGGAGCAAAGGACAGCAGAATCGCAGCAGCGAATGGCAGCACCAGGCCAACCCAGGCAAGTACCACGCCCATCAGGAGCGGACGAATGCTGGCTTCAGAGGGGGCAAGACCCGCCGTAAGAAACGAGCCCAGCGTCAGAAGAAATGCCGAAAAAGGCAAAAGATCGTAGCCGAGATGAGCGAAGGGAGTGATCATCAGCCCTGCGCAAAGCGAGATCACCAGGAGCATAGGTCCTTGTCCGCCAAGCGTGGACAATATCCGGCCAACGTACATCTCAGCTCCTCAGGACTTGCGCATCGACGACGATGCGTCTTCAGATTTCAGTCATGTCGGCCACCATTGCGAACGTCAGAAGAATCCGGCGCTCAAATCCAGGCCGTAGGTTCGTGAGAGCACGAACACAAAGGCGCACGCTGCGCATAACAGGAGGGCGTGCTTCGCCAATTCGGCACCGATGACCGAGAGGACCGTGCGGGAAATCGTGCGTATGATTGCTGGCAATGTTGCCTCCTGGTTTTCAAATCCCATGAACCGGCTGCATGTGGCGGCCGTCAGTCGGTGTGCGAAGCGAGGATCAGGGGCGGATCACCTCGCTCGGTCGACGCGCGCTGAATGAGGATCGCGCCGATCACGTGAACGAGGCCGAATCCCAGCAGAACGAGAATCATCAGGCGCGTCTCGCCGCCTGTTCGCTTTCTGTCGTGCGATGCTGGAGATCTGGCCCGAATTGGAGACGCAGCACGGTTGTGATTGTTCACGATTGTCCTCATATGCTTTGCTGTCGCTCGTCCCGATCGCCTACGGCGCCGGCGGGTTCGAAATGTAGTGGGTAACGAAATCGTCGGAGGCCAGGTTGGCTTGGCGCTCTCGGGGCGCCTTGCTCATTGCCGCGAAGGCAATCACCAGCGCCAGGAGCGAGCCATAGAAGGCGACCACTCCAAGTCTCCACATCGCAACCAATCGCTGTTCTTGATCGGACGCGAGAAACCTCTGCGGTTGTCTTCCCTGCTGTGCGATGTCGGTCAATGCGACCTCCTGTTTGATGGCTGTTGTGATGCCGGCGTGCGATCAGTCGCCTCCGAAAAGGAGCGGTGCGACGGGCGGCGCCGACTGCGAAGCGGCCCTGAGTGTCGGGTGTGCAAAGGTCGTCAACGCTGCGTCGAATCCGGCGAGAACCACGAACAAGCCAACGACGATCATGATGAGGTGATGCGCGCGCACGCTGACTTCCGGATGAAATTGCTCCGCGTCGATCAACCAACCGGCATCTCGTCGCGATGCGATCTGAACCCACTGTCGTCGTCGCCGGCGTCACTCGGCCGTCACTGCAGCGTTAATATTGTCCGCTAAGGCGGCAATTCGTGTAGGATGTATATCCGTGAGCGCATCTGCTTATTTTTGAGGCGGAATGACCGAAACTGCACCCGCGCCCAGCCCAAGTTTTACTCTCGCACTTCTTGGACGTTTTGAACTGATCGGGCCGGACGGTGCCGTCAGCTTACCGAACAAGAAGCTCGCGGGATTGCTGGCCTATCTGGCCTGCATGGCACCTCAGCCTCAGCACCGCGAAAAACTCTCGACCTTGCTGTGGGGATCGCACTTCGAAGCGCAGGCGAAGCAAAACCTGCGACAGGCCCTGTTCAAGCTGCGTCAAGTTCTTGGTCAGAGTGCTCTCAGGAGTGACGGCGAATTCATTTCGTTGAATGCCGTTGTGATCACCTGCGATGTGCCGCAATTCGAGCGGCTTGTCAGAAAGGGCAGCCGTGACGCGCTGACCGCGGCGGCAGATCTCTATCGCGGGCGCCTCGTCGATGACATCGCGGTCAACGCTGAGGGCTGGAGCGAGTGGCTGGCCGGCGAACGCGAGCGGTTATCGGAGCTGGCTGTCGGCGCGATGGTAGCGCTCGGCGACCAGGAACTGTCCGACGGACGTGCCGGCGATGCCCTGCTCGCCGGCCAGCGCGCCAATGCACTCAACAGCATGCGCGAGGATGCGCACCGCCTGATCATGCGCGCGTTGTCCGCGGCCGGCCGCAACGCCGAGGCGCTCAAATATTATCAGGCCGTCGTTGCCTTTCTGAAGCAAGAGCTCGGCACCGCGCCCGATGCCACAACCAGCGCGCTGGCTGCGGAATTGCGCAAGGTCCAGGAGCAGAAGATCGTTCTGCCGGCAGCGGAGCCGACGGCAGACCTTTCGCACAGGCGGAGCACGTGTTCGGCAACGACAGGCCCTCCGTGGCGGTGCTTCCGTTCCGCAACATGGGTGATGAAACCGAACAGGACTACTTCGCCGATGGCGTCACTGCAGACATCATCACCGCTCTATCGCGCTTTCGCGAGCTGGTGGTGATCGCGGCCGGATCGAGCTTTGCCCTTCGGGACAAGGGAATGACCAGCCGGCAGATTGCGCAGCAACTCGGTGCGCAATACGTCCTGAGCGGTCATATTCGCAAGGCGGGCAACCGCATTCGCGTCTCGGCCGAGCTCACTCATACCGGAAGCGAGGCCCAGGTCTGGTCCAATCGCTACGATCGCCCCCTGGTCGACATCTTCGACCTGCAGGACGACGTCAGCAGCAGTGTTGCCGCAGTCGTCGATCCCGCCGTTCGTAGCGCCGAGATCGAACGCGCACGCCGCAAGCCGCCAACTGATCTTTCGGCCTATGATCTGTATTTGCGCGGCCTTCATCATTTATGGGGCGGCACCCGCGAAGGTATCGTCAAGGCCATCGATCTGCTTCGGCGGTCTCTGAGCCTCGATCAGGAGCGAACGGCGACGCTGGCGGCGCTGGCTTGGGGACTCGTGATGGCTCCGCCGCTCGGCGCCAACATGTCTGCGGATGCCGCGTCCGAGGCGGTCGGTCTGGCGCGCCGCGCCGTCGAGCAGGATAGTGGGGACGCTTTCGCCCACGCTGTCTATGGCTTCACGCTGTTTGGGCCCGCCGGCGACAACGATCAGGGGCGCATTCACGCCAGCGAAGCCGCAAGGCTCAATCCGAGTTCGGCTTTCGCATGGGGTGTACTCGGAATGATCGACAGCATGGGAGGCGATTATGCCAACGCACTCGCATGCCTGCATCGGTCTCTCGTCCTCAGCCCCGAGGACAGCATGCTCCATATGTGGATGACGGGATTGACCGCGTCCTACTTTGCCCTCGGGCAGTACGAGGAGGGCGTTGCCTGGGCGCGCAAGTCGGTTCGGCACAATCCGAGCAACGGCACCGGACATCGCATGCTCGCGGCCAACCTGGTCGGGGTCGGCCGGCTGGAGGAAGCCCGCGAGGTCACCCGGGTTCGCGATGCGGCACAAAAAACGACGATCCGCGATCTGCGCGCCATGCGCTTTTTCAAGCAGCACGAGGCGCTTGAACGCTACCTTTCGGCCCAGCAGATCGCCGGCGTGGCCGACTGAGCCTCAAGCGCCGAGTGCAACGAGCAGCGTGCGCACGGTCATGAAGACCAGGATGACCGAGCCGACGGTCCACAGCATTGCGCGAATGTCGTGAATTTGCCCGGTGAGATAGGCGAGAAAATGCAGCAGGCGTGAGGCAACGTAGCCGTAGAGCAGGCATTGCGCGAGAAGCAGCGACGGCTTTGTGAGAACATAAAGAAAGCCCGCGGCCAGGAAATACGGCAGGCTCTCGAGATCGTTCATCTGGATCCGGCGGATCCGCTCCACATCTTCGTTGGGAAGAAGCTGCGCCGGATCGGGTGCGGGATTCAGTGGTGTCTTCTTGATGTCCTCCGGCGAACGGTAGCCGCCCTGGGCCCTCACCATCCGGACCACGGTGAGCCACGACATCGCCACGGCCTTGAGGATGATCAAGCTGGCGGCAACGACATAGGTGGCGAAGAGGGGATCGTGAAGATTGATTCCGTCCAATTTGGTACCCCGCTCCGGCAGGGCCATACTACATGTCCGAGCGGGTTGCGCCACTACGTAAAGGCAGCCGCCAGTCCAGTCCCAGCCTGATCTCGCCTTATGCCTTCGCCAGCGCCGATCGGCCATCCGTTCGGCATGACCGGCGCGCGGCTCACCGGCCACATCCTCCAGGAGGGCAAGCGCCGCAAGGCGAAGTGGGGCGTCGTGACGATGTGCATCGGCGGCGGCCAGGGCGGCGCGGGACTGTTCGAAATCTACAGCTGAGATCGAGCCTCATGAATGCGGAAGGCACGGCGTCGCAAGCGCCGTGCCTTTTGCTTTCTGGCGTGTGCTTGGGGATACGCCCGCGGCAACTCAACCGTTCTTCTCGGGCGCGACAGGTCGGAACACCCACTCGCGCCAGACCACCAGCAACGCCGACATGATCACCGGGCCGAGAAACAAGCCCAGAAGGCCGAAGGCCGCCAGGCCTCCGAAGATCCCGACGAACGCGAACAGAAACGGCAGCCGCGCGGAGTCGCCGACCAGGGTCGGCCAGACGAAATGATCGCCGGCCAACATGACGATCGCGCCCCAGAAGAAGACGCCCGCGGCTGCGAAGCCGCTGCCTCCGCCAGAGACCAGCACCACCGCCGCAGCGGTGAAAGCGAGCCAGGCGCCGAACGGAAGCATGGCGAAGGCCGTGGTCAATATCGTGAATACGATGGCATGCGGCACGCCCGCGACGAAATAGGCCACGCCGATCAATAATCCCTCGCCTGCGGCGACCAGCACCGTACCGTTCACGGTGCCGCGGATCGCATCGACCATTTGCTCGGCGAGACCCTCTCCCGCCTCACCGAAAAGCCGATCGCAGGTTTCCAGCACGCGGTCCGAGATCGACCGGCCGTTGCGCAGCAAGACGAACAAGGCGATCAGCGAAAAGAACAGAAGAAACAGGCGATGAAGCAGCTGTCCGCCGAACGTTCGAAACAGTTCCGATGCGTTGTCTGCGTTGACGCTTTTCAGCCATGCGGTCGCGGCTTTGGGATCGGAAAGATTGCTGCGCCACCACTGCTCGATGGTCTCTGCGGCGATCGGAAGGCGGGCGAGCCAATCGGGCACTTCGATCCCGCTCTCTCCGGCCTGTTTCATCCAGCCCACGAGCAGATCGCCTTGTTGCGCGATCTGATAGACGGCAAGCGACATCGGCGTAAACAGGATGAGGGCGACGACGAGCGTGAAGACCAGCGGGGCCAGGCTGGAGCGGCCGGAGGTCACGCGTGCCGCAAACTTGGTGTAGAGAGGCCACAGGCTGGTTGCGAGAATCGCGGCCCAGATCACTGCGGGCAGAAAGCCCGCCGCCGTCCACAACGCCAGTGCAACCAGGGCGAGGGCAAGCACGACCCGTGCGTTCATGCGCGCGCCCGCGCCGGTAGGCAGCGGCTTTCGCTCAGTCGTGGTCGGGCCTCCGTCGCTCCGCACCGCCTCGCTCCGCTTGGGCGGACGCTGCTTCGATGCCACGGATTTCGCTCGGTCGGTCATTTGAAGTCGCTGGAGTGCGGAGCTGCAGTGTCGAACTGATCAGCAGGAGAAACGCTGGGTCCAGGCTTCAAGCCGCAACGAGGGGCTTCGGTTCCGCTCGGGAAGAAGTCGCAATGAGCTGGCGCCCTTCGCGGGGCGCGGCTCGGCCGAAGCCGCCCGTGCACCGCGGGCAGGAAATCGCGTTCGCCGCTTACGCCTGCGCCAGTGCCGGTGCGAACACCACCTCGATCAGCGAGCCGGAGTTCGCCGCGCTCTTGATGTTGAAGCGGGCGCGGTTGGCTTCGACCAGGGCCTTGGTCAGCGACAAGCTCAGCGCCGAACTGTCTTCGGCGTCGCCGGGCGGCGGCGTGCGGAACGGCTCCATCGCGGCGGCGACTTCGCGCTCGCTGAGGCCGTGGCCGGTGTCGCGGATGCGAAGTGCGACCTCGCCGTGGTCGGTGAGCGCGGTCGAGACGATGACCTGGCCGCCGGCGCTGGCGAGCCGGATCGAGTTCGAGATCAGGTTCATCGTGATCTGCCGCATCGCGCGCGCATCCGCGCTCACCTGCGGCAGCGCATGGCCGAGCGAGGTGCGGATGATGATGCGCTCGCGATTGGCCTGCGGCTGCATCACGACAACGCAGGCCTCGACCAGATCATTGAGGTTGAGGTTGGCGAAGTCGAGGTCGAGCTTGCCGGTCTCGATCCGCGACAGCTCGAGCAGGTCGTCGATGATGGCGATGACGCGCTCGCCGGAGGCGCGGATGTCCTTCATGTACTCGCCGTAGCGCTCGTTGCCGAGCGTGCCGAAGCGTTCCGAGATCATCACCTCCGAGAAGCCGATGATGGCGTTCAGCGGCGTGCGGATCTCGTGGCTGATCCGCGCCAGCATGTCGGCCTTGGCATTGGCCGCGCCGTCGACCAGACGTCGCGCCTGCGTCAGCTCGCTCTCGCCCTGCTTGCTGTGCGAGAGGTCGCGGAACACGGCGAAGAAGTTCGGGCCGTCGGGCCGGGTGCGGCCCATGATCATCGCGAGCGGAATGACGCCGCCCTTCTTCTCGCGCCCCAGCACCTCGCGGCCGTGGTCGAGCAGGCTCGCGATGTCCTGGCTCTTGAGGTTTTCCAGATAGTCGATCACGACATGCTGGCTCTCCGGCGCGAACAGCGTCACCAGATTCTGCTGCATCAGCGTCTCGCCGTCATAGCCGAACAGCGCCTCGGCGCTGCGGTTGCAGGCGTGGATGTTGCCTTCGGCATCGAACATCACGATGCCCTCGGCCGTGGTGTCGAGGATCGCGGCGAGATCTTCCGCGGCCGCCTCGCCGGCGTCGGGCTCCGGCGCGGTGGGGAAGGTCTCGGGGACAATGGTCTCGGCGGTGACGGTCTCGGCGATGACGGGCGCAGCGGGCGCTGCCTGCGGCAGCGCGCAGATCAGCGCATGCGCGCTCTCGCCGTCCCAGTCGATCGCGTGCAGATGCGCCTCGGTGGTCGGCAGCGGCGCTTCGCCATTGGCGAGCGTCGCGCTGATCGTGACCGGCGTGCCGGCTTGCGACGTGCTGCTGGCCGCGGACACGCCGGGCTCGACATAGAGTGCATCTAGCCCGCCGGCGTTCTCAAGTGCGCTCAGGCTGGCATAGCCCATGCGCGCGAGAAACGCGGGGTTGGCGTAGAGCAGGCGGTCGAGCCGATAGATCAGGATGCCGGTCGGCAGCAGGTCGAGCAGCGCGCGGTCGCGCGGGCTGTGGCCGTGCGCGGGCGGCGCGGGCGCGGTCAGCCATTCGGCCGGCGCGTGCGGCGTCTCAGGCTCCGGCGTCGGCGCCTCAGGCGTGATCTCGGCATCCGGCGGCTCGGACGATGCCGCGATGGTTTCCTTGTCGCGTTCGAGGCGCTCGGACAATTGGCGGGCGAGCTCGTTGAACGCGCTGTTCTCGACCGGCGTCAGCGTCGGCGATCGCGTGTCGCCGGGCGCTCGGAACGGCAGGACATTGGGAGGCGTTTCCACTGGCGTTTCCGGATCGGTTGGATGTGAATTCGCGTCGGTTGTGGGGTCGGTCAGTTCGGCTTCAGGCGCGGGCTCAGGTGCGGGCGGCTCGATCGGCGGAGGCGGCGGCTCTGGCTCAGGCTCCGGCTCGATCACATCGGCGGACAGGCTTTGCGGCGCCGCCGGTTCGGCCAAAAGCTCAAAACGCCTGAGCGCATCGAGCCGGTTGAGGCCGTCGAGATCGCGGCAGACGCCAAATCCCCTGAAGCCCGCGAAATTGCGCTCGCCGTCATAAACCGGAAGTCCGGCAAGCTCGACCGGCAGATGCTCGCCGCCATCGGCCGGCCAGTTCACGGTGATCCCGGCCCAGGTGTCCTTGCTGGCAAGCGCCTGCGCCACGCGGCCTTCAGGGTCGAGCGCGAAGGCGTCGGCGATCTCGCGCCAGGGGCGGTCGAAGCCGGCGGCCGTGCGGGGCCCGATCAGGTGGATGAATTCGTCGGAGAGAAGCACAAAGCGGCCCTCTGCATCCACCTTCCAGAGGAAGCGCAGCGGATGCTGACGCGGTGCGGGCGGCTCTTCGTGGCCCGACGGCGGCTCGACCATGCCGGTTACGGTCGGCGCGGCCTGCGGCGACACCATGGCTTCGGCCGAGTTTTCAACCGGAGTCTTCGGTTCGACCTCGGCGCGCGCTTCGGCCGCTTGCTCGAGGGCTTGCTGGATCGAGACGATCTCGGTCGCCGGCTCGCTTGCAGGCGGTTCGTGCGCGATCGTTGCTTGCGGCGCGTCGACCGGCTCGGCGAAGGCGTCGAACAGCGCGATCTCTGATGGCGCCTCGTGCGACGGCGCGGCTTGCACATCCTGCGGCACGGCGGCTGGAGCAGCGGGCGGCGCAGCCTCATGCTGAGCGATGTCTTCTCGGGCGATCTCTTCGCGCGCGACCTCTTCAGCGGCCTCGGGTTCGACCTCATCAGTCCCAGCCGCCGCCTGCTGCACGGCAGGCTCGATCAGCGCGACCAGGCCGACATCGGCCCCGCTGCCGACCCGCTGCAGCACCATCTGGCCGATGCCGATCGGCGTCTCGGCGCGGCCAAGGCTGAGCGCATCGCTGCGCGCCTGTTCGAGGCCGCCCTCGGTGAGGTCGCGGAAGCCGAGCAGGGTGCGGGCCGTTTCGCTGGCGCCGACGAACAGGCCGTCGGGTGCGAACGCCGCCATCGGCGTCTTGGCGCCGTCGACCAAACGAAGCAGCCGCTCGACCAGCGGCATGGTGCGCAAGCCGGGGTCCATCGCGGTGACCAGCACGGCGCGGCCACCATCGGCGAAGTCGAGCCGGGCACAGGCGCAGGTCATCAGCATGCCCAACCGCGCGCCGAAGCCGCGCAGCCGTTCGAGCCGAATGGCGCCGTTCGGAGGCAGCCGGCCGGCAAGCCGGATGATCTGGCGGCGGTGGCTGTCGGCGGGGCCGAAGGTCTTGTCTGCGAGCGCCGTGGCATGGGCCGCGCCGAACAGTCTTGCCCCGACCGGATTGGCCCAGAGCATGCGCGTGCCGTCGATCGACCACAGCCAGACGGGCAGCGGCGAGGTCGCGTGCACGGCCAGCCGGGGATCGCCCACGCCTCGCAACTGGAAATCCGAACTCGTCATCCGACCGGCTTCGCGTCCCGCTTGTGCGCATCAGGCTGCCGGGAATGACAGCCTTAAGAAAGGGTTAGTATCGCCCGCGTGCGCGGGCAGGTCCACGGCCCCAGCCTATGCGCCAAGGCCTAAAGCCGCGATAACCTTAATGTCCCTGACCCCGCAAGCCGTAGCCCGTTCGCATCCCCATCCTTCGAGATCCCCGCGTCCGCAGATACCCATGCCGCCCAGCCTCTTCCTGAGACCGCGCAGCGGTCGTCTTGAAGGACGAGGCGCGCGCTCAGGCACCACCTGATTACCTCAACCACCGGTTCCCCATCCCGGGAACCTCATCCTCCCCGCGATTAAATTTGCGCAATGCACCCCAAAACCCGTTGCGTTGCACAATGTTGACATCTTAGGCAGGCATGGTCTCCGCGCTGGGCGAGCCATCATTCGTTTTGTGTTTCCAGTCTTCGCACCCGTCACCCGGTTGGCCGGCGGGCGCGCCTGAAGGCTCACTCCGTTTTTTCATTAGTGTGAGGGACAAAGCATGACAGGTACGACTGATCCATTCTCCGCCTCCGTCATTCCGTTCGAGGTTCCGGAGCAGATGCGTGCGTTCGCCGAAAAGGGCGTGTCGCAGGCCCGCGAGAACTACGCCAAGTTCAAGGACGCCGCCGAGACCCACAACGGCACCGTCGAGGCCGTGTTCGCGTCCGCCCACAAGGGCGTGAGCGAATACACCGCCAAGCTGATGGAGTTCGCGAAGGCCAACACCAAGGCCCATCTCGACTTCACCCAGGAGCTGTTCAGCGTAAAGGCGCCGCAGGATGCGTTCGCGCTGTGGACCAACCATTCCAAGACGCAGCTCGAGACCTTCCAGGCCCAGGCCCGGGAGCTCGCCGAGATCACCCAGCGCGCGGCCACTGCCGCCGCCGAGCCGATCAAGGCTTCCGCCGCGAAGCTCTACCCCGCCGCTTGATCTGGCGCGGCCGTCTCAATTAAGAAACCCGGGCCTAGAGCCCGGGTTTTGCTTTGGAAATAACCTCGCTTGCGGGACGTTTTGAGGGTGTTGCGGCCTTGCCAAAAACGCCCGTTGCACCTAGTTTCCGCCCCGTCCAGCCCCCCTCGGTGACCGGCCCTTTCAAGGGCGCCCCTCGGGCGGCTCGCAAGGATGCAGTTGTAGCTCAGTTGGTTAGAGCGCCTGTCTGTGGAACAGGAGGTCGGTGGTTCGAGCCCACCCAACTGTACCAATCAAATCAACTATTTAGCATCGCTCACGGTTTGTTCGGAAGATCGTCGAAAAATCCCCTCACAACATTCAAAGCGTCCGGGTCGTCTATCAAAAGTTTTCGCACAGCGCTTTCGCAAAGAGTGCGACTTTTCAAGCCCAGCGCTTTTGCAATGCTGCTTAGGGCTCCGGTGTGACGAAGAGGATAGGGGCTCGATTAGAGCGTCTGTACCGCCCGTTCCGATGTCGGACGTGTAGGGACAGGACATCAAGTCCAGCGCGCTCTGTGCCGGCGCGGGGCGTGCTACTGACTCCGGGTAATGAAGCGTGCGCGTTCGAGTAGTTCATCAAATGTAACAATGTCGATGCTACGGCTTTCGCGGCGAAAGAGCTCGAAGGTGTCGCGCATTATGTTGGCTTCCCTTAGCCCGGCTGTTTTCGAGAACTCATCCCTCGATCCAATGACTAAGATGGTTTTGGCGTTTCGGGTGCGCGCAGTCAGATGCTCGGTCCCGGACCTGTTGTAGTGCTCCCCCGTTTGCGCGAAAGAAAGCCATTCAGCCTTCTGCTCGATAATTTGCGAGACGGCGCTCATGAAATCTCTACTGAACTCCCAGGTGCCCGCACGCCCACGGCGGCCTGTTGCGAAAATTGGCGTACTCGGAGTTTTGATCTCAACGAGGACTGTGTAATCGGTGAAGCTCATCAGGAAATCGATGACCGGCTTGTTCCTGTTGTCCGACCCTCCAGCTCCAACAGTCATCTCTCGGTCAAACTGGCGCATCATCCTATAGTCGAGACCATAACCAAATACCCACTGCTCGCGATCAAAAAAGTCCTGCCATTGTACCTCGCTCCAATCCAAGAGCTGAATATGCTCTTCGTACTCCTGAATTCCCTGCTTGCGACCGAGAAGGATATTGATTTCCTCCGGTGTCAGCGACTGTTGGAGCGTTTGAAGGAGGCTGTTTCGCTGCGCCTCAGTCATTGTCTTAATTCGGCTGACGATCTCGCGATCTGAGGCATCGATGATGGCTTTGGGGCCTGCCTTAGTTGAAATATCTTCGATCTGAAAATTTTCGCTGTTTGAGAGGTCGATAAACTCAATTTTATGAAGAAAGCTCAGGAGCCGGTTGAATTCGTCTGTGCGGAAGCTGAATTCCTCCTTTTCAACAGCTTCGATCCAATCGCCAGCGCGTGTTTTGAAGGTTTGCAGGGTCAATCGTTTTATTTTCTTATCATCTTGGGTGACGAGGGCGGAAACCTGGGTCTTTCGGACAGCGCCGGTCAAGCGAAGGCACATTACGCCGTCTATCTCGCCGAGATGCACCCGGTCGTTTCCTTCGATGACCATCCTAACTTGGCGAACGCACTCTGTATTCCAAGCGTTGAAACGGAAAACCTTAGTAATGTACGTCTTGGCTTGCCTCCGAAGCTTAAAGAAGTTGTAGTCGTCTTGGCCGTTCATATTCCGCCCCTTTGCACACGCGACCGGTGCTCAACACGGCCAAGCTAGCGATGGACCGTTTCGTTTAACCTTGGAGCCGATCGCGAAGCCGTATTCTTTTGCGAGCCCGACCCGACCTGAACGGGGCGGCTTGTGATATATACACAATTTCCCCGTTCCTTCTCCCGCTCACGTCCCTTGTTCGCGGGAGACTTTCGGACAGAGGTCGAGATCGTAGGCAATATCGAGACGGCAGATAACCGCTCGGAAGCGCGGTGAGAGTGTCGAAACTCCACATGAACCATAGCTGGGCAGTCGCAAGGGGCTGGGGAAGAAGCACTCGTTGCTGAGCGGCTTCGCTACGTCGTCGAGAATATGACGACGATAACGACCATCGCGGTTTAACCAAAAGCGCCGCTCTCAACCCGAGCTTTTATTCGTTAAGCAAGCAGGTATGCTTAAATCATAGTCCGGTTGAGTCGCCTAATTGGTTTGAGGCCGCGCCCTCTGAAATTCTCTAATAAACCTGCCATGCCTCTCGATCATTACGTTTCGCAGGTTCATCTGCGGCAGTTCTATTCGCCTGAACTTGACGGAAAGCAGATGTACGGCTTTCGCAAGCGCGATGGCCGTGTTTTCCCATGCAGTTCAAAAGATGTCTGCCGCGTGCAAAACGGCAGCACGAACGAATATCTACTGAACGATCGAGCGATCGAAGATTTCTTGAAAACAGTCGAACCCAACTACAATCCCGCAATCGCAGAATTGCGAACTGGAAAACCGAGTCGTGATACTGTCCACGTGGTTGCCGGCTTCGCGCCTACGTAACGAGCTGCTCGCCGGCAGCCATGCGGCTACATTCGGGACCTTTGAGGAGCACGGTTGAAGCCACGGGCAAGATCCTCGACGCAACGGGAGAGATTCCGAGAGCGCCGGAAGCTCTCGGAGGCAAGAGCTATACCGAGTTCATCGAGAGTGGGGTCATCAAAACAGCGATCGACGAGAAGTACCCTCAAGCCCTTGGCATCAGTGGAATCATGGAGCGGGTGAACATCTGGGGGAATTCCGCCTGGGATATCGTTGTAAACGAATACGCCAAGGATAGCCCCTTCTTTACGAGCGATTTCGCAAGTGGAATTGAGACGTCTAACGATCCAAGAATCATCAACAGGCTGGTGCCGCTAGCTCCCGACATTGCTTTACGTATTCGCCCCGATCTTGATGCGCGCGATCTAAATATGGACGCAACATTCAAGGCTTTTCGTTGCCGTCTGCTGACGCCTTCCCGGAACGAAGTCCGCGCTATAAATCAAGCCATTGCCAGATGCGGAGAAGAACTCATCTTTTTTCGCGACCATCACGAATGGGTCGAACCATTCCTAAATAAGCATCGGTCCTTTCGCGTTGAACCGGTAACCACCGAACTCAAGACGCCTACGGGATATGCCTTGATCTCAACCATTCGGGTCAAATCCATCAAAGACGGCGATTGAGCTCAAACTACGATGACAGTGCACTGAATTCTATCATGCAGGATTACAGTGACACTGCACAAAACTGTCGACGCGGGGAGTGCCCTGTCCGCAACGCTGCTCAAAGCCAGTTTTGTGACGCCGTCACCGTAGCTCCCCGGTCCGCAATGCGCTATCGGTAGCTTGCTAAAGACATTCATGCACAAGCAAGCCAGGCGAAAAACATCGTGAGTTTCTTCGAGCGTCTCAAGACAGAAGCATCCGTTGAGTGGCTGGCCTACACCGAGCATCCCTTCACGAACGGATTGGCGGACGGCTCGCTCCCCGAAGCGGCGTTTCGTCACTATCTCGTTCAGGACTATCTGTTCCTCATCGACTTCGCTCGCGCCTACGCGCTCGCAGTCTACAAGTCGCCCAAGCTCGCCGACATGCGTGAAGCCGCGGCCGGCCTGTCGGCCATCCTCGATGTCGAGATGAACCTGCATGTGAAGCTCTGTGCTGACTGGGGTCTATCGCCAACCGACCTTGAGCAGGCCCTTCCGGCGGCCGAGATGCTGGCCTATACACGCTACGTGCTCGACGCGGGAATGCGCGGCGACCTGCTGGCACTCAAGGTGGCGCTTGCCCCCTGCGTGATCGGGTACGCGGAGATCGCAACGCGGCTCGCCTCGCTCCCCCTCGCGGACGCCTCAGCGAACGCCTATCGCGTCTGGATCGCGGAGTATGCCGGCGCGCCGTATCAGGAGGTCGCCGCCAAAGCGCGGGCGCATATGGAGCATCTCGCCGATCTCTACGTCACGCCGGCCCGCGAGGCGGAGCTGATTGCGATCTTCAAGGAAGCCACCCGACTCGAGGCGGACTTCTGGCAGATGGCCTGGCGCGCGGGCCAGCGTGTTCAATAACTCTTTCGGCAGTCAGGTTCACAACCTGAACGTCATACAATTCGAATTACTATGACAGTGCACCAAACTCACCAACGTCAGGCGACACTAACAGAACCTCACCACGCGTCACGCAATCATCGCCTTGATCTGCGCAGTGTCCGCAAACTCGATCAGCTCGATGATCTTGCCGTCCTTAAATCTGAACAGATCCAGGATCTCGGTGCTTGAAGCCTGCCCGGTCGGGCGGTATCGAACGACGAGGCGGGAATGGACGGCGACGCGATCTCCGTCGACCAGCTCAGCCAGGATTTCGCGACCTTCGAAGCCGAATTCATCAATCAATCTACTGAAAGCTCCACGCAGGGTCTCATGTCCCTGCATAGTCCCTGTCAGTTCGAGCGCGCTCTTGTCGCCCATCAACGTGAACAAGCCCTCGGGATGAAAGGCCGTCACCAAGCCCTCGGCATTACCGCCGTCGCGTGCTGCGTAAGCGCTTCTGATCACTGCCAGTCTCTCTTCACGCTGTCCCATATCACCCTCCCTGCAGGACGTATCAAGTCAGCCTAGCGACCTTTGCGTGTAAACGCAAAATCATCGAGTTGAGGGGGGCGAAGGCTCAGCACGCCACGAAGCAGGATCGGTCGCTTTCGTTCCCCCATTTCGGGAGAAATCGGCGTCGGGCAACGCCGAACCTTTTCACGACCTTGGGTGTTTGTGTTGCGGCAGGACTGACAACGCTGAGGGAGCTGAGACATGAACGGACTTATCTATCTGGTCGGACTCGTCGTCGTGATTGGTGTGGTGCTCTCGTTCCTGGGCCTGCGCTGATTAGGTTTGGGAAGTGGTGCGGCGCACTCTCCAGCATTGCGGTGACAGTGCACCAAACTCTCGACGCGGGGAGTGTCCGCAACGCTGCTCAAAGCAAGCTTTTTGCGCACTCACCGTAGCTCCTCGGTTCGCAATGCGCTATCGGTAGCTTGCCAAAGACGTTCATGGACAAGCAAGCCGGGCGAAAAAGATCGTGAGTTTCTTCGAGCGTCTCAAGACAGCAGCATCGGTTGAGTGGCGGGCCTACACCGAGCATCCCTTCACGAACGGATTGGCAGACGGCTCGCTCCCCGAAGCGGCGTTTCGTCACTACCTCGTTCAGGACTATTTGTTCCTCATCGAGTTTGCTCGCGCCTACGCGCTCGCGGTCTACAAGTCGCCCAAGCTTGCCGACATGCGTGAAGCGGCGGCCGGCCTTTCGGCCATCCTCGATGTCGAGATGAACCTGCATGTGAAGCTCTGTGCTGACTGGGGCCTATCGCCGGCCGACCTTGAACAGGCCCCTCCGGCGGCCGAGATGCTGGCCTATACACGCTACGTGCTCGACGCGGGAATGCGCGGCGACCTACTGGCACTCAAGGTGGCGCTTGCCCCCTGCGTGATCGGGTACGCGGAGATCGCAACGCGGCTCGGCTCGCGACCCCTCGCGGACGCTGCGGCGAACGCCTACCGCGTCTGGATCGCCGAGTACGCCGGCGCGCCGTACCAGGAGGTCGCTGCCAAGGCGCGGGCGCATATGGAGCATCTCGCCGATCTCTACGCCACGCCGACACGCGAGGCAGAGCTGATTGCGATCTTCAAGGAAGCCACCCGACTCGAGGCAGACTTCTGGGAGATGGCCTGGCGCGCGGGCCAGCGTGTTCAATAACTCCTTCGGCAGGCCAGCAGCGTGCCCGGAGCCACCGCAACTGACACCGGGTTCACCCGCCGCTGATACTGCACGGCGAAGATGTACGTATTCGCGCAGGTCGGTCACCTGCAGTGGCTCGAGCGCGCATACCACCGGGATGCTCGGCTTCTCGCCCTCTCGAAGCACGAAGCCACAGCTCCGTCGGGAAATCAGTCTGCCAGCTACCCGCCCCATCACGGCGTCGGGGCGACCACATCCTTGAAGTCAGACAAAGCGCGAATGGCTGCCGTTCTGTTCAACACAAATCGCTTCACTTCCTCTTGCTGGCTCGAACTCAAATCCGTCCAGTGATGTTTTTCAGTTGGGAAGCTGATCAGAAGGCCTTCGCTGCGGTGCTGTGCGACTTGGACAGGAACGACGTCATCAGGTGTGTCGACGAGATACTGGTCTGACGGATGATTTTCGGCTTTGAGTGTTCCGGATTGCACCTGATTGGATACCTCGGGAATACCCAACGAGAAACCGAGCGCCTTCAGATCGAAGACCAATGAGCCGGGATGAGTATCGACGCTGACGAACTGGAGAAAGCTGGTCTGCGACTTGGTCACGCCGGTTTTAAGATGACCGTGAACGACCCGCACGAGCTGGCCTTCCGATCCGTTGATCCAGTCGTCGAAGTCCATGAGCGGTGTCGTGAACACGACCGGCTTGCCCACTTGCGCATCCCGCAATTGTTTGGGATCGAACTTGTCGAAGCTCACGGGCGACACCTTGGGCACCTTCTTGAACATGCCGGCTCCGATGGTCAGATCCCCGCCGATAATCGGCCCAAAAAGCGAAAGTTCGCGCCCTGTACTCAAGTTCTTGATCTTCACGCGGAGCAAGCTCGATTTGACGCCGATCCCCGAGGCGCCAAAGAGCGCTGCGATTTTCATCTCCCAGAAGGTGCTCGGCGCATAAACAAGCCGAGGCGGACGGTGCACCTTCTTGTAACCGCCCGTACCTGTCCAAACCAGGTCGACCATGAGGACGACACTGCGATCGATGGCGGCGTTATCTTCGCCGGCCGTCGGAAACGGTTCCGTGCTCCCGACTGCCTTTTGGCCAAGCGCGACGGGCAATCCCGGCAGCTGCATTTTGACGATGGGATCGACCTGGTCGAAGATCGTTTTCGCCCTGAATTCCGATAGGCGCTGATTCAGTGCGGACGCCGCCGCCTTCGTGCGGGCACCTCTCCAGCGTCGGCTGGCGTGACCAACGCATGTGATGCGGACCGAAACCGTCCCATCTTTGGGAATGCCCATGGAACTGCTCCTTTATTGCAGATCTCTTTTTGGTCAGTTGAGCGTTTCGACCGGTTCAATGCGCCGAAATGGATTTATCACGCGTGTGCTGTCAGGGGTTCCACGCAGATCACACAGCTTTGGACAGCGACGACAAGGTGTCGCCACGAACGCTGATATGCGGATTGCGTTCGATCCCAACAGCTGGATGACATCAAAGAAGTTTTGCTCCAAGCGAGTTATCGCGCACAGCCTGCCTCACCTCGCCACCACCCACACCACCACCGGCAACGTCACCGCCGCCAGCAGCGTGCCCAGCGCCACCGCGCCCGATACCGGGTTCACCAGCCGCTGATACTGTACCGCGAAGATATACGCATTGGCGCCGGTCGGCATCGCCGCAAACAGCACGACGACGCCGGCCGCGAGTGGCGGCAGGTCGAGCATCCTTGCCAGCGCGAAGGCGGCCGCCGGCATCGCCAGCAGCTTGAGCGCGCTCATGGCGAGGATGCCGAGCTTTTCGCCCTTGACCTCAAAGCGAAAGAGATTGATGCCGAGCGCGATCAGCGCCGCCGGCGATCCCGCCTGCGCCAGCAGCTCGACGGTCCGGTCGACGACGGGATGCAGGCCGAGGCCGGTGAGGCGCCAGACGAGGCCGAAGCCGATCGCGAGCATGATCGGGTTGCGGGCGAGATCGCGCAGCACCGGCAGGATCAGCGACGCGGCAGAGGCGGTCTGCTTGCGGTCGACCAGCTCCATCTGCAGCGTGCCGCAGAGCCACAGCAGCGGCGTGTTCACCGACAGGATCAGCGCCATCGGGCCCGCGGCCTCGTTGCCGAGCGCCGAGAGCGTCAGGGGAATGCCGAGCATCACGATGTTGCCGTAGACCGAGCCGATCGCGAACACGACGCCGTCCTCGCGATCCTCGCGCCGTTGCCGCAGCAGCGCCGACAGCGCCAGCGCCGCGATCCAGGTCAGCGCGAGCGCGCCGTAATAGGCGCCCCACATCCGCCACGGGCTGACGCCGGAAAATTCCGAGACGACGATGGTGCGGAACAGCAGCGCGGGAATCGCGATGCTGAAGGCGAATTCGGAGATGCCCTTGTGCGCGGTCTCCGAGACGAAGCGAAACAGCACCGCGGCATAGCCGGCCGCGATCAGCGCAAACACCGGCGCGACGATCAGCACGGTGGCCATGCGCCGCTACGACCCCATCTCGATGATCCGGCGCGCCATCCGCACATTGGCATAGTCGATCATCTTGCCGTCGAGCGTCACCGCGCCCTGGCCCTGCGCCTCGGCGTGCTCCATGGCCGCGACGACCCGCCGCGCGTGCGCGAGCTCGGTGTCGGACGGGACGAACGCCCGCAGCGTCGGCTCGATCTGGTCGGGATGGATCACCTGCTTGCCGTCAAAACCCATCGCAGCCGCCTTGAGCGCGCTGCTTTCCGTCAGTTCGCCGTCCCGGAACGCGCCGCACGGACCGTCGATGGCGCGCAGGCCGAACGCGCGCGCGGCCACCAGCAGGCGCATCATCGGATAGGCGAACAGATCGAGCGGGGCGGAGGCATAGCCGCTCTGGGCGGAGCCGACGTGGCGGTAGCCGTCCGGCGACGCGCCGATTTCCGAGGAGCGGGCGCCGATCGACGCCGCGAAATCGCCGACACCGAGATGAAGGGCCGCGACGCTGTCGTGCGCGGCGGCGAGCGCGTCGACATTGACGAGACCCAGCGCGGTCTCGATCAGCAGTTCGAGCGCAACAGGCGAGGGGCGATCGGGCGCGGCCGCACGCATCTGATCGGGAATGGCGGCGATGTCGCTCGCCCGCTCCGCCTTCGGCACGATCACCGAATCCAATCTGGGAAGCGCAGCGAGCGTGCCGATTTCCTGCGCGATGAAGGGGCTGTCGACGGCGTTGAGCCTGACCGCGACGACCTTGTTGCCCCAATCCAGCGAGGACAGCGCCCGCGCAGCTTCCTCCAGCGCCGCGCCCTTCTCGGACGGCGGGACGGCGTCCTCGAGATCCATGAATACCGCATCCGCGGCCGAGGCAGCCGCCTTGGCGACGAGACGGGAGCGATGCGCGGGAACGGCCAGATAGACCCGCGTCGGCCGCTGAGGGGCCATTGTCATGTCTCCTTTGCGAGACCGAGTTCGCTGAGGATGGATTGGTTGTGCTGCCCGACGTCAGGCACCGGATCCATCCGGGGCGACAGGCCGGGAATGGTGAGAGCCGGCAGGAAGCTCATCACCGGCCCGCACGGAGATCCCACCGTTTGCACCCGGGAGCGGGCGCGGAGCTGCTCGTGCTCCAGGAACGCCTCGACCGAATTCAGATGCGCGTTGGCGATCGAGGCCTCGTCGAGCAGCCGCAGCACCTCGTCGCTGGTCATCGCTGCAAAACGCTGCTCGATATGGACCTGCAAATCGTCCCTGTTCTGCATGCGCAGCGGATTGCTGCGGAAGCGGGGATGGTCGGCAAAGGCCGCGTCGCCAAGCACGATGGCGCACAGCGATCGCCATTCCCGATCGTTCTGGATGCCGAAGAAGATCGTGTCGCCGTCGCCGACGCGGAAAGGGCCGTACGGTGCTATCGTTGCGTGCCGTGCCCCGGTGCGCGGCAGCGGCCGGCCCGTGCTCTGCGTGTAGAAGGCGGGATAGCTCATCCAGTCCGTGATGGAATCGAACAGCGAGGCCTGGAAGGCGGTGCCCTTGCCGGTGCGCTCGCGGCGATACAGCGCCATCAGCACGCCGTTGAGGATGTACATGCCGGTGGCGATATCGACCACCGACAGCCCAACCTTGGCGGGCTCCGCCTCGGTGCCGTTGATGGCGAGGACGCCGGCCTCGCACTGCACCAGGAGATCGTAAGCCTTCTTGTTGCTGTAGGGTCCGCCCGCGCCATAGCCCGACACGTCGCAGGCGATGATCCGGGGAAACTTCCGCAGGAGCGAAGCGGCATCGAGGCCCAGCCGCTCCGCCGCACCGGGCGCCAGGTTCTGGATGAAGACGTCGGCCTGCGGCAGCAAGGCCTTGAGCACCTCCTGGCCATCAGGGCTCTTGATGTCGATGGCGAGGCTTTCCTTCGACCTGTTGGTCCAGACGAACTGGCTCGACATCCCGTTCATCACGTGATCGTAGTCGCGGCAGAAATCGCCGTCGCCCGGCCGCTCGATCTTGATGACGCGGGCGCCCCAGTCCGCAAGATGCCGGCTGGCCAGAGGAGCCGCGATCGCCTGCTCGAGCGAGACCACCGTCACGCCCGACAGCGGCAGCTCCGCCTCATGTCGCTCCATGCAATCGTCTCCGCTCCTGCTCACGCTTTTGTCCAGCGCAGGAGACAAGCCGACCACCCCACGCACGTTCTGTGATGATGGCATCATGCTCCTGTTTTGCCCGACGAGTCAAACGCGATTTCGTAAAATCCGCAAAAATGCGATCCGCAAAGTTCAATCGCCACATGGACTTGGCTACTGTGCATGGGGTTGTTTTCGCGTTTTTTGTTTTGGGGGTCCCTGTTGCCGAGACCGCACACGTCGCGGCTTTCGCATCTCCCCTCGGTTGCCAACGAACCCCCGTTCACCCACTATCGTCTCCGACTCGACATTTGGGGGGATCGATGCCGGCGTTCCGCTTTAAGAAATCCGTGAAGACATACACGGCTGCTGCGATCACGGGGATCGCCTTGGCCGTCCTGATCCAGCCGGGTGAAGGCTTTGCCTACTCCCAGGAGGAGCAGCAGGCCTGCACGCCGGATGCGATGCGGCTGTGCGGCGAGTTCGTTCCGAACGTCGATGCCATCACCGCCTGCATGATCCAGAAGAAGTCGCAGCTCTCGCCGCAGTGCCGGGCCTTCTTCCGGCCGGGACCGGAGCCGGGCATGGCGGCCGCGCCCCGCGCCGGCAAGCCGACCAGCATCGCGCCCAGGAGCTCGGCCCGGACGGCGAAGAAGAGCACCAAGCCGGCCAAGAAGAAGAAAGCCAGCGAAGGCTGAGCGCGGGCGCCGCGTTCCCTTTTTGAAACTCGATCATGCCCGGGCCACAGCGCGCAGTGCGTTTGAAGTCCCGGGCATTTGCGTGTCCAGCCCTCGTTCGCTCGCCCCTTGAGTCAAACTGACCCAGGCATCAGCCCCACACCAGCCACCGGACTCCTTTTGTTCGCCTCCGCGTGCGGACGCTTGCGATAAGGCAGGACGGAAACGGCTAGCGAAACGGATTGCGCGGCGAGGTTGCATTCCGCTTCGTCCTGCCAAGGCTGCTCAAAAAACGCACGATTGCTGGCGTGAAAGGTGTTGCGATGCAGCTCGCAGCCGTCGTCGCACGCAGTAGTGTGACTCAAAAGCCAACGCGCTTTGTTATTTCATGGCGCCAGCATAACTTATGATAAATTTTTCTTTCCCGAATCACCGCGGTGATTCATTTTCGCCGCCTGGGGTCAATCTGGAGGCAGAGGTATGAACGTTATTGTTTTTGCATCGCGTAAAGGTGGCTCAGGCAAGAGTACCCTGGCCGCGCATCTCGCCGCGCAGATCAAGGCGACCAAGCCGATCCTGCTCGTCGATGCCGATCCGCAAGGCTCGCTCACGCTGTGGCACAAGCTGCGTGGCACCAACGAGCCGCCGATCAAGTCCGCGGTGAACTCGGTCAGCGGCATCGTCTCCGCGGCCAAGCGCGACGGTTATGAATGGGTGTTGATCGACACGCCGCCAAACCTGTCGGCCGTCGTCGACGACGCCATCCGCAATGCCACCATGGTAGTGATTCCTGCCCGTCCCGGCGTGTTCGACGTCAACGCGGTGCAGGAAACCATCCAGATGTGCCGTGCGGCGCGCAAGCCCTACGCGGTCGTGCTCAACGGTGCGCCGGCGCGCCGCGACGAGTCCGAAAGCCCGATCGTCACCATCGCCCGCGAGGCGCTGGCGAAGTTCCGTGCTCCGGTGTGGGGCGGCCAGATCACCAACCGTTCGGATCTGCTGATGGCGCTGAGCCACGGCGAGGGCGCGCGGGAATATCAGGCCGAGAGCCGCGCGGCGCAGGAAATCGCAAGGCTGTGGGCGGCGATCGAACGTTCGGTGAAGGCTATTCGCGGCACGGCGTCGGCGTCCGGCGCAATGCACAAGCAGGCGGCGTAATCTTCATAAATCATTCCCCCGACGAAAAACGCGCGGATATCCGCGCGTTTTGCGTTTTCGGGCGAGCACGATCCGGAAAAGTGTGAAGCGGTTTTCCGATAAGATCGTGCTCAAGAAAGTGGATGAAAGTTATGCCACCATCAGCATGTAGAACACGATCACCGGCGACAGAGTGAGGATCACCGACCAGATGCCGGCGGCCCAGAGAATGTCCTCGGTGGTGAAGCCCTGCTTTCCAGCGTCGTAATGCGACGCCATTTCGTTATGACTATTCACAAACGCCCCCGCGATTTCTTCGCTTATGGGCATGAACGCTACACGGGATATTTTAAAATTCCGGGTCGCAGTTTCGCGCGCTTTTGAACACAGCTGCTACCACGAGTTAACCATCGCGACGCGCTGGCATCACGCCAGCCAGACTCGAAACACCAGCACCGGCATCAGGCCGAGCATCACCGCCCAGAAGCCGAACGACGACACCACCACAATTCCCCGCAAGAAATCAGCCGACGCGAACATGTCTGCCGCCGTCGGGCGGATGCGTTGCCCCATGATCATTCCCCCATTTGAAAAGACTTTGAATGAAGACGATAGGCGCGATTGCGTAAACGAGCCGTGGATGCGCCATGCGGCAGCAGCGAAGGCCGTTGGGGCGGGGTTAACCACGCGCACGCTCTATCACACCCTCTCCCCGTTCTTACGGGGAGAGGGTGGGGTGAGGGGCTATCAGCTACGCCGCGACTTGCATCCGCCGTTCGATCTCGCGGTCGAGCTGGACTGCGAGTTCGCTGCCGATCTCGACCATCGGCAGGCGCACTTCGGGGCTGTCGATCAAACCCGTGCGCCACAGCCAGTATTTTGCCGGCGCGGGACTGGGCTCGGTGAACAACAGGCGCGTCAGGTCCGCGACCTCCTGCCAGCGCGCCAGCGCTGCATCGTGATTGCCGCGCTTCAGCTCGGCATGGACAGCCGCGAACGTCGCGGTCTCGAGATGGGCTGACAGCACGATGCCGCCATCGGCGCCGTCGCTGAGCGCCTCGAAATAATTCGCATCCTCGCCGGTCAGCACGCGAAAGTCCGCAGGCCTGTCGCGCAGCAGCGCGATGGATTGCTCGCGGCTTGCGCCGCAATCCTTCAGGCCGATGATGTTCGGATGCCCGGCAAGCCGCAGCAGCGTCTGGTTGGTGATGTTGACCGAGGTGCGATAGGGGATGTTGTAGAGCGCGAGCGGCCAGGCGGCGTGATCGGCGAGCGCCTCGAAATGCGCCAGAAGGCCGCGCTGCGAGGGCCGCACATAATACGGGCTCGCGATCAGATAACCGTCGATCGGCCAGTCCGCGGTCTCGTCGAGACGCTCCTTCAGCCGCGAGGTGTCCGCGCCTGAAAGTCCGAGGCAGATCGGAAGCTTGCTGTGGCCGGTGGTCAGCTCGTCGCGCACGATGGCGACGAGGCGTTCGAGTTCGGCTTCGCGCAGCGTCATGCCTTCACCGGAGGTCGCCCCCAGGATGAAGCCGTCGACGGCCTGCCCGCTGTAATGCCGTGTCAGCCGGCGCAGCGACCTCTCGTCGAGAGCGCCGTCGCGAAACGGCGTTATCAGCGGCAGCCAGAGCCCGTGCAATTGTTCCTGTAGTCCGGTCATGTTCCATCTCCTTCTCGGGAAAAATCCTGAGACGGGGCACATGAAAAAACCCCGTCCAGGCGGCGGGGTTTTCGAAGTTTCGGCTCGCGATGACGAAGGCTGTTAGCGCGCGCAAAAATCCGAGGTCCCCAGATGGGGGCCTTTTTTCGAGGCGACTGCCTGCGAGGAGATTGCGCACGACTTCGTGATCATTCGCAAATGATGCGGGGTAAGCATGGAACTGTCAATACACGCGGAGGGCGATGGCCGGATTTGCCAAAAAAAAGCCGGGCTCGATCGAGCCCGGCTTAAGGTATTGGCCACGTGAGGCCGACACAATCACCTTCCAAGAGGGATTACTGAACTCCCGCGCCACTGGAGGAGGGGGACAAATGCGCAACGCGAAGGCTCAGCGTAGAAACATTATGGGCTAGCCTCGCGCCATGCATCAAGCGTCCAAGCCGCATGTCAGACATGCGGAAATCAGGACGGCCAGCGCTGCGCTTTGCTCACCACGAAGTCGCGGAACACTTGCACGCGCGCGACCGTCTTCAGCTCTTCCGGATAAACAAAATACGTATCGAGCTGGATCGAATCCGATTCGCCGAACAGCTGCACGAGGCGGCTCTGTTCTTCGATCAGATAGTCCGGCAGCGCCGCGATGCCGAGGCCCTGCTGACAGGCGCGGACGAGGCCGAGAATGTTGTTGACCCTGAAATAGGCTTCGCGCGGACCCGAGCCGTTGCGCCCCGCTTCGACCAGCCAGTTGCGGTTCTGAAGATGCGGGGCGAAGTTGCCGTCAGAGAGCGTGATGATGCGGTGGGAGTCGAGCTCCTCCAGCGTGCGCGGCGTGCCGAAGCGCTTGATGTAATCAGGCGAGCAATAGGCGTGGAAGCCCATCGCGAACAGCTTGCGCTGAATGAGATCCGGCTGCGTCGGCTTGCGGGTGCGGATCGCGACGTCGGCCTCCCGCATCGACAGGTCGAGCTCCTCGTCGGTGACGATCAGCGAGATCCGGATTTCCGGATAGAGCGCGGTGAATTCGCCGAGCCTGGGGATCAGCCAGTTGATGCCGACGCCGGGCGTGGTGGTGATCTTGAGATCGCCGCTCGGCCGCTCGCGGCTGTCGGTCAGTTTCGCGCGCGCCGCCTGCAGCTGCATGAAGACGTCATGGGCGGTGCGGAACAGGAGGTCGCCCTGTTCGGTGAGGATCAGGCCGCGGGCGTGGCGGTGGAACAGCGAGACCGAGAGCTCCTGCTCCAGTGCCGAGACCTGGCGTGACACCGCCGATTGCGACAGGCCGAGCTGCTCGCCCGCGTGCGTGAAGCTGCCCGCTTCCGCCGCGGCGTGAAACACCTTCAGCTTGTCCCAGTCCATATCCGTAAATCCGTCGCGTGTTCTTGCCATGATGTCTATTCCGCTGCCGCGCGCTCGCTGGCGCGCAGGGCCAAAAATCGTTCCGCCTCGAGCGCCGCCATGCAGCCGAGGCCGGCCGCCGTGACCGCTTGACGATAGGTCTCGTCGGCGACGTCGCCGGCGGCGAACAGGCCGGGGACCGAGGTCGCGGTCGAGTTCGGGGCGACCTCGACATAGCCCGACGGTTTCAGCTTGACCTGCCCAGCCACGAGCTCGGTCGCCGGGGCATGCCCGATGGCGATGAAGACGCCGTCGGTCGGCACATCGGTCAACGCGCCGGACTTGACGTTCTTCAGTCGCACATGGGTGACCTTGTTCGGGTTCTCGGTGCCGCAGATCTCGTCGACGGCTGAGTCCCAGACCACCTTGATCTTCGGGTGCTTGAACAGACGCTCCTGCAGGATGCGTTCGGCGCGGAAGTGATCGCGACGATGCACGATGGTGACCTGCGAGGCATGGTTGGTGAGATACAGGGCTTCTTCGACCGCGGTATTGCCGCCGCCGACCACCACGACTTGCTTGTTGCGGTAGAAGAAGCCGTCACAGGTGGCACAGGCCGACACGCCGCCGCCCTGGAATTTCGTTTCGGACGGCAGCCCGAGCCAGCGCGCCTGGGCGCCGGTGGCGAGGATCACGGTGTCGGCGAGATAGACGTCACCGCTATCGCAGGTGAGGCGAAAGGGTCGCTGCGAGGTGTCGAGCTTCGTCACCAGATCGGTCTTGATCTGGGTGCCCACATGCAGCGCCTGCTTCTCCATCTGCTCCATCAGCCAGGGGCCCTGGATCACGTCGGCGAAGCCGGGATAGTTCTCGACGTCGGTGGTGATGGTGAGCTGGCCGCCTGCCTGGATGCCCTGGATCAGGATCGGCTCGAGCATCGCGCGCGCGGCGTAGATCGCCGCCGTGTAGCCTGCGGGGCCGGAGCCGATGATGACGACCTTTGCATGGACAGCGGCGGACATTTCGACAGATGCCTTTCACGGGGGACTGCAGCGCGGGCGCGGAACGTGCCGGGAGGCCTCGCGGAGGCGCTGAAATATCAGAGGTAATCTAAGCCTTCTGGTGAGCTATGCAAGAATTGCATTCCCTATCGGCGGATTTTTCCAACAGGGAACAAAAGTCGATTGCGCTGCACGCGCAATAAAATTGCGCCGGTCGTGCGGTCTGGGCTATGAGGATTGCGACAAAGCCACCGATACCGCCGCAAGACCAGGAGTTCCAATCACGTGTCGCGGAACCTAGACGAGATCGACCTGAAGATTCTCACCGAGATTCAGGCCGACGGTCGAATCACGAATGTCGAGCTGGCCAAGCGCGTCGGCATTTCGCCCCCGCCCTGCCTGCGCCGCGTGCGGGCGCTGGAGGAGGAGGGGTATATCCACGGCTATCGCGGGCTTCTGGATGCACGCAAGCTCGGCTTCGACGTCACAGTGTTTGCCGCAGTGCACCTCTCCAGCCAGGCGGAGGCCGATTTGCGCGCCTTCGAGGAGTTCGTCCGCGCCGAGCCGCTGGTGCGCGAGTGCTGGATGCTGTCGGGCGAAGTCGATTTCATCCTGAAATGCGTCGCACCCGACATGGCCACCTTCCAGGATTTCGTCACCCACCTGACCGCCGCCCCGCACGTCCGCAACGTGCGGACCTCGCTGGTGCTGCACAATTCGAAATACGAGGCGGCCGTGCCGCTCGACGTGAGAGGAAGAAGGTAGTTCGTCCTCTCCCCGCAGGCGGAGCGAGGTGGAGTAAGCCGCACCCCCTCGGCAACACTAGATACAAAAGGCCGCGCATCGCGCGGCCTTTTCAAATCACGCGCGACGGCAAATCGTTTACCGCCACTCCACCTTGGTGATCTCATAAGCCTTGGCGCCGCCGGGTGCGTTGACCTCGACTGTTGAGCCCTTCTTCTTGCCGATCAGCGCGCGCGCGAGCGGCGAGGTGATGGAGATGCGGCCCTTCTTGGCGTCGGCCTCGACCTCGCCGACGATCTGCCACACCGTCTTCTTTTCGGTGTCCTCGTCGACCAGTGTCACGGTCGCGCCGAACTTGATGGTGTCGCCGGACAGCTTCGAGATGTCGATGATGTCGGCGCGCGCCAGCTTGTCCTCGAGCTCGGCGATGCGGCCTTCATTGTGGGACTGCTCTTCCTTCGCGGCGTGGTATTCCGCGTTCTCCGAAAGGTCTCCGTGCGAGCGCGCCTCGGCGATATGCTCGATGATCCGCGGACGGTCCTCCGACTGGCGCTTCTTCAGTTCTTCCCCGAGCGCGGCAAAGCCGCCCGCTGTCATCGGTACCTTTTCCATCTCTTCTCTCGTCCTTCGGTCGCGCGCGCCCTGAAAAGTCAGCGCGCACGCAACTTGATTCGTCAGTCTGTCCGGGGGCTCAACGCGCGTGCCGCCGAACGTTCATATGGGCTTGGCACCGGAACAGAACAACCATATGGCCGGACAGTTCCTCCGGCCATAGTGGCTTCACCGCCAATCACTTAACAGAAGGTTGGGCCTTCCGCTCGCGATCAGGTTTCCGAAAAGTAGCTCTGCAGGGTCCGAACCTCAAGGTCCCCGCCCAGATAGGCGCGGATGCCCTGCGCGGCCGCCACGGCCCCAGAAAGAGTGGTGTAATACGGCACTTTATGCAAGAGGGCCGCGCGCCGCAGAGAACGGCTGTCGGCGAGCGCCTGCGGGCCTTCGGTGGTGTTGAAGACGAGCTGGACGTCGCCATTGGTGATGGCATCGACGATGTGCGGCCGGCCCTCCAGCACCTTGTTCACCTTCTCGGTCGGGATCCCCTGGTCGGTCAGGAAGCGGGCCGTGCCCGACGTCGCCAGCACCTTGAAGCCGAGCGAATGCAGCTCGCGAACGGCCTCGGTGATGCGCGTCTTGTCGCTCTCGCGAACCGAAACGAACACCGTGCCCTTGCGCGGCACCCGCGTGCCGCCGCCGAGCTGGCTCTTGGCGAACGCCACCGCAAAGGAGCGGTCGATGCCCATGACCTCGCCGGTCGAGCGCATCTCGGGGCCGAGCACGGTATCGACCCCGGGGAAGCGGGCGAACGGAAACACCGATTCCTTCACGCCGACATGATCGAGGTTCGCCTTCTTCAGGTTGAAATCGGCGAGCTTCTCGCCGGCCATGATGCGCGCCGCGATCTTCGCCACCGGCGTACCGACCACCTTGGCGACAAAGGGCACCGTGCGAGAGGCCCGCGGATTGACTTCGAGCACGTAGATCTCGCCGTCCTTGATGGCGTATTGCACATTCATGAGGCCGACGACGTCGAGGCCGAGGGCCAGCTCGCGGGTCTGCCGCTCCAGCTCCTCGATCATCTTGTCGTCCAGCGAGTGCGGCGGCAGCGAGCAGGCGCTGTCGCCGGAATGGATGCCGGCTTCCTCGATGTGCTCCATGATGCCGACGATGAAGGTGTCCTTGCCGTCGCAGAGGCAGTCGACGTCGATCTCGGTCGCATCGGACAGATAGCGGTCGAACAGCAGCGGATTCTTGCCGAGCACGGTGTTGATCTGGCCGGTCTTGTCGTTCGGGTAGCGCGCCTTGACGTCGCCCGGCACCAGCTCCGGCAGCGTGCCGAGCAGGTAATCACTGAGCTGGTTTTCCTCGCGGATGATTTGCATCGCGCGGCCGCCGAGCACGTAGGACGGGCGCACCACCAGGGGCAGCCCGAGATCGGTTGCGACCAGGCGCGCTTGCTCGACCGAATAGGCGATGCCGTTCTTGGGCTGCTTCAGCCGCAGCTTGTCGAGCACCCGCTTGAAGCGGTCGCGGTCTTCCGCAAGGTCGATGGCGTCGGGCGAGGTGCCGAGGATCGGCACTTCGGCGGCTTCCAGCGCACGCGCGAGCTTGAGCGGGGTCTGGCCGCCGAACTGCACGATGACGCCGTGCAGCGTGCCGTTGGTGCGTTCCTTCGCGATGATCTCCAGCACGTCCTCGGCGGTGAGCGGCTCGAAATAGAGCCGGTCGGCAGTGTCGTAGTCGGTCGACACCGTCTCCGGGTTGCAGTTCACCATGATGGATTCGTAGCCGGCGTCGTGCAGCGCGAAGCAGGCGTGGCAGCAGCAATAGTCGAACTCGATGCCCTGGCCGATGCGGTTCGGTCCGCCGCCGAGGATGATGACCTTCTTCTTGTCGGACGGCGAGCTCTCGTCCGCAGGCGCGCCCGCGAACGGCGCCTCATAGGTCGAGTACATGTAGGCGGTGGGCGAAGCGAACTCGGCCGCGCAGGTGTCGATGCGCTTGTAGACCGGGCGAACGCCGAGCGCGTGTCGCTTCGCCGTGACCTCGGCCTCCGTCGTCTCTGCGATCACCGCGAGCCGGGCATCGGAGAAGCCCATGGCCTTGAGCGTGCGCATGCCGAAGGCGTTGCCCGGCAGGCCGTTCTTGCGGACCTTCGCTTCCATCTCGACGATGCCGCGCATCTCGCTGAGGAACCACGGATCGATCTTGCAGGAATTGAAGATCTCCTCGTCCGACCAGCCGAGCCGCATCGCCTGCCCGACCTGGAGCAGCCGGTTCGGTGTCGGCGTGCCCAGCGCAGCGCGGATCGCATTCTTGTCGTCGTCGCGGCCGAGGCCTTCGATCTCGATCTCGTCGAGGCCGGTGAGGCCGGTCTCGAGCCCGCGCAATGCTTTCTGAAGGCTTTCCTGGAAGGTGCGGCCGATCGCCATGACTTCGCCGACCGACTTCATCGACGTAGTCAGCGTGGTGGAGGCACCGGGGAATTTCTCGAAAGCGAAACGCGGCACCTTGGTGACGACATAGTCGATCGTCGGCTCGAACGAGGCCGGCGTGGCGCCGCCGGTGATGTCGTTGGCGATTTCGTCGAGCGTGTAGCCGACCGCAAGCTTGGCGGCGACCTTTGCGATCGGAAAGCCGGTGGCTTTCGAAGCCAGGGCGGAGGAACGCGACACGCGCGGGTTCATCTCGATGACGACCATGCGGCCGTCTTCGGGATTGACGCCGAACTGCACGTTGGAGCCGCCGGTCTCGACGCCGATCTCGCGCAGCACCGCCAGCGAGGCGTCGCGCATGATCTGGTATTCCTTGTCGGTCAGCGTCAGCGCCGGCGCCACCGTGATGGAATCGCCGGTGTGAACGCCCATCGGATCGAGGTTCTCGATCGAGCAGACGATGATGCAATTGTCGTTCTTGTCGCGCACCACCTCCATCTCGTACTCTTTCCAGCCGAGCACGGATTCTTCGATCAGCACTTCGTTGGTGGGAGACGCATCCAGGCCGCGCTCGATGATGTCGAGGAACTCTTCCTTGTTGTAGGCAATGCCACCGCCGGTGCCGCCCATGGTGAAGGAGGGGCGGATGATCGCGGGCAGGCCGATCTCGGACAGCGCCATCAGCGCCTGGCCAAGCGCATATTCCTGGTAGCGCTTGCGGCGGTCGCTTTCGCCGAGTGTCCATTGCCGCTCGAGTTCTTCGAGTGCAGCGCCCGATGCCTTGGCGCGTTCGGCCTGGTACTTGTCGCGGAAGGACTTCTTCAGGGCGGAGGCGTTGGCGAGCCGCGACTTAGGCGTCTCGAGCCCGATCTTGGTCATGGCCTCGCGGAACAGTTGGCGGTCCTCGGCCTTGTCGATCGCGTCCGCGGTGGCCCCGATCATCTCGACGTCGAACTTGTCGAGCGTGCCTTGCTGGCGCAGCGACAGCGCGCAGTTCAGCGCTGTCTGTCCGCCCATGGTCGGCAGCAGCGCGAAGCCGCCGGGAATGACGTGACGTTCCTTCTCGATGATTTTCGCGACGATCTCTGGCGTGATCGGCTCGATATAGGTCGCATCGGCCAATTCCGGGTCGGTCATGATGGTGGCCGGATTGGAATTGACGAGGACGATGCGATAGCCCTCTTCCTTCAGCGTCTTCACCGCCTGGGTGCCCGAATAGTCGAACTCGCAGGCCTGGCCGATCACGATGGGACCGGCGCCGATGATCAGGATGGTGGTGATGTCTGTACGTTTGGGCATCAACTCTCGCCAAAGTGGAATTTGGGCACAAAAAAAGGGCGCGCTGCTGCGCGTCCCTTTGGCCGAGAGCGCGGTGGTCCCCCCTCGCGCGCGGGGTGGGTCTTAGACCAGTTTTCGGGGCGGCGAAACCCCGAAAAACACCCATCAACCGGCAATTTTGACCGGTTTTGGCCGGGCCTGCCAACCGCGGGCGAGATGGACCAGAAGAGCCGCCGAAACGCTTAATCCGCCGACCCAGCCGAGATCGGCGGGGCTCCACGCCGCAAGCACCGCGCCGCCCAAGGCACCGCCGATCGCAAAACCGAGATACATGGCCGAGGCGTTGAGCGAGAGCGCGATCATCGAGGCCTGTGGCTCGATCCGGATGATGCTGGCGACCTGGGCCGGGTAGAACGCCCATCCCGAGATGCCCCAGAGGAAGATCGCGCCCAGCACCGCATAATGCGCCTGTCCCGGCATCAGCTTCAGGATCAGCGAATGCAGGATCAGCGCGCTGGCCATGCCGGCAAGTCCGAGACCTGCTGTGGCGAGCGTGCCGAGCCGGTCGGCCAGGACGCCACCGAGCATGTTCCCGATCGCGGCGGCGCCGCCGAACACCAGCAGCGCGAGGCTGATCTGCGACGCATCGAATCCAAGGCCGCGCAGCGGGACCGCGAAATAGGTGAAGACGGTGAAGCCACCGAGCGCCCATAAAATCGTGATCAGAAGCGCCGTCAGGACATTGCGGTGACGCGCCACTGCCAGCCGATCGCTGAGCGAGGCCGTGTTGCGTGGCAGGCCGCGGGGCAGACCGAGCAGGAGGCCGGCGAGCGCAACGGCGCCGATCAGGGCGACCATGGCAAAGGTCGCGCGCCAGCCGAGCAGGCTGCCGACGAGATTGCCGAGGGGAACGCCGATGACGGTCGCAACCGTGAGGCCCGAGGTGACCAGCGCCACCGCGCGGCCGCGTCGCTCCGGCGCGGCGACGGCCACCGATACGGCCAGCGCGGTCGGCATGCACAGCCCGGAGCCCAGCGCCATCAGCATGCGCGAGGCCAGCAGCAGGGCGTAATTCGACGCCACCATCGCCGCGAGGTTTCCGGCGATGAAGGTCGATAGCGCCAGGGCCAGCACGGTGCGGCGGTCGATATTGTTCAGTGTCACCGCCAGGATCGGCGAGCCGACCGCATAGGTGAGGGCGTAGGCTGTGACCAACTGGCCGGCGGCGGGGACGGAAATCGCCAGGTCCGTGGCGATCGACGGCAAAAGCCCAGCAATGACAAAGCCTTCCGTGCCGATCGCAAAGGCTGCCAGGGCCAACCAGAATACGCTCATCCGAGGAAATCCCTATGTTCAACGTTTATTGAACTATTGATGGGACCGGGTCAGGAGTCAATTGGTTCAAGAACTATTGAACATCCAGGCCATTTCGCTATGATCTTTGGACCATGAGCCGCACCCCACCCCACCCCACCCGCGAGCAGATCGAACTGCCGATGGTTCTGGATTGCCTGAGCGATCCGATCAGATTGGCGATCGTGTACCAGCTCGCGCAGCAGGAACGTGTCAGCGGCGAGCTGTGCTGTGGCGATTTCAACGGGCTCAGCGGCAAGTCGAATCTTGCCTATCACTTCGCCAAGCTGCGCGAATGCGGCCTGATGCAGACCCGCGTCGCCGGCACCAACCGCTTCGTGCGTCTGCGCCGCGAGGATCTGGACGCACGCTTTCCGGGCCTGCTCGATGCCGTCATCACCTCCGCGGCAAAGGATGCCGACCGGCTGCGGCTTGTGTCGGAATGTGAAGTGGTTGAGGCTGATTGAGGATTGGGCGGCCAGTCCCTCTACGCTTGCGCTTCGCTCCAGCTGCGCCGGACACGCTTCGCCCCTGCGGGTCTCGCGTGGCTGCGCCATGCGTAGCCCCGTGAGGGGCGAAGCGTGGAGACCCGGCCTGGATTTGAACCAGGATAAAGAGCGATGCATCGCCCTCGCGTAGACACTTCCGCCACCGGGCCGCGGCGATCATTACCGATCGGGGTGCGACAAGCCACCTCAGGCAGACGTTATGCTTAACGGATCCACCAAGCTCAACGGACCAGCGGCGGCCGCGCGACGAACGTCATGCGCCAGCTATTGTGGCCGATATTGCGGTGAGCGCGCTGGACCGCGAAGCCGGCTGCCTTGAGCTTGGCGGTGATCTCCTCCTCACTGTAGCGCTGTAGCCCGATGCGCGTGCGCAGCTGGCGGTAATCCGACAGTGCGGTGCTGATCAGCCCGATCAGCGCATCTTTCAAAAAGCCGTGACGCAGGCCGAAGCTGAGCAGCGCTGTGACGTCCCTGAACATGCCGACATTGGGCTGGAGGATATCGCCCAGCACGAGCTTGCCCGAGGGCTTCAGGATACGGGAGAAGTTGAGGAGCGCGGCGTCGAGCTCGTCCGGCGTCATGTATTGCGCGACCGAGTTCATTACGACGAGATCGATCGACTGCTCCTGCATCTTGCGCACATCGTCGAGCGAGCGGACGCGAATTTTCGTGTTCGGGGCAAACCGCGCGATCAACCGGCCGCGCACGCCGGGCGCAGGCTCGGCGAGGATCAGCTTGCCGCAGGCCGCCGCGACCTGGCTCGCCGACAGCGCCTCGCCGCAGGCATAGTCGAGCACGGTCGCCTCGGGCGAAGAGATGTAGCCGATGATGTCCCGCGCGATGATCTGGAAGTGCAAGTCGCGATGCAGCTTGCTGACATAGATCGTGTGCGTCGAGTCGTAATAATCGATCCAATCGTCCATGGTCGTCGAGGGCCCCGGCCAAACGGTTCCGTTGCAGGAACCGGCGCTGCCCGCCTGCGTTAGGGGTGCGGCGGCGCGCCGTCAATGTCTGCGTCCTAACAGGAAGGTTTCCCGTGAGCAAAGCTCCACAAAAGGTCTCGCCCGACCTCGACACGCCCACCGATCTGTCGTCCCAGGCGGTCAACGAGGTTTCGGAGGCACTCAACGTGCTTCTGGCCGACGCGTTCGCGCTGTATCTGAAGACCAAGAATTTCCACTGGCACATCAGCGGCCGGCATTTCCGCGACTATCATCTGCTGCTCGACGAGCAGTCCGACCAGATCTTCGCCACCACCGACCAGCTCGCCGAGCGCGTCCGCAAGATCGGCGGCACCACGCTGAAATCGATCGGGCAGATCGCCAAGCTCCAGACCATCAAGGACAACAACGAAGACTATGTCCCGCCGCGCGAGATGCTGCGCGAGCTGATGCAGGACAACAAGCATGTCGCCGCCGCAATGCGCAAGGCGCACGAGGTCTGCGACGACGCCGGCGACGTCGCCAGCGCCAGCATCCTCGAGAACTTCATCGACGAGACCGAGCGCCGCACCTGGTTCCTGTTCGAAGCCACAAGACAGGAAGGCGCGAACGAGGCGTAGGGGCACACTGTCGTAGGGTGGCCAAAGGCGCGCTCTTCGCGCGCCGTGCCCACTATCTCTCCGCAGTTCAAACTGTTTGGTGGGCAGGCTTCGCTTTTGCCCACCCTACTGCACCGTCTTTGTAGCTACCGCCACAACCGCATCAACGCCCCGTTCTTGCCCGTCACCGGATCGGCCGGCGGCCGCGCGACGTTTGGAATCGTCTTCAGCGCCTTGGCGTGGTTCTCCGGTGTTGCGCGGGTGACCTCCATCTTCGCGCCCGGCGGATAGGCGCCGATCACGCAGAAATCCGCGCTGGCCTTGATGCGTTGGTGACCTGTGCCGGCGGGCAGGATCGCGACGTCGCCGGCCTTGATCTCCAGCTCCTGGCCGTGGCCGCCGCCGAAGCGGACGCGCGCGCTGCCACGCGCAACGCCGAGCACCTCGTGCACCGTTGCGTGATAATGCAGATAATCGAACACGCCATTGCGCCACGTGCCGCCCCAGCCGTTCGCTTCGAACAAGCGTTCGATCGTCTCTTCCGGCTGTCTGGAATCGAGCTTCACCGCGGCCTGGTAGACCAGGAAGGGGAGGATATTGTTGGGCACGAGCCCGTCATCCTCAAATACGATGGCGAGCGGCTCGGCATTGTCGCGGACGACAGACATAAGAGGCTCCTGCGTGAGCGTAGCAGTGATCAACGAAGGGAGTTAAGCGGCGTTCCTCGTTCCGCTGTCATTCCGGGTTCGCGCTGCGCTGCGCCCGGAACGACAAGAGCCCGGGCGAAGGCCCGGGCTCGATGTCGTCAAAGCAGTTGCAGGAGAGCGCGCGCCCTACACGCTCTTGTTCTGCCGCATCAGATCGGCAAAGCGCTGGAACAGATAGTGCGAGTCGCGCGGACCCGGTGAGGCCTCGGGGTGGTACTGCACCGAGAACACCGGCTTGCCGTCGAGCTGGATGCCGCAATTGGAGCCGTCGAACAGCGAGATGTGGGTCTGCGTCGCGCCCGTCGGCAGGGTGCTCTCGTCGACGGCAAAGCCGTGGTTCATCGAGGTGATCTCGACCTTGCCGGTGGTCTCGTCCTTCACGGGATGATTGGCGCCGTGATGGCCCTGGTGCATCTTCTTGGTCTTGGCGCCGACGGCGAGGCCGAGCATCTGATGGCCAAGGCAAATTCCGAATGTCGGCGTGCCCGACTTGATCACGTCCTGGATCACGGGCACGGCATATTTGCCGGTCGCGGCCGGATCGCCGGGACCGTTCGACAGGAACACGCCATCCGGCTTCATCGCCAGGATATCCTCGGACGACGTCGTTGCCGGCACCACCGTTACCTTGCAGCCGACGCCGGCGAGCAGGCGCAGAATGTTGCGCTTGATGCCGTAATCGATGGCGACCACGTTGAACTCAGGCTTGTCCTGGCGGCCAAAGCCCTTGTCCCAGAGCCAGGGCGTCTCGTCCCAGGTGAAGCGCTGGCCTGAGGTGACCATTGGCACCAGGTCCATGCCCTCGAGGCCGGGCCATTCGCGCGCTTCTTCCTTCAAGCCGTGCAGGTCGAACTCGCCGTCCCTGGCGTGCGCGATCACGGCGTTGGGCATGCCCTTGTTGCGGATCAGCGCGGTCAGCGCGCGGGTGTCGATGCCAGAAAGGCCGATGATGCCGCGCGCCTTCAGCCACTGGTCGAGGTGCTTGGTGGCGCGGTAGTTCGAGGGATCGGTGATCGCGGTGCGCAGGATCACGCCGCGCGCGCCGGGCGTGGCGGCCATGTTCACCGTCTCGATGTCGTCGTCGTTGGTGCCGACATTGCCGATATGCGGGAACGTGAAGGTGATGAGCTGGCCGGCATAGGAGGGATCGGTGAGGATCTCCTCATAGCCGGTCATCGCGGTGTTGAAGCAGACCTCGCCGACGGCTTGGCCTTCGGCGCCGAGGCCAAAGCCTTCGAGCACCGTGCCGTCGGCAAGCACCAACAGCGCGGTCGGTTTGTGGTCCGGCCAAGCGTGATCGTTATCATGTTGTGTCATGAGCCCGGTTCATAGTCCCCGCGGGCGCTGCCGTCAAAGCGGAGATGCGCCGATTCACATGCGTTTTTGCATATTTGACAGGTCGGCTTGGGCCCCTAAGCTCCGCAGCATAATTTCCGGCAAATTCCGGGGCTCGGGAGGCAATAATGGACCAGACGACGCCGATTCTGCTGGTTCCGGGATTAGCCTCCTCGGCCCGGATCTATGCACCGGTGATCCCGTCGCTGTGGCAGTTCGGCCCGGTGATGGTCGCCAACCATATTCGCGATGACAGCATGGCGGCGATCGCCCGGCGGGTGCTGAGCGAGGCGCCGCCGCGCTTCGCGCTCGCCGGCCATTCCATGGGCGGCTACATCGCCCTCGAGATCATGCGCCAGGCGCCCGAGCGGGTGGCCAGGCTCGCGCTGATCAACACTCAGGCGCGGCCCGACACGGAGGAGGCGACCGCACGCCGCCGCGGCCTGATGGAGCTGGCCCGGCGCGGGGAGCTGCGTGCCGCGCGCGAGGAGATGTTTCCCGAACTGGTGCATCCGTCGCGCCGCAACGATGCAGGCATTCGCCAGCTCGTACACGAGCAGGGCGATGACGTCGGCGTCGAAGGCTATCTGCGGCAGCAGACCGCGATCATCGCGCGGATGGATTCACGGCCGACGCTTGCGACGATCAAATGCCCGACATTGGTGCTGACGGGCGATCAGGACAACACGATTCCCAACGCATTCTCGAAGGAGATGGCGGAGGGCATTGCCGGCGCAAGGCTCGTCGTTCTGGAGAATTGCGGACACCTGCCGCAACCGGAGCAGCCTGCGGCGACGGTGCGGGCGCTGGTCGAATGGCTGGGAACCCCGGTTGTCTCCGGGCTGCGAACGGCCTAGATCAGGCGTCGGATATTCTAGGGGATCACGATCATGCTGCGCGACGACATCAACAATGCGGTCAAGGAGGCCATGAAGGCCAAGGAAGAGCGCAAGCTGTCCACGCTGCGCATGGTCAACTCGACCATCAAGAACGCCGACATCGAGGCGCGCGGCAACGGCAAGCCGCCGCTCTCGGACGCGGACCTGCTCGGCGTGTTTCAGAAGATGATCAAGCAGCGCCAGGAATCGGTTGAGCTCTACGAGAAGGGCGGCCGTGCCGAACTCGCCGCGCAGGAGCGCGACGAGATCGCGGTGATCTCCGCGTACTTGCCGAAGCAGATGTCGGATGACGACGTCAAGAAGGTGATCTCGGACGCGATCGCCGAGACCGGCGCCGCCGGCATGAAGGACATGGGCAAGGTGATCGCCGTGTTGAAGACCAAGTACGCCGGCCAGATGGATTTCGGCAAGGCCTCTGGTTTGGTGAAGGCTGCTCTGACGGGCTAAGCGGCCGCGCCGAAGGTTTGCCAGGAGCTGACAGACTATCATCCTGGTCATGCCCGGCCTTGTGCCGGGCATCCACGTTCTTCAAAATGGAGAGAAAGAACGTGGATGGCCGGGACGAGCCCGGCCATGACGAGAACCTCCGATGAGCAGGGCCTCTCCCATGACCGCCATCAAGCCGTTCCGCATCGCCATCAGCGACGACGTCCTCACCGACCTCAAGTCGCGCCTCGCCCGCACGCGCTGGCCGGAGGCGGAGTTGGTCGATGATTGGAGCCAGGGCGCGCCGCTGGCATGGATCCAGGAAATCTGCACCTATTGGGCTGATGGCTACGACTGGCGCGCGCGCGAAGCAAAACTCAACTGCTTCGAGCAGTTCACCACCGAGATCGACGGGCTCGACATCCACTTCCTGTATGTGCGCTCGAAGGAGCCGTCGGCACTGCCGCTGATCATCACCCATGGCTGGCCCGGCTCGATCGTCGAATTCCAGAAGGTGATCGCGCCGCTGGTCGATCCTGTCGCGCATGGCGGCAATCCCGCCGATGCTTTCCACGTCGTCTGTCCGTCGCTGCCGGGCTTTGGGTTCTCCGGCAAGCCGAACACCACCGGCTGGGGCGTCGATCGTATCGCCGCGACCTGGGCCAAGCTGATGGACCGGCTCGGCTACGCGCGTTATGGCGCGCAGGGCGGCGACTGGGGCTCGGCGGTGACGACCTCGCTTGGCATGCAGGACGGCGAGCATTGCGCCGGCATCCACGTCACGCTCGCCTTCGACGCCGCGCCGAAAGTCGAGGGCGAACCGACGCCGGAAGACAAGCGCGCGCTCGCCGGCCTCAAGCATTATGTCGACCTCGACTCCGGCTATTCGAAGCAGCAATCGACGCGGCCGCAGACACTCGGCTATGGCTTGACGGATTCGCCGAGCGGGCAGGCGGCTTGGATTCTGGAAAAATTCTGGGCCTGGACCGATTGCAACGGTCATCCCGAGAACATCTTCACCAAGGACGAGCTGCTCGACAACGTCATGCTCTACTGGGCGACGGAGACGGCGACCTCGTCGGCGCGGCTCTATTGGGAAAGCTTCGGCAAGCGCCGGACCACGCCGGTCGTCAAGGTGCCGACGGGCGTGGCTGTCTTTCCCAGGGAGATCATCACGCCGGTGCGGCGCTGGATGGAGCCGAGCTTCCACAACATCACGCATTGGAGCGAGATGGAGAAGGGCGGCCATTTCGCCGCATTCGAGCAGCCGGAGCTCTATGTCGGCGACGTTAGAAAATTCTTCCGGACGGTGCGCTGAGACGCGTTCTCCGTCATGCCCGGGGCTTGTCCCGGGCATCCACGCCCTTAAACTCAGGCCAAACAAGAACGTGGATGGCCGGGACAAGCCCGGCCATGACGCCGAGACCGTGGAAACGCCCGCAGCCATGCTCACCGAAGCCAGCACCTATGACGAACTCTACGGCAATTTCCGCTGGGAGATCCCGGCGCGCTTCAACCTGGCGGAGGCCTGCTGCGATCGCCACGCCGACGGCACCGGCCGGCTGGCGCTGGTCTATCTCGATGAGAACGGCGCCATCACGCGCACATCCTTCGACGATGTCGCGGAGATGTCGCGCCGCTTCGCCAATGTGCTGAGGGCGGATGGCCTTGTCCGCGGCGACCGCGTCGCGGTGTTCCTGTCGCAGTCGCTGGAGCTGCCGATCGCGCACATGGCCGCGTTCCGTTCGGCGATGATCTCCATTCCGCTGTTCGCATTGTTCGGCGAAGACGCGCTGGAATTCCGCCTGTCGAACTCGCAAGCGAGGGCGATCGTCACCGACGAGGGTGGCTGGGAGAAGCTTTCGAAGATTCGCGACCGTCTGCCGGAGCTGAAGAAGGTCTACATCGTTGGCGAACGAACGCCGGCGGGTACGACATCGTTCTGGAATTCGGTCAAGGCTGCATCGCCCGACTTCAGGCTGGTGGACACGTCTGCTGACGATCCCGCGCTGATCATCTACACCTCGGGCACGACGGGCAATCCGAAGGGCGCGCTGCACGCCCACCGCGTCGTGCTCGGACATCTCCCCAATGTCGAGATGTGCCACAACTTCCTGCCGCGCCCCGGCGATCTGATGTGGACGCCGGCGGACTGGGCCTGGATCGGCGGCCTCATCAACGGCCTGTTCGCGTTCTGGTACCACGGCATTCCCCTGGTCGGTCACCGCGCGCGAAAGTTCGAGCCGCAAGCGGCGATGCAGATGATGGCCGATCTCGGCGTGCGTAATGTGTTCCTGCCGCCGACCGCGCTGAAGCTGATGCGGCAGGCCGGCGTGACGCATTCCGGCATCAAGCTGCGCAGCATCTTTACCGGCGGCGAGTCCCTCGGCGGCGAGCTGCTCGGCTGGGTGCGCGAGACCTTCGGCGTCGACGCGCACGAGGTGTTTGGCCAGACCGAATGCAATCTCGTGATCGGCAGCAACGCGAATCTGTTTCCGATCCGCCCCGGTTCGATGGGCAAGGCGACGCCGGGTTTCGACGTCCGCATCGTCAATGACAGAGGCGAGGAGCAGCCACGTGGCCAGCGCGGCATCATCGGGGTGCGCCAACCCTGTCCTTGCACGATGCTCGAATACTGGCGCAATCCGGAGGCAACGTCGAAGAAATATGCCGGCGAGTTCCTGCTCACCGGCGATCTCGGGGTGCAGGACGAGGACGGTTACTTCTGGTACGTCAGCCGCGAGGACGACGTCATCACCACCGCCGGCTATCGTGTCGGCCCGTCCGAAATCGAGCACACGCTGATGAAGCACCCGGCGGTGGCGATGGCGGCGGTGGTCGGCATTCCCGATCCGATCCGCACTGAATCGATCAAGGCCTGGATCGTGCTGCGCCCGGGCTTTGCCGCCAGCGACGCACTCGCGCGCGAGATCCAGGAGTTCGTCAAGGTGCAACTCGCCGCCCACGAATACCCACGGTTCGTGGAGTTCGCGGAGACACTTCCAATGACCGCCACCGGAAAGGTGCTGCGGCGCGAGCTGCGGACGAGGGGTTAGCTTCCTGCAATGGCAAAGACGTCTCAAGCCGCGGGGCTTCACCGCGCTTCACTTGCGAAGCTGAGCGAACTCGATGCGGCGCTGGAGCTCATGTATTACGGCTGGCGCGGCATGACACTCGAAGCCGACGCATATCTCGCCAAGCAAGGACTGTCGCGCCCGCACCATCGCATCCTCTACGTGGTGGCGCGCCGGCCCGATATCGCGATCGGCTCGCTGATCGAGATCCTCGGCATTTCCAAGCAGGCCCTGAACCGGCCGCTCAATTTGTTGCTTGAGCGCAAGCTCCTGACCTCAAAACGCTCGCCCGAGCAGCATCGCTCGAAGCTGCTGCGCCTGACGGCCGCGGGGCAGCGCATCGAGCAGCGCGCATCGGACCACGAGCGCAAGGTGCTGCGCGAGGCGTTCGATCGCGTCGGAGCGACAGGTGCGGCTGCGTGGATGGGCGTGATGGAGGCGATCGCCGACACCAACTGACGATTCCTGAAGTCAACATGGTTGACATGAGGAGCGGGCTTTGCCACTTTCCTGGCCAACGAGCCGTGGGAGGGCTCCGCCATGCGTCTTTCGGATATCGTGCTGCTCCTCAACGCGCTCTGGTTCGGCGGCGCCTTCATCCAGTTCAGCATTGCGCAAGCCAATACACTGAAGATTCTCCTGCCGCGGGAAGAGCGCACCAATCCGATCGCGCCGACATTGTCGGCCAGCGTGGCATTCCTTGGCGGCATCAATCTGCCGATCGGCCTTCTGTCGCTCTACCTTCTGGCAGCCCGTCCGGTCTTCTTCCAGCCGGTCGAAGCGCAGCTGGTGCTGTTCCTGTTCTTTGCCGCCTGCCATTTCAGCCAGTTCGCCTACAACCTTCCGGTCCTGCTGCGCGGAGGACGCGTCGGGGTCGCTTATTGGCCCGTGTTGAAAGGCCCGATGCTCAGGATCTTCGTCATCGACGCGGCCTTGTTCGTGGCCAATCTGGGTGCGGCGCTTCTCCTCGCGTCGCGCTCCTGACTACCGCGACGGCGTCGACAGCGCAGATCGCAGCATGGCGGCGAGGTCTCGCCGCCGGAACGGCTTGGTCAGGATGCGGGCATCGCCGATTGCGTCGGGCGCCGAGACCGGATTTTGGCTGTAGCCGGAGGTGAAGAGCACCTTGAGCCCGGGTCGCAGCTGGATTGCTTGCCGGGCAAGCTCCGGCCCGAACATGCCGCCGGGCATCACGACGTCGGTGAACAGCAGGTCGATATCCCCGGACTGGCGCAACAAGTCGAGCGCCGCCGGGCCGCTCGCGGCCGTGATGACGCGATAGCCGAGCGTCTTCAGCTCGCTTTCGACATAAGTCCGAACCATGTCGTTGTCTTCGACGACGAGAATGGTCTCGCTTCCTTCGCGCGTGACGATCCCTTCGGCGGGTGAGGCGTCCTCGTTTGGCGGTGTTGCCAGGCGGGGAAAGAACAGCCTGACGGTGCTGCCTTGTCTCGGTGCGGACTGCATCTGCACCAGCCCGCCGGACTGCCGCACAAAACCGTAGACCATGCTCAGGCCGAGCCCGGTCCCCTTGCCGACCTCCTTGGTGGTGAAGAACGGCTCGAACGCCCGGCTCGCCACCTCGGCGGTCATGCCGCTGCCGGTGTCGATCACGGCCACCATGACATAGTCCCCTGGTCGCGGTTCGCCATTGATGTCCAAGTCGGATTCACCGAGCGAGACGTTGCGCGCCTCGATGGTCAGCCTGCCGCCCAACTGCATGACATCGCGCGCGTTGAGCACGAGATTGAGCAGCGCAGTCGTGAGCTGGCCGGGATCGACGCTGATCAACCACAGGTCCGGTGCGAGCGCGAAGGTGCATTCGATGTGCTCGCCCAAGGGGCGGCGCAACAAGTGCTCCACCTCCTTAATCTTTTCGCCGATGTCGATGTCTCGCGGCCTCAGGGGCTGCTTGCGCGCGAAGGCGAGCAGGCTCCGCGTCAGGTCGGAGCCGCGTTCGGCAGCTGTCGCGATGTCGCCGGCGATCCGGTGCAACTCCTTGTTCCCCGCCAGCCTGTCGGCAAGGTGCTCCGAATTGCCGAGAATGACGGTGAGGAGATTGTTGAAGTCATGCGCCACACCGCCGGTGAGCTGACCCATGGCCTCCATCTTCTGGGATTGGCTGAGCTTCTGGTTGAGGTCCGCGATGGCCGCTCGTTGCTGCTCAAGCGATTCGGCAGTGTCGTTGAGCAGGGTCATCAATCCGCCCAGCTCGCCGCGCGGATGGGGAGGAGGAATTCGCGCGCTGAGATCGCCGAGCCCGAGTCTCTTCGCCATGTTGGCGAGCCGCCCGACCTGGCGCCCGACGCTCACGGTCGCGAGGATCCATACGCCGGCCAGCAGCAGCAGCAAGGCCACCGCGAGGATCGCCATATCCTCATAGAGCCGGCGATTCGCCGCCGCGACCAATCCGTCCTTGGACCGTCCGACCAGGATGTAGAGGCCGGCATCACGGATCGAAGGTGAGTGGGCGACGGCCCAGACCTGCGTGCGGCCGTCGCGATCGGTCACTTCCTGAAATGCCTTTTGATCGGGAGCCGTCGCGAAGCCGAGCAGGTCGGATCCCGCGATCGACGCGCCCACGGGCGCGGTCCAGCCGGCTCCCGAGGGAGCGACGAGAACGGTGCCCTTGCCGTCAATGAGCAGAATATCCTTCTCGGCGAGCAGCCGCTTGTGGTGATACTCGGCGAATTTGCGCAGGTTGAACGAGGCAAGCAGCACCAGCTTCAGCGCGCCCGCCTCCGATCGCACCGGATATGCGATCTGGAGCACCGATATTCCGGTCAGCCGGCCGAATACCGGCTCAACCACGACGTTGCGCGAGACCAGGGCCTGCTTGAAATAGGCGCGATCCCTCAGATCGAGGGTGCGGTTGGTCCGCAGCGAGTCGCAGAACAGGCTGCCGTCCGGATCGATGGTCAGGATTCCCGTGAACTGAGGGTATTCCTCGCGCACGTCCGACAGAAACGCCGAGCACGCCGCCTTGTCGCGCGTGTCGAGGTCGCGCGCGCGGGCCAGACCGTAGTGAAGCTGAGCGGTGCCCTGAATCTTCCCACCCAGATCGCTCGCAATGTCGTCGGCCGAGGCCGCCAGATTGGCCAGGGCGGCGTTGACTTCACTGCTCCGGTTCTGCACGAAACGCAGCCCGACGAGGCTCGCCGGCACCAGCATGGCCGCGATGACGAGTATCAGTAGCCGGGTACGCAAGCTCATCGGTCGGACGGTCCATTCGAGTCATCGCGCTCGTTCAAAGACCCAATTTGCGGCACCACCCGCCGCTCAGTCCATAGGCATCGGGTCGAAAAAGTCCCCCACGGGGAAAGATTTGGAGCCGCGGGCAGCGCGGATGAGCTTCCCGAAGGGAGCGCCGCCGTCGGCGCGGTGGTTCTCCCGGGTCTGTGCCGGCGGCTTCGAGATACCATCGTCCGGCCATCAACTCGCGCGTGCGCACCGGCCGCGGGGACGCTAAGATCGAGGTCCGCGTGCGACGGAGATCGCGCCGGCGAACGAGGAGGAAGCTGATGTCCATTTCGGGCAAGGTCGATCGGGTGGTGCGTCCCGTCGCGGCGACCGATATCGCCGAGGCGCTGGTCGAAGGCCTGCGGGATTTCCAGGCGCTGCCGCTTTACGGCCTCTGCTTCGGTACGCTCTACGCCGCCGGCGGCATCGCCATCATGCTGTGCTTCACTGCGTTCGGCATGGTCTATCTGGTCTATCCGCTGGCCGCCGGCTTCGCGCTGCTCGGGCCATTCGTGGCGATCGGGCTCTATGAAGTCAGCCGCCGTCGCGAGCGCGGCGAGCCCGTCTCGCTCGGCGCGATCTGGTCGGCCGTGCGCGCGCGCAGCGAGATCGGCTGGATGGCCTTCGTCACGCTGTTCGTGTTCGTGGTCTGGATGTATCAGGTGCGGCTTCTGATCGCGCTGCTGCTTGGCCTGCATGCCTCGTTCTCGAGCCTACAGGAGTTCATGACGGTGGTGCTGACCACGAACGAGGGCCTGCTCTTCCTCGGCATCGGCAACGCGGTCGGCGCGGTGCTGTCGCTGATCCTGTTTTCGCTGACCGTGGTGTCGTTTCCGCTGCTGCTCGATCGCGAGGTCGATTTCGTCACGGCGATGGTGACGAGCGTGCGCGCGGTCGTCGCCAGCCCGCTGCCGATGATTGGCTGGGCTGCGGTGATCGTGATGGTCCTGATCGTCTCGGCGCTGCCGTATTTTCTGGGGCTGGTCGTGACGCTGCCCGTGCTCGGGCACGCGACCTGGCATCTTTATCGGCGGATCGTGGTGCCGGTGGCGTAGCAGGAAGCCGGACGCAATGGCAGCGAGCTATTCGCCCATTGCCAGCAGGCGTTCGCCGGATGAGGTCAGTTCGAGTTCGCCGAGGCGCCTGGTTGCATAACCGAGGTTGGTCAGGCGCTCGCCGTGCGCTTGCGGGATTTCGCCTTGCGCCTTGCCCTTGCCGATCTCGGCCAAGGACGCAAATTCATCGGCGCTGAGCGCAACGCTGCTGTCTGTCATCAGGCAGCCTCGTCGGTCCATACCTTGAAATTGACAAGGGTATTCGGACCGAAGGTTTGGGTGATCGGGACGTCCGCGGCATCGCGTCCTTGTGCGATCAACACGCGGCCGATCCGCGGCGTGTTGTTGCGCGGATCGAACATGTGCCAGCTTCCGCCGAGATAAGCCTCGAACCAGCCGGCGAAATCTCCCACGGCCCAGGGCTTCGGCGTGCCGATGTCGCTGAGATAGCCGGTGCAGTAACGCGCGGGGATGTTCATGCAGCGGCAGAACGCGATGGCAAGATGAGCATAGTCGCGGCACACGCCCTTGCCTTCGTCGTAGGCTTCCCGCGCCGTCTTGGTCGCGCGCGCGTGCTCATAGCCGAAGGCGATGTGACGATGAACGAAATCGCAGATGGCCTGGACCCGCGCCCAGCCGGGCGGCGTGTGCTCGAACAACTTCCATGCGATATCCGACAGGCGATCGGTCTCGCAGTAGCGACTGCCGAGCAGATAGACGAGCGTGTCGGTCGGCAGCGCCTCGACGGCGTGCTGAGCCGCGTTCGGGAACACTGGGTCGGGCAGGCCGCTGTCGCTCACGACGCCGTCGCCGGCAAGGCGAAAGGCGCCAGCCGGCGCCACGATGCGGCTGCACCAATTGCCGAAGAGATCGCGATAGGGAGTGATCGGCACCGACGGTCTAGTGGTCAGCAGGTCGGGCACGATGACATCGGAGGCGCGGGTGAAGTGCGTGCCCAGCACCATGATCATAGGCGTGGGCTGCGGGAATTCGTACAGCATCTCAAACCCGACGCGGAGCTTCATACGATTTTCCCTTGGCTAAGCTCGTAACATGGCTACGAAGCGGCCGATCACAAGGCTTTGACGGCTTATTCGGTCGCGGGCGGCAATTGGCGCCTCAAAAGTGCGGCACGGGCGAGAAAATGATAGCTAATTGCGGCGATTGCGCGCACGGTGCGGGAATGTCGAAAGATCTGTCGTTTCTGCGCCTATGCAGCGCCACGACTATTCGCGCGACGTGAAGCGCCTCATTCCCTCGCACCGGCGGAGCCGACTCGTAGCGACGTCGTAACAGCGGTCGTCGCGCATATTGCCCACTCCAGCGGTGAGTTGGACGCGGCAGGCGCGTGCCGCGGACACCTGAAGGTTTCACCGCGATCGATCATGAGATCGAACGCCAACCGAAAGCACCCGATGCAAACTCAACCGATGCAAGCTCTCTCGCCACGGCACGTCAAGACAGAAGAAGCGCTCCGGCTCGGCGTCGAGTCGGGCTGGTACGCGATCAAGGTCAGCGGGACCTTTGTCTCGGGCCCGCACGACTCGGAAGCGGATTGCAGTCGCAAGATCGACGAAATCAATCCGCCTCCGGTGAAGAAGAAGCGATGACGACACGGAGTTCGCCCGCTACGGCGTCTTGATACCCATCGCCTTCAACGCTTCCAGCATCTGCGCCGGCGGCGCCATCTTGATCTGCGGCGCCTTGCCTGTTTCCAGCAGGCTCTTCAGCCCCGACAGGATTGCGGGCCAGCCGGTGCGGCCGCCGGAAAGGATGTCGTCGCTGAGCGGGCGGTCGTGGTGTTCGCTCATGGTGAGGCGGACGGCCTCGCCGGCTTGTTCAATCTCGTAAGTGACAAGCGTCGCGCCGAGCTTTGCGACGAGGTCGGGCCAGTTGACGTTCCACGTCACCGTCAGCTTGTTCGGCGGATCGTATTCGAACACATCTCCCGAAATGTGTTCCGAGCCATCAGGCGCGCGCACGACGAATTTGCCGCCGAGTCTTGGCTCCATCTCGACCGCAAAGCCGGAAAAGTATTTGCGGCTGAACTCGGTGGAGGTCAGCGCCTCCCACACCTGGTCCGGCGTCGCGGCGATGTAAATCGTGTAGACGGTGAGCGGTTTGAACTGATCTAAGTTCATTTTGCATCGAATCCCTTGTTGAGGGCTGCGTGCGGAATGGCCAGCACCTTGCCGCTTTCCAGCAGGCTCTTGAGCCCGGACAGGATCGCCGGCCACCCGTTGGAAACGGCGCCAAAATATTTGCCGCCTTCGACGAAGCCGTCATGCAGCACCGTCAAACGCACGAGCGAGCCGAACGGTTCGATGGTAAAGACCACCCGCGAGATCGGCTCACCGCGCAGCTCCTCGTATTTTTGGTGCTTGAAGCTGTAAGACAGCCGCCGCGGCGGATCGGCTTCGAGGATCTCGCCGGAATCGGTGGTCTCGCCGTCCAGCAGCAGCGCGAAAGGGGAGCCGATTTTCCAGTCGGACCTGACCTCGGCGCCGAACCAGTATTGCTTGGTGAACTCGCTCGATGTCAGCGCCTCCCACAGCCTCGTTGGCGTTGTCTCGATGTAGGTGACATAGACGAATTGCGGCTTACTCATCACGCTTCTCCAACTGGCGTTTCAACTCGCCGAGTGCGGCGAGCTTGCCGCGCTCGAATTTCTTGATCCAGCGTTCGCCGATCTGATGGATCGGAACCGGATTGAGATAGTGCAGCTTCTCGCGGCCGTGCCTGATGGTCGTGACCAGATTGGCCTCTTCCAGAATGGCAAGGTGCTTGGTCACGGCCTGGCGCGTCATCGCGAGGCCTTCACAGAGTTCGTTCAGCGTCTGGCCGTTCCTGGCGTGAAGCCTGTCGAGCAGCGACCGTCGTGACGCATCGGCGAGCGCTTTGAAGACCTCATCCATGGCGGCGATAATAGGCAACCAAATGGTTGCATGTCAAGGGCAAGGTCGTGACTTCCGTTCCCGCCCTCGCCATGCATTAATGCCGCAAACCGCTCCCAGCGAGTCCTCCCCATGATGTCTCTGCAAGCCTATCTCGCCTTCCTTGCCGCCTGCATCGCGCTCGCGCTGTTGCCGGGGCCGATCGTCACCCTCGTCATCGCCAACGGGCTGCGCCACGGCACGCGCGCGGCGCTGACCAATGTGGCCGGTGCGCAGGCCGGCCTCGCCATCGTCATCGGCATCGTCGCGGTCGGACTGACCTCGCTGATGGCGACCATGGGGTATTGGTTCGACTGGGTGCGCTTTGCCGGCGCCGCCTATCTGGTCTGGCTCGGCATCAAGCTGATCTGGGCGCCGGTCGAGGGCGTCAATGTGGATGAGCCGCCGGCGCCGCCGCGCGGCGGATTCTTCCTGCAAGGTTTCCTGGTGCTGCTGTCGAACCCGAAGGTGCTGGTGTTCTTCGGCGCCTTCATCCCGCAGTTCATGGACATGAACCGCGACCACTTCCCGCAGGTCGCGCTGCTGGGAGCCACCTTCATGGTCACTGCGGTGATGACGGACGCGCTCTACGCCATCGCCGCGGGGCGGGCCCGGAAGTTCTTCTCGGCTCGCCGCACCCGCATGATGTCGCGCATCTCCGGCGGCTTCATGATCGGCGGCGGCATCTGGCTGGCGCTGACCAGGGCGAAATAACCGCCGTCGGGCTAATCGACCAGCCTTTCCGCCCGCAGCTCAACCTCGATCTCTGCAAAAATCCGCGCCAGCCGCTCGGCCCATTGTTGCTGGCCAGACTGGTCGGCGATCAGATCCTGGCGGATCTCGATGCCGGTATTGGCGAGGCCGCGAGCTTCGCCGTGCACGGGGATGGTGTAGTCGGTGAGGTCGTTCACCGCATAGGGCTCGTTGTCGCCCACGACGAGATCGCCCTCGCTGCGGAGATGCCTGAGCAGCAGCTGCGGCAGCACGGTGTCGCGATTGTAGAGCGCGCCGATGTGCCAGGGACGCGCGACGCCGGCATAAACGGGCGTGAAGCTGTGCAGCGACACCAGCACCGTCGGCCGCTTGTCGTGCACGCGGCGGTCGATCGCGGCATGGATATGCCGGTGATAGGGCTCGAAAATCTCGCGGCGGCGCGCTTTGCGCTCCTGCTCCGAAATTCCCTCGTTGCGCGGGATCGCGGTTGCTTCGGAAATCAGGGGAATCGAGCTCACGGCGGCGGGCGGGCGGTTGCAGTCGATCACCAGCCGCGAATAGCGCTGGGCGATCAGATGTGCGCCCAGCATCTCTGCCAGCCGGTCGGCGACACCCCCAATGCCGATGTCCCAGGCGATATGCCGCGTCAGCTCGTTCTCGGCGACGCCAAGATCGCCAAGCGCAGCCGGCAGGACCCGTCCGTAGTGGTCCGAGGTGAGCAAAAAAGGCGATGTCCCTTGCGCATTCACCTCGTGCACCGGGGGGACGTCACCCTCGCTGAGGAGTTGATTGGTCGCCCCGATTGTGTCTAAAGCCATCCTGATTGCCTAATGAAACAGCAGTCACCCCGAAGAATCGGGCGGGATTGCTATAGATTGGTCCGCCCGACATCACCATGATTGCCTGACGATGCCGTTGCTGACGATTCATCACAAGACCGAATATCGCTACACCCGCCCCGTGGCGTTCGGCGAACACAGGATCATGCTGCGGCCGCGCGACGGGCATGATCTGCGCGTGCTCGACTCCAGGCTCGAGATATCGCCCGAGCCGATGTCGCTGCACTGGATCCACGACGTGTTCGGCAATTCCGTCGCGATCGCGAATTTCGACGAGCGCGCGGACGCGCTGATCTTCGACTGGCACGTCACCGTCGAGCACAATCCGGTCGAGGAGTTCGCGCTGACGCCGGACGACTCGGCCTATTTCTATCCTTTCGCGTATGACGATGAGGAGTTTCCCGACCTCGTCCACTACATCACGCCGCAATATACCGATCCCGATGGCGAGATCGCGGAATGGGCGCGCGGCTTTCTCGACGAGGACGCGCCGACGCCGACCTTCAAGATCCTGAGCGGCATGACCCACGGTATCCGCGAGCGGTTCAAGTACCGCAAGCGCCACGAGCTGGGCACGCAGCATCCGCTCGACACCTTGCAGTCCGGTAGCGGAACCTGCCGCGACTACGCTCTGTTCATGATCGAGGCGCTGCGTCATCTCGGAATCGCCGCACGATTCGTCTCCGGCTACATCTTCCTGCCGGAGGATATCGAGCAGCGCCATGTCGGCGGCGGTTCGACGCATGCCTGGGTCCAGGTCTACCTGCCCAGCGCGGGCTGGATCGAGTTCGATCCGACCAACGGCATCGTCGGCACCCGCGACCTCATCCGCGTCGCGGTCGCCCGCGATCCGCGCCAGGCAATCCCGCTGCACGGCGTCTATATCGGCCCTGCCGGCGCGTTCGACGCCATGGACGTGACCATCAGGGTGGTGTCGGACGAGCAATGCAGCGGCGAGACACTCGAGGCGGAGGTTTTGTAGATCCGCTGCGATTTGCACGCTGCCGATTGATGGTTATAGAAGGCCATGACCTCCAATCGTCTCTTCGTCTACGGCACGCTGATGCGCGGCTTCGACCATCCCATGGCGCGGTTGCTTGCGGGCCACGCGGATTTTCTGGGTGAAGCGACCTGCCGCGGCCGGCTCGTTCTGGTGAAGCATTATCCGGGGCTGCTGCTCTCCGATGTGCCGTCCGACCGCGTCCACGGCGAACTCTTTCACCTGCGCGTGCCCGACGAACTCTTGCGCGAGCTCGACATGTACGAGGCCTGCGGCGAGGGCTTTCCGGAGCCGACCGAATATCTGCGCCAGCTGGTCGACGTGACAGGTGCAGACGGGGTGACGGCACCGGCCTGGACTTACATCTACAACTGGCCCGTCGCCGATCTGCCGCGCATCGAATCCGGCCGCTTTCTTGGGCTCTAGCCCGACAGCACTTCCTTCACTGCGCGCACGTCGACCTCGCGCTCGACATAGCTCCACTCCTCGGTTCGCCTGAGCATTGCGACCAGCTCCTCGAACAGCGAGGCGTGCGCGGGCGCGAATTCGAACCAGGTCAGGAAGTCGAAGGGCCCGCCGAGGTCGCGGCAATGATAGAGCTGCCGCGCAATCGCAGGCAGGAAGCGCAGGCTATTCGCGATGTGATGCGACTTGTCCTCGAAGATCCTGCGGCGCTCTTCCTGGGTCAGATCCCACCAGGCCTGCGACTTGCGGATCGGGATCAGCGCCGCACTGGTTGCTTCCAGCCGGCCGAGGCCGGCCTGCACGGCAGTGAGTTGCTGCTTCTCCGGGCGCTCGGTGTAGCGCAAGCTGCTCGCGATACCGACCAGGCGCCAGGCATTGCGCGAGGGCACCAGCGGCAACGCGATGGCCTCGCTGTCGGTGACCGACAGCGTTGGCATGAAGGCGAGGGGCTCGCCCGTCACCGGCGAAATCGAGGTGATGCGCCAACCCCCGCTCTGGCCGCCTCGGAAGGTCCTGAACATGGCCCCCATGGAAGCGTGGAACCGGGGCGGGTTCAAGCTTTCCGTCGAATCTTCGACCTGTGAATAGCCGGGAGAAGCCCTAAGTGCATCGTATTTCCCGGGGGCATCCTTATATGCCTATTCGTTGGCAAAACGCCCGACTCACCCCAGAAATCAACCTGATGCGCTTCACGCCCCAATTCCTCGACGAGCTTCGGGCCCGGCTTTCGGTCTCCGAAGTCGTGGGCAAGCGCGTCAAACTGAAGAAGGCGGGGCGAGAGTGGAAGGGGCTGTCGCCGTTCCAGCAGGAAAAGACGCCGTCCTTCTACGTCAACGACCAGAAGGGCTTTTACCACGACTTCTCCTCCGGCAAGCACGGCGACATCATCAGCTTCATGATGGAGACCGACGGCCTGCCGTTCGCGGAGGCCGTGGAGCGGCTCGCCAATATGGCGGGCCTGCCGCTGCCAGCGGTGACGCCGGATGCGGCGCGTCAGGAGCAGCGGCGCCGCTCGCTGCATGACGTCATGGATCTCGCCGCCAAGTTCTTTGCCGAGACGCTGGCCTCGCGCGTCGGCGCCAAGGCGCGCGGCTATCTCGCCGACCGCGCGATCTCGCCGGCGACGCAATTGCAGTTTCGGCTGGGCTATGCGCCACCTGATCGCTTTGCGCTGAAAGAGCATCTCGGCAAGCTCGGCGTCTCCGTCGACGACATGGTCGAAACCGGCATGCTGGTGGCCGGCAACGACATCCCGGTGCCCTATGATCGCTTCCGCGATCGCGTGATGTTTCCGATCATGGATCTGCGCGGCCGCGTCATCGCCTTCGGCGGGCGCGCGCTGGAGAAGGACGTTCCGGCCAAGTACCTGAACTCGCCGGAGACGCCGCTCTTCCACAAGGGCGACAATCTGTACAACCACCAGACCGCGCGCAAAGCCACCCATGACGGCAGCCCCCTCATCGTGGTCGAAGGCTATGTCGACGTCATCGCCATGGTCACCGCGGGCTTTGCCGGCAGCGTGGCGCCGCTCGGCACCGCGCTCACTGAAAACCAGCTCGCGCTGCTCTGGAAAATGGCGGACGAGCCGATCCTCTGCTTCGACGGCGACCGCGCCGGCCAGAAAGCCGCTTATCGTGCCGCGGATCTCGCCTTACCCTTCCTCGCGCCCGGCAAGAGTCTGCGCTTCGCCCTGCTGCCGGAAGGGCAGGACCCCGACGATCTCGTGCGCTCCGGCGGTCGTGGCGCGATCGAGGAGGTGATCGCGGCGGCGCGTCCGCTCGCCGAGATGATCTGGTCGCGCGAGCTCGAAGGCGGCAATTTCGCCACGCCCGAGCGCCGCGCCGCGCTAGAGGCGCGCATCAAGGAGCTCTCCAACGGCATCCGCGACGAGGTGGTGCGGCGCTATTACCGGCAGGATCTTGCCGAGCGGCTTCAGCGCGCCTTTGCCCCCGAAGGCGCACGCGGCGGCTTCGGCGGCGGCCGTGGCAATTTCCGCCCCGGCTCGGCCGGCCGTCAGTTCCAGCCCCGCGGTGGGGGAGGCGCGAATCGATTCGGCGGTCAGGGATTTGGAGGCCGCCGCGGCCCACCCGGGCCCATCCAGCTGCCCTCCGGACCCTACCAGGCGGCGAGCGCGCAGCTCGCGGCAAGCCCGATCATGCGCGGCCAGCGCAGCGCCATCTCCCGCCGGGAGGCCCTGATCCTGCAAATCCTGATCAATCACCCCTGGCTGCTGCACGATCATCTCGAGGAAGTCGCGGCCCTGGAGCTCGCCCATCCCGAGGTCCATAAGCTCCGGGCCGGCATCATCGCCGCCTTTGCCAACGACCATCACCATTCGCCGGACCCCGGCGAGCTCGCCGAGAAGATGCGCAGCGATCTCGAGAAGGGCGGATTTTCGCAGGCTCTTCAAAGGGTTGAGAGCGGTATCACGACCGCGGCGGTGTGGGGCGCCCGTGAGGGCGCCGCACGGGACGACGTTCTCTCCACCTGGCATCAGCTGGTCGCCTTGCATCGGCAGTACCATTCACTACTTAGAGAGCTGAAAGACGCCGAGCTGGCCTTGGGGGATGATCCCAGCGAGGCCAACATGGCGTGGCTGCGCGACGTCAAGGCTCGGATAGGCGAAGTCGACGGCACCGAGGCCCTGATCGAGGGTTTTGGCGAGCTGTCGGGCCGGTTCCAGAAGAGCGTGTGATGAAAGAATCATGCGGACGGCCGGGACCGGAACCGCTAAAAGACTCGCCAAATCCGAGGTTTGGCGGCAAAAACAGGGTTAATCGAGGCTTAACGGTCTTGTAGCACTTTGGCCACCAGGCGGCCGCAGGCAGAACAGACGCGTCAGGAATGAATCCGCGCAATTGCTGTTGGCACTACACCTGTATCCGCTGCGACAAAGAGGCTCTACGAAGCGTTAGGCAAATCCGGCGAGTGAAAGGTCGGGGGTGGCGACAAGAGGTCCGCGCCGCCCTTTCCGTGTCGAGATCTGACGAAGCGAGAGCATCGAGCAACAGATTCAAGTGATTTTGCGCGGGCGCGGCGAACGTCTGTGTGAAACGCGTTTAGGAGCAATGGATGGCCACCAAGGCAAAGACGCTGCAGGCGAAGGACAAGGAAAAAGACGACAAGGCAGCGGACGCGCCGGAGAAGGACTCCCAGGACGCGCCCTCGCCGTTGCTCGATCTGTCCGACGCGGCCGTGAAGAAGATGATCAAGCAGGCCAAGAAGCGCGGCTTCGTGACCTTCGATCAGCTCAACGAAGTTTTGCCGTCCGACCAGACCTCTCCCGAGCAGATCGAGGACATCATGTCCATGCTCTCGGACATGGGCATCAACGTCACCGAAGCCGACGATAGCGAAGGCGAGGAGGACAAGGACGAGGGCGGCGAGGACGAGACCGACAACGAGCTCGTCGAAGTCACCCAGAAGGCCGTCACCGAGGTCAAGAAGAGCGAGCCGGGCGAGCGCACCGACGATCCCGTGCGCATGTATCTGCGCGAGATGGGCACCGTCGAGCTGCTGTCGCGCGAAGGCGAAATTGCGATTGCGAAGCGCATCGAGGCCGGCCGCGAGGCGATGATCGCAGGTCTGTGCGAAAGCCCGCTGACCTTCCAGGCCATCATCATCTGGCGCGACGAGCTCAACGAAGGAAAAATCTTTCTTCGTGACATCATCGATCTCGAAGCCACCTATGCCGGGCCCGATGCCAAGGCCGGCATGAACAATGCGATGATCGCCGGTCCGAACGGCGAGACCGGTGAAGCGACGGCCGAAGGCGGCCAGGCCACCGGCGCCGCGCCCGCGCATGTCGCGCCGCCGGCCGCACCGCCGGCGCCGACCCCGTTCCGCGCCGCGCCTGCGCCCGGCAATGTCGGCGACGCCGCGAAGGATCCGGCGGAATCCGCCGCCGAAGCCGACATGGACGAGGACGACGAGTTCGAGAACCAGATGTCGCTTGCGGCGATCGAGGCCGAGCTCAAGCCGAAGGTCGTCGAGATCTTCGACAAGATCGCCGACAGCTACAAGAAGCTGCGCAAGCTGCAAGAGCAGGACATCCAGAACCAGCTCGAGAGCACCTCGCACGGGCCCTCGCTCTCGCCGCACCAAGAGCGCAAATACCGCAAGCTCAAGGACGAGATCATCGTCGAGGTGAAGTCGCTGCGCCTGAACCAGGCGCGTATCGACAGTCTCGTCGAGCAGCTCTACGACATCAACAAGCGCCTCGTCTCGCATGAGGGCCGCCTGATGCGCCTTGCCGACAGCCACGGCGTCGCGCGCGAAGACTTCCTGCGCAACTACACCGGCTCGGAGCTCGATCCGCGCTGGCTCAACCGTGTCTCGAAGCTGTCGGCCAAGGGCTGGAAGAACTTCGTCCATCACGAGAAGGACCGCATCAAGGACCTCCGCCACGAGGTGCATCAGCTCGCGGCGCTGACCGGCTTGGAGATCATCGAGTTCCGCAAGATCGTGCACTCGGTGCAGAAGGGCGAGCGCGAAGCCCGCCAGGCCAAGAAGGAGATGGTGGAAGCCAACCTCCGTCTCGTGATCTCGATCGCCAAGAAATACACCAACCGCGGCCTGCAGTTCCTCGACCTGATCCAGGAAGGCAACATCGGTCTGATGAAGGCGGTCGACAAGTTCGAGTATCGCCGCGGCTACAAGTTCTCGACCTACGCCACGTGGTGGATCCGGCAGGCGATCACCCGCTCGATCGCCGACCAGGCGCGCACCATCCGCATCCCCGTGCACATGATCGAGACGATCAACAAGATCGTGCGCACCTCGCGGCAGATGCTCAACGAGATCGGCCGCGAGCCCACTCCTGAGGAATTGGCCGAAAAGCTCGGCATGCCGCTGGAGAAAGTGCGAAAAGTCCTCAAGATCGCCAAGGAGCCGTTGTCGCTGGAGACGCCCGTCGGTGACGAAGAGGATTCACACCTCGGCGATTTCATCGAGGACAAGAACGCGATCCTGCCGATCGACGCCGCGATCCAGTCGAACCTGCGCGAAACCACCACGCGCGTGCTGGCCTCGCTCACCCCGCGCGAAGAGCGCGTGCTGCGCATGCGCTTCGGCATCGGCATGAACACCGACCATACGCTGGAAGAAGTCGGCCAGCAGTTCTCGGTGACGAGAGAGCGTATTCGTCAGATCGAAGCGAAGGCGCTGCGCAAGCTGAAGCACCCGTCAAGGTCGCGGAAGCTGCGGTCGTTCCTGGATAACTAGTTCAAACGCCGCCACTTGGCTGTTGAAACAAGAACGGCGGGCGAAAGCCCGCCGTTTTCGTTCATGCCTAGTTCGACAGCGTTCAGCCCAAAGAGGCTCATGCTTTTCCAATCGAATATACATCCGACGAGAGAGGCGCATCGATTCTGGAATTCCGGGTGGATGGCTCTAGCCTCGACGTCGCAAGGATCGAACATCTATGCTTTGATGATGCCGGCTCACCTCACCGTCTGGTACAACACCCGTTGCCCTGTCTGCGATGCCGGCATCGACTGGCAGCGCAACAAGCTGTTGGCGCTGGTGCGCGCGGGCACGATCGAATTCAGGGATATCAACGAGCAGCCCGATGCGCTGGGGCACTTTGGCGCCACGCTCGACGACATCAGGCGCCGCCTGCATGCGACCGACGAGACCGGCCAACTCATCGTCGGTGCGGATGTCGCGATTGCGCTCTGGACGCTGACCCCGGGGGAGGGGTGGCTTGCGGGGTTGTTCGGCAATCGCGTGGCGCTGCCGTTCACCCGGTTCTTCTATGATCGGTTTGCCGATCTGCTGTTTGCCTGGAACAGGCGGAGCGGGCGCTGGTGAGCGCCTGCCTGGGTCGACCTATTTCTTCTTCGCGCCGACCCGCTCGAGGTTCTTGATCTCAAGCGCCGGGCGGCCGGATTTTTCGGCGATCTCGCGGTCCTGCTCCATGATATAGGCGCGGGCCGGCTCGTCGCCGTCGAGGCCGCCGAGCAATTCGGCGGGCACGCGCCGGTTGGAGCGTTGTGAGCCGTCTTCATAGAAGACGTTGAAAAAGGCGAATTCGCCCTTGGGATTGGTTCCGGGTTTTTTGGCCATGGCCGGCTTTTCGTCGATCAGGGGGCCATAGTCAAATGACTTTGGCAGGTTTCCGGTGGCTGGGCGCGGACCCTGCAGCGGCAGAACCAGCTGCGCGATCGATCGACGAACCCATTTACGAGGCGCCTCGATGTCGAGCGGAAGAGTCCAACGCTTCGTAAAACCCGATGCGCTCCTTAGGAGATCCTTGCCTCACCCTTGCCTCAACAAACGGCGGGCCGCGAAGCCCGCCGTTTATTTTGGTCTTCAGCGTCGCCCGGGGCTGGCGGGGCGACAACCTAGAATAGAATGTTATAACCGGCGCCATGCCATGGCAAGGCAAATCGCTGGCGCTGCGATGCCGCAGCGAGCGCATGAGATATGCAGTGGTCGCGACATCGGACTTCATTCGTCGAGCCAGGATGCGATTGGTTCTGGTGAGGATTTGCCGCTTTGACGCGAATCTGGTTCCCGGGCATGATCGCGCGCCGCTCTCCCGCCCATTCCCTGTAGGATTCATCCGAATGTCGAAATACGCCTTGGCCATCGCCTTCATCGCCTGTCTGGCCGGCGGATCGGCGCAAGCCGCGCGCTGCGGCGGCGACTTCAACAGCTTTGTCGCCAGCATGGCCTCGGAAGCGCAGGCCGCCGGCGTCTCGGCGAGCGTGACCAGCGCGGCGCTCAGCGGCGTGCAGCAGGACGGCGCGGTGCTCGCCTTCGACCGGCGCCAGCGCTACACCTTCAACAAGAGCTTCGAGCAGTATGTCTCGACCCGCGTCGGCCCCGGCCGCATCAATGGCGGCAAGGCGCTGTTGCAGCGCCATGCCGCGCTGCTCTCACGCATCGAGCAGCAGTTCGGCGTGCCCCGCTATATCCTGGTTGCGATCTGGGGGCTGGAGAGCGATTTCGGCAAGGGCGACATCGGCAAGCTGCCGGTGGTCCGCACGCTGGCGACGCTCGCGCATGACTGCCGCCGCACCGAGCTATTCCAGGGCGAGCTGCTCGCGGCGCTGAAGATCGTGCAGCGCGGTGACCTGCCGCTGCGCGACCTGATCGGCGCCTATGCCGGCGAGATCGGCCAGACCCAGTTCCTGCCCTCCTCCTACATCAAGTACGGCGTCGATTTCGACGGCGACGGCCACGTCGATCTCCGCCACAGCGTCCCCGACGTGCTCGCCTCGACCGCGAACCTGCTCCACACCAGCGGCTTCAAGATGGGCCAGCCCTACAGCGAAGGCACCGCCAATTTCGAGGCCATGCGCGAATGGAACAGGGCGGTGATCTATCGCAAGACGATCGGGTATTTTGCCGATCGGCTGGCGGGGCAGTGAGGGGAGCCAAAGAGACGGAGCACTCGCGCACATACTTGGTGTCATCGCCCGCGAAGGCGGGCGATCCAGTATTCCAGAGACCGCGCGAGAATACGGAGAGGCTGCGGCGTACTGGATTCCCCGCCTTCGCGGGGAATGACAACGGAGAGGTCCGTGAACGCTCGCCAGGACGACGGTTTAATTCGACGGCGCCCTTCACTCCGTCCCCTTCGCCATCCTCTCCAGCTTGCGCTGCAACGGCGCCCAGTACGTTGCCGGGCGGAAGCGCTGCAGGAGATCCATGAAGCGGGCGTCGTTGCCGATCAGGATGCGCGGCTCGTTTCTCTCGATGCCCTTGATGATGCGCAGCGCGGCGTCCCGGGGCGTGGTCCTTGCCGCGTTCTCGAACCGCTCGATCGATTGCGACCGGCGTGCGTTGTCGGTGACGCCGACCCCGGTGCGCGAGTTGCGGGCGATGGCGGTGGCGACGCCGCCAGGATGCACGACCGACAGCCTGACAGGGCTGCCCGCCATGGCCAGCTCATGCCGCACGCTCTCGGAAAAGCCGCGCACCGCGAATTTCGCCGCGGCATAGGCCGACTGTCCCGGCGAGGCGATGATGCCGAAGATCGAGGACAAATTGACGATGTGCGCCTCTGGCCTCGTCCTCAGATGCGGCAGGAAGGCGCGCGTGCCGTGCACCACGCCCCAGAAATTGATGTCGAACAGCCAGTCCATCTGCGCCTGGTCGATCTCCTCGAACGATCCCATCAGTGCAACGCCGGCATTGTTGATGACGATGCCAAGTGCGGGATGCGCGGTGGCCGCCTCACGCGCGAATTGCGCGATGTCGTCGGGCTCGCTGACATCGACGCGATTCAGGCTGAGCTTGCTTGCGGCGCCGATCTCGGCCGCGAGCGTCTTCAGCCCGGGCTCGTCGCGATCGGCGAGCGCGAGATCGCAGCCGCGCCGTGCAAGTTCGATCGCCAGTGCGCGGCCGATGCCGCTTGCCGCTCCGGTGATAGCGGCGGCGCCGCGGATTGCAGTCAAGATGATCCCCCCGTCGAGCCACTTGAGCGGAACTATGATTTACATTTTTTCATATTGGAACCGAACCGCATGGCGGTTCCCACCTTAACCTACGTTACTTGATGAAGACAGGCAGCATTGGGAGCCGCCGATGGGACAAGCAAAGCCGTTTCGAGCCACCGCACTGATCGTGGAAGACGACCTCATGCAGAGGGAGATGCTCAGTCTTCTTCTCGAAGAAAGCGGCTACGACGTCATTCAATGCGAGAGCGCCGAGGCGGCCGAGCTTGTGCTGGAGAAGAGCGCCGGCGCGCTCTGCCTGATGATGACCGACGTTCAGCTTGCCGGCCGCATGAACGGCGTCGAGCTCGCGCATGTCGCCAAGGACCGCAACCCGAAGCTCGACGTCGTCGTCACCTCCGGCCGGCCCTTGATGCAGGCCTTGCCGAACGGCGCGAAGTTCTGGGCCAAGCCATGGGCGCCGCTCGACGTGCTCCGCGAGGCCGAGATCGCGCAGCTGTCCTGAGGGTCGATCCGGCAGGCCGGCTTTCGTGGTCCGCGGCGCGGTGATAAGGTCGGTCCATGACCTTGTCCTTCCTGCTCACCTCGCTGATCGTCGTCGCCTCGCCCGGCACCGGCGTGCTCTACACGCTGGCGGCCGCGCTGACCCGCGGCTCGCGCGCGAGCATCGCCGCTGCCTTCGGCTGCACCCTCGGAATCGTGCCGCACATGACGGCCGCGATGCTGGGGCTCGCCGCCGTGCTCCACACCAGCGCGCTCGCCTTCGCCGCGCTGAAATGGTGCGGTGTCGCCTATCTGCTCTACATGTCCTGGCAGGCGCTGCGCGAGACCGGGGCGCTGGCAGTCGACGGCGAGATCCGCGAGCGTTCGGTCGGTCGGGTGATCGTGACCGGCTTCCTGATCAACATCCTCAATCCAAAACTGTCGATCTTCTTCCTGGCTTTCCTGCCGCAGTTCATCGCCGCGGACGAAGCCCATGTGCTGGCGCGAATGCTGGAATTGAGCGGCGCCTTCATGGCGATGACGTTTGCGGTGTTCGTGGTCTACGGCCTCTGTGCGGCATCGGTGCGCGAGCGCGTCATCTCCCGCCCGCGTGTCATGGCCTGGCTGCGCCGGAGTTTTGCCGCCGGCTTCGCCGCGCTCGGCGCCAAGCTGGCGTTCGCGGAGCGATAGCTTCTCCAGCCAACAAAAAAGCGGGCCTTGCGCCCGCCATCTTCCAACTCAGAACTCCCACCCGACGCCCGGGCGGAGCGTGCTCCACCCGGGCAAAGAATAAGAAGCCTCGCTACTTCTTCTTCGCTGCCTTCTTGGCCTTCTTCTTCGTCGCCTTCTTCGCCTTCTTCGCTTTCTTAGCCATAGGATCCTCTTCAGGGTTAATGGTGAAACGCGACACGAGGGATGCTCGGCGGAGGGCCAGCCTCGCAACATCCTCGATGACAAGCTCAGCAGATTCGCGCGCTTCTGCCCCGCGCTGTCAGATCCGTGTCATCGCGTTATCCACAGCTCAGATGCATTTTCGGGTGATTTTAGCTCACGAATCCGCATCGCCGGGATGCCTAACGATCCGACAATGCGCCAGCCGTTCATGAATCCAAAACCAAAGTCATGCTTTCGCGGATCGCAGTGAGACTCCGTTAAGCGCGGCGGCGGCATTGTCCCCCCAAAGAAAACGGGGACGGGATCATGGACGGTCAGCTGGCAGGGACGGAGGGCGCGACGCTGCGCGCGCCGCGTGCGCCATGCTGAACGTGCCGACACTCTGGACCGTGTTCGTCGTCAACTTCCTGGCGCTCGGCCTGATCTGGGCCTACGTGATGCGCACCTATCCGAAATTCGCGGCCGCGCGGTTCTGGATGGCATCGTCCTTTATCGGCGCGACCGGCGCGATGACGGCCCTGCTGCGCCTGTTCGTCGCGTCTCCATTGCCGCTCCTGCTTGGCGCCGCCGGCGTCATCGCGGCGAGCTGCCTTGCCGCCATGGGCATTCAACGCTTCTATCACCGGCCGGTCTCATGGCGCGTCATGATCGCAACAGCAGGCTTAAGCCTCGCCGGCGTCGTGTTCTTCCTGGTCGGCTTCGACAACATGCAGCTGCGCATGCTCTGCTACACGCTCGGTCAGGCCGTGCCGCTGGTGCTGGCGCTGCGTCTGTTGCTGTCGCCGCCGGAAGGCCGCGTCAGTCCGGGCGCCCGGCTGTCCGGCATCGTTATCCTCGCCATTATCGCGATCCTCGTCGTCCGCACGGTGGGCAATCTGCTCGGCGGCGATTTCTCGGCAAGCGCCGGCGGCCAGGCTCATGGCGTCATGGTGCTGGGTCTCCTGTTCCTGTCCATGACGCTCAATTTCGGCTTCCTGCTGATGGCGATGGACAGCTTGCGCAACGAGGTCGCCGACCTCGCGCTACTCGACGATCTCACCGGCGTCGCCAACCGGCGGCATCTGTTGCAGCGGCTGAGCGAAGAATGCGCCCGCTCGGAGCGCAGCAGCGAGCCGTTCTCGCTGCTGGTCATCGATCTCGACGGCTTCAAGACCATCAACGACACCCATGGCCATGCCGCGGGCGATGCCTGCCTCCAGCACTTCACCCTGATGGCGCAGACGCGCTTGAGGCCCGGCGACATGCTTGCCCGCACCGGCGGCGACGAATTCTGCGTCGTGCTGCCCTCGTCGACCTTGCGCGAGGCGGCTGCGATCGCCCGCCGCGTGCTCGAGGTCTGCCGCCAGGATGCCGTCACCTGCACCGGCGTCGACATTCCGATCGCGATCTCGATCGGGGTAGCGCAGTGGGACCGCGGCGTCGGCCAGTTTCCGGACCGCCTGATCGCGCATGCCGACCACGCGCTCTATGCGGCCAAGAAGAACGGCAAGAACGACTTTGCCGTCCACGATCCGGCGCCGCCGCTCATGCCTGACCCGATCGGTCCAGGCGAGGCCTTGCGCAAATTCGCGTAAGGGCGTGCTAACGTCAGGTCCGCATTGGACCCGCATGATGATCTCTCGCCTGCTCGCGGCCGTTCTCGCCGCTCTCACTCTGATCGCACCTGCCGCTGCGACCGACGCCGAGCTCGCAAAGCTCGCGCGCGCCTCCGGCACGCCCGACATTCCCGGCCTGAAGATGGTGTGGCTGGCGCCATGGGGTGACGTCGGCAACGCAAAACCGTGGCGCAACATCATCGTGCACCAGACCGAGGGACCGGCCGGCTCGGCGCGGGGCGGTGCCGAGGTGCAAGCGAAGAACCCCACGCGTCGCGGCGTCACATTGTGGGTCGAGACCGACGGCACCGTCTATTGGGCGGTCGCGGAAAACCTGGTGCCGACCCACGGCGATGGTGCCAACCGCAACGACAACAAGTACATCGACAACAAGCCGACCTATCGCCAGGTGGTGCGCGACAATTCGATCGGCGTCGAGTTCGCCGGCAACTATCCCGACGTCACGACGGGCCCGACCGCGGCGCAGGTCGCGGCGTGGAAGATCCTCGTCCAGATCCTGCGCGCGCGCTACGGCATCCCGCTCGACCGCGTCTATGCGCACAACTGGATCGACTACAAGGACGCCCGCTATTGCGAAGGCTGCTGGCTCGCGACGCTGGCGCGGACATGGGAGGAGTGAGCGAAGCGCCGACGATGCGCTCTTCCCTTCTCCCCTTGCGGGAGAAGGTGGCGCGAAGCGCCGGATGAGGGGTTGTCTCCGCGAATGACGATGTGAGAGACGTGCTCGCGGAGACAACCCCTCACCCGTCTCGCCGCTATCGCGGCGAGCCACCCTCTCCCGCAAGGGGAGAGGGGAAGATCAATCACACCGGCTCCGACATCCACCCGAACAGCCGCCGGATTAAGCCCGGTCGCCGCGGCAGTTCCGGCGGGCCGTCCGCGGCCAGCACGCGCTTGAAGAAGTAGTCCAGGAACACCATGTCGTTCGGCTCGGTGACGGTGAATGTCTCGTCGCCGAAGTAGACGCTGTAGTTGAAGAAGAACGGACCCATCAGCGGGATCGTCGCGGTCGAGGCGTAGTCCTTCGAGATCACGAACTCCGACGGCTCGAGCCCGTGGTCGCGCATCGCCTGCTCGACCAGCGGCAGCTTCCGCATGAACTGGGCGGAGAAACCGCCGACGGTGGATTGCAGGATGATCGACACGGTGCGTGTCCGTTCTCTTGATGCTGTCGGCCCGATGCTTTTGGTCGGTCGACCGGCAGCGCGGGTTCAAGGCAGAGCCACAACCCCGCTGTCATCGCCCGGTTTAGCCGGGCGATCCAGTATTCCGGAGGCCTGCATTGGAGACCTCGCTCTTGCAACAAGCGCCGCGGCGTACTGGATGCCCCGCCTTCGCGTGGCATGACGGCGAGAGTTGCGTCCAAACAAAAAAGCCGGCGTTGCCGCCGGCTTTCTGTCACTTGTCGATCCGCCAAACTCTGGCGCTAAAAACCTCGCGCTTAGAGCGCGGCTTCCAGCGCGGCCTGTTCGGCCTTTGCGATCGTGCCCTTGACCGCGGACTGCACCTTCTCGAAGGCGCGGACCTCGATCTGGCGGACGCGCTCGCGCGACACGCCGAACTCGGCAGCCAGGTCTTCCAGCGTCATCGGCTCATCGGCGAGGCGGCGCGCCTCGAAGATGCGGCGTTCGCGCGGGTTGAGCACGCCCATGGCGCCGTTCAGGGCGTCACGGCGGTGATCATACTCCTCGTGCTCCGCCAGCATGGCTTCCTGGTTGGGCGAATTGTCGACCAGCCAGTCCTGCCATTCGCCGGCTTCGCCGTCGTCGCGGATCGGAGCGTTGAGCGACGCGTCGCCACCGAGGCGGCGGTTCATGTCGACCACGTCCTGAGCCGTGACGCCGAGACGCTTGGCAATGATGGCCACCTGGTCGGGGCGGAGATCGCCTTCGTCCAGTGCGGAAATCTTGCTCTTCGCCTTGCGCAGGTTGAAGAACAGCTTCTTCTGGTTCGCGGTGGTGCCCATCTTCACGAGCGACCACGAACGCAGGATGTACTCTTGAATCGACGCCTTGATCCACCACATCGCGTAGGTTGCGAGACGGAAGCCCTTCTCGGGCTCGAACCGCTTCACCGCCTGCATCAGGCCGACATTGCCTTCCGAGACGACCTCGGAGATCGGCAGGCCGTAGCCGCGATAGCCCATGGCGATCTTGGCCACGAGACGGAGATGGCTGGTGACGAGTTGGTGCGCGGCGTCGCGATCATCGTGCTCGCGCCAACGCTTGGCGAGCATGTATTCCTGCTGGGGTTCCAGCATCGGAAACTTGCGGATTTCGCCGAGGTAACGGGAAAGGCCGGATTCGCCATTAAGGACCGGCAGGGTAGCTGTACGGGCCATAGTGCGCCCTCCAAACAGGTTCAGGCCCCCGATAGCGGCGGGCCAGGCAGACGACCGCTTGGTTAAAGCCGATCGGTGCTGCGATGTTCCGCGTTGGTCTTCAACGCAAGCGCAATATACTCCATCGGAAGGCAAAAAGGGAAGGATTGCTGACGTCACGTCCCCGTGTGGCAGCTATAACTTTTTGTAATGTAAAGCATTTCTGAAGCGGCCTGCGTCATAGCGCCGCTTTGAGGGCCCCCTGAAGGAGAAGCAAATCCTCCGGCAGAGGCGTCTCCCAGTGAAGTAATTCTCCAGTCCTCGGGTGCTCCAATACCAGCAGGTAGGCGTGCAGCGCCTGCCGCCCCAGCGCGGCGAGGGCGGCCTGCGACTCGGGGCCCAGCTGGTTCGCCTTGGTCTTGAAATGCGGGCCGTAGACGGCGTCGCCCATCAGGGGGTGGCCGATATGGGCGAGGTGGACGCGGATCTGATGGGTGCGTCCGGTCTCGAGTTCGCAGGCGAGCAGCGTCGCGATCGGCTTGCCGTCGCGTCCGGCAAAACTCTCCAGAAGCTCCCAATGCGTCACGGCCTCGCGGCCGCCCTGGCGCACCGCCATTTTCTCGCGCGCATGCGGGTGACGGTCGATCGGCGCGTCCACGGTGCCGCGATGGCGGCCCGGCAGCCCCCAGGCGAAGGCCATGTAGCCGCGCCGCATCGGCCCGGTACGGCCGTGATCGGCGAATTGCGCGGTGAGCGAGGCATGCGCGAGGTCGTTCTTGGCGACCACCATCAACCCGGTGGTGTCCTTGTCCAGCCGGTGCACGATGCCGGGCCGGCGCACCCCGCCGATGCCGGAGAGCGAGCCGCCGCAATGGGCGATCAGCGCATTGACCAGCGTACCGGTCTCGTGGCCCGCCGCGGGATGCACCACCAGCCCCTTCGGCTTGTTGAGGACGACGATGTCGTCGTCCTCGAACACGATGTCGAGGGCGATATCCTCGCCTTTCGGCTCCGGCGCGGCCGCTTCCGGCACGTCGATTGTGATCGTATCGCCGGAGGCGACGTGATAAGCGGGGTCCCGGATCGCGGCGTCCCTGAGGCTCACCGCGCCCCCCAGAATCAGGGCTTTCAGCCTCGATCGCGATAGCTCGGCAAGGTGCAGCGCCAGCACGCGGTCGAGCCGGGTCGAGCCCTCGGAGCCTTCGACGACAACCTCCAACCTTTGCGCAGAGCCAGAATTTTCCATGACGACGTCTGATACCGTTGTTCCCGAACCGAGCCCCGAGCAGGCCGCGCTGTTCGCGCGGGTGCGGCGGATGATGCTGATCGCGGGGTTGACCACGGCGCTGGCAATCTGCGCCGTGCTGATCGCGGTGGGCTACCGCCTTTTCAAGTCCGAGGGAAGGGCGCCCGAGCCGGCAGGCGACGTCACCGCGACTCTCCCGAAGGGCGCCAAAATCGTCTCGAGCGGCGTCGCCGGCGACCGGCTCGTGATCACGCTCGACATCGGCGGCGTCACCGAGATCCGCACCTTCGATGCCCACACGTTGAAGCCGGCTGGAAAGCTGAAATTCGCCAATGAGCCGTGAGTACGGCCTCGGAACTCGCCGCCATCGTCGTCTTGGCGAAGGCCAGGACCCATAACACCGGCTGGTGTGGTTGCGGGGACTGGTGGTTGGCACTTCGCCCACAACCACGCCTTGGGGTAATGGGTCCTGCATTCGCCAGGACGACAGCGGAGAGCGAGCATCCGAAACCCCTCGATCCCCGCTTGCCGCCGGCAAAATTCGAGGCTATGTCCTCTCCCTCAACGCTCCCTTCGTCTAGCGGTTAGGACGCGGCCCTCTCAAGGCTGAAACAGGGGTTCGATTCCCCTAGGGAGCGCCATTGTCTTGAAGCCAGCCTTCCCCTGATCTCGATTTGATTGTTCCGCCCCTTGGGTGCGCCTGTGGCATTGGCGATCAATATCCGGTCTGACAACGATTCAGCAGGCGAGATCGTGCGGCTGTGGCATCAGGTTGCCGTCTTCGAGGCCGAGCCCTCGATGCGTGCCCTTGGCTACCGGCCTCATTTTACGTTTGCCATCTACGATTCCCCGGCGGCTCACGAGAAGGCTGCGTGCGATGCGATGCTGGCAGCTAGTTCTGGCGAGAGGCAACTGCGGATCAGGTTCAAACGAATTCGCTGGTTCGAAGCTTCTCCGCTTGTCCTCTGGGCGGAGCCGGAGGCCAACGAATCCCTGGCTCGCATCCACGGCATCATCAGCGCGGCAATCGATCCAGCGCATTGTCGTCCTCACTACCGGCCCGGCGCTTGGACGCCCCATTGCACGCTCGGCACTGCTATTGCCGATGAACGCCGCGATGATGCGATGGACTTCGCGCACGCGTTTGACCGCAACATTGAAGTGTTGTTCGACGTGGTGGATTGCGTCGCCTTTCCGCCTGTGCGGATCATCGCCGAGCGAAAATTGCCATTGTAGTTGGTTGTCGCTTCGGTGTCATTGATCGCGACGCATCAAACTCATGCCGCGCGGGCGCTCTCCTAAGCGATCGTGCCGTCGATCGAGCGGCGGATCACCCGCTGTACTTCTGCATTCGACAGAAAAAGATCGTGGTTGATGATGCCCCAGCCTTCCGCTGACGCATCGACCACGCGTACGCCGAGGCGCGCGATGACGGCTTTTTCGGCGGCGCCGACCCTGGTCATTCCACCTGCGATCTGTCCCGACAACGCCAGTGCGCGATCGTTCGTCGCGGCGATCACGGTGATTTTGCCCGCAAGCGGACCGATGCGCTGGATCGCTGACGAGAACACGTCCATGTCGATATCGGGCGCGGCAAACACCACGGCGCCGATCTTGCTCGTCACTGTGTCGCCGTATCGCGCATAGAGCTGACGCAGGCTTTCGAGCGACAGCATGGTTCCCATGCTGTGCGCAACGATGTTCACGCGGCCGGTGCCTGGCGCCGACACGAGTGTGGAGAGCACGCGCTCGAACTCGTCGCGGGACCACATCGCACTGTCGCGGTCATAGGCATAGTCGAACAGTCCTGCCTTGGAGGGCCAGGAGAACACCATGGTCCGGCCGCGGAACTTGATCCCATCGGAGAGATGGGCGCCATCCAGCACCGCCGTCTCGAACGTCTGCTTGAAGCCGTGCACATAGATCAGCACGTCTCCTCCGCCGGCCTGCGCAACGAGATCGCCAACGTCGGCCGACACCGGTTCGACCCGGTCAAGGCGCCAATCGCCAAGTCCAACCGAGGCCAGAGAAAGGCGGCTCTCGTCCGGCGCCCCCAGCTTCGCCCGCGCGATTGTCATGGTCGTCGCGCGCTCCGGCCCGAACCAGGGCTTCGTGCGACCGCCGTTCACCGGCTTGCGCGTGGTGGTGACGAGCAATGTGGGGTCAAGGGATAGCGATGACGCGTCGAAACGCGCCCCGGTCGCACCCAAGCCGGCGCATCCGCCAAGCGCGAGGGCGGTCCCCGCCGACATAAATCCGCCGAGGAGAGCGCGGCGCGAAATAGAATGACGAGGGTCGCGTTGCAGGAGACGTCGAGCGATCACACGAAACCTTTGGGAACTTTGCCCACCGTAGCGCCCCGCTACATCTCTGAATGACAATGGGGGCGAGAAGACGGCGGAGCTGCTCTGCGGTCCATTGCATGGTCGTGCAGTCCATCGTCTCCGCCGGTAGAGCGAAACAGCCGCAAACGCAAGTCAATCCCTCTCCGCAAAAATATTCCAGTTTACCGAAATTCGGAAATATCGTATGTGTCGGCCATCCCAGCCCACAAAAGGGGCGGTCGTACGTCGTCACGAACGCGGGTTGGGAGTTGCGGTGGACGCGGGCGGCGTTAAAGGCGGGCTTGTGCGTGCAGGGCGAGATGAACCTCGTGAGCATGGCACGAACCGCATCGACGGACGGCGCTCAGACCTCGCGAAGCCTCTGGCGAAGCAGGGCCATGTCCTGCGAAGCTTGGGCGAAGCAGGATGCCTGCGTACGGCGAAACCGTGTGGTCTTGGCCGTCGTTGCTACGGTCAAGCCTTTGCGAAGGCGTCATCGCGTCAACCGGCGCGGTGCCGTGCATTTCGCGGAGGTGACGGAGGCAAGAAGGAACTCGTCTCCGGGGAGAGCGCGGCATAGGCCGTCAAACCATCGCGCAGGGAAGGCCTGGTCTCGGCTGCCCTGTGTCTCCCCTGTGCATTGCGTGTGCAATCAGTTCGCATGGGGGTTTTTATGGGTGCCAGCCGGCGCCCGGTCTTCCCTGCGCCCTTTCTTTTCGAGGGGGTGAAGCGAGAAGCATAGCTCGGGCAAAACATGCCGCGAGGCTGCGAGCGCATGTCCGCGACCCGCATGCAAACTGACCTCCCTTTCGAGCCTCCCTTTCGAGCTTCCTTGCGAGCATGATGCGTCGGCATCGGTGGAGGTGGTCGTCCCTCCCGGAATCTGCCTTGATGCGAATTCAGCGCGGAGGAATTTTGACATGAGCGGCTTGGTGATCTCTGGCGGCCGGGTGGTGGATCCCGCCAGCGGAATGGACGCCATCGGGGATGTGGCGGTCGTGGACGGCAGGATCGCCGCGGTTGGCGCCTCGCTCGGAAGCGCCGAGCGGACAATCGACGCGACGGGGCTAGTGGTCGCCCCCGGCTTCATCGACCTGCACGCGCATGGCCAGTCGCTCCCCGCGGATCGGATGCAGGCGTTCGACGGCGTCACGACGACGCTCGATCTCGAAGCGGGCGTGCTGCCGGTCGGGTCCTGGTATGAGCGCCAGGCGCGGAAGGGGCGCGTGTTGAACTACGGCGCGGCCACCAATTGGGCTTTCGCGCGTATTGGCGCGATGACGGGCTCCAATGCGGAGAGCTCGCTGGAGGCGTTCGGCAACGCCATGCGCGATCGCCGCTGGATGGACAACGTCGCGAGCGATGCGGAGGTTGCCGGCATCCTCGAGCGCCTTTCGCGCGGCCTGAACGAGGGCGGCATCGGCATCGGGATCTTGAACGCCTCTGCGCCGGGCGCCGGCGTGCAGGAGCTGACCGCGGTCTGCCAGCTCGCGGCCGCGCAGGACGTGCCGACCTTCACCCATGTCGCCTACATGTCGCGCATCGATCCCGAGAGCGCGGCGGAAGCCTATATCCGCCTGATCGGCTATGCCGGAGCCACCGGCGCGCACATGCACATCTGCCATTTCAACTCGTCGAGCAAGACCGACGTCGAGCGCTGCCGCGTGCTGATCGCGAAAGCGCAGGCGCAGGGCCTGCCCATCACGGTCGAGGCCTATCCCTACGGCACCGGCTCGACCGTGCTGGCGGCCGCCTTCTTCAGCGACCCCGAATTCGTCGAGCGCAACGGCACCGGTTACGATTCCGTGCAGCGGGTCACCGACGGCCATCGCTTCAGCGATCGCGAGGAGCTCCTGAAGGCGCAGGCGGAAGAGCCGTCCTCGCTGGTGCTGTGGCACATCCTCGACACCGAGAACAATGCGCATCACCGCGACCTCCTCGACATGTCGGTGCTCTATCCCGGCGGCGCGATCGCCTCCGACGCGATGCCGTGGACGACGTCGGACGGCAAGACCTACACCGGCGATGCCTGGCCGCTGCCGGATGACGCCACCTCGCATCCGCGCTCGGCGGGCTGCTTCACGAAATTCATCCGCGAATGGGTGCGCGAGCGCAAGACCGTGTCGCTGCTCGAAGGCGTGCGCAAATGCGCGCTGATCCCGGCGGAGATCCTGTCGCAGAGCACGCCCGCGATGCGCGCAAAAGGTCGGCTCGCGAAGGATGCCGATGCCGACATCGTCGTGTTCGACTACGAGAAGCTCTCGGACCGCGCGACCTTCACGGCGATGAACCGTCCCTCCGAAGGCGTGCGGCATCTGATCGTCAGCGGCCAGCCGTTAATCACAGATGGTGTGCTGGACGTCGCGGTGCGGCCCGGCCGTCCCGTGCGCCGTCCCGTCGTCGGGAGCTGAGACATGCCGGTCCCCATTCTCCTGGTGACGGGCTTTCTGGGGGCCGGCAAGACCACTGTCGTGAACCATCTGCTGGCGCATGCGGAGGGGCGGCGAATCGCCGCTGTGGTCAACGATTTCGGTGCGATCAACATCGATGCCGAGCTGATCGCGGGCGCGAGCGACGGCGTGGTCAGCCTCGCCAATGGCTGCATCTGCTGCTCGCTCGAAGGCGACCTGCTGCGCACGCTTGCGACGCTGCTGCGGCGTGATCCGAAGCCGGAATACATCGTCATCGAGACCAGCGGCGTCGCCGATCCCGCCGAGATCGTCCGCAATTTGATGGATCCCGTGATCCTGCGCGAAGCGCCGTTGGAAACGGTGCTCTGCGTGATGGACACGGCGACACCGCCGGCCGCTCTCGACGACGCGCTGCACCGTTCGCAGCTGCGCGTCGCCGACATCGTGGCGCTGAGCAAGCTGGATCTGGCGGATGAGGGTGCGGGCGCGCGTATCCGCGAGGCCATCCGCGCGCAGCGCGTTCCTGCCGTGGTGGTCGACGCGCAGCACGGCGAGATTCCGTCCGCGCTGCTGTTTCCCGCGACCGTCGATCGTGCGCCCGCGCCGCGCAAACCCGGACCGAAACGTCCGGCAGAGCAACGCTTCGAAACCCTGAGCTGGACCTCGGACCAGCCACTTTCGCTCGCCCGCTTGCAGCAGGCCATCGGCCGCCTCGCGCCAAAACTCGCGCGGGCAAAAGGCCTGTTGGAGACCGTCGAGCAGCCCGGGCGCCGGATGGTGTTTCAATTCGCGGCCGGCCGCGCCACGCTCGCCCCTGCAGATGCCGCGCTCGCCGTTAGCGATGCCGCGCTCGCCGTTGGCGATGCCCCGGCTCTGCCGTGCGCGCGGATTGTCTTCATCGTCGAGCTAGGCGTGCTCTCGAAGGCGGAGCTCGACGGGATCATGGAGACCTGCGTTGCGGATCGTTGAAGCTGCCGCTTCAGGCGAATTGTGCGATGCCGTTTCCAACGGACCAATTCTCCGCGGGCGCATCGAGGACGTTGACGAACACGTCCTCGGGGCGGAGGCCCGGTTTTTCGCCGAGCAGGTCCGCGATCCGCCGGTACAGGGCCTTCTTCTGCTCGGGGGTGCGCGAGGCGAACACGGTGATCTGGATCAGCACGGCATCGTCGCTGCGCGTGACGCCGTAGGCATTGCCGCAGCGGAAGTTCGCGGGCGAAAGCTCGCTGATGATCATGAACTCGTCGCCTTCAGGGACGTTCAGCGCTTCGCGCATGGCGCGGTAGAGGCCGTCGAGGATCGCCTGCCGGTAGACTTCCGGCTTTCCGGCGCGCATCGAAATGTGGAGGAGAGGCATCGCGAAATCCTCATTGACGAAAGGGCGCATCGGCCCCAGTTTGTTTTTGACGCGGCGTCAGGAAATCATGTTTTTGACATCGTGTCAAATATGCTTGGTAGGAGCAAAGCTTGAGGCCGCGCGAGTTCGACCACGACGATGTCCTGCGTATCGCCTTCGACCAGTTCTGGCGCAAGGGCGTCCGCGGCACCTCGCTGTCGGATATCGCGCGCGACGCCGGTGTCCAGCGCGGTAGCCTCTACAACGCCTTCGGCAGCAAGGAGGCGCTGTTCCTCCAGGCCTACGAGCGCTACGCGGGCGATTATCTCGTCGCCCTGCAAAAGGCGCTGGGTGCGGGCTCATTGCGAAAACGCCTCACCGCGTTCTTCGACCTGACCATCAGCAACTTCCGCGCCGGCACGCCCCCGCGCGGATGTCCGACGACGCGCGGGCTGATGGAGCTCGGCGCGGCCGAAGGCGAGGGGCTCGACGAGGAGGCGCGGCAGGCCTTCGCGAACCTCATCTCGCGCATCACCGTTCTGGTTCAGGAGACGTTGTCGGCGGGTGCGGCGCGCGGTGAATTCAACGGCAATTCCGCGTCCGCAGCGCTGCACATCATCACGGTGACGCGCGGCCTCGCCGTGCTCGAACGTGCCTTCGGCGACGAGCCCCAGCTGCGCAAGATCGCGTCCCACACCATCGATCTCGTGCTCGGCAGGAAGGGCGGCTAGGGGTCAGCAGACCGCGAGCGCGTTGACCGCCCGCGTCGTCACGGTCTCGTTCTCGTTGCCGACGAACTGGCAGACGACAGTTTGGAGCTCGCCCGGCTGCTTGCCGCGTGCGACCGCCAGCAGCCGCATCAATTCCGCCTCGTCCTTCGACAGGCGCCGGCACGATGGCGGCATGAAGCACAATTGGCAAGGCCGGCCGCTGCGCAGGATTCTGACCAGCGCGGCAACGCGTGCGACCAGCAGCGGACTGTCGGTGATGCCAGGCGCCTCGTCGGCAAAGCGATAGGCCGCCTCCCAGCAATCGGACGCGCCGGTCGCATAGGCGGCAGCGATGAACCGGAACAGCGAGAGCGTGACGCGGCCAAAATCATCGTAACTCTCGACGTCAGGCCGCGTCGCAAGCGCGGCCTGAAGCGGACAGAGCCGCGCCTGGCCGGCTTCCGTGACAGGCACAGAGCCGCAACTATCCTGCATCATGCGCGATCCCGGTCAGTGCAACGTGGGGCTTCCGACCAGCCAGCTCTTCATCGCCATCGTCTGGTCATGGTCCAAAGACGGAACGTGCCGGTCGGGCAGGATGAGACCCGCCATGCGGAAGATCGTTGCAAGCCCCCGCACGGGTGCGAGAGCCCAATCGGCGCCGACCGGCGGCAGCCAGCATTCGAACTGCTCGCGCGCGATATCGTCGCGCTCTTTCTGCGCGGCCGCGATCGCCCGTAACATGCTGTGCTCGCTGTCGGACATGCGGGGGCAGGTCGGGCAGTGCACCGCGATGGCCGTATGCGCCGTGCAGGCAAAGATCTCGATGATGGATTCCAGCGAAGGCACGGCGTCGCCCACGCCAAAATGGTCGTCACTTGCTGGATGTCGGCCGCGGTCGGAACGGCGCTTCCGCTGCGCGCCTTGGCCCGAAATCCCCAAATGAAGAGCCGCTCCGCTGCGCTCAGCGCCGGAAGGTCGAGAGACCCTGTCGATGTCGATTGGTGCATTGAGCCTCTGGCCTCCGGCTGCGCCCATGCCCCGGCTGGCGCCGATGATCTGCGCCGATCGTTCCGTCAGAGCCCCCTGCAAGTCAACGCTCGGAGGGGCGATGTCGAGGTCTTCTAGTTTTGAAGAGTTCGCATCTCGGATGCAGCCAGCCTCGCGAGCCTGCGAGCCGTCTGCGGCATGCCGGTAGGATGCATGGAGTTTTGCGGGGTGGGGGAACCCGAATGCTTAAAGCTTTGCTAAGGGGCGCGGGATAAACTGGCATATCAGCCTTCCAAATCTTGCGAGCACCAATGTTTTTCTCCCGCATCAGTTTCAAGCTGGTCCTGATTGTCGGCATCAGCCTCCTTGGCATGATCGCGCTGGCGCCGATCGCGCTTTCGACCTTGCGCGCGCAGATGATCGCCGATCGTCAGGCCAAGACGCAGCACTTGGTCGACGTCGGCTACGGCATCCTGGCGCACTACCAGAAGCTCGAGAGCGAAGGAAAACTCCCGCGCGAGCAGGCCCAGGCCGGCGCGATCGCGGAGATCAAGAGCCTGCGCTACGACAAGGTCGAGTATTTCTGGCTGAACGACATGACCCCCAAGATGGTCATGCATCCGATCAAGCCCGAACTCGACGGCAAGGATCTCTCCGGGATGAAGGATCCGTCCGGCAACGCGCTGTTCGTCGGCTTCGTCGACGTCGTCAAAAAGCAGGGCGCGGGCTTCTACAGCTACCTCTGGCCGAAGCCCGGCTTCGACCAGCCGGTCGGGAAAATCTCCTATGTGAAGGGCTTTGCGCCCTGGGGCTGGATCATCGGCACCGGGATCTATCTCGACGACGTCGACGCCGTTTTCCGCCAGAATGCGATGACCTTCGCCCTGGTGTGCCTGGTCGTGTTCGTGCTCGTGCTCGGCGCCTCCTTCGTGATCGGCCGCAGCGTGACCCGGCCGCTGGCGAAGATCACGGCACTGACCGACCGCCTCGCCGCCGGCGACAGCGCGTTCGACGTGCCCCATACCGATCGTCGCGACGAGATCGGCGGGCTCGCCAAGGCGCTCGCCGTGTTCAAGGACAATGCGTCGGCGGTCGGCCGCATGCACGCCGAACAGCAGGAGACGAAGCAGAAGGCCGACGAGGAGAAGCGCAAGACGATGACCGACCTCGCCGGCAAGTTCGAAGCGAACGTTCAAGCCGTCGTCCGCGACGTGTTCAAGGAGGCGCGCGCGATGCAGCAGGCCGCGCAGGGCATGTCCGAGACCGCCGACAAGGCGACCGACCGTGCGAGCCTCGTCGCCACCGCCTGCCAGCAGGCATCGAGCAACGTGCAGACGGTGGCCTCCGCCGCCGGGCAGCTGTCGTCCTCGATCGCCGAGATCAGCCAGCGCGTCGCGCAGGCTGCAAGCGTGGCCGACAAGGCCGCCGCCGACGGTCAACGCACCAACGACACCGTGCAGGGACTTGCTGCAGCCGCGCACAAGATCGGCGAGGTCATCGACCTCATCAACCAGATCGCCTCGCAGACCAATCTGCTCGCGCTCAACGCCACCATCGAGGCGGCGCGCGCCGGCGAGGCCGGCAAGGGTTTTGCGGTGGTGGCAAGCGAAGTGAAGTCGCTGGCGAGCCAGACCGCGAAGGCGACCGACGAAATCGGCGCGCAGATATCGGCGATCCAGGCCGAGACCAACCAGGTGGTCGGCAACATCGACAGCATTCGCAAGACCATCATGGAGGTCAACGAAATTTCCTCGTCGATCGCCGCAGCCGTCGAGGAGCAGGGCGCCGCGACGGCGGCGATCGCGCACAGCGTACGGGAGGCCGCCTCCGGCACCGACCAGGTTTCGCAGAACATCTCGGGTGTGACCGACGCGACGGCGGAGACCGGCCAGGCCGCCGGCCTCGTGCTGCAATCGAGCGGCCGGCTGTCGCAGAAGCTGCAATCGCTGGAAAACGAAGTCAGCGCTTTCGTTGCGGGGGTACGGGCGGCCTAGTATAGCAGAAGGATGAGCGCGCGCATCCTTCTGATCAATCCGAACAGTTCTGTGGCGACCACAGCGATGATGGTCGCCATCGCGAGGTCAGCCGCCGTGGACGGCTTCGACATCGACGGCGCGACCGCAACGCGCGCGCCGCAAATGATCGTGACGCCGGATGCGCTGGATGCAGCTTCCACCGAAGTTCTGGAGATCGCGCAGTCACACCGGCATGCATGCGACGGTATCATCGTCGCGGCGTTCGGCGATCCTGGGTTGGCCGGGATCAAGGCCGCGATGAAACTGCCGGCGGTCGGCATCGGCGAGTCCTCGATGCTCGCAGCTGCCGAGAACAGCCGCCGCTTCGGCGTGGCGACCACGACGCCGCTGTTGGAAGGGAAGATCGACGCCGTGCCGGAAGCGCTGGGGTTGCGATCGCGTTATACCGGCGCCCGCTTCGCCAAAGGCGATCCGCAAGACCTGATGCGCGATCCGGCGCGATTGCGCGCAGCACTCGCCGGCGCGGTCGAGGCTTGCATCGCGCAGGATGGCGCGGAGGCGGTCGTCATCGGTGGCGGTCCGCTGGGCGAAGGCGCGCGCGAGCTTCAGCCGATGTTCACCGTGCCGATCATCGCGCCGATCCCGTCTGCCGTGGCGCGGATTATTCGCCTCATCACGGCGCGCGCGACCGATTGAAATTCCGGCCCGCGGGAACGGTCGTCGCAACCGGCGTTCTTGCCCTTGACGGCCTCGGTTAAAGTGACGAAGCAGAAGGACCTGCCGACCCGCGCTTGGGCACGCGGGCATGGAGACGCTGCATGTCGTTCAAGAAGCTCCTGATCGCCAATCGCGGCGAGATCGCCATCCGCATCGCGCGCGCCGCAGCCGATTCCGGCCTCGCAACGGTCGCGATCCATCCCGCGGACGATGCGCTGTCGCTGCATGTGCGGGTTGCCGACGAGGCCGTCGAAATCCCCGGTCGCGGCGCGCGGGCCTATCTCGACATCGAGGCCGTGGTCAAGGCGGCGAAGAGCGCAGGCTGCGACGCCGTGCATCCCGGCTACGGCTTCCTCAGCGAGAACGCTGCGTTCGCGAAGGCCTGCGCCGATGCAGGCATCGCCTTCGTCGGGCCCCAGGCCGCGGCGCTCGAGTTGTTCGGCGACAAGGTGGCGGCACGGCAACTGGCAAAGCGCTGCGGCGTCCCGATCATCGCCGGCACCAGCGGGCCGTCCTCGCTGGAGGACATCGCGGCGTTCTTCACCTCGCTCGGCAGCAACGCGGCAATCGTGATCAAGGCAATGGCCGGCGGCGGCGGGCGCGGCATGCGCGTGGTCGAGCGCGCTGCCGATCTCGCGGAGGCCTATGCGCGCTGCCAGTCCGAGGCCAAGGCCGCGTTCGGCTTCGACGGCGTCTATGCCGAGCGGTTGATCCGGCAGGCGCGCCATATCGAGGTGCAGATCATCGGCGATCGCGACGGCGCGATCTCCCACCTCTGGGAGCGCGAATGCACCATTCAGCGCCGACACCAGAAGCTGATCGAGGTGGCGCCGAGCCCGTCGCTCAGCGACGGCTTGCGTGGCCGTATCATCGCGGCGGCGAAGCAACTCGCCGTGGCCGCGTCGTACGACAATCTCGGCACGTTCGAGTTCCTGGTCGACGGTGCCGCCGAAGACAGTTTTGCCTTCATCGAGGCCAACCCACGGCTTCAGGTCGAGCACACCGTGACGGAAGAGGTGCTCGGCCTCGATCTCGTCCGCGCCCAGCTCGCGGTCGCCGCCGGTGCCTCGCTTGCCTCGCTCGGCCTGGCGCAAGGCTCGATCCCGAAACCGCGCGGCTATGCCATGCAGCTCCGCGTCAACATGGAGACACTGGACGAGCTAGGCGCGACGCACCCGACCGGCGGCGTGCTCGCCGTGTTCGAACCGCCGTCGGGCCCCGGCGTCCGCGTCGATAGTTTCGGTTATGCCGGCTACAAGACCAGCGCCGCCTTCGACTCGCTGCTGGCAAAGGTCATCGTGCATACGCCCGGAGAAGCCTGGCACGACGTCGTCGCCAAGGCTTCCCGCGCCTTGCGCGAGTTTCGGATCGACGGCGTCGTCACCAACATCGCCTTCCTCCAGGCCGTGCTGGCGCATCCCGATTTCAGGGCCAACCGCATCGCAACCGACTTCATCGATCGCAAAATCGGCAAGCTCGTCGAAGCCGCGGATGGCGCGGCCAAACCACTCTATTTCGCGGCGACGGAGCGAACCGGTGGCACCGAGGCGCATGCTGCACAAATCGTGCCCGAAGGCACGGTAATGGTCGCAGCACCCCTGCAAGGTACCATCGTCACTGTTCAGGTGAAGGAAGGCGAGATCGTGCGCCCGGGCCAGCAGCTCGCCGTGATCGAATCCATGAAGATGGAGCATCTGGTCATGGCCGAGCAGGGCGGCCGCGTCACGAAGCTACTCGCCGGCGACGGTGTCACGCTGATGCATGGCGAGCCGATCATGTATCTGGAGCCGCTCGACGTTGCGGCGGACGCGTCGGCAACGGAAACCGATGTCGATCTCGACCACATCCGACCCGATCTCGCCGAACTGATCGCGCGCCAGGCCAACACGTTCGACGAAAATCGCCCAGCCTCGGTCGAGCGCCGCCGCAACACCAATCAGCGCACCGCGCGCGAGAATGTCGCGCAGCTCGTCGACGACGGCTCGTTCATGGAGTACGGCAGCCTTGCGATCGCGGCGCAGCGGCGCCGGCGCAAGCTCGACGATCTCATCAAGAACACGCCGGCCGACGGCCTCGTCATGGGCGTCGCGACCGTCAACGCCGGGAAATTCGGTCCCGAAGGCGGGCGCTGCATCGTCGTGGCCTACGACTACACCGTGCTCGCGGGCACGCAAGGCCACATGAACCACAAGAAGATCGACCGCATGCTGACGCTCGCGGAAGACTGGCGTGTGCCGCTGGTGTTCTATGCCGAAGGCGGCGGCGGCCGGCCCGGCGATACCGACCGGCTCGGCATGACCGGGCTTGATGGTCCGTCCTTCGTGCAGTTCGCAAGGCTCTCGGGTCTGGTGCCGGTTATCGGCATCGTCTCCGGCTATTGCTTCGCCGGCAACGCCGCGATGCTCGGCTGCTGCGATGTCATCATCGCAACCAAAAACGCCTCGATCGGCATGGGGGGCCCCGCGATGATCGAAGGCGGCGGGCTCGGTGTCTATCACTCGGCCGAGGTCGGTCCTGTTACGTTCCAGTCGCCGAACGGCGTGATCGACATCCTCGTCGAGGACGAAGAAGAGGCAACATCCGTTGCGCAAAAATATCTGTCCTATTTCCAGGGTGCGGTGACGGACTGGCAGGCCGCCGACCAGCGCCTGCTGCGCCGCGCGATCCCCGAGAACCGCCTGCGCGTCTACGACATCCGCAGCGTGATCGACCTCGTCGCGGATAAGGAGTCCGTGCTGGAGCTGCGCCGCGACTACGGTGTCGGCATGATCACGGCGTTGATCCGTGTCGAGGGCAAGCCGTTCGGCCTGATCGCCAACAATCCGCGGCATCTCGGCGGTGCGATCGACGCCGATGCCGGCGACAAGGCCGCGCGCTTCCTCCAGCTCTGCGACGCCTTCGATCTGCCGATCGTCTCGCTGTGCGACACGCCCGGCTTCATGGTCGGCCCGGAAGCCGAGAAGACGGCGATCGTGCGTCACGTCTCGCGCATGTTCGTGACAGGCGCGAGCCTGACTGTGCCGTTGTTCGGCATCGTGCTGCGCAAGGGCTATGGGCTGGGTGCACAGTCGATGATCGGCGGCGGCTTCCACGCCTCATTCTTCACCGCGGCGTGGCCGACCGGCGAGTTCGGCGGCATGGGCCTGGAGGGTTACGTCCGCCTCGGCTTCCGCAAGGAGATGGAGGCGATCGCCGACCCCGTCGAGCGCGAGACTTACTATCGCAACAAGGTCGCCGAGCTCTATGCCAACGGCAAGGCGGTCTCGATCGCCTCCGTGTTCGAGATCGACAACGTCATCGACCCCGCCGAGACCAGGCGCTGGATCATGGCAGGCCTGCGCTCGGTGCCGAAGCCGCCGGCGCGGACTGGGAAGAAGCGGCCCTGTATTGATACGTGGTGAGGGCGGTGCAGCAATTCTGATTGCGCTTCGCCGCGTTCCCGGTTCCCGATTGACATCCCCGCCTGCGGTGCCAGACTTTGCACAATAATGCAGGGTGGAGACGTCCGCGATGGCCAGCCTTTCGGCCTCGAACCATGTCGCCCGTGTCTTGTCCGTCGCCAATCAGGTTACAGACCGCTTGGCCGACGTCGATGCCTCTTCGCGCATTGCCAATTCCTGGCGGCGCTGCCTGGTCAGCCACAAGCTCGATCCCGGCCGTCAGGGGCCGCCGCAGACGCTCACCGAAGCCGAGATCCGTCACGTCGCCGAACCCATGGAGGAGACGATCCGGCTTGCAACGCCGGAGCTCGACGACCTCGCCCGGGTACTGCGCGGTGCCGGCTATTGCGTCAACCTGGCAGACGTGAACGCAACCATGCTGTTCAGCCGCCTGCCCGGCGAGGCCGACGCACGACTATTCATGGACTGGAAGATCTACACAGGCTCGAATTTTTCCGAGGCCTCCGAAGGCACCAATGGGCTCGGCACCGCGCTCGCCGAGCAGAAGCCGATCCTGGTGCATCGCGACGAGCATTTTCGCGCGCAGTGGCACATGTTTTCCTGCGCCGTGACGCCGCTGTTTGACCAGGCGGGACGGCTCGCAGGCGCCGTGAACATCACCTCCTGCCGCGAGGACCTCGAACGCACCGCGCATCAGCTTGCGCTCGCGGTGACGATGGAGGCAACGCGGCGCATGGAGGGCGCGATCTTCCGCAGTCATTTCCGCAACGCCTGGATCGCGACCGTGCCGGGCGACGGCGGCAGCGGCCTGCTCGCCTATGACGACGATCGCCGCATCGTCGGCGCCTGCCGTTCGGCGCGCGCACTGCTGGGTCTCACCGACGGCTTGATCGCAGCCGGCATCGATCTGTCGCGCTATGTCAAATTCGACCATCCCGCCGCGCGCGACGCAGACGATCTCGTCGAGCTGCGCCGGGCCGATGGCAGTTCACTAGGGCACGGCCATGTCGCGCCGCCGCTGCGGGCGAGGGCCTCGACCCGTCCGCTCGCGCCGCGCCGCGATGCACCGGTCGATCGCTTCGATGCGCTGCAGCGGCTCGCCGGACGCGATCCCAGCCTGATCAGGAGCGTGAAGCGACTTAGAAGCATCGGCGATCGCAATCTGCCGGTGCTGCTGCATGGCGAGACCGGCGTCGGCAAGGATGTGTTCGCCCGTGCCATTCACGCAGCCGGCAATCGCGCACGCCACAACTATGTCGCGCTTAACTGCGCGGCGATGCCGGAAAGCCTGATCGATGCCGAGCTGTTCGGCTACGAGGCCGGCGCCTTCACCGGCGCACGCCGCGACGGTTCGAAGGGCCTGATCGTGCAGGCAGACGGCGGCACGCTGTTCCTCGACGAGATCGGCGACATGCCGATCGCGCTGCAGACGCGGCTGCTACGGGTGCTGGAGAACCGCGAAGTCTGGCCGCTCGGCGCGCTGAAGCCCGTGCCGGTCGACATTCGCCTGATCAGCGCCACCCATCGCGATCTCGGCCGCATGGCCGAGGAGGGCGCCTTCCGCACCGACCTCTATTTCCGTCTGCGCGGCATGGAGGTGCGGCTGCCGGCCTTGCGCGAGCGCGCCGACCGCGACGACGTCATCCGCCAGATCGCTCACGAGGAGGCGCCGAATTGCTCGCTCTCGGACGAGGCCTGGGCGCGGCTCGCGGCCTATCCCTATCCCGGCAACATGCGCCAGCTTCGGCATGTGCTGCGGCTCGCCGGCTGCACGGCGGAGGACGACGTCATCACCGATGCCGACCTCGATCTGCCGCCGTTTGGTGGAAGGGCGGAGCCGGATCTCGCAGCGGCGGAGCGCGCGGCGATCGTCGAAGCCTTGCGCAAGCATGGCGGCCGCGTGACGGAAACAGCGCGCGCGCTGAAGCTGAGCCGCGCCACGCTGTATCGCAAGATCAAGCAGTTGAAGATCGAGACGACGCAGTAGCGATCTTTCTTCCCTCTCCCCTTGCGGGAGAGGGCGGCTCGCCGCGAACGCGGCGAGACGGGCGAGGGGTATCTCTCCGCACTTGACTCTCTTGCTTCTGAGTCCGCGGAGAGATACCCCTCATCCGGGGCTTCGCGCCACCTTCTCCCGCAAGGGGAGACGGGAGCGGCAGCGAGCCTGCTGGCGCTCTCTACGAAAAATCGCTCCAGCTCAGATGTCGCGAGTCGAGGTCGCCGACTGTCACGGTGCCGCGGATTTCGCGCGGGGCGTGGAAGCTGCTGCGCAGATACACGAGCGGCGCCGCGCCGTCGGAATGCGATGCGCCGCGCACCTCACCGACGAAGATCGAATGCGTCGTGGTCTCGAATTCCTGCGCCAGCACGCAGTCGAACGCAGCGACTGCGTCCGTCAGCACCGGCGCGCCGGTCACCCCGCGCGTCCATTCCCCGAACGCAAAACGGTCGTCGCCATTGACGCCCTTCTGGCCACTGAAGGTAAGCGCCAGGAGGGCGTGGTCCTCGTGCAGGAAGTTGATCGCGAACGCGCCTTCCTCGCGGATGCGCGCGTGCGCACTGGCGTTGCGGTTGACGCACACGATCAGGGATGGTGGCGAGTCCGACAGTGAGCAGGCCGAGGTCACCGTCAGCCCCGTGCGCTTGCCGTGCTCGGCGCCGACCGTCACCAGCGCGACCGCGCCGGCGCACTGGCGCATCGCCTGCTTGAAATCCTTAGCGTCGAAAGCACTGGCGTCCACCGTCACGCGGAAATCTCCGAAATGGATGCGGGTGCGGCACGATCGCGCTGCACCCGCGTCGGGTCAAGCCGCCTTCTTCGCGGAGCCGAGATGCTTCAGGCGCGGCATCACCTCGTTCTTCAGCAGCGACAGCGAGTGATGCCAGGCTTCAGCCTTGTGCTTGTAGTCGAAGCCGAACACCAGCAGCACGCCGAAGCCGCCGACCTCCTCGTAGATCTTCTCGATTTTCTCGGCGACGGTCGCTGGCGAGCCGACGATCCAGTTCCGCTTGGCGCAATATTCGACGGTGACGTCGCTATCGGGCACGTCGGGCGCGTGCTTCAGATAGTCCTTGAAGCCGAAATGGCCGAGCAGCGGCAGGAAGTACTCGCCCATCATCCGGCCCATCATGTCGCCGGTCGAGAGCCGCCACGCTTCCTCGTCGGTATCGGCGACGAACACCTCGCGCACCAGCCGCCAATCGGCCCGGTCCGGCTTGCGCCCGGTCTTGGCGGCGCCGGCTACAACCGAATCCCAATGACTGCCGACATAGGCCGGGTTCAGGTTGAGGCTCATTGGAATGAAGCCGCGCTCGCCGGCGAGCTTCAGCGTGTCCGAGTTCTTCGAGAGCCCAGCGACGCCGATCGGCGGGTGCGGCGTCTGCAACGGCTTGATGTGGGGTTTCAAGAAGTCGAACATCGTGTCCGGCTTGGTCACCGTCCAGAATTTGCCCTTGTAGGTCCAGGGCGCGGGATCGCTCCACATCTTCAGAATGATCTCCAGCGCCTCGCGCGTCATGTCGCGGTTCTGTCCGCTCATGCCGTCGACATTGAACATGGCCCAGTCGCTCGGCAGGCCGCTCGCCGCGACGCCGAAATTGAGCCGACCTCCCGAGAGGTGATCGAGCATGGCGACGCGGTTGGCGAGCTCGGCCGGGTGGTGATAGGGCAGCAGGAAGCCGCCCGGCCCGATACGGATATTCTTGGTCTGCATCAGCGCCTGCGCGATCAGCAGATCGGGCGTGGGATTGGGTTCCCAGGGCGCGGTATGGTGCTCGCCGACCCAGGCCTCCTGATAGCCGAGCTCGTCGAGCCAGCGCATGACCTGCAGGTCCCAGTCGTTCCCTTCCTTCAGGCCGCACTCCGGCGGGTGCGAAGGCATCGTGAAATAGCCGATCTCCATGGGTTTCCTCATCTGATGTTGACGCGTCTTATTGCGCGGTTCACGGACGTGAGCAGGGTTGCTTGAGCAAGCGGTGTGCCACCGCTCCGCAAGCGGTGTGCCAGCGCTACAGCGGCTCAGTCCCGCGAGAAAACGCTGGTTTGCGGCGGCAATAGCCGATATCCCGTGGCGAATTTGCGGGCCGTCGTCTCATTGTCGCGAGACGGCGTCTTGCCGGTGAGACGAGGACGAGAACCGAGATGACCGAACCCGCTTACGTCGCGGTGGACTGGGGCACCAGCAGCTTCCGGCTCTGGTTGATCGATCGTACCGGCGTAGTGCTGGCCGAACGCCGCAGCGGCGAGGGCATGCTGGCGGCGGCAAAGACCGGCTTCGCGGCCGTGCTGCAATCCCATCTTGCCGCCGTCGAAGCACCAGCTCATCTGCCGGTTCTGGTCTGCGGCATGGCCGGCGCCAAGACGGGCTGGGTCGAAGCCGGATATGTCGATACACCCGCGCCGCTCGCGGCCGTCCTGGAGCAGGCCGCGCACGTGCCGGGCGAAGCACGCGATATCCGCATCCTGCCGGGTATCGCGCAGCGCGATACAAGAGCGCCGGACGTGATGCGCGGCGAGGAGACGCAGCTGCTCGGCGCGCTTGGTCTCGATGCCGCAGGTGAGGCGCTGGTCTGCATGCCCGGCACGCATTCGAAATGGGTACGCCTGAAGGACGATACGATCGCGCATTTCTCCACCTTCATGACCGGCGAGCTCTTCAGCGTTGTGTCGCGCGAGACGATCTTGTCGCTTGCGGTCGCAGGCGCCGAAGACGCCGAGGACGTCGCGAGCTTCAAGGCGGCGGTGAGAGCTGCGTATGAGGCGCCGTCGTTCGCGGCCAATTTTCTGTTCGGCGCGCGCTCGCGTCAGCTTCTGTTCGGGAGCACACCGGCCGCGGCGCGCGAAACGCTGTCGGGCACTTTGATCGGCATCGAGCTGGCCGCCGGGCTCTCCGGCGCCGTGCCGAAAGCAGGCATTACGTTGATTGCCTCGGGGCGGCTCGCGATGCTGTACAAGTTGGCTTTCGATGCGTTGTCGGTCACCGTGAACCCCGTCGATGCCGATGAAGCGGTCCGCCGCGGTCTGTCGATGGCGGCTGCCGCGATCTGGACGAAATGAGAGGACTGTTGAAATGAGCGTTCCCTTTCCGGCGATGAAGCGGCCACTGCTCGCGATCCTGCGCGGCGTGAAGCCCGAGGAAACGCAGGCCATCGTCGGCGTGCTGATCGAGGCCGGCATGACCGCGATCGAGATCCCGCTAAACTCGCCCGATCCGTTCCGCTCCATCGCCACCGCCGTCAAGCTCGCGCCGGCCGGCGTGCTGATCGGCGCCGGCACGGTGCTGACCACAGCGGATGTCGATCGGCTCAACGATGTCGGCGGCAAGCTGATGGTCTCGCCGAATGTCGATACGCAGGTGCTCACACGTGCGCACCAATACGCCATGGTCACGTTGCCGGGCGTGTTTTCGCCGACCGAGGCGCTGCTGGCCGCGCGCTCCGGCGCCTCTGGCCTGAAGTTCTTTCCGGCAAGCGTGCTCGGCGCGTCCGGCATCGCCGCGATCCGCGCCGTGCTGCCGGCCGGCGTGATGATCGCCGCCGTCGGCGGCGTCTCCGACCAGAATTTCGCGGAGTACATCGAGGGTGGCGCGACGGCGTTCGGGCTGGGCTCCAACCTCTACAAGCCCGGCATGACGGTAACGGACGTTGCCGCTCGCGCAAAATTGACGATCGCGGCCTACGATCGGGCGATTGCGAAAGACTGAAGCAGCAATAAACAAGCCGTGATGCCGTCACGGTTGCGCGTTATCCTATCTTGCCGCAGAGGCGAGATCAGGAGACCGACATGGCAATCAACAACGTGGCCGATCTGTTCGTGGCAACGCTCGAACAGGCTGGCGTCAAGCGCATCTACGGCATCGTCGGCGACAGTCTGAATGCGCTGACCGAAGCGCTGCGGCGGCGCGGCACGATCGAATGGATCCATGTCCGGCACGAGGAGGTCGCGGCCTTCGCCGCCGCCGGGGAAGCGGAAATGACCGGCAGCCTTGCGGTGTGCGCGGGCTCGTGTGGTCCCGGCAATCTGCATCTGATCAACGGCCTGTTCGACGCCCATCGCAGCCGCGTTCCCGTGCTTGCGATCGCCGCGCAAATTCCGACCGCCGAGATCGGCAGCGGCTATTTCCAGGAGACGCATCCGCAAAACCTGTTCCGCGAGTGCAGCCATTATTGCGAGCTGGTCTCCGATCCGAGTCAGCTTCCCTACGTGCTGGAAAACGCGATCCGCGCGGCGGTCGGCATGCGCGGCGTCGCCGTTGTCGCCATGCCGGGCGACGTCGCCTTCCGCAGCCCACCCAAGCGCGCGCTGTCGACGGCGCGTGGCCTTGCGCTGTCGGCGCCGAAGGTTGTGCCGCAGGCGGATGAGTTGAAGGCGCTTGCGGATCTCCTGAACGGCGCCGAACGCATCACCCTGTTCTGCGGTCGCGGCTGCGCCGGCGCGCATGCGCCGCTGATGCAGCTTGCGGAAGCCTTGAAGAGCCCGATCGTGCATGCGCTGGGCGGAAAGGAGCATGTCGAATACGACAATCCCTACGATGTCGGCATGACCGGCTTCATCGGCTTCTCCTCCGGCTATGCCGCCATGCACGCCTGCGACGCGCTGGTGATGCTCGGGACCGATTTTCCCTACAAGCAGTTCTTCCCGACCGATGCCAAGATCGCGCAGATCGACATCCGTCCGGAAAATCTCGGGCGCCGCTGCAAGATCGACCTCGGCCTGGTCGGCGACGTCAAGCTCACCCTCGAGGCGCTGCTGCCGCTTCTGAAATCCAAGACGCAGCGCAAGCACCTCGACGATGCGATCGCGCATTACAAGAAGGCGCGCGAAGGCCTCGACTCGCTCGCCAAGGGCACGCCGGGCAGCAAACCAATCCATCCGCAATACCTGGCAAAGGTCATCAGCGACCATGCGAGCGATGATGCGGTGTTCACCGCCGATGTCGGCACGCCGACGGTGTGGGCCGCGCGCTATCTCGAGATGAACGGACGCCGCCGGCTGATCGGCTCGTTCGTGCACGGCTCGATGGCCAACGCCATGCCGCAGGCGATCGGCGCGCAGGCCGCGCAGCCCGGCCGGCAGGTGATCTCGCTCTCCGGCGACGGGGGCTTCACCATGCTGATGGGCGATCTGATCACGCTGACGCAGATGAAGCTGCCGGTGAAGGTGGTCATCTTCAACAACGGCGTGCTCGGCTTCGTCGCACTGGAGATGAAGGCGGCCGGTTTCGTCGACACCAATGTCGATCTGGAGAATCCGGACTTCGCGGCGATGGCGCGCGCGATGGGTATCTTCGCAAGGCGGGTCGAGGATCCCGGCGAGCTTCCAGGTGCGATGAAGGAGATGCTGGCCCACCACGGACCGGCGCTGCTCGATGTGGTCACCGCCAAGCAGGAGCTGTCGATGCCGCCGACCATCACGCCCGAACAGATCAAGGGCTTCAGCCTCTGGGTCTTGCGCGCCGTGATGAACGGCCGCGGCGACGAGGTCGTCGATCTCGCCAAGACCAATTTGCTGCCGCGCTAGCCGCGCTTGACCGATGGCACGGGCAGCCGCTCATGGCGGCGCTGGAAGCGTTGCCAGTGCAGCACGATCCCGATCAGCAGCGCCGGCACGAAGCCGAGCGCGATCAGAAAGTGGGGCAGCTGCGTTGGCGAGATGAACGCGATGCCGATGTCGGAGATCAGCCAAAGCGCGGCGAACATCACCGCGAAATCGGTGCGCGGGCAGCGCAGATAGTAGAACACGGCGGTGATGACGACGGCGGGTCCGATGGCGATGCCGATCATCACCGTCGTCAGCTCCTTCGGCGTCAGCGCGTCGAGCACCATCGCTGCCAGCAGCCAGAGCGCGGCGAACATGGCGATGATGTCGAGCGGATGCCGCAAGCCAATACCTCTCGTGAGGGGACGCGCTATCGTTGTGGCCCAGACCTTGGCCGTCAAGGGAAAATGCGCCTATTCCTCGTCGTTTCCGGGCGTCGGCCGCAGCATGAAATGGCCGAAGGCTGTGGCGATCGGCTTGTTCGCATCGTCCTGCCAGGCCCGTGCCTCGAAGGCGACGATGCGCCGGCCCTGTTTCACGATCGAGACGTTGGCGAACGTGTCGAGCGCGCGGCCGGAGCGCAGATAGTTGACGGTCAGTCCGATCGGCTTGGGCAGTGCGGTGGCGCCGAGTTCACGGGCCACTCCGAAGATCGCGGTGGTTTCGAGGAAGGCGCCGGTCATGCCGCCATGGATCGCAGGCAGAATCGGATTGCCGATGATCTTTGGCGAGAACGGCATCGTCAGTGTGCCGTCGTCGTTGACGCGAATGCCGAGGCAGCGTGCGAACGGGCTGTTGGCGAACGGGCCTTCCGGATCGTCCGGCGCCTCCAGCCTCGGGATGCCGGGCGAATCCATCCTGCGATCCGCGAGCATGTTGGTGCGGTTGGCGCCGATCATGAAACAGGCGGTCGCGGTCGCGACCGGATCGTCCTCGGACTCCTGATAGGCGGTGGAGCGCACGAAGGCAATCGAACGCGTGGTGCGGTAGCAGACCGAATGCGCCTTGATGTCGAGGCCCGGCGTTGCCGGCTTCTGATAGTCGATGCGCAGATCGAGCGTCGCGATCGCGCTTGTGCCGTCCAGCGCGAGTTGCACCGCCATGCCGCAACTCTCGTCCAGCATCGCGGTGACGACCCCGCCATGCAGGACGCCGGTCTCGGTGTCACCGACAAAGACCGGCCGGTAGGGCAGGCTGGACCAGGCTTCGCGCGGTGCGAAGCGGTCGAGCTGGAGCCCGCTGATCTGGCCGTAATCGGAGCGGCGACCCTTGATCGCCTCGGCGAGGTCCTCGAACGAAAGTGTGGTCGGTGAGCTGGACATGAGGACGTTCTAGACCAGTGGCGGGCGCGGCGCAAAACCCCGAATGCGCGTCCCACGGTGGGTGCCGGGGGCGGTTTGGCCTCGACAGGGCGGGCCGAAGCAACGATGGTGGGCGCCTCGTTCGTTCGACCAGCCGTAAGGAGTGCCCATGGCCGATCCCGAAACGCCCGTCACCAGCCAGGGGCCCGTCATCATTTCGACATCGAGCTCGGAGCGGGCGCCGATCATCTATTTCGACGGTGCATCCTGCTTCGGCCACCACAACGGCGCGATTCAAATCGAGCTTGCGGCGAACCTTCTGATGCCGGTCGGCGCCGCCGTCAGGGTTGACGTGGTCCAGACCGCGCATCTGCGTTGCAGCGTGGCCGCGGCGCTGGCTCTGCGCGAAGCGCTCGAAAAGGCGCTGGCAATGTACCAGCAGGGCCAGCAGCAGCCCCGGCCGGAGGAAATTCCCTCGGTGAAGAACTGAGGCCGTTCGCGGATCGCAAGTTAATGCGATCAACTCGCTCAGCTCACATGCACCTTCGGCTTCCTGCCGTCGTTCCACTTGCCGTCGAGCGCGCGCTCGATCTGGGCGGCGAGTTGCAGCAGGAGGCCGTCATTGGCCTGTTTCGCAATCGCCTGGATGCCGAGCGGCAGGCCGTGGTCCTGCGTGGCCATCGGCATCGAGATCGCCGGCATGCCGCAGAGATTGGCGAGCGGCGTGAAGGCGAAGAAGCGCCAAAGATTGCCGAACCAGTCGAGCACGTCGGGGTTGTCGGAGATGGTGAGATATTCCCGGGTGCCGACCTTCGGCGTCGGCAGCGCCGTGATCGGGGTCAGGATCACGTCCCACTGCTCGAAGAAGGCGCCGAAGGCGCGCGAGGTCGTGTTGAACACGCCTTGCATCTTCGCCCGCTCGGCGAAGCTCGTATGCCGGCCGGCTTCCCAGATCCGGATATTCATGGGTTCGATGAGATCTTCCGGCGGCCGTTCCAGTCCGCGCGCGGCGAGCATGTTGGAGATCACCACGGCAAAATTCGAGATGTAGCAGGTGGTCTGCGCCTCGAACGCGGCGCGGAAGTCGAGTTCGGGCAGGGCGTAGTCGACGTGATGGCCGAGGCCTTCGAGGAAGCGGCCGGCCTTCGCCAGCTCGGCCGCGATCTCGGGCGTCGCGGTGTAGTCGCCCCAGGTGTGCGACAGCGCGATACGAAGCTTTGACGGATCGCGCTTGATCATCTCGGAATAGGGCTGCGCTGTGGTCCAGAACGGCATGAATTCGCCGGGCGCCGCTCCCCTTGCATGATCGACGAAGGCGGCGGTGTCGCGCACCGAGCGCGACTGGCAGCCCTGGATCGAGACGAGGCCGGTGAGATCGGACATGTGCGGTGCGAGCGAGAACACGCCGCGCGAGACTTTCAAGCCGATATTGCCGTTGACGCCGGCGGGAATGCGGATCGAGCCGCCGCCATCAGTCGCGTGTGCGATCGGCACCACGCCGGCCGCGACCATTGCGGCGCTCCCGGCCGACGAGCCGCAGGTGGTGTAGTCGGTGTCCCAGGGATTGCGCGTGACATAGACGGCCGGATTGTCGGCCGAGCTGCAGACGCCGAACTCCGGTGTCGTGGTGCGTCCGATCAGGTTCAGTCCGGCCTGGCGGAATTTGCCGGTCAGGAACGTGTCGGCGCTGGCGCGATTGCCGCGCATTAACAGCGAGCCCATCTCCTGGAGCCGGCCCTTCATGGTCGGGCCGAGGTCCTTCATCAGGAAGGGCAGGCCTGCGAACGGGCCGGCGAGATTGGCGCCGTCCTTGGCCGGATCGGCGATCACGTCATCGAATAGCTCGACCACGCCCGACAGTGCCGGGTTGACCTTGGCGACGCCCGCGGCGGCCTGGCGCGCCAACTCCTTTGCCGTGAGCTCGCCCTTGCGGACGCGCGCGGCCAGCCCCACGCCATCGTGCTGCGCCCATTCGTTCCAGCTCATCGGGAAAGTCATGCGATCCAAACCTCTTCGTGCGCCGCCATCTTAGTTTCGCACAGGAACACTTTAATCAACTGAGCGGCGCGAAGGGCAGGGTTGCGCCGGATGGAGAGGTAATCCCGAATTGCATGCGCCCGCATCAATTGGAGAACTTTGCGATCACCGCGACCGGCCCGCCGCCGGCTGGGCCCTGATGCTCGGCGCCGCCGGAGACGTAGACCGCACCAGTGCCGGCGAGGCCGGCAATCAACCCGCCAACGGCAGCCCGGGCGTGGCGTGTCGAGCTGATATCGGTATCTTCGAGCATGGTGTGGCGGAAGCCGCGCACGCTGCCATCAGGGGAGGCCTCGGCCTTAGCGAAGATGTTGACAAGCTTGCTGCCGGTCGGCGTCTGTTGCCCGGCACGGAGCCCAACGCTCTCCAGCGCCGCAAGCACCGCGGCGGCGTCGATCGCATCGCTCATCACGGCATGCCCGATCTCGAATTCGCTCGTCGAGGACATCGAATTGCCGAGCACGATGACGACGTTATGCATGAGCTCGATCCCGGACGAGGTCGAGGCGACGTTCGAGAACAGATCGTAGCGTCGCAGCACGTCCTCATCACGAACGCCGGTTGCGATCTCGCCGAGCGCGACCGCAACGCCGAGCGCGGAAGCGCCGCGCGAATAGGCCATCGAACTGTAGGCGCTGGTCGTCGCTGTCTTGTGACCGCGCGCATTCGCCGCTTCGACGCGCTCGCTGGTGAGCAGCGGGCATTTGATCTGCACGAAATGGACGTCGGCGGGATCGGCGATCCCGGCATCCGCCATCGCGGCCTTCACGGCCTTGGCTGTCTCCGTGATCTGAGCGGAGCGGCCGAGCTCTTCAGGGAGAAAATCCCGCGTGTGCGCCATGCCGATGCTCAGGCGCTTGCCGGAGAGGCCTGCCGGGCGCTGTAGAATGTCCTGGCGCGTGAACACCGTGATGTGCGGGCTGAGCACGCCCTCGGTGCCGCCCGACATCACGAAGGCGATGCGTTGCTCGACCTCCTGCGGCGACAGCCCGAGCTGCGGCGCCAGCGCCGTGCACAGCGCGGCAACGGCATATTCCCGGGTAAAGTCATTGACGCCGCCATTGCCTTCGGTCTTGCCGAGGATCGCCAGGATGGATGCCGGATCGATCGCGCCGGAGCCGATCATGCTCATCAATCCGGAGACGTCGCCGGGGCCTCTGGTGGCGACCTTGAAGACGCCGACCGATGTCGTCCGCATTATAATCCTCACATGAAGTTCAGGAGTCCGGCAGACAAAACAGCCGCTGAACCGGGGCGCCTGTCAAGGTGTCGAGGCAATCCCCATTGTCGTCCTGGCGAAAGCCAGGACGACAGCAGGACGTGCGCCGTCTGCGTAGCACCCACGATTGTGGCGAGATCGCATCGCTTCGACAAAAAATCCCTTGTCGACGGTCGTCCGCCGCACCTTGATGAATCAACCCTGATTGGTCCATAAGCGGCGTCCCGCAGCCGGTGGTTCGCCTCCGCGATGCGTGCTTGGATAGAGGGGTTCTCGCGTGGCAAATATCAACCAGAAAATTGCGCAGGAGCTTGGGGTTCGGGCGGAGCAGGTCGAGGCGACAGTGGCGCTGCTCGACGGCGGCGCCACGGTTCCCTTCATCGCCCGCTACCGCAAGGAAGCGACCGGTGCGCTCGACGACGCGCAATTGCGCACGCTGGAGGAGCGCCTGGGTTACCTGCGCGAGCTCGAGGACCGCCGCAAGGCCATCCTCGAATCGGTCCGCGAGCAGGGCAAGCTCGATGCCGCGCTGGAGGCCTCCATTCTCGCTGCCGACAGCAAGGCGCGCCTCGAAGACATCTATCTGCCGTTTAAGCCGAAGCGCCGCACCAAGGCCGAGATCGCCAAGGAAGCCGGGCTCGAGCCGCTCGCCTTTCAGCTCATGGCCGAGCCCAACAACGATCCGAAGGTGGTCGCTGAAGCCTTCGTCAATCCCGAGAAGGGCGTTGCCGATGCCGCTGCGGCACTCGATGGCGCCCGCGCCATCCTGGTCGAGCGATTCGACGAAGACGCCGACCTGATCGGCGCGCTTCGCGAGGAGGTGTGGACTAATGCGCGCATGACCTCCAAGGTGCGCGACGGCAAGAAAACCGAGGGCGAAAAGTTTGCCGACTATTTCGAGTTCTCCGAGCCGCTGACCAAGCTGCCCTCGCACCGAATCCTCGCAATGTTCCGCGGCGAGAAAGAAGAAATCCTCGATCTCCAGATCCAGGCCGAGGCCGAACCATCGCCGCCCGGCGTGCCGAGCGTCTATGAACTGAAGATCATGAAGCGGTTCGGCATCGCCGACCTTAAGCGCGCCGGCGACCGCTGGATGATCGATACCGTGCGCTGGGCCTGGCGCACCAAGATCCAGGTGCATCTCAACATCGACCTGCGCATGCGGCTGTGGAATGCGGCCGAGACAGAGGCCGTGCGCGTGTTCGCCTCGAATCTGCGCGACTTGCTGCTCGCGGCGCCCGCCGGCACCCGCGTCACCATGGGTCTCGATCCCGGCTTCCGCACCGGGGTCAAGGTCGCCGTCACCGACGCGACCGGCAAGGTGGTGGATACCGCCGTGATCTATCCGCACGAGCCGCAGCGGCAGTGGAACGAGGCGCTTGCGATCCTCGGCAAGCTCGCGCTGAAACATCGTGTCGAGCTGATCGCGATCGGCAACGGCACCGCCTCGCGCGAGACCGACAAGCTCGCGGCCGACCTCGTCAAGGGCCTGCCCGACTTGAAGATGACCAAGATCGTGGTGTCGGAAGCCGGCGCGTCGGTTTATTCGGCCTCGGCGTTCGCCTCGGAGGAGTTGCCGGGCCTCGACGTCACCCTGCGCGGCGCGGTGTCAATCGCGCGGCGGCTCCAGGATCCTCTCGCCGAGCTCGTCAAGATCGAACCCAAGGCGATCGGCGTCGGCCAGTACCAGCACGACCTAGGCCAGGCCAAGCTCGCCAAATCCCTCGACGCCGTGGTCGAAGACTGCGTGAACGCCGTCGGCGTCGACGTCAACACCGCGTCCGCTCCGCTGCTCGCGCGCGTGTCGGGCGTCGGCTCCGGCCTCGCCTCGAGCATCGTGGCACACCGCGACGCCAACGGGCCGTTCAAGTCGCGCAAGGCGTTGAAGGACGTGCCGCGGCTCGGCCCCAAGGCGTTCGAGCAGTGCGCGGGCTTCCTGCGCATCCTCGGCGGCGAGGACCCGCTCGACGCCTCCGGTGTGCATCCGGAAGCCTATCCGGTGGTGCGCCGGATTCTCAGCGCCACCAAGAGCGACATCAAGGCGCTGATCGGCAGCAGCGACATCGTTCGCACGCTGAAGCCGAAAGACTTCGTGGACGAGACGTTTGGTCTGCCGACCGTCACCGACATCCTGCGCGAGCTCGAGAAGCCCGGTCGCGACCCGCGTCCGGCCTTCAAGGCAGCTGTGTTCATGGACGGCGTCGAGGAGATCAAGCACCTCAAGAAGGGCATGATCCTCGAGGGCACCGTAACCAACGTCGCGGCGTTCGGCGCCTTCGTCGATATCGGCGTGCACCAGGACGGCCTCGTGCACATCTCGGCGATGTCCAAGACCTACATCAAGGATCCGCGTGAAGTGGTGAAGCCCGGCGACATCGTCAAAGTGAAGGTGCTAGACTTCGAGGTCGCGCGCAAGCGTATCTCGTTGACACTACGGCTCGACGACGAGGTCGGCGCCAAGAAGGACGCGCCCGGCATGCAGCGGGATAACAGCTCACGTAACCCGTCCCGCATGACGTCGTCGGCCCCGCGCCAGCAGGAGTCTTCCGGCGGCGGTGCGCTCGCCGAAGCGCTGCGCCGCGCGGCCGAGAAAAACGGCGGCAAGCGGGCGTAGCTTCTAACCTCTCCCCGCTCTCACCCCACCCTCTCCCCGCAAGAACGGGGCGAGCGAGTGAGAGAGCAGCGTCTCCCTAACTTCCGCGTCAGAATCTGGCGCGTTTGTAAGTTGAAGGCGCCTGTCCCTTCCTCTCATCTGATCCTCCTCGCGCGGCAGAATATTGTCGCGCAGCACGGAGGATGCTTCGATGGACAACAGGATTCTCAAAGGCCTCACCGCGGTGACGATCGCAGCGGTGATGGCGCTCGCTTCACCGGTGCTTGCCAGAGGCGGTGGCGGTGGCGGTGGCGGTCATGGCGGATTCGGCGGTGGTGGGCATTTCGGTGGCGGCGGCATGCACACGGGAGGCTTCGGCGGCGGCATGCACACCGGTGGCTTCGGTGGTATGCGCGTCGGCGGCATGGGCGGCGCCCGTTTCGGCGGCCCGGGCTTTGGCGGTGCACGTTTCGCGCATGCGGCGATCGGGCCGCGCTTCGCTGGCTCCGGCTGGCACGGCAGGCCCTTCATCGGCCGCCATGCCTTCTTCCGGCAACACCATCGCTTCTTCTTCGGAGCACCTTTCATCTATGCCGGCTACTATGACGGCTGCTGGCGCAGGAGCTTGACGCCCTATGGGTGGCAATGGGTCAATGTGTGCGGAGACTCTTGGTACTAGCATCGCCGTACCGCACCATTGTCGCGATCGTCATCGGACGGTTCCGCTCAGCCCCGGAACGGGATAGTCTGGTGGCGATCGTCGCGCGGAGTTTGTCATGACCGGAGCTCACCGCCGCATTCTGGTCGTCGAGGACGACGCGGAAACCGCAGGCCAGCTCGTCGAGGAGCTGACGACTTCCGGCTACGACGTCGATCTCGCCGCCACCGGGCGCGAAGCGCTCAGCCATGGCGCCGCGCGCGACTATGCCGTGATCACCATCGACCGCATGCTGCCCGATATCGACGGCATCAGCGTGATGCGCCAGTTGCGCGACGACGGCATCGCCGCGCCGTTCCTGATCATTTCCGCACTTGGCGAGGTCGACGACCGCGTGCGCGGCTTGCGGGCCGGCGGCGACGATTATCTCGTCAAGCCGTTCTCCTTCACCGAATTGCTGGCGCGGCTGGAGGCACTCGGCCGGCGCAGCGACACCGTCGCCAAGGAGACGATCCTGCGGGTCGGCGATCTCGCCATCGACCTGATCGCACGCAGCGCGAGCCGCCGCGGCCGGAAGATTCCGCTGTTGCCGCGGGAATTCCAATTACTCGAATATCTGGTCCGCAACGAGGGCCGCGTCGTCTCGCGTGCGATGCTGCTCCAGCATGTCTGGGATCTGCATTTCGATCCCTCCACCAACATCATCGACGTCTATGTCGGACGCGTCCGTCGCAAGGTCGATGATGCCCAGGCCTATCCGCTGATCCACACCATCCGCGGCATCGGATATTGTCTCCGTGCTCCTGGCTAAAACGCTCCGCTCCTCGACCTTCCGCCTTGCGCTGATCGCGATCGCGGCGTTCGGGTTGATCGTCGCGGCGATCATGGCCTATGTCTATTTCGGCACGATCGCCTATGTGCAGAGCCGTGTCGGCGATGCCGGCGACCACAGCGGCTTCACCGCGATGATCGAGCTCGCAATGGCCGCTGTCGCCGTGCTGATGCTGGTGCTCGCCGGGCTCGCCGCGGTGCTGGTGACGCGCCGCACGGTCGGGCGGATCGAGGAGATCAACGCCACCAGCCGCGCCATCATGATGTCGGGCCTCGACCAGCGCATTCCCTTGCGCGGCAGTCACGACGAATGGGACCGGGTCGCCGAAAACCTCAACCAGATGCTCGACCGCATCGAGACTTTGATGGGAGAGGTCAAGCAGGTCAGCGACAACGTCGCCCATGATTTGCGTACGCCGCTGACGCGCATGCGGGGTCGGCTGGAAAAGGCTTATCACGCCTCGCGCAATGGCGAGGCCGACGCGGCGCTGATCGGTGACACCATCGCCGATCTCGACGCCGTGCTCGGCATGTTCGCCTCCATCACGCGCATCTCGGAGATCGAGACCCGCGCCCGCCGTAGTGCGTTTCGCACCCTCAATCTCGCCGAAATCGCCGGCGAGGTCGTCGAGCTCTACGATGCCGCCGCCGAACAGGTTGCGACGCGGCTCAGCCTCGGCGGCGATCGCGAGGTGGCGATTATTGGCGATCGCGACCTGCTGTTCGACGCTATCGCCAATCTCGTCGACAACGCGATCAAGCACGGCTGCAAAGGCGGGCAGGTGACCGTCACCTGCAGCAGCACCGACGGCGGTGCGACGATCGCGATCGCCGACGACGGCCCGGGCATTCCGGCGGATCAGCGCGATCACGTGTTCAAACGCTTCTACCGGCTCGAGCAGAGCCGCTACACCCCGGGTAACGGCCTTGGCTTAAGCCTGGTCGCCGCGGTCGCTCGCCTCCATGGTGCCGAGATTGCCCTGCACGACAACGCGCCGGGCCTGACGGTCCAGCTCAGCTTCCCGCCGCACCCGACCTAGAGCTCGATCACGCCGCGGCGGGCCGCATGTGCCACCGCATCGGTGCGGCCGGTAGCGTCGAGCTTGTCGAGCAGCGAGCCGACATGGAATTTCACCGTGTGGACGGAAATGCCGAGCTGACGCGCGATCATCTTGTTGGAGCCGCCTTCCGCCATCAACGCCAGCACGTCGAGCTCACGTTGCGTCAGCGCAATGTCCTCAGGCATGATGCGCGGATCGCGAGTGACAATCGTCGCGGCGGCTTTCTCGCCGGGTTCGGCGAGGCGAAGCCCGGCGATATTGCCGAGCAGAGCAGCCAGGCGATCGGCGAGGGCGGGATCGTCGATCTCCAAAGCCAACACGATCTCGGGCGCGATGTCCTCGCTCACGCCGCCGGCCTCTCGCCGATCGTGACCTTGAAGCTGACCGGCTCGCCGCCGCGGCGCGCCGCGATATCGACCACCGCGCCCACGCTCGCCGGACCCAGCGTCCGCGACAGCGCGCGCACGCCGGACAGCTTCTGGTCGTTGACCGCGACGATGACGTCGCCCTGGCGGATGCCGGCCGCCGCCGAAGGGCCGGCCTTGTCGACATTCATCACCATCGCGCCGACGCCGTCGTCGAGCCGGACCGGCTGCAGCCCGAGGCCGAGATATCCGCGTGCGATGCGGCCGCGCGCCTCTAACTGGGCCGCGACCCGCTCGATCGTCGCTGTCGGGATCACTAGCACACGCCTCGGGCCGAGCACGGCCATGCCGAAGGCTTCGCCCGATGCGTCGAGCGCGAGGCCGCCCTGCTGGCTGGAGCGCAAGCGGACGTCGAGCTCGATCCGCGCGTCGATGTCGCCGCCGCGCAGGGAGCGCCAGCTCTTGCCGGACTGCGACACCATCGCGAGCGCGGCGCTCGGCGTATCGCGGTTGGTGGCGACGACGACCGACAACGCGCCAAGGGGCGGCACAATTGTGGCCAGCTTGACCGGGGCAATCGCCGTATCGGCGCGCAGCAGTGCGATATCCGTCGTATGGTCGCGGCCGGCGATCGTGGCGGCCGCGGTGCTGCCGTCGGGGAGGCCGATCTCGACGTCGCCCTCGTCGGCCAGCGCCTCGTCGGCGGTGACGATCAGGCCGGGTTTCCAGACGAAGCCGGTGGCGCGGGAACGATGCGAATGGACGGCGACGACGGACGGCGCGGTGCGGGACACCATATCCGCGAGCGCGGACGACAGCGAAGTCAGGGGAGTTGAGTCGGTCATGGCAGGCTCCTGTAAAGCTGTCCTCAATCTGGGATGTCGCGGGCGATCGCGTAACTGGCCGCATGGCCAGGAAATAAGCAGGGAAGCTGGTCCGTAAGAGCACGGCCGACGAACATGTGATTGGAGCCGCTCACGGGAACGTGTAGCAATCGGCTCGACCTTGTGCCGTACGGCCTCAAGCCTTTTTGCGAGCCCTGATTGATGACCATCGACCTTACCCGCCGCACCCTGCTTCAACTCGCCGGCGCCAGCTCGCTCGCAATGGCGGCTGCGGGCGCGGCGCGCGCCGAGGGCACACCGCAGGGCGGCGGTCCGACCTATGCCAGCCGCACGCCGATGCGCGTCGGCATGGTGACGCTCCTGGTGAAGAATCTCGACAAGGTTGCGAACTACTACCGCGACGTGATCGGGCTCACCGTGATGGAACGCTCGGCGAGCGCCGCCAAGCTCGGCACGGCCGGCATCGCGCTGCTGGTGCTGGAGGCCCGTCCTGATGCCGAGATCGAGCCGCGCAACGCCGCCGGCCTCTATCACACCGCCTTCCTGATGCCGACCCGCAAGGACTTGGCCCGCTGGCTGGTAGCAGCCGCTTCGCATCGCGTGCCGCTGTCGGGCTTTGCCGATCATCTCGTCAGCGAATCCGTCTATCTCGACGATCCCGAAGGCAACGGCATCGAGGTCTATGCCGACCGCGATCCCTCGCAATGGCAGTGGAGCGAAGGCAACGTGAAGATGGCGGCCGACGAGCTCGACATTCCCGACCTGCTGTCGCTGACCAATACGCGCGTGCCTGATTATGCCAAGGCACCGGACGGAATGCGCATCGGCCACATGCATCTGCGCGTCGGCGACCTCGCGCAGGCGCAGAATTTCTACCACGGCACGATCGGACTCGACCCGACCCGCAGCCGCAACGGCGCCGCGTTCCTGTCGTCGGGACGCTACCATCATCATCTCGGCATAAACGTGTGGCAGAGCGAGGGCGCCGGCCAACGCGACGATCAGACAACGGGGCTCGCCTGGTTCTCGCTGGTGACAGCTAAGCAGGATCTGCTCGCCGCACAGGAAGAGCGCCTGCGCAAGGGCGGCGCGAAAGTCACGGCGCTAGCGGACGGCGTTGAGGCGATCGATCCCTGGGGCACGCGGGTGCGGCTGATCAGGATTTGATCGCCGGCACGAGCGTTGGTAAGACCGTCAGGCGCTAGCCAGTTTCCGGGATTCACACCTGACATGTCCGATTTTCGCGGCGTCTTCCCTTATCTCGTCTCTCCCGTCGCTGCCGATGGCGCGGTGCGGACGAACGTCCTCGCAAAGCTCTGCGACGATCTGATCGGCGCGGGCGTCCACGGTCTGACCCCGCTCGGCTCGACCGGCGAGTTCGCCTATCTCAACGCCGCCCAACGCACCGCGGTCGTGCAGACCACGATCGAGGCGGCAAGGGGACGTGTGCCTGTTGTCGCGGGCGTCGCCTCCACCTCGACGGCAGATGCGGTGGCGCAGGCGAAGGCGTATCAGAAGCTCGGCGCCGACGGCATTCTGGCGATCCTGGAAGCGTATTTCCCGCTCGCCGACGCCCAGATCGAATCCTATTTCCGCGCCATCGCGGATGCCGTGGACATCCCCGTCGTCATCTATACCAATCCGCAATTCCAGCGCTCCGATCTCACCCTCGAAATCATCGCGCGCCTCGCCGAACATCCGCGCATCGGCTACATCAAGGACGCCTCGACCAACACCGGCCGGCTGCTCTCGATCATGAACCGCTGCGGCGATGCCTTGCGGGTGTTCTCCGCCTCCGCCCATATCCCGGCCGCGGTGATGCTGATCGGCGGCCTCGGCTGGATGGCGGGCCCCGCCTGCATCATTCCGCGCCAGAGCGTCGCGCTCTACGACCTCTGCAAGGCCGGCCGCTGGGACGAGGCGATGGCGCTCCAGCGCAGGCTGTGGCGCATCAACGAAGCTTTTGCCCGCTTCAACCTGGCGGCCTGCATCAAGGCCGGCTTGGCCATCCAGGGGTACGACGTCGGCGATCCTGTCCCGCCGCAGGCCGCTCTCACCGCCGATGCGCGCAAGGTCGTAGAAGCGGCATTGCGGGAGCTGGCGTAGCGGTTTGTCACGCGGCAATGGGCCCCGGCACGGGCAGCGGAACCGTCCTTAGCTGCCCGATTCGAGAAACTTCCATTCATTTTCGACGTTGCTGCGTGAGCTGGCTCTGTCACCTCCCGGCATGTGCATTCGAGAGATCGTCTTCAGCATACGACACGGTGATCACTGATGAATCGTCGCTACGCAATCATTGCGGCGGCTTTTGCCGCCCTGCTGCTCGTGGTAACTGCCGTGAAGGTCCAGCATGCGCCATGGACAACCCCCTCCGCGCGCGCCGTCGAGCAACGTGGTCCGCTGTCCGAGGCCGAAAGGGCCACCATCGACATCTTCGAACGAGTGTCGCCCTCGGTTGTCCAGGTTGCGGTGAGATCGGCCGCTACTCCAGTCATGGGAGAGGAGGGGCAGGGCGGCGCTTCCGGCACGGGATTTGTCTGGGACCGCGACGGGCATCTCGTCACGAACAACCATGTCGTGGCCAATGGCGGCGAGATCGCGGTCCGCTTTGCGTCGGGAGAGGTGGCTCGGGTTGATCTGATCGGCACCGCCCCCAATTACGATCTTGCGGTCCTGCGGATCCGCAGCGTGCGCGAGCTTCCACCGCAGGTGGCTCTCGGCAGTTCGACCGACCTGAAAGTCGGGCAATCCGCGTTTGCGATCGGCAATCCTTTCGGGCTAGATCAGTCGATGACGAGCGGCATCATCAGTGCCCTCAAGCGGAGGCTTCCGACCCATGGCGGCCGGGAGATTGCCAATGTCATCCAGACGGATGCCGCAATCAACCCGGGCAATTCGGGCGGGCCGCTGCTGGACTCCGCCGGCCGGCTGATCGGCGTCACGACTGCGATCATATCGCCGTCCGGCTCGAATGCAGGCATCGGTTTCGCGGTGCCGGTGGACGTCGTGAACCGGATTGTCCCCGAGCTTATTCGCAATGGCCGCGTGCCGACGCCCGGCATCGGCATCGTCGCCGCCAGCGAGGATGTGTCGACGCGGCTTGGCGTCCAAGGGGTGATCGTGGTCCGGACAGCCCCCGGCAGCCCTGCGGAACAGGCGGGGATTCGCGGTGTCAACTTGTCGACTGGAACGGTCGGAGACATCATCACCGCGGTGGAAGGCAAGCCGGTGCGGCGGCTCTCCGACCTGACTGATGCGCTCGAGCAGGCCGGTGCCGGTAAGACCGTTCGCCTCACGGTAAAGCGGGATTCGGACACCCGTGATATCAATGTGGGCATCATCGACATAGAGCGCTCCTGACCCGGCAATCTGCGGCCAGAGCGGGCGTGACACGCAATGCAGATGTGCCGCGGCTCGGTTGTATCGACCGCAAAATCGGCTAAAACCCCCGCGGTCGTTTTCTGGGTTTCAAGGACATGGTGGAATGAACATTCTTCCCGGCAATTTGCGTTTCGGAGCGGGGCAGCCCGTCAAGCGTTTGGAAGACCAGCGACTGCTCACCGGGAAGGGGCAGTTCATCGACGACAAGCCGGAAGATGGCGCGCTGTGGTTGTACCTGCTGCGCTCGCCGCATGCCCATGCGAAGATCGTCTCGATCGACACCAGCGCCGCCACGGCGATGCCCGGCGTGACCGCGGTCTATACCGGCGCCGACCTCGTCAAGGACGACATCGGCGTTATCCCGACCTTGAGCATCTTCAAGCGCCCCGACGGCAAGCCGATGACGGTGCCGCCACGCCGTCTGCTGGCGCACGACATCGTGCGCTATGCGGGCGAGGCCGTGGCTGCCGTGGTGGCCTCCTCGCGTGCCGACGCGCAGAGCGCAGCCGAAGCGATCGTGGTCGAATATGACGTGCAGCCGGCGGTGGTCGATCCCGTCGAGGCGGTCAAGCCCGGCGCGCCCGTGGTGTGGCCGGAGGCCCCCGACAACATCGTCGGCGCGATGGCTTACGGCGATGCCGCCAAGGTGGACGAGGCTTTTGCCAGGGCGGCGCATACCGTCGAGCTCGATCTCGTCAGCCAGCGCCTGGTGCCCTCGGCGATGGAGCCGCGCTCGACCATTGCCGAGATCGACAAGACGTCCGGCCGTCTCCTGCTGCATGTGCAGTCGCAGACGCCTGCCTCGACCCGCGACGTGCTGGCCGAGGCCGTGCTGAAGCGTCCCAAGGACAGCGTTCGCGTGCTGGTCGGCGATATCGGCGGCGGCTTTGGCCAGAAGACCAACCTCTATCCCGAGGACGGCATCGTCGCCTATGCCGCAACCAAGCTGAACAGGAAGATCCGCTGGCGCGGCGACCGCACCGACGAATTCGTCGGTGGCACCCACGGCCGCGATCTTACCTCGACAGCTTCCTTTGCGCTCGACGAGAAGGGCAAGGTGCTGGCCTACCGCGTCAGCTCGATCGGCTGCACCGGCGCGTATTCCTCAGGCGCGGCCAACATCATCCCGCTGGTGCTGGGGCCGTTCGTGCAGACCGGCGTCTACGATTTGCCGCTGGTACATTTCGAGGTGAAGTCGGTGATGACCCACACCGCGCCGGTCGGCGCTTATCGCGGTGCGGGCCGCCCGGAGGCCGTGTTCATCGTCGAGCGCCTGTTCGACGCGGCTGCACGAAAAATCGGCATGGATCCGCGCGCGATCCGGAAAGCGAATTACATCAAGCCGGCGCAACTGCCCTATACGAATGCTGCGGGGCAGGTTTACGATTCCGGCGCCTTCGCGCACATGCTCGATCGCGCCGTGAAGCTTGCGGATTGGGACGGCTTTGCCGCGCGCAAGAAAGCGGCGAAGAAGAAGGGCCTGCTCTACGGCCGCGGGCTCACCTCCTATATCGAGTGGACCGGCGGCCGCGCCCACACCGAGAAGGTCAGCCTGCACGCGACCGCGCAGGGCCGCGTCGTCCTGCATTCCGGCACCATGGCGATGGGGCAGGGGCTGCAGACCACCTACACCCAGATGATCTCCGACACGCTCGGCATCCCCATGGACAAGATCGACGTGGTCCAGGGCGACACCGATCTGGCGACGGGCTTCGGCAGCGTCGGCTCGCGTTCGCTGTTCGTCGGCGGCACGGCGGTCGCGGTCTCATCCAACGATCTGATCCAGAAGGCGCGCGAGAAGGCGGCGAACGTGCTGGAGACCTCGATCGAGGACATTGAATATCAGGGCGGCATGCTCACCGTGGTCGGCACCGACCGCCGCATCAGCCTGTTCGACATTGCCGAGAAAGAAGGCGGCGCAAAGCTCAGCGTCGATTCCGAAGGCGAGGTGGACGGTCCGAGCTGGCCGAACGGCACCCATATCTGCGAGGTCGAAATCGATCCCGAGACCGGCGTCTCCAAGGTCGTGCGCTACACCACGGTCGACGACGTCGGTGTCGCGGTGAACCCGATGCTGGTGACGGGACAGATCCATGGCGGTGTGGCGCAGGGTATCGGCCAGGCGCTGTATGAGAGCGTGTCCTATGATGCCGACGGACAGCTGCTCACCGCGAGCTACCAGGACTACTGCATCCCGCGCGCCGACGACGTTCCGCCGATCGTGGTGACGCTCGACGATTCCGCGCCCTGTCGCACCAATCCGCTCGGCGCCAAGGGCTGCGGCGAATCCGGCGCCATCGGTGGCCCCCCTTGCGTCACCAACGGCGTGATGGATGCGCTCGCCGAGTTCGGCATCACCCAGCTCAACACGCCCCTGACGCCGCAGAAGATCTGGCAGGCGATCCGGGATGCGAAGGTGGGCGGTTAGCGGCCATTGTCGTGCTGGCTGTCGCCACAAATCCAACTCGTCGTCCCGGCCTTCGCCGGGACGACAGTGAGACCGGGACGACAGTGAGAATGTAGCGCCAGTGCCCCTCAGATCCCCAACATCATCTTCGCAATAATATCGCGCTGGATCTCCGAGGTGCCGCCGAAGATCGTATAGGCGCGGCCGTTGAGATATTCCGGCATCACCGTCAGCATCTCCTCCGGCATCGCCGGCTCGTGGTTGAGCTTGTAGAGCGGGCGCATCGGCTCGACCGCGAGGGCGTCATGGCCGATGACGTCGGCGCCGAGCCGGGTCACGGCCTGGCGGATCTCGCTGTTGCGCAGCTTCAGGATCGACGACACCGCACCGGGATTCTGTCCGGTCTGCAGCGCCGACAGCACGCGCAGCTCGGTCATCTCCAGCGCGTCGATGTCGACCTCGACTTCGGAGATGCGCGTCGCGATGTCGGGACTGTCGATCGCGCGGCCCGTCAGATCGGACTCGGCAAGCTCCGCGATCGCCTTCAGCCCCTCGCGCAGCTTCGCCGAGGCGATGCCGGAGCCGCGCTCGAACTCGAGCAGATACTTGCCGTAGGTCCAGCCCTTGCCTTCCTCGCCGACGCGGTTCGCCACGGGAACGCGCACGTCGTCGAAGAACACCTGGTTGACCTCGTGGTCGCCGCCGATGGTGAGGATGGGGCGCGTCGTGATGCCCGGTGTCTTCATGTCGATCAGAATGAAGCTGATGCCGTCCTGCTGCCGCGGGCCGTCGCTGGTGCGCACCAGCGCGAACATGCGGTTGGCGTGGTGGGCATGCGTCGTCCAGATCTTGGTGCCGTTGATGATGTAGTCGTCGCCATCGCGCACGGCGCGCGTCTTCAGCGAGGAGAGGTCGGAGCCGGAGCCCGGCTCGGAATAGCCCTGGCACCAATAATCCTCACCGGACAGAATGCGCGGCAGGTAGAAGTTCTTCTGCTCGGGCGAGCCGAAACCGATGATGACGGGCCCGACCATCTTCACGCCCATCACATTGACATTGGGCACGCCGGCCCGCGCGCTTTCAGTCTCGAAGATCCAGCGCTGCGCCGGGGTCCAATCCGGCCCGCCATGCTCGACCGGCCAGCCCGGCGCGCCCCAGCCTTGCTTGTGCAGCGTGCGCTGCCAGGCCATGCCGATATCGGGGTCGGAGAACACCGACGGCGTCAGCGCGGTCGCGCGCTTCATCTCCTCGGTGAGGTTTCTGGCAATGAAGCCGCGCACCTCGTCCTGGAAGGCGCGCTCCTCGGCATTGAACGACAGGTCCATGATGCGCTCCTTGTGTCAGGGCGGCACGGTGGGGCGGCCAAGCAGGGCGTGGCGGCCATAATGGTGCGCGCTGCCGCCGAACAACGTGTCGAACGCGACCAGCCGCTTGAAATAAGCGCCGACCTCGAGCTCCTCGGTGACGCCCATGCCGCCGTGAAGCTGGATCGACTGCTCGCCGACGAAACGCGCGGATTTGCCGATCTTCGCCTTCGCGCCCGATGCGGCCCGCGCGCGCTCGACCGGATCGGCGTCGACCTTCAGCGCGGCGCGCAGCGCAATCGAGCGCGCTTCGTCGACCTGGACCGCCATGTCGGCAAGGCGGTGGCGGATCACCTGGTTGGCGGCGAGCGGCCGGCCGAATTGCTTCCGGATTTTTGTGTACTCCAGCGTAGTATCCAGCAGTACCTGCATGATGCCGACGGCCTCGGCGCCAAGCGCAGCCATGGCGCGATCAACAGCCCATTCGATTGCCGGCAGCGCGTCATGCCCGTTGCCGAGCAAGGCATCCTCCGGCAGTTGCACGTCCGACAGCTCGATGTTGCAGGCCCGCCCGCCGCCGAGGCGCTCGTAGTCGGAGATCGCAACACTCGGAGTTGTCGCCGGCACCAGGAACAGGCCGATGCGGCCGGAGGAGCCCTGATGATCATGGATATGCGCGGAGACGATGATCTCGTCGGCGGCGTGGCCATCGAGCACGGCAATCTTGCGACCGGCCAGGCGCCAGCCTTGCGCCGTGCTGTGGGCGGTGGTTGCGACCTTGGCAAGATCGAACCGCGCCGCGCGCTCGGAATGCGCGAGCGCGAGCTTCAACGATCCGTCCGCGATCTTCGGCAGGATGGCCTGCTTCTGCGCCATGCTGCCGCATCGCTCGATCAACGCGGCGCCAAGCACGACCGACGCGATATACGGCTCCGACACAAGCCCGCGGCCGAAGGCTTCCATCAAAATGCCGATCTCGACCGCGCTGCCGCCGAGCCCGCCACACTCCTCCGCGATCGGCAGCGCCAGCCAGCCCAGTTCTGCGAATTGTTTCCACACCGCCGGACTGAAGCCGAGCGGATCGTTCGCCATCTTGCGGCGGTGATCGGCATCGTAGCTTTCGGCCACGAAGCGCTCCGCGCTTTCGCGCAGCAGGCGTTGCTCGTCGCTGAGATTGAGATCCATCCTGTCTACTCCGCGGCGGCCGGCGGCTTGCGGACGGAGGGGTGTAGGCCCGATGGATCGACGATCATGCCGAATTCCTGAAGATTATGCGCGTGACAGAGCTGATGCAGCGCAAAGGCCTGGTCGATTGCAGCCGGTTGGCCCATCACGTCAACCGAACGATTCACGGCTTCCTTGGTCAGCTTCAGCGCAAAGGACGGTTTTGACGCGATTTTGCGCGCCAGCGCCAGCACGGCGGATGACAGCTCTGCGCGCGGCACGACCCGGTTGACCATCCCGAGTTGATGCGCCTCCTGCGCGCTCCATGCGTCGGCCGTGAACAGAAATTCCTTGGCCTTGCGCGGGCCGAGCTCCCAGGGATGCACGAACCATTCGACGCCGCAGACACCCATGGTGACCACGGGATCGCAGAACTGCGCATCGTCACTCGCGATGATGAGATCGCAGGCCCAGGCCAGCATCAGGCCGCCGGCGATGCACTTGCCGTGAACCTCTGCAATGGTCGGCTTGGCGAGGTTGCGCCAGCGCCGGGTGATCTGGAGATAGATCTCCTGCTCGCGCGCGAAGCGGCCATGGGCGTTTGCTTCGGCGAAGCCGCCCCAATTTCCGATCGGCGGAAAATCCACGCCCGCTTCATTCTTGCTGCCGGGTCGCAGGTCATGGCCTGAGGAGAAGTGCGGACCATTGCCGGCGAGAATGATCACCTTGACCGCGTCGTCCTGCACCGCCTCGTCGAAGGCGGCGTTGAGATCGTAGGTCATTTGCAGGTTCTGCGCGTTGCGCGCGTCGGGCCGGTTCATCACGACCCGGGCAATCGCCGGCTCCGGCCTCTCCACGAGGATGGTCTCGAACGAGCTCATCGCGTTCCCCTGGCGTTCCCGACCTGGCATTATTGTTCCCTCAAGTTGACTATTACAGCCAGGATTAAGCAAGAGGCTTGCGTACATCGGCTGCTTTTCACAGGCCACGGCCGGGACGCAAGATGTCTGGCATCTCGCGCGCGCAATCTGGTAGCTTGCGCCCGATTCCACCGGGAGAAATTTGATGCGCAAGATCCTGACCGTGCTGGCGGCGCTGGCCTCGTTGAGCCTCACCAATTGCGGCTATAACGCGATCCAGAGCGAGGACGAGCAGATCAAGGCCAATTGGTCCGAGGTCGTGAACCAGTATCAGCGTCGCGCCGATCTCGTGCCCAACCTCGTCAACTCGGTGAAGGGTTTTGCGCAGCAGGAGAAGGACGTGCTGCTCGGCGTCACCAATGCCCGCGCCAAGGTTGGCAGCATCCAGGCGACGCCCGAGGTGCTGAACGATCCCGCCGCATTCCAGAAATTCCAGGCCGCCCAGGGCGAACTCTCCGGCGCGCTGTCGCGGCTGCTCGTGGTCACCGAGAACTACCCCCAGCTCAAGTCGGATGCGCTGTTCAAGGATTTGATGTCGCAGCTCGAAGGCACCGAGAACCGCATCACGGTGGCGCGCAACCGCTACATCAAGGCGGTGCAGGACTATAACGTCACCATCCGTTCGTTCCCGAGCAACGTCACGGCGATGATGTTCGGCTACAAGGAAAAGCCGAACTTCACGGTCGCGAACGAGAAGGAAATCTCGACCGCGCCGAAGGTCGATTTCAATCCGGCGCCCGCGCCGTCGAAGTAAGTGCCTTCGACCCCGATGCATGCCCCACCCACCACCGTCATTCCCCGCGAAAGCGGGGAATCCAGTACGCCGCGGCTTCACGGTTCAATCACTGCTGCCTCTGGAATACTGGATCGCCCGCCTTCGCGGGCGATGACAACGATGTTGTGGCGTGCCGTTTTGGGCTTCTCAGCATTCGTCCTCGTCTTCGCGCTCCTGTTCACCTTTGCGCTCCCCGCCTCAGCCGATGTCGCCGTGCCGCAACTGACCGGCCGCGTGGTCGATCAGACCGGCACGCTCTCCAGCGGCGACATCGCCGCGCTGTCGCAAAAGCTGCAGGACTTCGAGATGCGCAAGGGCAGCCAGATCGCCGTCCTGATCGTGCCGACGACGGACCCGGAGACCATCGAGCAATTCGCGATCCGCGTCGCGGAGGCCTGGAAGATCGGACGCAAGAAGGTCGACGACGGCGCCATCCTCGTTGTGGCCAAGAACGACCGGCATTTGCGCATCGAGGTCGGTTACGGCCTCGAGGGCGCGCTCACCGACGTCACGTCGCGGCGCATCATCGATGAAGCCATCACGCCGAAATTCAGGAGCGGCGATTTCGCCGGCGGCATCACGGCGGGCGTCGACCGCATGATCCGCGTCATCGACGGCGAGCCGCTGCCGACGCCCTCGCGCAGCGTGAATTTCGGCGATTGGAACGACGTCGAGCCGCTTTTCTACTTCCTGCTGTTCGGCCCGCTGGTCATCGGAGGCATCCTGCGCTCCATGTTCGGGCGGCTGTTCGGTTCGGGAATAACGGGAGCGATCGTTGGTGTCCTCGCCTGGTTCGTGATCGGCTCAGCGGTCATCGGACTGGGCGTCGGTGTGCTCGGCGCTGTCCTGACGTTTATCGCCGATCTGTTTGGGGCGGGATCGGGCACGGGGTCCTCGCGTCGTGGCTCGTGGTCGAGCGGCTCGTCATCCGGCGGCTGGAGCAGCGGGTCGTCGTCGAGCGGCGGCTTCAGCGGTGGTGGCGGCAGTTTTGGCGGCGGCGGCGCCTCGGGGAGCTGGTAGGTCATGAGCATCAGGCGCATCACCCGGCATCTGCTCCAGCACCATTGGCGTGCCAAGCAGGTGTTCCCGAAGGGCGTGCTCGGCCGCATCGAGCAGGCGATCAAGCGCGGCGAAGCCAGCCATTCCGGCCAGCTCCGCTTCGTGGTGGAAGGCGCGCTCGACGGCGGCCCGCTGTTTCGCAACCAGCCGGCGCGCGAGCGCGCGCTTGACGTGTTCTCGCAACTGCGCATCTGGGACACCGCGCACAACAATGGTGTCCTGATCTATCTCCTGCTCGCCGACCGCGATGTCGAGATCATCGCCGACCGCGGTATCGATGCGAAGGTTGGTGGCGAGCGTTGGGAGAGCATCTGCCGCGCCATGGAAGTCGAGTTCAGGTCGGGGCAGTTCGAGCGCGGCGTGATCGGCGGCATCGAGGCGGTGTCCCGGGAGCTGACAAAGCACTTTCCGTCAAGCGGCCCGCACCCCAACGAGCTGCCGGATGCACCGGTGCTGATGTGACGGACAGTGATGTGGACAGAGCGGGCGTCATCCACGCCCGTCGTTGACCACGTGGGGGCGGCAGACCCTGTCCGTTGCGCGGCCGTTCATCTTCGCCCGGTTACAAATTGCTTCATACCCGCCACACCGGTTCCACGTTCCCGGCCCAATTCGGCCCCGGATGACTCCCTAAAATTTCGGTAAGCGGGTCCCGAAGTAAGGATTTCGCAAGCAATGAAAGTTACCAAAAGGTCAATCCAGAGTGGAGTATTTGAGCTGTGAGCGAACCAATGGCTGAGCAGGCTGCCCAAACGACCGGTGAGCAGACGAGCGTCGTCGAAGCCGCCGCGACCGCGCCGCAGGCCGTCGAGTCTGCGGGAATCGAGGCCGCTTCGATTGCCCCTGACCACGAGGCGCCGCCCAAGCCTGATCCGATCGAGATTGAGCCGCCGCGGATCGAGGTGCCGAAGTTCGAGGCCCAGGTTGAGCCCAAAGCCGAGACCAAGTCCGAGCCAAAGCCCGGCAAGCTCATCGTCATGGCACCCGCAGAGCGGTCCTGGGACCGTGAGGAGTTTGCGCCGCATGTGAAGGCGGACGAGCCGCGCGAGAGCGGCGGCGCGCGCCGCCTGTCGGCGATGGCCGCGGTAGTGGCGATTGCAGCCAGTGTCGGCGCCATCAGCGGCGCGCTCGCGACCGCAGGGATGATGCACTTCGCAAGCTCCGCGCCGGCACAGGTTGCCGACACCAGCGCGCTGGAATCCTCGGTCGCCCGGATTGATGCCGATGTCGTCGCGCTCAAAGCCAACGTCGAGCATACCTCCAAGACCGGCCTCGGCCAGTTCAACCGGACCAACGACCGCCTCGACAAGCTCGAGAAGGCGCAGGCCGAGCCAATGGCCAAGATCGCAAAGCTGTCCGAGACGGTCGACAAGCTCCGCGCCACCCCGCCCGCGGCGCCCGTCCAGGCCGCAGCCGCCGTGCCCGCCAAGGAGACCACTGGTTCGATCGCACCGACCCAGGTTGCAACCGCCGCAGCTGCGCCGGCTCCCGTCGCACCCAAGACCGAGGTCGGCCGGTTGCCGACGGTCGAAGGCTGGGTGCTGCGCGACGTCTCCAACGGCGGCGCACTGGTCGAGGGCCGCGGTGGCCTCTACGAGGTGTATGCCGGTGACCCCATCCCAGGGGTTGGCCGTGTCGATGCGATCCGCCGTCAGGACGGCCGCTGGGTCGTCGTCACCAGCAAGGGGCTGATCGTCGCGCGCTGAGCGGCCCATATCCGATTTCCGAAAAGGCGCTTCACCACGATGTGAAGCGCCTTTTTGCTTGAATAGCCGTCCCTGCGCGGTGTTACCTGAGGCATGAGCCGCGCCTTGCGAATTCTCGTTGCCGCCGCCGTATTTTTCGGCGGCATCGTGTCGTTGTTGGCCGCGGAGAACGCGCAACTGGCACGCGGCACGGCGATCACCGATCCCGATCTCCTGCGCGAGCTCGACCAGCACGATGCGCTCACGATCTCGCGCCTGTTGTGGCCGGAGCGGAACGCGAACTTTCCGCTGACGACCGATCTGATGTTTTCGTGGTTGTCGCAGCTCAAGGAGATTCCTCCCGCGATCGAGGCGGAGATCGATCGCTACGTCGCCCGGCAGAAGGCGGCATATCCGACCGAGACCATCGGCGTCGGCGAGGGCTTCGACGTACAATTGTTCGATCGCGCCAATCTGAAATCCCGCGACACCCGTTTCGTGCTGGCCGGCATCGTCAACCGCATGGACCGGGCCTATGTCTCGGAAGACTCCTGCGGCGAGATCAGGCTGATCTATCGTCTTGTGCGTTTCGAGACCAAACCGGATGGCGGCAGGACAGCCACGCGGCTGCCGATGACGCTCAATCTGGTGATGAAGGCGCGCGACGTGCGCCAGATGGACGGGAACGGCAAGCCGATCACCTGCGCCGAGGTCGCGCGACGCTGGCTCGGCAATGGCGACTGGCAGGGGCTGATCGGCAGCGACTTCTTCCCTTACGATGCGATGCTCGATCGCATCGAGACCAACATTCAGATCTCAGTTGCGGCGAAATCGGCGCTGCACGATTTCCGCTCCGACTATCTGCTCAAGGTGTTCAAGTACGACGCCGCCTCGAAGACGTTCGAGGAATCGACGCTGGAGAACCAGATCGACCGCGACCGCATTCTCGCTGACAATGATCTCCGGCGCGACTTCAGGGATTGGCTGCTCGCGCCCGATCATCTTCGCGACTTCGATCGCGGTACGGTGCTGATCCCCGAGAAATTCCTGGCCAAGGCTGCAATCGTGCCGACGCCAGCCGGCCTCGATGCTTCTCCGTTGCAGCCGGAGTTCGGGATGGTGCAAGGGGAGCGCAACGGAGAGGGACAGGGCGAGCCGGTCTTCTCCGACAACGATGTGGTTGGTGCGTTGAAGCAAGCTGCTGCGCGCGGGGACATCCAGAACGTCCGCTCGGTCGCGGGCTTCCAGCGCCGCCTCAATGACGTCACCTGCGCCGGCTGCCACCAGACCCGCGGCATCGGCGGCTTTCACTTCCCGGGCGTTGATTGGCTTGCGGACAAGCCGTCCAACTTGACCATCGTGCCGGCCTCGCCGCATTTTCTTGGCGACCAGGTCCGCCGCCGTGACATCCTGACCGCGATGGCCGCAGGCAAACGTCCTGATTTCTCACGTGGATTTGCCAGCCGGCCGCAGACCCGCGGCAGCACTGAGCTGGCGGGGACCGAATATCAGGACGGCTGGGGCGCGCATTGTTCCCTGGAAAATGCGGGATCGCGATCGACCGACAGGAGTTTTACGTCATGGAGCTGTGCTAAAGGATTGACCTGTCAGGCTGCCGCGGCTTCGCGCCGCATCGGCATGTGCTTCATCAAGACGCGTTAGGCTGTCTCGAACCGGTTTGGATGACCCATGACGGACTCCAGCGAAGCCAACAAGGAGCGCAATCGCGAGATCGCGCAGAATGAAGAGGCCAAGCAGGTTACCGGCAGCATCCGCGTCAGCACCTGGGCGGTCGCGGTCGTCGTCATCATCGGCGGAATCCTGTTCACGCTCGGCTGGCTGGCGCTGAAGTAGCCGCGCCCTCACTTCGCGTAATTCGTCATCCGCTTGCCGGGCAGCAGCTCGTAGGCCGGCTGCCAGCCGGGCAGTGTGGCCATGCGGCCAAGCCAGGCGTGAATGGCGGGATAGCTTTCCGCGAAGTCGAAGCCGTGCTCGTCGCTCGGATAATGCAGATAGGCCATCATCGAGATATCGGCGACGGTCGGCCTGGTTCCGATCGCGAATTCGTTGTGCTGGAGATGACCGTCGAGAATGCCGAGAAAGTCTTCGAGCCGCCTGCGAAAATGTTTCAGCACCTGCGGATCGTTGCTTTGCGTGAAGGCGCGCATGAAGCGGTAGGTCGCCATGTAGCCGGTGAGCTTGTGGTTGTCCCAGAACAGCCAGCGCAGCAGCTCGAACTTTTCCTCCTCGGTCTCGGCGCCGAAACGCCCGTGCTGCTCGGCAAGCTTGAGCAGGAGAGGCGCGGTCTGCGTCATCTTCACACCGTCGACTTCGAGCACGGGAATCTCACCCATCTCGTTCACGCTCTTGCGCCATTCCGGCGTGCGCGTGACGCCGCCGCCAAAATCGGTCCAGACCGGCTCGAACCTCTCGCCGCAAAGCGTCAGCATCAGCCCCAGCTTGTAGCTGTTGCCGGATTCGGGGAAGTAGTGCAGGCGGTAGCTGGGCATGGGACCTCGCGATGACTGTGATTGTTGAAGCGATCTACGTCGTCGTCCCGGCGAAGGCCGGGACCCATAACCACCGAACGCAGTTTGGCGAAGATTTGGAGTTATCAGCTTCGTTCGACCTCTTCCTCTCTGGGATATGGGTCCCGGCCTTCGCCGGGACGACAGCGTGGATGTATGACCGCTGTCGGCTCCTTACCCCACAGCCCCCTGCGACCGCAGCTGCTTGATCGCGGCGTCATCGTATCCCGCGCCGCGCAAAATTTCGTCACTGTGCTCGCCGACGTCGGGCGGCTTGCGCGGCTGCACTTTCTTGGCGCCGTCGATCCAGATCGGGCTGGAGATGGTGAGCATGGTGTCGTTTTCGAATGGCACTAGAACTTCGTTGTCAAGCATCTGCTTGTCGTTCGGGATGTCGTCCAGGATGCCGACGATGCCGAACACGAGACCGTTGCCGTCGAGGATCTTGCGCCATTCGGCGAGATCCTTGGTCGCAAAGGTCTCGTCAAAGATCTTGATCAGCTCGACGGAGCGGGCGTGGCGGTCGGGCTTGGTGGCAAAGCGCGGGTCGGTGATGAGATCTTCGCGGCCGAGACACCTGGCCAGCGTCGGAAACTGTTTCTCTTCGCTCAGCAGTGACAGGATCAGCCAGCGGCCGTCCTTGCACTGGTAGTGGTTGGCGACCGCGTTCAACGCGCGTTCGCGCGGCCGCCGCTCGGCGAATTTGGCGCCGCAGAGCTTTGCCTGCGCCAGCACGCTCGCAGCCCACACGCCGTTCGCCATCAGATTGGAGGCGACGTGCGAGCCCTTGCCGGTCTTCTCGCGCTGGTACAGCGCGGTGACGATCGCGCCGTAGAATGCCATGGCGCAGGGATGGTCGCCCATGCCGGCGACCGAGCGGGCTGGCGTCGTGTCGGTGTCGGCGCGGACGAGGTCCATCAGGCCGGAGCGCGCCCAATAGGCGTTGCTGTCGAAGCCGGGCTTGTTGGCCTCTTCGCCTTTCTCGCCATAACCGGTGAACGAGGCGTAGATCAGGCGATCATTGAGATGGGCGAGATGGTCATAGGTGATGCCGAGCTTGGTGCGCACCGGCGGCGGCATGTTGGTGATGAAGACGTCGGCCTCTTCGACCAGCTTGTAGAGCACGGCCTGCGCCTCGGGCTTTGCGAGGTCGAGCGCGATGCTCTTCTTGTTGCGGGCCTCCAGCAGCCAGGCGAAATTGTGCTCGCTGGTCGGATAGCCCGGAATGTTGGGCAGATTGCGGTAGGGATCGCCGGCGCCGGGCGGCTCGATCTTGACGACTTCGGCGCCGAAATCCGACAGCACGGTCGCGGCCGCTGGTGCTGCGATGAAACTCGCGCAATCCAGCACCTTGAGCCCTGCAAAAATGCCCTTTTCCATTGCGGCGTTGCTCCCTCACTCGTGTTGTATCCCGCGCGCTGGAATTGGCGAGGGCCACGTCACGGCAGCATTAGACCGATGTTTCGGCGGGATGCAACGCTCCTCGCCGCGCCTCACTCATCCCCTGCGAGCAGGGCAGCATTGCCGCCGGCTGCTGCGGTGTTGATCGTCACGGTCTGCTCGGTCGCAAAGCGCGCGAGGTAGTGCGGGCCGCCGGCTTTCGGGCCGGTTCCGGACAGGCCGTTGCCGCCGAACGGCTGCACGCCAACCACGGCACCGATCATGTTGCGGTTGACGTAGATGTTGCCGATCTGGACGCGGTCGACGATCGCCTCGATCGTATCGTCAATGCGGGAGTGGATGCCGAGCGTCAGCCCGTAGCCGGTGCGCTCGATCGCTTGCAGGACGCGTTCGAGATTTTCCGCACGATAGCGCACGACGTGGAGGATCGGGCCGAACACCTCCTCGGTGAGCTGGCCGGCATCCCCAAGCTCGAAGATGTGCGGCGCCACGAAGCAGCCCTCCGGCGCGGTGCCGGCAAAGTGCAGCCGCGCCTCTCTCTTCATGCGTGCGATGTGCGCATCGAGGCGCTGCTTGGCCTCGACATCGATCACCGGCCCGATATGGGTCGCGACGTCGCTTGGATCGCCGATCTTCAACTCGCGCGCCGCGCCCGCGATCATCTCGATCATGCGGTCGGCTACGTCCTCCTGCACGAACAGCAGCCGCAGCGCCGAGCAGCGCTGGCCGGCGGAACGAAACGCCGAGGTGACGACGTCGTCCGCGACCTGCTCTGGCAACGCGGTCGCATCCGCGATCATGGTGTTGATGCCGCCGGTCTCCGCGATCAGCGGCACGATCGGCCCGTCCTTGGCTGCCAGCGCCCGGTTGATGCTGCGCGCGACCTCGGTCGATCCGGTGAAGACGATTCCACCGATATCGGGGTGCGCGGCCAGTGCGGCGCCGATGCGGCCGTCGCCAGTGACGAGGTGCAATGCGCTTGCGGGGATGCCGGCCTCGTGCAGCAGCCGCACCGCCTCGACCGCGATGCGCGGGGTCTGCTCTGCGGGCTTGGCCACCACGCTGTTGCCGGCCATCAGCGCCGCCGTGACCTGGCCGAGGAAGATCGCCAGCGGAAAATTCCATGGCGAGATTGCCACGAAGACGCCGCGGCCGCGCATGGCCAGCGCATTGCTCTCGCCGGTCGGGCCCGGCATCGCCACATCGTTGCCGAACAGCTTGCGACCCTGCGCGGCATAATAGCGGCAGAAGTCGGTGGCCTCGCGCAGCTCCGACAGCGCATCGTCGAGCGTCTTGCCGCCCTCGCGTTGCAGCAGCGCTATGAAATGGGGCGCGCGGTTCTCCAGAAGATGCGCGGCCTGCTCCAGCGCCGCCGCGCGCGTGGCTGCGGGTGTCCGGCTCCAGGCGGCAAAGCCGGCGCGCGCCGCAGCCACTGCCGCATTGGCCTGATCCGGCGTTGCGTCCGCGATCGGCTTGAGGTCGATCGTCTCGGCTTTGACCTCCGTCAGCAACCGGTCGAGCGCGGCGCGCGCGCCGAATTCGACGCCGCGCGAATTGCGCCGCTCGGGCGCGAACAGGTCGCCCGGCAACGGAATCTTGGGATGGGCCGCGTGCTGCGGCCGGACGATGGCATCCGCCGGGCGCTGCAACAGCGCCGTAACCGGCACGCGATAATCGGACGCTTGCGCCACGAAGGAGGAGTTGGCACCGTTCTCCAACAGTCGCCGCACCAGATAGGCGAGCAGGTCGCGATGGCTGCCGACCGGGGCGTAGGTGCGGTAGGCGATGTCCGGGTGATCCTTGGCGAGCTGCTCGTAGAGCGCCTCGCCCATGCCGTGCAGGCGCTGGAATTCGAAGCCGCCGTTCGCACCGGCAAGCTCCAGCACGGTCGCGACGCTCAGCGCGTTATGGGTGGCGAATTGCGGGAAGATGCGTGGCCGCAGACTCAACAGCTTTTGAGCGCAGGCGACGTAGTTCAGATCCGTCATCGCCTTGCGGGTGAACACGGGATAGCCGTCGAGCCCGCGCTCCTGCGCGCGCTTGATCTCGGTGTCCCAATAGGCGCCCTTGACCAGCCGCACCATCAGCTTGCGGTCGTGCGCCCGGGCGAGCGCATCGACATAGTCGATCACGTCGCCGGCGCGCTTCTGATAGGCCTGGATCGCGAGGCCAAATCCGTCCCAACCGGCAAGCGAGGGATCGGCGAGCGTTGCCGCAATCACGTCGAGGGACAATTCCAGCCGGTCGGCTTCCTCGGCGTCGACGGTGAAGTTGAGATCATGGACCTTGGCGCGCTGCGCCAGGTCCAGCAGTTGCGGCACCAGCTCGGCCATCACACCGTCGCGGCTGATTGCCTCGAAGCGCGGATGCAGCGCCGACAGCTTGACGGAGATGCCGGGCCGATCGGGCAGGGGATGGCTGCCCGCCGCCTTGCCGATAGTCAGAATCGCGCTGGCATAGGCGTCGAAATATCGCCTTGCGTCGGTGGCGGTGCGGGCGCCTTCGCCGAGCATGTCGAAGGAATAGCGCTGCCTCTCGCCGGAGCGCGGCCGGGCCCGCTCCAAGGCCTGCGCGATGGTCTCCCCCAGCACGAAATGATTTCCCATCAGCCGCATCGCCTGGCGCGTGGCGGTGCGCACGGCGGGTGCGCCCAGCCGCTTCACCAGCCGGCCGATGGTGCCATCGGGCGTCTCGCCGGGCTGGATCACCCGCGCCGAGAGGCCCAATGCCCAGGCCGAGGCGTTGACCAGGAAGGCGGTGGACTTGGTCTCGTGGTGGATGAAGTCGCCCTCGCCGAGCTTGTCCTCGATGAACTGGTCGGCGGTGCGCGCGTCCGGCACGCGCAACAGGGCCTCGGCCAGCACCATCAAGGCCAGCCCTTCCTTGGTCGAGAGCGCAAATTCCCGCAGCATATCCTCGACTCCACCAAGCCGGTCGTCGCGCTTGCGGATGGCTTCGATCAGCCGCGTCGCGGTGCGATCGATCCGCGCATCCTGCGGCGGGCCGAGATGCACAGATGGCAAAAGGCGCGCGGCGATATCGGCGTCATCGGGCGCGTAGGCGGCGGAGAAGGGAGGCGGAATGTTCGGCATGGCGTGTCCTGTGGCTTCAATTCAGGATAATGCCCACGCTACCTTAGCTCGATAGACAATTTAGCTCATTCGGCTTAGAAAATGAAGTCGCCCAGTCATTTGACCTTACGGAATATGGAATTAGATCGAACCGACCGGAAGATCCTCTCGATTTTGCAGCAGGACGGGCGAATCGCCAATGTCGAGCTCGCGGAGCGCATTGGGCTGTCGCCGACCTCGATCGGCGAACGGCTGAAGCGTTTGCAGCGAGAGGGCTTTATCGAGGGCTATGGCGCGCGGCTCAACCCGCACCGGCTCGGCCTCGGCCTCCTGGTGTTTGTCGAAGTGCTGCTCGACAAGACCACGCCCGACAATTTCGAGCGTTTTGCCCGCGCGGTGAAGCTGGCGCCCGAGGTGCTGGAGTGTCACATGGTCGCCGGCGGCTTCGACTATCTTGTGAAGGCGCGGCTGGCAGACATGGCTGCGTATCGGCGCTTCCTCGGCGAGACCTTGCTGTCGATGCCCGGCGTGCGCGAAACGCGAACCTATGCGGTGATGGAGGAGATCAAGCGCGACGCACCATTGCCGGTGGACTAACGAAGTGCCGTCGCGATTGTCATTGCTGTGGCGTCCAATGGGCGGTCTTCGCGGGCAAATAGTTCTCCCTGTGCAATCGCAACGCCTGTCGTCGAGTGCACTGACCGTTTCTAAAATTTCTTGGCCCGGCTCCCGGATCGATCCGGGAGTTAGCAAAAGCCGGCGGGCTTATACTTTGAGGTTCTCTGCGGAGCTTTTGCCTCGGTTTGCGATCTCTTCATATTCAACCGTCTGTCCTTCGTTCAGGGACGACAGACCGGCTTTCTGCACTGCCGAGATATGCACGAACACATCCTTGCCGCCCGACGCAGGCTGGATAAATCCATAACCCTTCGTCGGGTTGAACCACTTGACCGTACCTTTAGCCATCACGACTTCTCCGCGGGTCTTCCTCCGAGATCTCGAACCGCCAGTCCCCGCCAACCGGCCGGTTCGGTCCTAATACGATACGCGGAATGTGGCTGGCTTGGTAGCTCAAACCACATCGGCATTTCGGCGAATTCCGCTCAACTTCGCGGCGTTTTTGCCGGATTTGCCCTTTTCGCGGTCACTTGGTCGGCGCGCCGCGCGCCATCCGTCAATAAGTCGCGGCCAGATAATCGACGATCTTGCTGACATCGGCATCGTCGATGGGGGCGCCATAGACCTTGATCATCTTGGTCACCTCGGCCTGCCAGAAACCTTTCTTGTCCTTCATCGGCGGCTGCGTGTTGATGTAGTCGGCGGAGTGGCAGGCGCTGCAATTGCCCTGCACGACTTCGAGATTGGGCCCGGGCTTGAACGCCGCGACCTCATCGGGGGTCTTGTAATTGACCGGTGCTGCAAGTGCCGAACCCACCACGGCGGCGAGGGCGAGCGTGATGGCGAGGAAAACGGTGCGCTGCATGATCATTCCCCTCAAGCCACGGTGACGCGGACGGTTTCGACGACGTTGCGCAAGTAACCCGCCGGATTCCAGCGCGGCGTATCCGGCTGGGTTTCGCCGCCATTGCCGGTGGCGCGCACCTTGAGCTCGTAGGAGCCCGCCGCGAGCTTCACCGGCAGCGTCCATTCACGGAATGAGTATTTGCCAAGATCCTTGCCGAGCCTGGCGTTGGTCCAGGTCTTGCCGCCGTCGGTGGAGACCGCGACCTCCTTGATACCCTTGCCGCCGTCGAAGGCGATGCCGCGCAGCGTCGTGCCGCCTGCTTTCAGCTTGGCTCCGTCGGGGACGCTGGTGATGAAGGAACGGATGGTGAAGCGGTTGATCGGGATCGTCGCCTTCGGCGCGGTGCCCGGCTCGACCGCATTGTTCGGCGTGTCCGGAATGCGATAGGCCGACTTCATCCAGAACCCGTCATAGACATTGTCGACGACGGTGATCTCGTTGAGGTGCTTGACCCAATAGGTGCCGAAATAGCCGGGCACGATCAGGCGCAGCGGAAAGCCGTTGAGGAACGGCAGGTCTTCGCCGTTCATGCCATAGGCCAGCATCACCTCGCCGTCGTTGGCGTGATCGATATCGAGCGCCTTGACGAAATCGGGCGTTTTGTCGCTGACCGGACCGTCCATGCCGTTGAAGGTGACCTGCTTGGCGCCGCTCTGCACGCCCGCCATCGCCAGCACGGCCTTCAGCGGCACGCCGCGCCAGCGCGCATTGCCCATCGCGCCGTTGGCGAGCTGGCCGCCGGCCACGCGCGGATCCAGGAAGCCGCGGCTGTTGCCGGAGCACTGGTTGACGGCGACGATCTCGGTCGCCTTCATCTTCCGGATGTCCTTCAGCGACAGCTTGAGCGGCTTGTCGACCTTGCCCTTGACCTCGAGGGTGAACTTGTCGGGGTCGAGATTGTAGGGCAGGTCGGAAAGGTGATAGCGCACGAAGAACGCGTTATTCGGCGTGATCGGGCCGTCGTTGAACACCGCGAAGGGCGTCTCGAGCTGCGGCGGGCGGCTGGTCAGGCCGATCATCGGCCGCTTCTGCGGATATTTCACCAAAGGCCGTTCGCCATTGGCAAAGGGCAGGGCGACGGTGTCGAGTGCCAGCGCTTTGGTCGAGTTCAGTGCAGTCGCAACAGCGGCAAGGCCCGCTCCTTTGAGCAGGTCGCGTCGATCGAACATGTGGTCTCCTCCCGGAGCTTTTCGTTGGATCACGGTCATCACCGCGATCTCTCACTCATCTGTCGCAACGACTCAGATGAAGTCAATTCGTGCTTTCGCAGCAGGCCCATGCCGCTGCGTTGCAGCAAGCCGGTGTTACGCCGCGACGCGTTCGCCGCGATCGACGAGCGCGGACAGCTCCCTCGCGTCCGCAACCACACGCACGGCCATCGGTTCGTCGCGGCCGCGGATCGCGACCTCCCGCTGCGGCAGCGCATCGTCGGCAAGGCCGGCGGTCCGGCGGACTTCCTCCGAGACGATCGCTTCGCAGGCCAGCGTCTTGGTCATGTCCTGGAGGCGGGCCGCGACGTTGACAGCATCGCCCAGCGCCGTGAAGACGATGTGATCGCGATAGCCGATGTCACCGATGATGACCTCGCCGCCATGGATGCCGATGCCGAAGCGGATCGGCTGGCGTAGATCGTGGGACAGGAGCTCGTTGAGCTCATCGATATGCCTGGCGATGCCGGCGGCGGCCTTCAGCGCCTGCCGGCAGGCGGTTTGCGGATCGGCGCTCAGTCCGAACAGCGCCAGCATGCCGTCGCCGACAAATTGGTTCGGCTGGCCGCCATTCTCGATCACAGCCTGCGAGACGGCGCCGAGGAAGCGGTTGACGATGAACACGGTGTCGAACGGCAGCCGCTTCTCGGCCAGCTGCGTCGAGCCGCGCATATCCACGAACAGGCTGACGAGATAGCGCTCCTGGCCGATTCTGGCAGGCGTCGAGGCCTGTGTGTTCGCCGAAAGGGTATGCGCGGTGAAGAGCTGGAAGAAGGAGAGATCCGACGTCGGCCGCAGCTGGCAGGCCAGCCTGATCGAGGGGTCACTGGTGCCGACACGGGTGAGCACGAACGCCTCGCGCTGCGACGGCTCGGGCAGGGCGCCATGATCGCCGATGATGCGGATGCGGCAGGTCGAGCAGCGGGCGCGGCCGCCGCAGACGCTGGCATGCGGCACATTGTGGCGCAGGCTCGCTTCCAGCACGGAGAGGCCCTTGGGGACGCGCACCGTCTTGCCGTTGCCGTAGGACAGCGCGATCATGCCGCCGCGCCGCTCGCGCAGGGCGCGCGCGCCACGCGCCAGCAGCGCCAAAGCGAGCAGTCCGAGATAGCCGGCGGTGAGGCCGCCGGTGATGCGGTCGAGCATCGCGGCCTCTGCCGTGGTGCCCAGCTGGCGGCGCGTGAGATTGTGCGTCCGCCATTCCCCGTCGTCGGCCTCCACCTCGACGCTGCGGCCACCCTGGTAGACACCCAGCAGCGACAGCGTCGGGATCAGCACGGCAGCCGCGAGCAGATAGGGCGCCGCGCGCGTGAAGAACGGTTTGAGGCGAAGCCAGAAATAGATGCCGATGCAGCCGTGCACCCAGGCGATGAGCAGCAGGATCGTCATGGTCCAGATACGGTTCGACGCGACGAAGAACAGATAGAGTTCCTGCGGATAGAGTTTTTGGTGTCCGTAAAGCGTCTGACCGAGCCGCACCCCGATCACATGCGCCATGACCAGCGCGGGGATGCTCAAGCCCAGCACGAGCTGCAGCGGCTCGACCGTCCGCCAACGGAACTGCCGGCGCTGATACAACGCGTAGATGCCGAGCCCCATATGCGTGAGCGCCGCCGTGTAGAACACGATCGCAACCGGCAGGAACTGCCAGAACAGCATGTGGTAGTAGACCCCGATCTCCATGGCATCGACCGAGATGTTGCCGAGCGCATGGTTGAGGAAATGGCTGACCACATAGGCGAACAGGATGACACCGCAAACCAGCCGCACCTGGCGTACGCTGATGGCGCGGGAAAGATCGGAAAATCGTGTGGATGCGGTTGCGGCCATGATTCTGTTGTATCAGTTCATGAAGGAGAACAGCCAGCGTCGCGTTTAATTCCGGGGGTGGATAGCGCGCCCGATCACATGCGCGTCAAGCTGCCGCAATCTCCGTGTCGTCCTGGACAAGCACCCCCGGGGCGCACGCGGATCCGGGACGACGGTACCCAACATTGACTCCCCCTCTCAGGTTGGCGAAAAGCGCCGCCGTGAGGACAGCTCCCGACATCACGATGCTCCCCGCCGGCGCGGCGCGCCGGCCGCTCGTCATGGCCGCGGCGATCATCGCCGCGATGACGCTGCTGCGCATCGTCTACGCCTCGGCCATCGAGCTGCGCACGGACGAGGCCTATTACTGGACCTGGTCGCAGGAGACGGCGCTCAGCTTCCTGGATCATCCCCCCGGCATCGCCTGGCTGATCCGGTTCGGTACTGCGATCTTCGGCGACACCACACTCGGTGTGCGCTTCGGCGGCATCGTCGCGATGCTGGTGACGCAGCTCCTGCTCGCGGACATCGTCCGCCGCCTCACTCATGATGTGCGCGCCGTCGTGCTCGCGGTGCTGATGCCGGAGGCCGCGCTCTATTACGGACTGCTGATGGCCAAGGTCGCGCCCGATGTCGCCATGATCCCGTTTGCGGTGGCAATGATGTGGTGCCTGGTGCGGCTCGCGCAGGGCGGCGACGGCCGCTGGTGGCTCGCGGCCGGCCTGTTCGCCGGGCTCGCGATGCTGTCGAAATTTACCGTGATCATGTTCGCACCGGCGGTTGCCGCCTTTCTGCTGGTGCCGGATTGGCGCTGGCGCTGGTTGCGCAGCCCCTATCCTTATCTCGCGGTCCTGATCGCAATCGCCGTGTTCTCGCCGGTCCTGATCTGGAACGTGCAGCACGACTGGGCCGCGATTCGCTTCCAGGGTGTGCGCGCCACCACCAGCTACGGCATCTCGCTCCGCACATTCGGCGACTACATCGGCCTGCAATTCGGATTGGTCGGCTTCGTCATGCTGCCGGTGGTACTGACGGGGGTGGTGCTGACGGCGTGGCGCGGCTATAGCACGCGCGAGCCGGTCGCGATTTTGCTGTCGACCGCCGTCCTGGTGCCGTTTCTCTATTTCCTGGGGAAATCGCTGACCCTCCGCGTCGGCGACACCTGGCCGATGTTCATGTGGCCGGTCGGTTTCGCCGCCGCCGCTGTCAACCTCACCATGCTGTCGCGTGAAAAATGGTCGGCGCGGATGATCAGATCGTCGCTGTTCTGGGTCAACACGGCGGTGGTCTCCGGCACCGCCTTTGTCGTCATCGTGTTCCTCTACTACGTCGCCGCGCCCTGGAATTTACTTGGCAAGATCGATCCGATCGGTGCCGAGTCCGGTTACGAGCAGGTCGCCGCGCGCGCACAGTCCGCATTGGACGAGACTGGCGCGACCTGGATCGCCACCACGGACTACCGCACCTATGCCATGATGCGCTGGCTGTTCAGGGGCCGGGTGCCGGTGATCGAGATCAACGAGCGCGGCCGCTTCCAGGACTTTCGCGATCCGGGCATGGACCGGATCAAGGGCCACGTCGGCATCTATGTCGGGCGCGAGCCGGACAATCGCTCATCACTGTGGGAGAACATCCCCGCCAAGCGCGAGCCGCTCGGTCAGGTCGAGCGCCGCTGGCGCGGTCTCGTGATGGACACGTACACGCTGGAAAAGCTCACCGGCTGGACCCCGGAGCTGTCGCCGCCGAAAGACTCGCCGCTGTTCCGGTGGCGCGTGCTGGCGGGCGAGTTTGAGCGGCGTACGCTCGCCTAGCAAGGCGGCCTTCTTCCTTCTCCCCTTGCGGGAGAAGGTGGCGCGAAGCGCCGGATGAGGGGTCTCTATCCGCTAAGACGACTGCGAGAGGCGCGCGCGGAGAGAACCCCTCACCCGTCTCGCCGCTCTGCGGCGAGCCGCCCTCTCCCGCAAGGGGAGAGGGGAAAACGAGTCCGCCGCGCAAGATGGCGTTCTACTCTTCCTCGTCCTTCTTCCGCAGCAGATCCGTCGCGAGGTCCGACAGCTTCGGCGGCGGCAGTGCGGCGAACGGCAGCGGTCGTGTGACGTCGATTGCGGCGAGGCCGAGCCGCGCCGTCAGCAATCCATTTAGCATGCCTTCGCCCAGCCGCTGCGACAGCTTCGCCGCAATGCCGTGGCCGAGCATCTGCTGCACCAGGCTGTCGCTCGCCGCCATGCCGCCGGTGATGGCGAGATGAGCGATGACATGGCGGAGCAGGCGGATCATGCCGAGCGCGCCGGGCCGGCCGCCATAGAGGAAAGCGAGCTGGCGGATCAGGCGCAGCGACACGATGAACACGAACATCACGTCGATCGCCGCTCGCGGGCTCACCGCCGTGACGATCGAGACTTTTTGCGCTGCTGACGACACCAGCCGCCGCGCCTCGATGTCCAGCGGCGACATCAATTCGCGCTCGGCGAGCCGGATCATGTCGGCGCCGTCGATGATCTCGCCGGCGTGGCTCTCCAGGGCGGCACGGGCGCGCGCGAGCTGCGGGTTCTGGTGCGCGATCTTGAGCAGATCCTGCACGATGATGCGGCTCTCCTTGCGATCGTCGCTGGCAAGAACAGCGGCTGCGCGCTGATGCAGCTTTTCGATCGTTGCCAGCCGCGCCAGCCCGAAAGCCTCGCGTCCGGTCACCACCGCGAGCGCAAGCGCGGTGACGAAGGCAAGCGCCAGTCCGACGAAGCCGAGGCTGTCGCTGCGCGCAAACAGATCCTCGATCAGACGGACGACGCCGAGCCCGACCCCGAGCAGCGTCAGCCCGGCAACGCCGGACCAGAACATTGCGCCCCAGGGAAAGCCGCGCCGCGCCGGAAGCGTCGCTGCGATTGGCACCGGCAAATTCGCCGGATCGGGCTCCGGCGTGATCTGGATGGTGGTACGGCCGAGCCGGGTCGTCTCGTCGGCCTCGGTGACGACGACGCCGGGGTCGTCGAGCCGGAACGTCGCCGGTCGCCGTGGCTTCGATCGGTCGTTCATGACAATTTGTCTCCGATCAGGAACTGCAAGGCACGGTCGAGGCGGATGTGAGGCAGCGCCGGGTGGTCGGCCCCCTCACGTTCGAGCTTCGGCGGACGGAAGCGCAGGAAGCGAAAATCGCTCTTCCCGGCGGCCTCGGTCGAGAGGCCGCGGAATGCGTCGGTGCCGTTGAACAACGGCTCGGGATCCAAGGGCAGGTCGCCCGGAAAGGTTGCCACCTCGGTGCTGCCGTCGAAGAATTCGCCGCCGGCGCTTTCGCCCGCGGCGGGCGTTCCCAAGATCGACGGCAATTTGTCACGGCCATGCGCGACCTGCGCCTCGCGCGTGGCGCGGACGGCGGCGAGCGCGACGACGTCGATCGCCGCACCGGTATTTTCGGCGCGCGCAACGGCGCGGGTGACCGCGCGGCGCAGCACGGCCTCGAGCCGGTCATGGCTGGAATGATGCAGATGATCCGCCTTGGTCGCCGCGAACAGCACGCGGTCGATCCGCGGCCGGAACAGGCCGGAGAGGAATGTGCTGCGGCCGATGTTGAAGCAGTCGAGAATGCCCGCGAGTGCGGCTTCGAGATCGTGCAGCGCTTCGGGGCCGGCGTTGAACGCGGCGAGCGCGTCGGCCAGTACGATCTGGCGATCGAGCCGGGCAAAATGATCGCGGAAGAACGGCCGCACCACGACGTCCTTGTAGGCCTCATAGCGGCGCACCATCATCGCCCACAGCGATCCCTCCGGCGCCTGGCCACCCGCGGGTACGTCGAGCGGCGCAAAGGTCAGCGCCGGTGTGTCGGCGAGATTGCCCGGCATCAGGAAGCGGCCGGGCGGCAGCAGGCTCATCGCAAACCGCTCATCGCGGCAGCCTTGCAAATAGCCCCTGAAGAGCTTTGCGGCCGTCAGCGTCGCCTGCTCGTCCTCGCGCGCCTCGGGCTTGAGCGTTGCGAGATGCGCGTGCCAATCCGCGGCAAGATGGACGCGCGGCGCCTCGCGTGACAAGGCGAGACTTTCGGCCGACCATTGCTCAAAACTCTTCTGAAGCAGCGGCAGGTCGAGCAGCCACTCGCCGGGATAGTCGACGATGTCGAGCGTCAGCGTGCGGTCGGCGCCGTTCTGGCGCTGGTAGTCGATGAGGAGCCTGAGCTCGCTGATGTCGACAGTCGAGTTCGGCCAGCGCCGCTCCTCGATCAGCGCGCGCAGATGGCTCTCATAGGCAAAGCGCGGCACCGCGTCGTCCGGCTGCGGCGCCAGATGCGCCCGCGCGATCCGCCCGGATGAATAGGCCTCGAACACCGGAAACCGGCCGCCACGGGTGAGGCCGTGGATCAGCGCGGTAATGAACACCGTCTTGCCGGCCCGGGACAGGCCGGTAACCCCCAATCGTACCGTCGGATTGAAGAAATGCTCGCCGTAGTCGATCAGCGCCCGAGCCGACAGGCGCGCCTCCTCGATCATATCCTGGAAACTAAATGCCATATGAACGTTGGGAATCCCGGGCGAGGGCGGATAGGCAAAAAGGACTAATCACAAAAGTGGCAACTGCCTGAGGAAAATCAAGCTTCATACTTCCACCGTCTTTGTCGGCAAATCAGCCGTTTGAACGACGCGCCGATCCCGAAACACCCATACAAGAGGGTATTAACTCACCTTGCGGATTGCCATGACCGTCTTCCAATTGAAACAGCTCGCATCCTCCTCCGTCCACGCAGCCGCCGACGCGGTCGGCTGGCATTACGACCGCGCCGAGTTGATCGCCGACGGCGTGATCCACGCGATCGGCGTGCTCTGCGGCATCATTGCCGCGACCGTGCTGGTGGTGCTGACGGTGCTCTTTGCCGACGCGACCGACATCGTCGGCGTCTCGATCTACGTCGCCGGCCTGCTTTCGATGCTGGTGTTGTCGGCGACCTATAATCTGTGGCCAGTCTCGCCGGCCAAATGGCTGCTGCGGCGCTTCGACCATTCGGCGATCTATCTCCTGATCGCGGCGACCTACACGCCGTTCATCCTGGAGGTGAAGGACAGTGGGTTCGCGCTGGTGCTGCTCGCCGGCGTCTGGTGCGTGGCGCTCCTCGGCATCGTGCTGAAACTTCTCTACCCCGGCCGGTTCGACCGCGTTGCGGTCGGGATCTACCTAGCGATGGGCTGGAGCGGCATCATGCTCTACGATTCCGTGGTCAAGGCGCTGCCTGCGCTGGTGCTGGGCTTCGTCCTTGCGGGTGGACTGCTCTACAGCTTCGGCGTGATCTTTCATGCCTGGCGGCGGCTGCGCTTCCAGAATGCGATCTGGCACGGCTTTGTCTTGGCCGGCGCGGCGTGCCATTATACCGCGGTGCTCGACCTCGTGTTGAGCTGAGCAAGCTCCGCGAAGCGCAATAAGCCAAAACGGTATAAGACAAGAGGAGACGTCGCATGCAGGTGACCGGCAAGGTCGTGGTCGTCACGGGCGGCGCCAACGGCATCGGCAAGGCGCTGTGCGAAGCCTTTCACAAGGCGGGTGCGGCCAAGGTCGTCGTCGCCGACATGGACGCGGACAACGCGCGGGCGGTCGCGGCCACGGTGGATGGCGCGGCCTTCAAATGCGATGTCGCGCAGGAAAAGGATATTTCCCACGTCATCGAGGAGACCGAGCGTCAGTTCGGCCCGATCGAATTGTTCTGCTCCAATGCCGGCATCGGCGGCGGCTTCGACCCGATGTCGGTCAATGCCGGCGGCGCCTCGGATGAGCCCTGGCAGCGTAGCTGGGCGATCCACGTCATGGCGCATGTCTATGCGGCGCGGCATCTGATCCCGCGCATGAAGGCGCGCGGCGGCGGCTATTTCCTTAACACGATCTCGGCCGCCGGCCTGCTGTCGCAGGTCGGCAGCCCGGCTTACTCCACCACCAAGCATGCCGCGGTCGGCTTTGCCGAAAATCTCGCGATCTCGCACAAGGCGCACAACATCCGTGTCTCGATCCTCTGCCCGCAGGGCGTGGACACCAACATGCTGCGTTCGATCCCCAAAGGCCCGCAATCCGGCGACGGCGACCTCTCGCCCGAGCAGGTCGCCAAGGACGTGCTCGCCGGTCTCGATCAGGAGACGTTCCTGATCCTGCCGCACCCGCAGGTGCTCGGCTACATGCGCAAGAAGACCGAGAATTACGACCGTTGGATCGGCGGCATGGCCAAGATCCAGGCTAAGATGCGGGAAGATTTCGGGACGTAGGAAGGGGCCTGCCACGACCTCCGGTGTCGTCCTGGCTTTCGCCAGGACGACCGTCGGCCCTCAATGCTTCTGCCCGTACAGCACCGGCACCGCCGAATCCACGACCACCTCCACCAGGCTCGTCCCTTCGAATGCCATCCCGCGCTTGAGCGCCTCGCCCAGTTCGGCCGCCTTGCTCACCCGCACCGCATGGCAGCCCATGCCCTCGGCCAGCCGCACGAAATCGATCCCCGGCAACTCGAGTCCCGGCACGTTCCTCACCTGCATCACCTGGCTGAACGAGCGCATCGCGCCGTAGCCGGAATTGTTGATGACGATGATCGTGAGCGGCAGCTTGCGCTGCGCGGCGGTCCACAGCGCCTGGATCGAATACATCGCCGAGCCGTCACCGATCAGGCACACCGTGCGGCTCGTCGGCTTGCCGAGCGCCATGCCGACCGCGGCCGGCAGCGAGTAGCCGAGGCCGCCGCTCGCCATGGTGTAAAAACTGTCCTGGCCGCGCATCGGCATGAACTTTTGCATGGCCGGCCGGTGCGAGGGGATTTCCTCGACCAGCGACGCGCCGTCCGGCATCGCCTGCGACAGCGAATGCAGCAGGAATTCGACCGGCAACGGATCGGCGGCTTGCGGCGCCGGCGGCAGCGTTCGCCCCTTCGGTGCCGCGCGCTTGCTCTCCGGCAAGAGGTCGAGCAGCATTGCGAGCGCCGGCTTCATCGTCGCGATGATGCTGGTGCCGACCGGCGTCACCGCCGCGGCATCGGGGTCATCGGTGATCTGGAAGATCGTCGCGCCGCCATCGAAGATCGCGGCGTGGCCTTCGACGTGGAAGGTGAATACGGGCGCGCCGATCACGACGACGAGGTCGTGCTCGCGCAGCGCGTCCGACAATTGCGCCGGCGAGGCATGCAGGAAACCCGCGAACTGGGGATGACGTTCCGGGAACGAGCAGCGCGCCGAAAACGGGCTGACCCAGACGCTGGCCCTGGCCTTCTCGGCGACGCGCACCATCAGGTCGACCGCGCCGGCGCGATCGACGCCGGGGCCGACGACGACGGCAGGGTGCTTGGCCGAGCCGAGCGCGGTGACCAGCGCCTTCATCGCGTCAATCTCAGGCCCGATCTCGCGGCTGACGTTGCGGGCTTCGACGGGAGCCGTCGCATGCGCCCAGTCGTCGACCGGGATCGAGACGAAGGTCGGCCCGCATGGCGGCTGCATCGCGGTGTAATAGGCGCGCGCGATGGCGGCCGGAACGTCCTCGGGCCGCGCCGGCTCCACGCTGTACTTCACATAAGGCCTCGGGAATTCGGACGCACGCTCCGCATACAGGAACGCCTGCAAGGGGAGGATCGAGCGTGCCTGCTGGCCCGCGGTGATCACCAGCGGCGTCTGGTTGCGATGCGCGGTATAGATGTTGCCCAGCGCGTTGCCGACGCCGGCGGCCGAATGCAGATTGACGAAGCCGGCATTGCGCGTCGCCTGCGCATAGCCGTCGGCCATGCCGACGGCGGAGGCTTCCTGAAGCGCGAGCACGTAGTCGATGTCGTCGGGCCAGTCGCTCAGGAACGGCAGCTCGGTCGAGCCGGGATTGCCGAATACCTTCTTGATGCCGAAGGAGCGCAGCAGGTCGAGCGTCGCCTGCTTGACGGTGACGGATTTGCTGCCGGTCTTGCCGTTCTTCGCCATGGTTTCCGTTCCTCTAATTCCTCATCCTGAGGAGCGCGTCTTCGCGCGTCTCGAAGGATGAAGGCCCGGCTGGTGGCCTCGCCCTTCGAGACGCGCGCAAAGGGCGCGCTCCTCAGGGTGAGGGTCTAGCAGCAGTGTATCACCACACCGCGGCCCCCTTCATCGTCGGCTGCCCCTCCGCGTTCGCGGTCCACAGCTCCATGCCATCAGCGGTCTCGTTGGCGTTGATGGAAAACTCGCTGCCCTCGAACAGCGGTTGCACCCCGCGATAAGTAAACCTCTTCGGCGGCTTGCCGCCGTGCAGCTTCGCCGCCATCTCGATGATGAACGTTGCCTGCAGCGGCCCGTGGAAGATCAGGCCCGGATATCCCTCGACCTTGGTGACGTAGTCGCGGTCGTAATGGATGCGGTGGCCGTTGAAGGTCAGCGCGGAATAACGAAACAGCAGCACGGGATCGGAGACATGCGTCTGGCGATGCTGCGCCTTCGGCGGCGGAGGCGGCGCCTTTGCCGGCGCGGACGTCGTCGTCATCTCGCGATAGACGATGTCCTGCCGCTCGCGGATGGCGATGCCGCGCGGCGAGGAGATGCTGTGCTCGACCGAGACGAAGCACAGCGTGCCGGTCGAGCCGGTCTTCACCTGCACGTCGGCGATGCGCGAGCTCCGCGTCGATTCGTCTCCGACGCGCAGCGGCTGCAGGAACTCGATCTCGCCGCCGGCCCACATCCGGCGCGGCAGCGGCACCGGCGGCAGGAAGCCGCCGCGGGTGGGGTGGCCGTCGGGGCCGAGCATCGACATCGGAAACACCGGCTGCGCCAGGCACCAATGCACCGTGAACGGCGCCGCGTCGCCCGGCTTGGGCGCGCCGACCTCCTGGAACAGCGTCGCACGCAGGCCCTTCACGAGCTGCGCGGTGACGGTGTCGGTGGCCTCTTCGCTGCGGCCGATCCATTGCCTGAGATGATCGATGTCGAGCTTCTCGGTCATGACGCCTCGCTCTTGTTATTTCTTGGATTGGGGATTTTCGCCGATCGCCGGTACAGCACCATAGCTGCGCGTCTCGCCGACAATGATCGGCGCCGGCGCGGGATAGCTGACGCGTCCCTGCGGCGTGTCCACCTCGATGCGGCGCAGATGCGGATGCTTGGTGAGGTCCGCCATGGTGTTGACCTCGGCAAAGGCGATGTCGGCCTCGGACAGCCGCTTCAATAGCTCATCGCGCGTCATCTTGCCGAAGGCATCCGCGACCGTCTTGTCGGTGAAGTCGCGGTTGCGCACGCGCTCGACCATGTTGGCCACGCGCGGATCGGCGGGCAGATCCGGCTGGTCCAGCACTTTTGCGCAAAGCGTCTTCCATTCGCGCTCGCTCTGGATCGAGATCAGGATGTCCTTGCCGTCGCTGGACGTGAACACGCCATAGGGTGCGATCGAGGGATGGCGCAGCCCCATGCGCTTGGGCGGATTACCGGCTTCGGAATTGAGCAGCGGCACGGTGCACCAGTCCGCCATCACGTCGAACATGGAGATGCGGATGTCGGCGCCCTTGCCGGTGCGTCCGCGCCCGATCAGCGCCTCCAGGATCGCCGCATGCGCGGTGGCGCCGGTCGCGACGTCGACGATGGACATGCCGACGCGCGAGGCGCCGTCGGGATTGCCGGTGATCGAGGCAAGGCCGCTCTCGGCCTGGATCAGGAGATCATAGGCCTTGCGGTGCGCATAGGGGCCGTCGTCGCCATAGCCGGTGATCGTGCATGAAATCAGCCTGGGATAATCCTTCAAGAGCCGCTCCCGCGAAAAGCCGAGCTTGTCCATCGAGCCCGGCTTGAGGTTCTGGATCAGCACGTCGGCGCTCGCGATCAGTCGCTCCAGTTCGGCGCAACCTTCCCTGGTGGCGAGATCGACCACCGCGGATTGCTTGCCGCGGTTGAGCCACACGAAGTAGCTGCTCTGGCCCTTGGCCGCCGCGTCATAGCCACGCGCGAAATCGCCTTCAGGCCGCTCGATCTTGATGACTTCCGCGCCGGCATCCGCCAGCCGCGACGAGCAGAACGGTGCCGCCACCGCCTGCTCGACCGCAATCACCCTGATCCCGTCAAGTGCTCCCATGATGGCTGCCTCAGTACGAGCGGGGCATGCCGAGGACGTGCTCGGCGATGAAGGACAGCACGAGATTGGTCGAGATCGGCGCGACCTGATAGAGCCGCGTCTCACGGAATTTGCGCTCGACGTCGTACTCCTCGGCGAAGCCGAAGCCGCCATGGGTCTGGACGCAGGCATTCGCCGCTTCCCAGGACGCATCGGCCGCGAGCATCTTGGCCATGTTGGCCTCCGCGCCGCAGTCGAGCCCGGCCTCGTATTTGCGCGTCGCTTCCTTCACCATCAGTTCGGCCGCGCGCATCGCGGCGTAGGCCTTGGCGATCGGGAACTGGATGCCTTGGTTCTGGCCGATCGGCCGGCCGAAAACGCTGCGCTCCTTGGCGTAGCTGGTGGCCTTGGCGATGAACCATTTGGCGTCGCCGACGCATTCGGCAGCAATCAAAATGCGCTCGGCATTCATGCCGGAGAGGATGTAGCGAAAGCCCTTGCCTTCCTCGCCGATCAAATTCTCTGCCGGCACCTTCATGTCGGTGAAGAACACTTCGGTGGTGGCGTGGTTCATCATGGTGCGGATCGGGCGGATCTCAAGGCCCTTGTTCTTGGCCTCGCGCATGTCGACGATGAACACCGAAAGTCCATCCGTGCGCTTCTTGACCTGGTCCTTCGGCGTGGTGCGCGCCAGCAGGAGCATCAGGTCGGAATGTTCGGCGCGGCTGGTCCAGATCTTCTGGCCGTTGACGACGTAGCCGGCATTGCCGTCCTTGCGCGCGAAGGTCTTCAGTGACGTGGTGTCGGTGCCGCTGGTCGGCTCGGTGACGCCGAAGGCCTGCAGCCGCAATTCGCCGCTCGCGACCTTCGGCAGATATTTTGCCTTCTGCTCGTCATTGCCGTGCCGCAGCACGGTGCCCATCGTGTACATCTGGGCGTGGCAGCCGCCGCCGTTGCAGCCCGCGCGCTGGATCTCTTCGAGGATCGCCGCGGCCGCTGAAAGCTTCAAGCCCGCGCCGCCATATTCCTCGGGGATCAGCACCGAGAGATAACCGGCCTCGGTCAGCGCGTCGACGAAGGCCTTGGGGTAGTCCATCTCACGGTCGAGCTTGCGCCAGTATTCGCCGGGAAACTGCGCGCACAGCTTTGCGACGGCTTCGCGGATGTCGGCGTGATCTTCGGTTTGGTGTTCTTCACTCATGGGGTTTCCCGTATGTGCGGCAGTTAAGATAACGCCGGCCGATCCTCTGGCGTTGTGAAAACACTGCCAGCCCCCTATGCTCATTTGCTATAGCGTATGGAGTAGCCTTCCAGGATTGGCAAGCATGGATTTCCGTCAGCTCAGGACCTTCAGTTGCGTGGCGGAGCTCGGCAGCCTCTCCAAGGCGTCCGATACGTTGCGCGTGGCGCAGCCGGCGCTCTCCAGGCAGATCAAGCTCCTGGAACACGAGCTGCGCACGGAATTGTTCACCCGCAACGGCCGCGGCATGGTGCTCACGGATGCCGGCCGCCTCTTGCTGGCGCGCACCTCCGGTATCGTGCGGCAGATCGACCAGATCCGCGACGACATCCAGTCGTCCAAGGGGCCGCCATCGGGCCAGGTCGTGCTCGGCCTGGTCCCGACCGTGAGCTGCGTGCTGTCGGCGCGCTTCGCGCGGCGCTGCGTCGAAAAATTTCCCGGCATTTCGCTGCGCATCGTCGAGAGCTACAGCGGCCATCTCGTCGAATGGCTGCATCGCGGCGAGATGGATCTCGCCATCCTCTACGGCCGCTCCGCCGATCTGCATCTCAACGTGGAGAGCTTGGGGCGCGACAACATCGTCGCGGTTGGTCCGCGCGGTTGTGGCCTCGCGCGCAAGAAGAGCGTCGATGTCGGCTGGCTGCTGCGGCAACGGCTGGTGCTGCCCAGTCATTCCCACGGTCTCCGTGCGCTGATCGAGCATGCGGCGGCCCAGCGCAAGATCAAGCTCAACGTCCAGCTCGAGGCGGATTCGTTCCGCGTGCTCACGAGCCTCGTCGAGGAAGGCCTCGGCTTCGCGCTGCTGCCGCCCTCGTCGGTCCACGGCGAGGTCGCGGACGGGCGGCTGGAAACGGCTGTCGTCTCGAAGCCGATGACGCGCGAACTCATATTCGCCTCTCCGATCGACCGTCCGGTCTCGACGGCCTCGCTTGCCGTCACCGCCCTCCTGCGCGAGGAAGTCGCCGCCTGCCGCAAGGACGGCGTGTGGGACATCAAGTTGAGTTAGATGTGGCGGTGCGGTTTAGGACAGAAGGCCGTATGCGACCCATCGCATGTTGCGCGAGCTGTCATGCCGGAATTTTATAGCTGGGGTGGAGTCGCCCGCTCTCAATCCACCCCCGCGTGTCATTGCCCGCGAAGGTGGGCAAATCCAGTATTCCAGAGCCCGCAGTGCTTGAGCCGAGAAGCCGCGGCATACTGGATGCCCCGCTTGCCGCCTACGCTAAAGCTTCGGCGCCCCTGGACCTCAGCCCGGCGAAGCCTTGGCGTAGCCGGGTCGCGGAGCATGACAGCTGAGGTTGAGAAACACCTGCCGTATAGCGAGCACTCTACCCCGGAATCCTCACCGGCAGCGACTCGTACCCCTTGATGAAGCTCGAATAGATCCGCTTGGGCTCGCCGACTACCTCGATGCGGTCGAAGCGCTTCAGCATCTCTTCCCAGACGATCTTGAGCTGGAGTTCGGCGAGGCGCATGCCGACGCAGCGGTGGATGCCGAAGCCGAAGGAGAGATGGGTCCGCGGCCGCGGGCGGTCGATGATGAACTCGTTCGGCTTTTCGAACATCTCCTCGTCGCGATTGCCGGAGACGTACCACATCACGACGCGGTCGCCCTTCTTGATGTGCTTGCCGCCAACTTCAGTGTCCTGCAGCGCGGTGCGCCGCATATGCGCGAGCGGGGTCTGCCAGCGGATCACTTCGGGCACCATGGAATCGATCAGTTCCGGGTTGGCGCGCAGCCTGTCGTACTGCTCCGGATTCTCGTTCAATGCCAGCACCGAGCCGGTCATGGTGTTGCGCGTGGTGTCGTTGCCGCCGACGATGAGCAGGATGATGTTGCCCATGAGATTATCGGGGTCCATGAAGCGCGTGGCGTCGTTGTGCGCCATCAGCGACAGCAGGTCGTTGCGCGGCGCGGAGTTGACGCGCTCGTTCCAGAGCTTGGACATGTAGGCGTAGCATTCGTCCATCTCGCGGCGGCGCTCTTCGGCCGAGGCCACGATGCCGCTCTTGGGCAGCGCGGTCGCGACATCGGACCAGCGCGTCAGCTTGCGCCGTTCTTCCCAGGGGAAGTCGAACAGGGTGGCTAGCATCTGCGTCGTCAGCTCGATCGAGACGCGCTCGACGAAATTGAAGGTCTCGTTGCGCGGCAGATTGTCGAGCACGGTCTGCGAGCGCTGGCGGATCAGTTTTGCCAGTTCGTCCAGATGCGTCGGCGTGAACATCGGCGACACCGTCTTGCGCTGCGACGAATGACGCGGCTGGTCCATGGCGATGAAGCTCGGCCAGTCATAGCCTTCCGGCACGTCGCGGATCCCGATGCCGCCGAGCGTTGAATCCGAGGAGAACAGGCCGTGATTGGTGTCGACATGCATGATGTCGTTGTACTTCACCACCGACCAATACGGCTCGATCGGCGCATTGGTGCAGTAATGCACCGGCTCTTCCTTGCGCAGCCGCTCGAACCACGGCCACAGGGTGTCGTCCTGGAACAGCCTGGGCGCGCCCGGGTGGAATTGCGCCAGCGGCGTCGCATAGGCCTCCTCGCGCGCCCTGCGCATGCGTTCGGCCTTGTCCACTTGAACCGGCGCTTGGATGTTCATGGTGGTTTGCTCCAGTTGCTTGCTTGACCTCTCCCGCGTGCGGGAGAGGGGGCACAGCTTCCTTGTGGACGTGTCGAACTCATCTTTGCGAATCTAAGCCGCGATCTTCACCGGCAAGGTTTCAAGACCCTTCACGAAACTCGAATAGACCCGCTTGGGTTCGCCGACCACCTCGATATGGTCGAATCGCTTGAGGATCTCTTCCCAGATAATCTTGAGCTGGAGTTCGGCAAGCCGCAAGCCGACGCAGCGGTGGATGCCGAAGCCGAACGAGAGATGCGTGCGCGGCCGCGCGCGGTCAATGATGAATTCGTAAGGCTTTTCGATCGCATCGGCGTCGCGGTTGCCCGAGACGTACCACATCACGACCTTGTCACCTTTCTTGATCTGCTTGCCGCGGAACTCGAAGTCCGCAAGCGCTGTGCGCCGCATATGGGCCAGCGGCGTCTGCCAGCGGATCACTTCCGGCACGAAGCTGTCGAGAAGCGCTGGGTTTTCGCGCAGCTTGCGATATTGCTCCGGGTGCTGGCTCAGCGCGTGGAGCGAGCCCGACATGGTGTTGCGGGTGGTGTCGTTGCCGCCGACGATCAGAAGGATGAGATTGCCGAGGAAGTTCTTCGCGTCCATGTCGCGCGTCGCGGCGCCATGCGCCATCATCGACAACAGGTCGCTCTTCGGCGGCTGTTCGATGCGTTCCTTCCACAGTCGCGTGAAATAGCCCGCGCATTCCGTCAGCTCGGCCTGACGCTCGTCTTCGGTGGCGACGAGGCCGTCGGGGCCGGGAATGGTGGTCGCGATGTCCGACCAGCGCGTCAGCTTGCGGCGATCCTCCCAGGGAAAGTCGAACAGCACCGCGAGCATCTGCGTGGTGAGCTCGATCGAGACATGGTCGACCCAGTCGAACACCTCGCCGCGGGGCAGATTGTCCAGGCACTCGGCCGAGCGCTGGCGGATGCTGAGCGCGAGATTGTCCAGATGCGTCGGCGTGAACATCGGCGCCACGGTCTTGCGCTGCGCCGCATGGCGCGGCGGGTCCATCGAGATGAAGCTCTCGCGGCGCAGTTCCGGATCGATGTCGCGGATGGTGATGCCGCCGAGCGAGGAGGCCGAGGAGAATACCGAATGATTGGTCTCGATCTCCATGATGTCGTTGTAGCGCGTCACCGACCAATACGGCCCGAACATCGAGTCCTTGCAATAGTGCACGGGATCTTCGCGGCGCAGGCGATCGAAATAGGGCCAGAACGTATCGGTCCTGAACAGCTCTGGGTCGCCCGGATCGAACTGCTCCAGCGGCAGTGACGTAGCGCGTGCGCGTAACGCGTCGAGCTTCGCCGCGTTTTCGATGGTCCCATGCATGACCGCTCTCCCTGACATCAACCGCGCGTTCTCGTTGAATTCTGCGCTGCGGTATTTGATTTGCAATTACAGCCGGTTGTCTGCGCCGGAGCAAGGGCGAGTTTTGCCACATGGGTGTGATGTAGCCCGGATGGAGCGGAGCGAAATCCGGGATTCGGTCCGCCACTGCCGCTGTCCCGGATTGCACTGCGCTCCATCCGGACTACGAGGCCATTGATCCAACAACGTGATCTCGCGCACGCCCTCGGCCGTGGAATCGTGCCAGAAATCGACCGGAATCGAGCTAAATCGAACCCGCCCATCTTGGGGATCGACTAATCTCTGATCTATAAGTTTGATCGAACCAGGTCCGCACCCCGAGGTTGCCGCCGTGAACGACATGCAATGGGCCCCCATCGGCTCCGAACCCTTACCCCCGCCGCTGCCGCCCACGCGGGTCGATTTCACCGGCAACCGTACCGAGTTTCGCAAATTGGTCACCAAGGGTGCCCTGCTCGAGCTCGTCACCTTCGGCTTCTACCGGTTCTGGCTCGTCACCGACATCCGCCGTCATCTGTGGGCGAACACCGCGGTTGATGGCGACGCCGCCGAATATACCGGGCGGGCCAAGGAGCTGCTGGTCGGCTTCCTGTTCGCGCTCGCGATCCTGGTGCCGATCTACCTCGCTTACTTCCTTGTCGGTATCGAGTTCGAACGCTGGCAGGGCTTTGCCTCGACGCCGCTGTTCATCAGCTTCTACGCCTTTGGTCAGTTTGCGATCTTTCGCGCGCGGCGCTATCGCCTGACGCGCACGGTCTGGCGCGGCGTGCGGTTCTGGATGGACGGATCGGGCTGGGCCTATTCGTTCCGCGCCATGCTGTGGGGCTTGCTCGTGTTCCTGACGCTCGGGCTCGCATTGCCGTGGCGCGAGGCCTCGCTCGAACGCTACAAGATGCGGCACACCCATTACGGCGATTTACGCGGCGATTTCGAAGGCGACGGCTGGACATTCTTCAAGCGCGGCTGGTGGCTGTGGCTGCTGAGCCCGATCGCGATGGTGATCTTCCCGCTCGCGCCGTTCTTCTATGCCGAGTTCAAGGCGCGCGAGTGGCGCTGGTGGCTCGACGGTATCCGCATCGGCGACGTCAGCGTGTCCTCGCAATTGCCGCACAACGCATTCTACGCGTTGTACTGGAAAGTGATCGGCTGGTGGATGCTGCTCTCGGCCATCTTCGCCGCCTATATCGGCGGAGCGACCATGCTCGTCGTCAAGCTGAGCGGTCTTTCGGTCGAGCAGGCGTTGGTGCGGGGCAATGCCGCCAAGAGCATCCCGACGCTGGTGATGATGGTGATCGGCTACTTCGCACTCGCTCTCGCCCTCAACATCGTCATGCGGGTCTATCTCCAGCGCGATCTCTGGGCCAAGGTGCTGGAAACTGTCGAGGTGCACAACATCGGAGCCGCGGCGGATGTGCGCGGCAGCGCCGAGCTCGCCAGCGCGCTCGGCGAAGGCTTTGCCGATGGACTCGATGTCGCGGGATTCTGAGCTGTGAGTGAGTTGTCCACAGAGGTCCCGGCGCAATCCGCAAAGCCGACGATCTTCTTCGACGGCGTGTCGAGCCGCAGGCGGCAGGTGGCGCTGACGCTCGGTGACGCGCTCGAGATCCTCGAAGAGGGTGCGACGCCCGTTCGCTGGGCCTATGCCGACATCCGCCGCGCCGATAGCCCGCCCGGCATCTTGCGGCTCGCCTGCGCTTCCGCTCCGCCGCTGGCCCGGCTGGAAATCCGCGACGCTCTGCTCGCGTCAGACGTGACCGCGCGCTGCATGCGGCTCGACGAGCACCAGACCTCGCGCCGCGGGGTCGCAAAAATCGTCGGCTGGTCGATGGCTGCCGCCGTCTCCATTGTCTGCGTCGTGCTGTTCGGCGTGCCGCTCGCTGCCGACCGCCTCGCGCCGCTGGTGCCGAAACCGATCGAGCGGCGCATTGGAGATGCGGCGGAGGTTCAGGTGAAGACGATCTTCGGGCGCAGCGAGTGCCAGGATGGGGCGGGGAAAGCCGCCTTCGTCAAGCTCGTCAATCGGCTGCGCGATGCCGCCGGCCTCGACGACGATTCCATGACCGCGGGCGTGCTGCCGACCCCGGTGCCGAACGCGTTCGCGCTGCCGGGCGGCAAGGTGTTCGTGCTGAAGGGCCTGCTCGACAAGGCCGAAAATGCCGACGAGATCGCCGGCATCCTCGCCCACGAGCTCGGTCATCTCAAGCATTACGACAACATGCGCGGCCTGATCTACAACGGCGGCACCTCGTTCCTGATCGGCCTGTTGTTCGGCGACGTCACTGGCTCGAGCGCCGTGATCTTCGCCTCGCGCAGCGTGGTTGAGGCTTCCTATTCGCGCGAGGCCGAGACCGCTGCGGATACGTTTGCCATCGAGATCATGCACAAGCTCGGCCGTTCGCCTAAGCCTGCAGCCGAATTGATGTTCCGCATCACCGGCAAGGAAGGCGGCGGCCTCACGTCGATCCTGGCGAGCCATCCGCTGACCGAGGACCGCCTCGCGCGCATGACGAAAGAAGACCGCCCCGCCAGCGGCCCGCCGCTGCTCACGGATGCGGAGTGGCAGGCGCTGAAGGGGATCTGCGGCAGCGGCAAGGTGTGACGGCCCGCCCTCAGCGCATCACTTCGCGGGCGCAGCAGGTGGATTCGATCCGGTGGTGACGCTCGGCGCGTTGTTCGGATTGGAGGTCGTGGTCTGCGGGCCGACGTCGCGTCCATTGTAGAAGAAGACGGCAGCGACCACGGCGATCACGAAGATCGCGCCGATCGCCCAGCCCACCGGGCTGTTGCGGCGTGCTCTGTCTGCCCTGCGGTCATCCTGATAGGTCATCGTGCTCTCCATCGTAGAGCAGGAAAACCTTGCGCGAGCGAACCTGTTCCTAACGTGACGCGGTTTGCAAGCCGGCGCCTATCTCGTCCCGTAGGCGCGGTCGCCGGCGTCGCCGAGGCCCGGCAGGATAAAGCCGTTCTCGTCGAGACCTTCATCGACTGCGGCCGTCCAGATCGGCACGTCAGGATGCAGTCCGCGCAGCCGTTCGAGCCCTTCGGGGGCGGCGATCAGGCAGGCGAGGCGAATATCCTTGGCGCCGCGCTCCTTCAGCCGGTCGATTGCGGCCACAGCCGTGTTGGCGGTCGCAACCACGGGCGTCACCACGATCGCCAGGCGCTCGCTGAGATCGGACGGCGATTTGAAGAAGTACTCGACCGCGGCAAAGCTGTGCGGCTCGCGGTAGAGGCCAATATGGGCGACGCGCGCGGTCGGCACCAAATCCATCATGCCGTCGACGAAAGTGGTGCCGGCGCGCAGCATCGGCACGAACACCAGCTTCTTGCCCGCGATCTTGGCCGAATGCATCGTCGCCAGCGGCGTTTCGATAACGGTATCGGCGAGCGGCAGGTCGCGCGTCACCTCGTAGCACAGCAGCATGCCGATCTCCTTGATCAGCTCCCGAAACGATTTGGTCGAGATCGATTTGTCCCGCACCAGGGTCAGCTTGTGCTGCACCAACGGATGATCGACGATCGTGACGCCTTGCATGATCGGATGCCTTTCTTCCTTCTCCCCTTGTGGGAGAAGGTGGCGCGAAGCGCCGGATGAAGGATCTGTTTCCGCGAACTCGAACGAGAGACTAGAACACCGTACCGTCGCTGATCACCTTGAGCGGCGGCGAACCATCGGGCCGGCGCGCGAAGGCGATGGCGCGGCCCGCGGCCCAGGTGCCGCCTTCGAGAATGCTGGCGAGCGGCAATGTCTCAGGAGTGCGCTCGAGTTTGGCGCGGACCAGTTCGGCGAGCCGGTCCAGCAGCGCCACGGTCAGCGCGCGCCACTCGACGACGAGCAGGGAATCCACCGCATGCGCGCGCTCGGCATCGGCGGCGTCGCGCAGGCGCAGCACCTCGTGATCGACGAACAGCCCGCCATTGCGATATTCGGCAAGCCCGGTCAGGCCGTCGATGTCGGTGACGTCGAATCCGGCGCGCTGCAGCGGCTCGATCAACGAATAGCTCAGCCATTGCGACAGCTTGTGCAGGGGCACAAGGCCCGCGGTAGCGTCATCGGCCTTGATCGCCGGGTGGCGCCAGCAATCGCCGAGCGGAATCCCGGCAAGCTCCAGCCGCGACGGCCAGATCGGTCCGAGCTGATTCAGCACCGCCGAGAGAATCGCGGGCGCGGGAACCGCGCCGCCCTTCGCCTGCGCCGCGATGTGATCGAACAGCCCGCCCGGCCGCGGGGTGTCGTGCGCGCCGAACACGTCCGCCCGCTCCGCCACCAGCTTGCCCAAGCGGCGCAGCAGATCGGTCCGCCCCTCGACCCCGAGCAGCGGATTGGCATCGCTCACCTGAAAGGCCGAAGTGAGCGCGGCGAGTGGCAGTCGCGCGAGCACGTCGGCATCGGTCCTGAAGGGCGCGCGGGGATCGTGGGAAAAAAGGCCGCTTGCGAACATGTCGAGGCTCGCAATCGCGAGTCCCTCGGATCGGCCGATGCTCTGTCCCGTCACCGCGTCGCGGTATCGCCACGCGGCACCCGCGCCGGCGTCGAGCAGCACGCTGACGATGGCAAGGTCGAACTCCGCGCGCGCCCGTGCCGCGCGGTCGGGCCATGACGTCGCGTCCGCGAGCCGCGCCCAACGGTCGACGCCATCAAGCACGAAATGCCGCCAGCGCGCATGGAACGGAATCTCCAGCGTCGGATAGGCCTCGCGCGTCACGGCGAGAACGGCGTCGGCAACGCCATCCATGCGATCGAGATCGATGGTGAAATGCGTCAGCCCGCCGTTCAGACCGATCCCAAACATCTCGCCGGCACGCGCGCGAACCGCTGCTGCGCTAAGCAGCGAACGGGCCTGCAATTCCAAAGCGTCTGCCATCAATCGATCAGTATTTTTCCAGCGAACGCCCGACCACGCCGTCGACGTCCTTCTCCGGCGCAATGTCGGTGGAGTAATAGCCGGCGGCCTTCTTCGCGGCGATCTCGACATAGGCGTCGGCGGGAATGAGCTCGGGCGGGATCGGCACGCGCTCGACGATGTCGATGCCCTGCGAGGTCAAAGCGTCATGCTTCATGTCGCTCATCGAGAGGAAGCGGTCGATGCGCTTCAGGCCCAGCCAGTGGATGGTGTCGGGCATCAATTGCTGGAAGCGCGCGTCCTGGACGCCGGCGACGCATTCGGTGCGCTCGAAATAGGCGGCGGCCGCATCGCCGTCCTCCTGGCGCTTGCGCGCATTGTAGACCAGGAACTTCGTGACCTCGCCGAGCGCGCGGCCTTCCTTGCGGTTGTAGATCACGAGCCCGAGTCCGCCCTCCTGCGCGCCGCGCGCGGATTCCTCGATGCCGTGAATGAGGTAGGGCCGGCAGGTGCAGATATCGGAGCCGAACACGTCGGAGCCGTTGCACTCGTCATGCACGCGGCAGGTGATCTTGGTGCGATGGTCCGGCAGCTTGGTGACGTCGCCGAACATGTAGACGGTGGTGCCGCCGATCGGCGGCAGAAACACCTTCATGTCCGGCCGGGTCACGAGCTCAGGGAACATGCCGGCGGTCTGCTCGAACAGCGTGCGCCGCAGCTCGGTCTCGTTGGTCGCAAAGCGCTCCGCAAGGCCTGGCAGATACCAGACCGGATCAATCGCGATCTTCACCACCGACACGCTGCCATTGGCGTGCACGACGTCGCCGTCGGCGCGCAGGCGCTTGGCGGCGAGCGCCTCGCGGATCTCCGGCAGGTCCAGCCGCGCGCGCGTCACCGCGATGCTCGGCCTGATGTCGATGCCCTCGGCGATGTCCTTGCCGAAATTCTCGGCGACGAGATGCCCCCAGGGATCGAGCGCGACGATCTTGGCGGGATCGCTCCATTGCGGGAACGGCCCGATGGTCGCCGCGGGAAACGTGTTGGTGAGGTCGGGCCTACGAATCGGATCGAGCGCGCCGGCGGACACCGCGAGCGCGCGGTACATCGCATAGGAGCCGCCATGGCTGCCGATCACGTTGCGATCTCCCGCGCGCGACACCGTGCCGATGATCGGACCGCGGGTGCGTGCGTCGGCGGCGCCCCAGTGGATCGGGAAGGCGGCTGTCCTGCCCGGCTCCGGATGGGAGGTGAGGCGGATGTGGTCGGTACGGTTCGCGCGGCTCATGACCAAACTCCTAAAAAGCCAACGGCCCGCCGCTCGGACGGGCCTTGGCTCGTCGCGCTGCCGATGCGGAACACCGGCGGCGCGAGCTCAATCCAACATATTGTAGCGGGCAGTCGCGACAGACAAGTTAATCGTGCTGCGCGGGGGCGGGGCGGTTCGCGGCCAAATTCCTGTCGTCCCGCGACCCGGCAGCGCTTGCCCGAGTCCCACGCTACCGCACTGGCGGAGCTCTCCGCCACCGCAGTAAGATGATGAAGTAATTATGGTTTTCACGTTTTCAAGAGGCGCCACACGGTTGGCGTGCCGGGCGTCGAGTTTCCGGACAAAACGTGTCATCAAACCAAAACGTACAGATCGCCTTTGCCGCATCGCCTTCCTTGGAGACCGCCATGCCCGCCCCCGCCTACATCGACCCCCGCAACGGTAAGCTCTATCCGCTGGACCAGCCGCGCTGGTGCTCGGACGAGCGCACGCCGCTGCTGGTGACGCCCGGGGCAGGGATGTCGCGGGAGGAGATCGAGCCGCGCACGCGTTCGCTCTGGCGCTACCGGGCGGCGCTGCCGGTCGAGATCAAGACTCCGATCACGCTCGGCGAAGGCTGCACGCCACTGGTGCAGCAGGCCTGGGGCGAGCTGCGCCCGTTCTTCAAGCTCGAATGGTTCAACCCGACCGGCAGTTTCAAGGACCGGGGCTCCGCCGTGATGCTGTCCTTCCTTCGGCAGATCGGCGTCGACGCCATTCTGGAGGACTCGTCCGGCAATGGCGGCTCGTCGATGGCGGGTCTCGGCGCCGCCGGCGGCATGCGCGTGAAGATTCTCGCGCCGGCCTCGACATCGCCGGCCAAGATCGCGCAGGTCCGCGCCTATGGCGCGGCGGTGCAGCTGGTCGAGGGCCCGCGCGAGGAATCGGAGGCCGAGGCAATCCGGCAGTCGAGCCAGACCTTCTATGCCAGCCACAATTGGCAACCGTTCTTCCTCGAAGGCACCAAGTCGCTCGCCTATGAGATATGGGAGGACCTCGGCTTCCGCGTCCCCGACAACGTCATCGTGCCCGTCGGCGCCGGCAGCAGCCTTTTGGGTTGCGCCCTTGGTTTCCGTGAGCTGTTGAAAGCCGGCCAGATCACCAGGCTGCCGCGCCTGTTCGCGGCGCAGCCGCTCAACTGCTCGCCGATCGATGCAAGCTTCAAGGCCGGCGTCGACACCCCTGTCGCGCGCGAGGTGAACAAGACCATCGCCGAAGGCACCGCGATCAAGCATCCGCTGCGCCTGCGCGAGATCATCGGCGCGTTGCGCGAGAGCGGTGGCGGCACTGTCGCGCTGACCGAGGACGAGATCGTCGCCGCGCTGCGGCGTCTTGCGCGGCAGGGCCTGTTCGCCGAGCCGACCAGCGCAAGTGCTGCCGCCGCGCTGGAGAAACTATCCGTCACCGGTAGCATCAAGGCGACCGAGACCACGGTCGCGGTCCTCACCGGCACCGGCCTCAAGGCCGCGACCATCGTTGCCGATCTCGTGCAATAGGACCGCCAGGGAGGCGAAGCCGTCGCCGTCATGGGCTTGCGTTGAACCTTTGGCATCCGTCGTCAGCCTCATGAAAAACTGACATTGAGCGAAGGGAGAGTTCCATGGCCGACCAAGACCCGTTTGCTGGTTTCAAGGCAGTCCAGAAGGAAGCCTGGTCGCTGTTCACGCCGATGGAAGTGTTCACCACGCCCTCGGCCGCCAAGCTCGTGAGCTTCGCCGGGGTCGCGACCGGCCAAATGCTGCTCGACGTCGGATGCGGCACCGGCGTTGCCGCGATCACGGCGGCGCGCCGCGGTGCGAAGGTCAGGGGTCTCGACCTGTCGCCGGTCCTGCTCGAGCGCGCCCGCGAGCACGCGCAGCTGGCGAATCTCGATGTCGACTTCGCCGAAGGCGACGCCGAAAGCCTGCCCTATGGCGACAACGAGTTCGACGTGGTGCTCAGCCAGTTCGGCCACATGTTCGCGCCGCGTCCCAAGGTCGCCATCGGCGAGATGCTGCGCGTGCTGAAGCCCGGCGGCACCATCGCCTTCTCCACCTGGCCGCCGCATCTCTATGTCGGCCGGATGTTCGCGCTGATCGGCCGCCATCTGCCGCCGCCCGAGGGCGTGGCCTCACCGGTGTCGTGGGGCGATCCGAAGATCGTCGCCGAACGTCTCGCAGGGAAAGCGAAGGATATCACCTTCGAGATGGACATCATGACGCCGTCCGCACTCAGCCCGCAGCATTTCCGCCGCACCATGGAAACGACGATCGGGCCTTTGATCAAGCTCGTCGCCCAGTACAAGGACGAGCCGGACAGGCTGCGGAGTTTTCGCAGCGAGTTCGAGGCGCTGATCTCCGAATATTACGACGGAAGCAACAACGTGATGCGCCAGCAATTTTTGATGTCGAAGGCGAAGAAGGCGTAAAGCCGCGCCACGGTGCTTTCCTTCTCCCCTTGCGATCTCACTCCTTCAGATCGTTCACGCGCCTTACCCAAATGCGTACATCGGTGAGCACGTCGGGCAGCGCCGCCTTGACCTCAGCCACGGTCATGCCGGCCTTGATGCGGGGATCGTAGAGCAGGTTGAGGATGTACTGGTCATAGACGTCGAAATAGCCCATCGAGACGTTGTCGTTGAACATGGTCCAGGGCACGCTGGCGGTGTCGTTGATCGGGCCGAGCGATTGCAGCAGCTCCTCATAGGCGCAGTCGAGGAAGGTGAAATCGCCGTTGTCGACGGTGAGGATGACGTCGGAATGCTCGATCTCGAAATTGTCGTTCTTGCGGAAGCCGGACAGGCATTGCGGATCGAGCGAGGTGCGGATCTCGCGGGCCTTCTCCGCACCGTAGAAGCTCGAGATGGTGCGGAACAGATCGCGGTCGCGCACGAGCTTCACGCGCACATTCGCCGCTTCGCTGGAGTCGATCATGGCGATGTCGAGATGCTGCACGCGCTTGCCGATGTCGGCTACGACTTTCGCGAGCTGCGCCTTGCGGTCGGCGCGATCGCTCTCGGCGAACACGCGCACCGGTCCGTCGAACTTGCGGATGCGATCGACACGGCCGGCAAGGTGGTATTCGGCGCCGAACGCCGTCTTCAGAAAGCCGTCGACGATCTCGCCGTCGGTAAAGCTCTTCTTCTCGGCGCGCTGGCGCGAAGCGATCGCGGGCAATTCGCCCGCGACGGCGATGGTAGCGGTGTCAGGCGCGAACGCGACGGTGGCGAGCGCCAGCAGCACGATGCGAAAGCCGGACGGAGACGGGGCCAATGCGCTCATTGCCAGGCGACGCTGCCGTATTCGGAACCGACGCACAAGGCCGCATATCCACGCGCCGCCGATTCTTGCTAGTTGTTCAGCACGACCACCGTGGTGCCGACCCCGACGCGGCCGTAGAGGTCGGTGACGTCGTCATTGGTCATGCGGAAGCAGCCCGAGGACACCGCCTGGCCGATCGTCTCCGGCTCGTTGGAGCCGTGGATGCGATAGAGTGTCGAGCCCAGATACATCGCGCGCGCACCGAGCGGATTTTCGACGCCGCCCTTCATGTGACGCGGCAGGTCCGGCCGGCGCGCCAGCATCTGTGACGGCGGCGTCCAGTCCGGCCATTCCTTCTTGGCGGTGATCCGGTGCACGCCGCCCCAGCGGAAGCCGTCGCGGCCGACACCGATGCCGTAGCGCAGGGCCTGGCCGTTCTGGAGCACCAGATAGAGCCGGCGCTCCGAGGTGTTCACCACGATCGTGCCGGGGGCGTAGTTGCCGTTATACATGACGGTGGTGCGGGGAACTGGGCTCGAGCCGCCGCGGAAGAAATTCGGGCCGCCGCCCATGATGTCGCGCGAGTCGAACTCCTCGGCGAAGGCGCCGCCGGCGGTCGCCGACAGCAGTGCGATGGCGGCAATCGGCGCGGCAAAATACCGGATCATTGTTCCCCCAGCAAAAAATCGATTCAACTGAAGTTACAGGCCATATTTGCGGGCTTTCCGCAAGCCACGGCCTCGTGAGACGGGGCATCCTTAACGGTTGGCGTTACCAAACCGGCAACCGCGCCAATTTGCTGGAAAGTATTAGCCAAACCAGCGCATCGCCGCGCGGGGCAGGGCGGCGACGCCGGCTATTGCTTTGACGAGACGAGCGAACAATGATTGATCGGATGGATTGTTGGAACATTGCCGGTTGCGGGAGCTGACGGATGAACGGTGCGGAAAGTCTGGTGCGGACGATGGTCAAGGGCGGGGTCGACGTCTGCTTCTCCAACCCCGGCACCTCCGAGATGCATTTTGTCGCAGCGCTCGACCGCGTGCCCGGCATGCGTTGCGTGCTCGGCCTGTTCGAAGGCGTGGTGACCGGCGCCGCCGACGGCTATTTCCGCATGAAGGGCACGCCGGCCTCGACGCTGCTGCATCTCGGCCCCGGTCTTGCCAACGGCCTTGCCAATCTGCACAACGCCAAGAAGGCGAATTCCGGCATCGTCAACATCGTCGGCCAGCACGCCGTCTACCACATCGACTACAACGCGCCGCTGACCTCCGACATCGAGGGCCTGGCCCGGCCGATGTCGTCCTGGGTCCGCACTTCGCCGGACTCCAAATCGGTCGCCGCCGACGGTGCCGCGGCGATCGCCGCCGCCAAGAGCGCGCCGCCGCAGATCGCGACCCTGATCCTGCCCGCCGACACCGCCTGGAACGAAGCGGACGGCATCGCCGAGGTTCCGGCCGAGCAGCAGCGCGCGAGCTATTCGCCGCAGGCGGTCGAGCAGGCCGCAAAGATCCTGCACGGCGACGGCGAGGGCACGCTGCTGCTGATGACCGGCAGTGCGCTGAGCGAGCAGGGCCTGGCGCTGGCCGAGCGCATCGCCGCCAAGACCGGTTGCACCGTGATGGGCCCGACCTTCCGTCCCAGGATGGCGCGCGGCCGCGGCCGCTTCTCGATCGACCGCATCCATTACGTGATCGACAACGCGCTGCAGATGCTGGCCAGGTTCCGCCATATCGTGCTGGTCGAGTCCGACGATCCCGTGGCGTTCTTTGCCTATCCGAACAAGCCGAGCATCCTCAAGCCCGAGGGCTGCGAGGTGCATCGCATGACCTCCTGGGGGGAGAATTCGGTCGCTGCACTGGAAGCGCTCGCCGGCGCGGTGAAGGCCAGCGCGAAGGACGTCAAGCCGCAGGCCGCGGCTGAGCTGCTCAAGCCGACCGGCGCACTGACCCACGCCTCGATCGCGCAATCGATCGCCTATGCGATTCCGGAGAACGCGATCCTGGTCGACGAATCCCTCACTACCGGCCGCGCCTTCTTCCCGCCGACAGCGGCGGCTGCTCCGCACGACTGGCTCCAGAACATGGGCGGCTCGATCGGCTTCTCGACGCCGCTCTCGATCGGTGCCGCGATCGCCTGCCCGGACCGCAAGGTGATCTGCATGGTCGGCGACGGCAGCGCGATGTACACGATCCAGTCGCTGTGGACGCAGGCGAGAGAAAATCTCAATATCGTCACCATCGTGTTCGCCAATCGCATCTACCAGATCCTGCGCGGCGAGTTCGACAATGTCGGCGCCGGCGAGCCCGGCCAGCGCGCCAACGACATGCTGCGGCTCGACCGGCCGACGCTGGATTTCGTGGCGCTGGCCAAGGGCATGGGCGTGCCCGGCCGCGCCGTCACCAACGCGGACGAGTTCAACAAGGCGCTGGCCGAGGCCGTCGCCGAGCCCGGACCGCGGCTGATCGAAGTCCAGATGTAGGGCACCGCATCAGGAGCGCCGAGGGCCGGGGGCAAGATGCAGACCGAGCTGAACAAGGTGATCGCGGCACTCCGGGACTTCTACGCACACGAAACATTCCTGTTCGAGAAGGACATCGGCGAGCGTGCCATCACGCACCGCTTCGCTGTGCATCTGGAGAAGCAGTTCTCCGGCTGGTCGGTCGATTGCAACTACGACCGGCTAGGCGAGCGTACGCTGCATCTGCCGCACGGCACCATCATCTCGACCGACGATCATCTGGGCAAGTCGATCTACCCTGACGTCGTGGTGCATCAGCGCGAGATCCCGAACAATTTGCTCACCGTGGAGATCCGCAAGGCCAGCAATCACACCGCGCTCGACCACGACCAGCACAAGCTGATGGCGTTGACCGATGCGCATGTCTGGTTCGCCTTTTGGATCGGCGTGCTGCTGGTGCTGGACAAGGACAACGTGACGATCTCGGAAGTCTATGTCAGCGGCGTCCTCGATCAGCCGCTGTCGCGCTGGTTCGCCACGCGGCTGGAGGAGGTCGGCCTCGGGGCTGCGCGTTAGAGCGTCTACTCATAAGTCATATTCGAGGACGAAGCTGAGTCGCCCCGCCGGACGACATCGACTGCTATGATCCGTTGTAGGCGTTCGACGACCAGCCGACCATGAGCGTGACCAGCGTCACAGAACAGGAGCTTGCCTTTTGACAGGCTCTACATACGCTGCGCACATAGTACTCGGGGCTTCGATGGGCGCGTTTCGCTGGTTTTCATTGTTCTTTTTCATCCTAGCCTGCGGCTCGGCTCATGCCGAGCGCCGTGTCGCGCTGGTCATCGGCAACTCCGCCTACAAGAGCGTGCCGAGGCTCGCCAATCCGGCGAACGATGCTGCTCTGGTCGGTGGCATGTTCAAGAAGGCCGGGTTCGACTGGATCGACCTCAGGACTGATCTCAATGCTACCGAGATGCGCAAGGCTCTGCGCGACTTTGGTGGCCGGGCGCGAGACGCCGAAGTTGCCGTCATCTACTACGCCGGTCACGGCATCGAGCTCGACGGGACCAATTACCTGATTCCAACCGATGCAACTCTCGAGACCGATAGCGACGTTCTCGATGAGACCGTGGCACTCGACCGCGCGCTGTTTGCCGTCGAGCCTGCGAAGCAGCTCCGGCTCGTCATTCTGGACGCCTGCCGCGACAATCCTTTCGCCAAGACGATGAAGCGGACGGTCGCTGCCCGAGCCATTGGCCGGGGCCTCGCGAAGATCGAGCCGACGAGCCCGAACACGATGATCGCCTTCGCCGCCAAGGCGGGCTCGACCGCCTCGGATGGCGACTCGAAGAACAGTCCCTTCGCCGCAGCGCTGGTCGAGCGTTTGCCGATGCCGGGGCTCGACCTGCGCAAGGCCTTCGGCTTCATCCGCGACGACGTACTCAAGAACACCGGCTACAAGCAGGAGCCTTATGTATACGGCTCGCTCGGCGGCGACGACGTGCCGCTGGTGCCCGCGAAGCCGGTAGCCGCTCCTGGACCGCAGGCAAGCCCGCAGGACGCGGTTCGCAGAGACTATGAGCTGGCTTTGCAGGCAGGCGAGAAAGACGCATGGCATGCCTTCCTGCGGACGTACCCGGATGGCTTCTACGCCGATCTCGCCAAGGTCCAGTTGAGGAAGATCGAGGCCGAGCAAGCGCGCTCCGCCGCTGCTGAGAAGGCCCGGCAGGCTGAAGATGAGAAAGCACGGCTCGCGGCGGACCGCGCCAAGAAGGCCGAGCAGGACAAGGCGGCCGCTGCCGCTAAAATCGCCGAGGACGCCCGGCTCGCTGCCGAGAAGGCCAAGCAGGTTGAGGAGGCCAAAGCCGCCGCCGCCGAGCAGCGGAGAAAGGAAGCTGAAACCGCCGTTGCCAAAGCGCTCGCCGAGAAGCAGACCGCCGAAAAGGCGCTTGCGGACAAGATCGCTAGTGACACGGCCGCAGCCGAACTCGCTGCCAGACAGTCCGCCGAGAAGGCGAACGACGGTGGCGAGCAAAAGGTCGCAGCCATTGCCCCGACCTCGTCGCAGCCGACCCTATCACCGCGGGAAACAGCGAAGCTTGTGCAGTCGGAGCTGCGTCGCGTCGGTTGTCTATCTGGCGCGGCGGATGGAGACTGGAATGCAGCGTCGCAGCGATCGCTTTCCACCTTCAACAAATACGCTGGCACGAAGTTCGACGCCAAGCTCGCGAGCTTCGACGCGCTCGATACGATCAAGGCCAAACCCGGACGGGTCTGTCCGCAGGTCTGTGATCGGGGCTTCAGAGCGGATGGCGACACCTGCGTGAAGATCGCCTGCCGAGTTGGCTATCGCGTCAATGACGATAATGAATGCGAGAAGGTCCAAGATAAGAAGCCGGTCGCCAGCCGTGAGGAGTCCAAGAAGCGAGATGCAGAACGGAAGCAGGTTGAGACGTCGCCATCGAAGCCGCAAGCATCGAGCCAGATATTTTGCAATGCTGCTGGCTGCCGCCCTGTCGGCAAAGGATGCAGGATAGAGAGCGCCAGCAGTGGTGACATGAGCTCGGTGATGACGGGCCAGGCTGGCCGGAGCAGAGAAGTCTGCAATTGATCGCCTTGCATGGGCTTGGGCTGCTATGGCCCCAAGCAGGCTAGCAGAACTTCGCCCAAGGTCGCATTGTCGCTTCCGCCATCGCCTTTTGATCGATGCGCGCCGCGGTTCACCTCTGCCGGTTGATGAGAGGGGAGCCGCAAGGCCGCTCGCATGACGAGCGGCCTTGCATCATCATCGTCCGTCACCCGCTCAATGCAGCGGGTCGCCCTGGCCGAGTGCGTAGGCGACGAGGTCCTTCAGCGCGAAGCCGGAGCCGGTCACCGGCGTCCATTGCGGGTCGAGCGACAGCACGGAGGAATTATCTCCGAACATCATGCCGAGGAAGACTTCGGCGACGATGCGACCGCCCACCGGTCCGAGCTGCGGTGTCCTGACCGTAGCGGGCCCGCCGGTAGCGGGTATCGCCATGTCGGTCGCGTTTTGCCGCGCCTCGGCCAGGATGTAGGCCCACAGCGGGCAGTTGCCGGCGAACACGCCGTTCGCGATGGTCGCGATCTTGACTTGCGGATCGCCCGCGCCGGGCTCGTCGACGGCCTTGCCGATGATGATCTCGTCGTCGCTCAGCGGCGTCAGGTTCATCGCCCTGGCGACGGCCTGGCCCGACGGCAGTCCGAGCCGCCAGCTGCGCTCGAGATTGCGCAGCGCGAGCGACGCCGGATTGGAGGCGACTTCCGGCGGCAGCTTGCGCAGCGGGTCCACCAGCGAGGCATCGATGCGATAGGCGAACTGCAGCCGCCTCTTGTTGTCGGGATTGGTGTCGTCGTCCTCGACGCCGTAGGGGCGCGTGTCGAGATCGATGAAGCGGCCCCAGTCCATGGCGCGTCCCGGTCCCATCGCTCGGAAGCCGGTCAGTGCGTTGTGGTCGGGATTGTTGGGATCGGGAAAGATCTGCAGCAGCATGTTGGCCGCGTCGTTCAGCCGGTAGCCGGGGCGGATCATGGAGTGCCCGAGCCGGTAGGCCGCGACCGAGAACTCGACCGGCATGAACGGATAGGTCTTCCAATGGTAGTAAGCGAGCTTGCCGCGGTCGTAGCGACCCGCGGTCTTCAGCTGGTCCAGCACGCTGGCGTGGACGATGCGCGGCAGGAAGTCGTTCAGCACCACGTACTGATAGTGGAATCGAACGCGCTGCTGCACCTCTTCGAACGACAGGCTGTCATTGTCGTCGACCATGCGGTTGTGAAAGCGCAGCATCAAGGCTTGAAACTGCGAGACAATGCTGTTCTCGTCGTTGCGGGGATCGCCGATCAGCGCGCGGCCCTTGAAGCGCGGCAGATCGACTGCATCGGGCACGCCCGCCCCGGTGACCTTCTCGCCGAGCCGGAACTTGATGTCGTCATACATGTAGGGCTGGTCGTTCGGGCCGCGGCCGTAGACATTGTCCATGTCGAGTGACGGCGTGCGGAAGTCGACGAGCCCGTCGGGGTCCTGCTGCTTGGTCAGCGAGCTGACCGGATCGAAGGTGATGTCGTGGTCGATGAACTGGCCAAAATAAGTGTAGAGCGAGGGAATGCCGCTCTCTTCCGCATCCGGCCCGTCCTTCGGCCCGTCGAAGCCGGCGACCATCTTGTCGGCGAGCGCCGACAGGTTTGCGACAGCGTCGGAATCGTTCGGGCCGAATTTGGCCGGTGCGAGCTTGCGGAACATGCGGCCGAAGCGGCCTTGCGAAAGCGGCGAACGCGTTGCGTTCAGACCGCGCGGAACAATTGCGTGGCGGCTGCTCATTGAAACACCTTCCTGAAAAGTCGAATGGAAAGATCGGGCTAAGGTTTCTCGCGCTGGACTTTGCAGCCTAGGCGCGATCACGCCTGCCACGAGCGAGATGGATCACAATTGCCCGGTATCGAAATTTTCGGAAGGTGCGCCTTGGCCCGCAAGCCACGGCTGCGCATCGTGAATTTCTCGGTGCTGATGACGGATAACATTCTCGTCATCGACGGACGCAAGCGGCTTCGCACAGTTTCAATTCGCCGGCACGTCGGCGGAGCGGGTCGTCTTCACGCAAAAATTGTGGCGGCGCGCGCGTCATACGCGCACGCCGCCAATTCGTCAGTAGTCGCGCTGCTGCGAGAACGCGTAGCGCGGGTTGATGCCGCAATAGGACGACGTGCCGGAGGCGGTAGCGAGGCACTGCTGATAGCTGGCGAACTGGCAATTGCCCGGGTAACCCCACGAGCGGCCCTGGATGCAATATCGATCGTTCGCAGGATGTGCCTGGGCTGCCGGGGATGCTACGGCGAGCAGGGCCGCGAGCGATGCGAGAGTGAGGATGGTGCGACGCATGTCAGTCTCCTTCGAGAGCGAGTGGGTGGGAATGCCAGCGAGCCTGGCTCGTCTGTTGCGCAGTCATGCCTGTATTGGTGTCGCCAGAATGCTTTGCGTTCGCGACAAGGCACATCATGACGCAGCCTGCTGCCGGCAATGTGATCTCGGCCACAGTTCACCATGGGGTTCGAGCCTATCGTGAACGGACTTGCACGCGTCGATCCCGCAGAAATACGCTTGCCTTATTCGGATCAGGTATTTTGGAGGTTCTAATGCAGAAATCATACTTGCTGGCTGCGACAGCAGCGCTGGCGCTTCTCATGCAGGCACCGCTCGCGTTGGCGCAGGGCGCACCAGCCGCCGCCGGAACCGCGGCGTCTGCGACGACAACCGCCGCGCCGGCAACGACGACGACCGCGCCGGGCGCAACCAGCGACACCTCCAGCCAGCCGACCGACTCCAAAAAGAGTGCGTCGAAGAAGCCGGCGAAGAAGAAGATGACGCGGCAGCAGGAGATCGATCACTCGGTCGACAGCGGCACGGTGCCCGCGCGCTACCGCAGCTCGGTGCCGAAGCAATACCAACAATACATTCCGTTCGATAAGCAGTGACGGATCGCACGGCAGCGCGGCGTGATCGGGCATCGCGCCGCCAATGCCATCGCGTGAAATAGGACCTTGGCCGGACGGAATCCGGCCATACATCCCCAGTGGCGGTCCGCGCGAGCGGTGCTAGAGTAGGTCGAAGCCTGGGGGGAGTAATGAGTGACGACGTGAAGGATGCTGGCCTCGTGGCGATGATCAGCAGCATCCTGGGAGGCAACAGGCGCGCCGCAGACAGTGTTGCGCCGCCGCCGGTCATCGAGGTTCCGCCGCCGACCGCGCCGACGAACGGATTTGAGCTGGTCGAGCTGCCCGCCGCCGATACGCCGCCGGCCAACCTCGAGGACAAGCCCGAAACAAATTCCGAGAACGCGCTCGATGCGGCGCTGGCCCCCGCGAAGTCAGTCGAGCCGCCAGCGAAGATCGCCACGACACCTGATGGCAAGCAGTTGCTGCCTGCTGAAGCGATCGCCGATCTCGTCCTGGGTGAGCTGCGCAAGCTCGAGAATTTTCCGGCGACCGGCGCCTCCGTCACGGTCTACGGCTACAGGCACTGGAACGCGATGATCACCTTCGCGCCGTTCTCGACCACGTTCCGGGATGCCACGCGGTTCCGGCAGGCCATGCCGGACATCGTTTTCAAGCTGCGCCGTTTCGTCGTACTTGAGATATGATCCGGGATGATCGCCAGCTTCTGCCCGCCGCGATTGCTTGCGGCGCGAAGGCGCGGGCCGTGAGCCCGAACAGTTCGACAGGATTTTCGACTTGAGCGTTGCCTTTACCAAGGAAGAGAGCGCGGAAACCGCCGCCGAGACGCTGTTGCCGGATCGGCCGATCTCGCCGCATCCAAATCTCGTGACGGAAGCAGGCTTGCAGGCGTTGCAAAAGCAGCTTCAGGACGCGCGCGAGGCCTATGAAGCCGCGCAAGCCATCGAGGACGTCAACGAAAAGCGCCGGCAGTCGGCGGTGCCCTTGCGTGACGCCCGCTATCTCACCGAACGGCTGCGCACGGCGCAGGTCATTCCCGCCCCGGCCTCGACCGATGTCGTCGCCTTCGGCAGCACGGTGACGTTCAGCCGCGCCGATGGCCGCGTGCAAACCTATCGCATCGTCGGCGAGGACGAAGCCGATCCCAAGGCCGGCACGATCTCATTTGTGGCACCGGTGGCGAAGTCGTTGATGGGGAAGGCGGTCGGGGATGTCGTGGGATCGGGTGCGCAGGAGATCGAGATTTTGTCGATTGGGTAGGGGGCGTTTATCGATGGTTTCCGCTGTGTCCGCGCAACAAGGCGCGATAGCTGGATGAGGCGGTTTCTGTCGGGAGCATTGCCGTTTTACGCGCTGGCCGGGTTGGCCATGTGCATGTACCTCGTCCTGTACAGGACAAATCTCTTCGACCTGAACGCCATCGTCCAGGATGCGACCGGCTCGGCGTGGTTTCCGGCCTTCATATTCGTCTGCGTGCTGCTGGAGGCGGTCTTCCCGTATTTTGGCTATTTCCCCGGAACCGCTCTCATCCTGATGTCCGTGGCGCTCAATCCAAAGCCCGCGGACGTCTCCGTTTTCATCGTGGCGTGGTTGGCCATCATCCTGGGCGCCGTTCTGAGCTACGGACAGGCTCGTTTTTTCAGACCGCTGTTGCAGCGGATTGCCTCAAAGGCGGCACTGAACCGGTGTGAGTCCCTCCTCGACGCCTACGGTCCTTACGCGCGAATTGCGCTGTTCGTTCATCCCAACGCCTGCGCGATGTATTTCACGGCACTCGGACTCCTCGGCCGCAACCTGACGCGCGAGCTCGCCTATCTCGGCGTGGGCGCAGCAGCCTCTGTGGGCATTCTGTTCGTCGTGGTGACCAGACTTGTGTCGTCCGTAGGCACCACGGACGATGGAGAATTGCAGCTGCTGCTGGCCGCAGCGCTGGTTACTATCGGCACCCTGGTCGGTTTGTACGCAGCCTGGCGACCGGCGCGGGTTGCGTGAAGCTTGATGCGATCGCGCTTCAGGTCCCCCGCGATGATGCCATCATGCCGGTGTTTTGCCCGACGAGTCAAATTATATTTCGGAAAAGTCGCAATCCTGTAACTCATTGATCCGACTGAGGTCGGCTACTGTGCATGGGGTTGTTTTCGCTGTTTTTGATTTGGACGGGTGAAGACAGCCGCCGAGCGTCGGTTATCGTCCGCAACAAATTATGGTTCAGGAAGGTGAATGGTGGGCGCACAAGGGATCGAACCTTGGACCTCTCCCGTGTGAACCACAATCGGTAGACCTGAGCCAACCAAATCCGGCCATAGTTGAAATGTAAAAAACCCTTTAATTGATGGTTGTTATGGCCTTGTGCGGCCATAAGAGCCCATAGGCGACCTTGCTACATTTTGTATGCCCCCGTTGTGCCCGCCTTGGATTTTCCCTCGGGGCACAAAAACGGGGGAGGTCTGAGACCCGGTTCTGTTCGAGGTTGGCCGCCCTTGTTGCGGGGCACATCAGGGCACAGAGAGAGGGAATGGATCATGACGGAGCCGGCCAACCAGCTGACACTCACCGATGCGGTGATCCGCAACGCAACGCTGCCGCCGGGTAAGGCGCAGCATTATCTCCACGACGACAAGCTGCCCGGCCTTGCCTTGCGCATGCGCGCCACCGGCGGCCGAACCTGGGTCTACCTCTTCACTAAGCCGGGGGTGAGGGGGACCCAGCGCAAGACCCTCGGCGCGTGGCCCAAATATAATGAAAAGGCCGCGCGCAAGGCCGCCACCATCGCGGCAGGCGAGGTCGTCAAGGGCTTGGACCCGAACGATGCGAAGCGCGAGGCGAGGCGGCAACAGGCAGCCGATAAGCAGCGCACCACGCTCGCGGCCCTCATTGTTGAAGATGGTCCCTACCAGACGTCCTTGACCGAACGTCAAGTCGTCAACTGGAAGCCAGCAATGTCGGCCTTGCGGCGCGGGCTCAAGGATCACGCCGAGAGCGGCGTGGGGGACCTGACGCGACGGCAAATCATGGCTGCGGTCGACAAGATTGCCAAGACTGGCAAGCGCGGTGCCGCCAAGGACTTGCGCAAGCACGTGCATACCTTCCTCGAATGGTGTGTCGGCGAAGGTTACGTCGAGCACAACGTGCTCGCCGGCTATCGCGCGCCCAAGGAAACTCGCGCGCAGAGAGTCGGGCGCCGAACAAAGGGCCGCGCGCTGACCGATGAGGAAATCATCAAGGTCTGGGATGCATCCGGCAAGCTCGGGGCTTTCGGTTTCCTGGCACGCATGTGCCTGCTCGGCGGCCCGCGGCGCAGTGAGCCTACCATGATCGAGTGGCGAAAGCACATCATGGACGACCGGATCACGTTCGATGCGGCGTGGACCAAGATGGGGCTGCACCACGATGTGCCGCGCACTCATCTGGTTGACGAGGTGCTCACGGCCGCGAAACATTTCCAGCGCGCGACGTCCGACTATGTCTTCCCGTCACCGAAGACCGGTGGGCAGATGTCGGGCTTCACCAAGATGGTCAACCGCCTGGTCAAGGAAGCGGGCGTTGCCAAGTTCACCATGCATGACCTAAGGCGCAGTTTGCGCACCATCATGTCGCGCTGTGGCTACGACAACGAAATCCAGCGGTTGTGCGTTGGGCAGAAGCCAAGCGGAATCGATCAAGTCTACAATCACGACGAACAGTGGATCATCCGCAAGATGGCGTTCGAGGCGGCTCACGACTACGTTGCAGAGCTGGTTGGCGCGAAACGCATCGGGAAGATCGTGCGCCTGCAGCGGACGAATCCGCTTGACCCGATCAAGGCCGAGCTGCTCGGCCGTCTCCGTGAGCATTATGCGGCCGAGGCGTCCTAGTCGTCTTATCGCACTTGGCCAAATAGTCCCGCACCGCATCGACACGATAGAGGGGCCGGCCATCGACGTAGCGCCATTTCAGCGGGTGGTTCGGGTCGCGCCGCCACTGCTCAAGTGCACCGGGCGTGCGCCGGATGACCGCTGCCGCTTCCCATGCGGTCAAGTTGGAGCTGCCCGGCAGCGTATCGATATCGAACGTCGCTGGCGGGGGCAAGCCACGGTTCTTTCGACGGCGCTTCGCCGCGAGCGGCTTATCCAGACTATTCGGCGCCTTTAATCGCTCGATCCGAGTCGCTTCGCCCTTGCCGCTCATGCCTTTGCCCTGGACCGTGATTGGTCTAGGCATTAGGTTCGAGGCTTCTCGAGCAAGAAAGGGATCGAGAGCACAGATATTGCGGCTGGGTAGCTGTGGCGTGCAAATAGGACGAATCGTTCCTGTCCGCGGAATGGCTAGGCAAAGCATTTTGTAAAGCGAGAAGAAGCTTTCTCCCTGCCTACGCATCGCGTGAGGGCGCAGGTAGGTCGAGCCGCGTCCGGAGCTCTTGCAGCGTCATCTTACAGGCATCGTGCATGCCGGCCCGCAAATGCGGCAGAGAAGAAACGTAGATCAAAGCTCTCACTTCGATCGACTGATTGCCGGAACAATCTGACAGGTCGGGCAAATCGACTGCAATACTGGCGTCACGAGACCGTTCACGGATCGGACCATAGTCAAAATGATGGATAGATGCGCCTCAATGCGCCTGTGCTAGTACGCCCACTCTCGAATCGAGGAGCTAAAAGTGGCGAAGAAGGCGAAGAACACGGCTACGAAGAAGAAAACTGTGCGTCGCGAATACACAAAGGCCGACGTGAAAGAGCTGCGCGCTCATTCGAAAGCGAAGACGCCGGTTGCAAAAATCGCGAAACTCACAAAGCGCTCCGAAGGCTCACTCCGCCAAAAGGCGCTCAAGCTTGGAATCCGGCTCGGTCACCAGCGCTAGACGCGGCATCATGACGCTCTTCAATAGAATGCTCTCGACCAGAACGTTGTTGCAAGTCATCTGCGTTCTCGTCGCTGCTGTCCATGAAGTTGTTGAGCGCTCTCTATGACTTCAGCTGGCAACCGCACTTGGCGGTTGATTAGAGGAGCATTCTGGAAGGTTCAGCAGAAAAGAAGTCCATCTAGTGGCGAGCTATCACGCGGCGTTCAGGTATACGAAGTAATGGCGCCTTGAAAGCCGCAAGGTCAAGGAGGCAAGTCAAAAATCAAGCGCGGGCGATTTCCCGATATGTCCGGTAGGCTTCGAACCATCAATCAGGCCGTTATGAGCGGCGGGATAACGATCGGCTTTGTTGATTTTGCTGAGGTTTTGTTTGAATCTGGTCGGGTTCGTTGCGCTTCGGCAGGGTCGTTTCTGAGGCGAAACTGGTGCAGCAACGCCTGCTCATGCAGCCGAGCCCGGCTTGATATCCCAAAGTCCTATCGCAGAGCTCTCCTCACAATAATCATCAAGCGGATCGAATTTACCCTCTCAAGGCTGAAACAGGAGTTCGATTCCCCTAGGCAGCGCCAGCAAGCACGGCGTTAGCGGCGCCCAATAGCGGCACCTCACATATGAGGTAGCGCCCAGTAATCGAGATACTGAGGGCGGGCACCGGCTGCTCACGCACGGTCTCTAGCCGATCTCTAAGAAGTTGGACACCGTGGTGAGCCCGAAAGGCGAAACTAACCACGCCGGCTCGCAAGCCCAAGGCCACTTGGGGCGAGCCGAAGTTCTACTCCGATCGAATACCGCGACATTGCGTCAGAGGGGCTTCTCAGGGCAAGTTCGTTTAAGGGGTGTCGCAGAAGTAAGCGGCATCTCGCCTCAATCGACTACGAGTGTATCGCGGCTGCATTGAAATTCGGTTCCGAGCCTGTCCGCAATCTTTATGGCCTGGTCGTTTGCATCCACGCCTTTGCGGACGTTGACGAGCGCAGCCACACAAGAGGTCTTGTCAGCTTGTAATCGGTGGATCGTCAGCACCTGACGATTGTCAAGGAAGTATCTATGGATCGCGGCGAAGGGCTTGCCGTTGAGAACTCTCCATTCAATTACATTGTTTGGCTCGGCGAACGCCCCTTCCAATGCATCGGAGACGGTTTTGCCGCCCTTAGCCGTGCGCCCGAAGTGCACATACTCGCGAGCATCAGCAGAGAACATGCTCACGGTCCAGCCATCCGGACCCGGCGGGCAACGCTCTTCCAGAACCGGATTATCGCTGGTGCCGCTTCGTTGAACGACCTTGCAGATCCCGTATCGATCTGCACGAACGTCATCGATTTTTGTGTAGACGCGCGTTACAGGCCCCGCAGGGGAGAGCGCCGCGAGACGCAATTGTGCAACATTGTTCGCCTTTGGGGCCGCAGGCGCAGGCGGGTTTTCTTGCGTGGAAGCAGTCGTGAAGCGGGCTTGAGACAGGGATGCGAAGTCCAACTGTTGAGAGTCCGCGCGCCACAAGAGCTCGCGTTCACAGCCGATCATCTCGGCAGTGCTGCGAGCGTGCATCTGACCGCAATTCGCGCCGGCCACGGCCGCCCACAGTTTTGACGAACCTGCGCCGGGCTCCGACTTGATCCCGAAGCCCACCACCGCGAAACGCTTGATCTCTCCCCCTGACGGGGTGACGAAGATTGCGGAATTCCAGCCGTGAGCATTCGAAAACAGACCCCAGGCGCCCTCGCACTCAAGCGCAACCTCATCAACGGTCCAGAACTCGGGACCGCTTGTCAGTCGACCGTGTTCAACTGCTGGGCCGGAAAGAGGCTTGCCCCCGACTTCCTTGCATTGGTCAGCAAGGTCGCGAACCTCTGCCACGACCTGCGCCGGCAACTCCAATGCTGGTTCGCCGCACAGTCGGGTTTCGGAGAACTGCTGACAGGGCGGCGCATTCGCTTCCGAAGCGCATGCTGCCGCCGCTAGGCCGCCGGAAATGCAGAGCGCGGCAAAGAAGAACACGACTGTGCGTATCATTCATCCCTCGGGGCTGGCTGTGGTGCCCGTCGCTAGCACCAGTAGGCACTCGTTCGTCGGCTAATGTCGCGCGACCAATCCTAAGTAGATTTTCCAAAGACGGCTTAAATCGTGGCGCGGGCCGCATCCGCTAAATTTTACGAAAATCGATACCGTCCTTGGTGCATCGCGGCCGTTAGTCGGCAGCGACAGTGAGAAGGGCTCTGCATCGCTAAGCCAGACTCCGGCTTTGCGAGCCACACACATTCCGCGAAATGAAGCGGGGGCTGATACAGCTCATCGTCTCCGCTTGACTTCACCCATATCATTCGAACAAAAATAGAACAAACGATTCCCACCGCGAAGGTCCGCTTGGCTAAACTGCCGCAACTGCCCGTCTACTAGTATCTCGACCATTTCGCCGAAATGCTCGGGTTCGTGCAGCGAACGTACGCCCCCGTGCTTGGTCCGGAGCATCACGCCTTCATAGCGCGGTTCGAGGACATGTCGAGAGATGCACGATGTCTGCTGGTCCGAATGATCAATAGGCGTGGTGCCATATTCAACCGATCGCTGTTCAACTACCCCGAGATCGATTGCGTCGAGCGGGCTGCATCCGATCTGATCAAGGCCGGTCACGCACGCGAACTCGGCGAGGCCGACTATGCGGCTTTCGTCTCATGCCTGCCAAAGGATGTTCGAGCGCATTCCGGATGAGCAGTTTCAGGCCCGGGATTCGTCCCAGCGATATTCCGGACCCCAACCACAATGCATAGCGATCTTCGGCGATGCCTGAAGCCATCTCCGCGAAGGCGCCGTCGAGGAGTTCAAGCGTTTCGCGGACAGTGATACTGGCAGCATGGGGAGCACCGGACATTTAACGCCTTTGGGGAGCTCGAAATAACACATAAGTCAACGCTCGGCATGGTAGCAACATCGGCCCCTTCCAATCAAAGCGTTTGCAGCATCCGTGGATCTTATTTTAGACCTGTTCCCAGCGGCAAGACTATTAACATATTGAATGAGCGTGACTTTCGTCGAATTCAAGTGATCCGTCCAAACGAGCCTTCAGCACGCCGGTCCGCAAGCCCCGAGCAATGAGCGGCAGGATTCAAAGTGAACCGAATTACTCGGCGACGTCTATCGCGCTCTCGTCGTTACCGGCGGCCTGCGTCAAAAGCCATTTGACAAGATCCATGGATTCCGCATCGTCCTCGATGCGATGAAGGACACAGAGATCGTCGGCAAATTCATCAAGGAGTCAGGAAATGGTAGCGGTAGGCTGGCAGCATATCCGCTCCGTTGTCGTAAGGTCCGACATATTGCGTGAGGCCGGACCGACCGTCCCGAGCGCGGCTTCGGCCGCCTTTTCCAGCGTCGACCGCGGTCCATCACCAGCGAGAATCGTGGCCGCGTACGCCTCAGGGAATGCCTTTAGCATCGTCAGATCGAGGTCGAGCGGCTCGGAGAAATAGACCCCATAGGCCTTCAGCATGCCGATAAGTCGCGGGCGCACCGCTCCAGCTCTCTTTTGAGCTCAACGCTGGTTCAGGCAGGCGCGAGTTCGGGCGTGCGTTCGAGGGCTGTCGGTCGCGAAATCTTTTAAGTCCTCGTCAGCTACAGTGACACGATTCATTCCGGCCGCAGATCTCGCGGGACTATTGAAAGGGGGTCTTCGCCGGATGTGACGGTTTTGTCTGAGCGGTCCGTAGAGCTTCAGTCGAATATCCGCATCATTTGCTCATGTGGGGTCGTCCTGGCCAATGAGCCGCTTCTCGTAAAAGATCACTGCATATCCGTGCAACGTCCTTTCCTTCCGGCGAACATAGCCAGCGGTCTCGTAAAGTCTCTGAGCCCCTGCTTGGATCGTTGTTGTGTCGAGCATTATCCACTTGAAACCGAGAGCAACAGCTCGCGACTCCAATTCACGAAGAACCCTCCTTCCAAGCCCTCGTCGCTGAAAGTCGGGATCGACCCGCATACGTTTAACTTCTGCGACATCGTCATCAACACGTTTCAGCCCACCCATGGCAGCGAGTTGGGGACCAATATGGGCAACTACGAAGTCTCCGCCCGACCCGATGTATACTGCGCCGACATTGCGTAAATCATCCTCCCAGGTCCCTTCCGGTCCACACACACCAACATGCTGCGATGCGCTTCTGTGCAGATGCCATACACCATCGCTATCCCCGGACTCGAACCGACGAACGATCAGTTCGTCTTGAGACATCGATTATAACCTCTCGACGGGCGTCGAACACCTGCGCCTATGGCATCGTTTCTGTTTAGCCAAGCAGGGACCACCGTCAGCTTACCGACCCGCCTCTGTCAACAGTCGCTGAGAAAGGACAGCCTCAACATTCTCCGATACCTCAACTCCGACGATTGGACGACCCGGCTCGACGGTATATTTTAACGCCGTACTTCGGTGCATCAGGGTAAACCGATCCAGTGCACAAATGCAGGACGCGCGCAGCCTTCCGATTTCCTCGCCGTGATGCTCCACTATTGGCGAAATCGTCGCAAGCCTGGGAAACTCCGCTTTCCCTTCTAGCCAACCCGGCTTGATCGGTGCACTCCCGTTGTCTGACGAGAGCCAGCGGAATACTTCGTGGATGCACCTCTGCGGATAATATTCGGAAAGCCGATATAGATCACTATAGAATTGCGGTTTGTGGTGGAAGAGTTCTTCACCGAGTAGTAGCACCGACACTGCCACGATGCGGGCCGAGAAGCGGCCGCTTGGACCAAGCGTATTCTTGTAAGGATTCTTTCCGTAAAACACACGAAATTGGCCAAATAGGTCCGGTGACATATGTTCATAAAAGCGCGTCAGAATATAGTTTGCTGACTCAAGGCGCGCCAAGCATAGCGCAAGACATTGCCCCGCATCCACCTCGGCCGCATCACGCAAGTCGAGGAGAGCGTCCATTGCTGACTGCAGTTCGCTCTCGATGATCTGATGGCCCAAGCAAAAATCTCGTTCCTCGACCCCGGCCGCGCCAAGGCAGTATACGCGTGGATCGTTCTGCAGCGGATTCGTAAGGATCATATCTTCATAGGAGAGGACCTCAATGCCGGGTTGCCGGTCACAGCTTGATCGCGCAAGGTGGCTCAGTCCCTCTCCCACCGTCAGCTCGGCGTCCACGGGGTGAAGGCCGGCAAACGCGGACATCTGATAAGCACAATTTAGGAGATATTGGATATCTGTCTTAGCGATTTCGAAGTCGGACTGCGGAAGACTTAGCAGCAACGCATCATAGTCACTCGCGGCGATCATCGCGTTGACGCTGCGTCCAAGCGCCTTAACCGCTTCATCTGGTCGTTCACTGCATTTGATTTCCGCAATGCAGTGCGGCAGTTCATCGGTGACAAAATTGCTGACCAGCCCAAGCGGGCGTTCTCGCTGCCGCCGATCAATACTATCGGCCAGATGCAAAAATATGTCGTGCCCTTCGCAAGGCGAGCTTTGCGGAGTGGAAACGGAAAAAGGAGTGACCATAAACGAGCCCGCCCGCGGCTTCATCGAAATGCAACTTGCATTTCGGTACTTGAGCCGTATCGAGCGGCCGGTGAGTAATCATGCTTTTCGAGCAGATCAGTTCGTTTGTCTGCTATCCTACTGTCGTTATACGCGACCCGCTCAAGTATACTGTTCGAGAAGAATAACAGCGATACCGCGCCCGAATTGATGGTGCCGGCGGCAGTTAACGAAAGCAGGCCATCATTTGAAATGCAGATGAGACCTGCCTCATTCAAGTTTTCTAGCTCGCGGCCAAAGCATTTCTCAATCGACACCCCAAACTCCCGCTCGAAGCGGGAGAGCGACACTCCACTGCTTCGCAGGGCAAACATTACTGTTCTGCGCATGAGATCATCTTGCGACAGGACAACACCCTTCCACACTGGCTTCTCGCCAGCCTCGACCCTATATAGGTAACGATCTAAATCTGCCTCGTTATAGAACTGGCACTGGCTCATGTAGCCAAATCCGGCAACCCCAAACGGAACCAGATTATTGTCGTTCCAGGAATCGTATTTGCGGCGCTGTTGAACCGAGTGTGGCTGCGACTGCTTACTCCAGTAGAAAATCGGCCCATGACGATAGCCGAGTGTCGTGAGGATGTGCTCGGCCATAAAATGCATGATAATGCGCTCCTTAGCCCCGGCGAATTGATATCGTCCCTGAGCCAAATGGCGGGCCACGGGGTCTGTAGATTTGAACATTAAGGGGAATACATTGAGCTTCTCTATCCCCAAATCTAGTAAGCCGATGAGTGAGTCGTACCAGCTACGGAGCGTTTGCTGCGGCAATCCATACATGAGGTCGAGCGAGAGATTCTCAACGCCCATCTCATTCAGCAATTTTACGAGTTGTACCACCTCGTCCACGCGGTGCCCGCGGTTTAGTATGCGTAAAATGCTCGGATCTAGACTCTGTACGCCCAATACAAAGCGGTTTACGCCGGATCTGAGCAGTGTCGATATGCGATCTGCAGCATCCACTTGCTTTGCAAGAGAGGGATGTAATTCGAAACTCACCTCCGACTTAGACAAATCAAAGCGCCGGCCAATCATACCAAATAGCGTTTTGAGTTGACTGTTGGTCAGGAACGAGGGGGTGCCGCCTCCAAAGAAAGCAGTCTCAACAGCTCTGTCAGCCAGTGCCGCGTCCGACCAACTCATCTCTTTATCTAAGGCCGCCAGATAGCGCTCCACTCGCTCGGAAGATGGATGGATTTCTTTGGCGAAGTGGCAAAAGGTGCAATGCTGATCACAGAAGGGGACGTGAAAGTAGAGATCAATTGACGGCGTAACCTGAAGCAACAAGTTTTCGGCATCTAGATCGCCCATTGCCTTGAGAGGCGGATATGTGCCGACGAGATAATCGTTGTGCGTGTCAAGGTGCAAATTCCGTGACCTCAACATGTCGAGGTTAATGTCGTACGATCGGTCGATCGCGAATTCCAAGGCTTCGGAATAGGTCGGGACGCGCATTTTGTTAAACTCCTCTAGCTTTCGTGTGAAGCAAGGGGCGATGGCACCTCCGTCCCTCGCTTCACATTCCGCTCTTCAGCTCGGGCTTGATACCGTAGCCATGCGTTTCGATAAAAGGCGCGGGGTTGTCGGCTCCCCCTCGAGGCAACCACCGTAGTCAGAACACGGGCCGCCATCCGCTCGGCTACACGCGAGGGTCGATTATGGTTCGGCGAGGAAGACAGATGCCGTGGCCCACGCGAATGCCCCCTCGGGCGTTGCTAAACGGCACCGAGGAAGACTTCAGGCGCAGAGGGTGCGAATACTCCTCGAGAAAATGGTGCTCGACCTCGGAGATAGCCACCCGCGGGGCAACGCGGCAAAGCTTTAAGCCGGACGTAGGCAACAGCGCAATGTCCATGGCATTTTCGATCAATCGAGCAAGTTTCATTTGAACTCCTGGGCCAGCGACAGCAAGGCCGTCATGGTCGTACAGAATCTTTGCGGTGTCCCAGCAATCCACGTGCCACCAAAGCCGCTTGCGAGCCTCGCTTGAAGAGGGCAAAACCATGTTCTTCGGCGCCAACGGCGGGATACTCGCGCCTCGGTGTCTGGTCCCCGACATTAACGTCTTCAGCCGGACACGGCTGAACACGACAAACGCGGAATGTTGAATGATGATGGAGGCCTCTCATGTTCAATCGCGAACATCTGCTGCACGACGAGCTTACGAGGGAGTCGCTCGGCTGATGCAGGCAGCGTCGCTGCACGTGACGGATATGCAAATGAATTTGTCACATTGTTGCGGCGCGGGGTGGCCACGTAGAAAGTCCGCTTGCTACTATCGCGGGAAGCGTTCAAGTCCGACGCCGGTGTGAGGAGACTGATATTTGCTGTGTGCGCTTTCCAGTCAGTTGCGGGCGGTTGCACGCGGCGCCGCGTCGTCAAGATCACCGGCATCGCCTTGACTGGGTGTCGACACCCCGGCGTCCCCCCCCGTTGTCAGGAAGGCACAGCCGCTCATCGAGAAGGTCTGGAGGCACTGCGAGGACAAAGGTTCGCGGGGCCGGACGGTTAAACTGAGGGGCAGGTTCAACGATCTCGAGATCATCACGCGGAGCAGGACCGGACGCGTCCCGATTTCGAGCCGCTGCGAGCTCGAAACTTGTCGCTCGTCTTCCTTCAAACGAGATACCCGCTCCAAAGCCGATCCGCCTTCTTGTCTTCACGCCAGGGCGAACCGTAGGCCGAGCTGCAGCTCGGCCTACCAATTTGAGTCCGCATCGATCAGAATCAAGACCGCGGTACATCAGTAGAGCGCGAGCCGTCGTGCGCAGCGCGGCAGAGTTTACCTCAACTGCGGGAATCCCAAGGTCGAAAGACTTACGGTAGGATAGGCGTCCATGTTTGAATACCCCACGACCGCTCTATCGCGAGCGGTACTTGACGAGGTCTGCGAGACGCTTCCGCGCAAGGAGAGCGGCGCTGGTTTGGCCTCCAAGATCGTCGAAGCCGCAAAGACCGACGAAACAACGCCGAAGCTGCTGCGGCAGATCGGGCGTAAAGCCCTGGCCCGAGCGTCGATTATGTGGCGTTGATCGGGCGAGGTGCGGAGTGAACTTCCAGGTCACAGTCTTGAAGATCCTGGTGAGTTACCCCCAAGGATTTGCCGTGATGGCGGACCTCAAGCGGGACATGGCAATCCTCGCGACCAGCGGCCCGGAATGGGCCGAGCGCACCAAACGGCTGGCCGCGCGCGTTCCCGGGCTGGACATTTTTTCGGACGGCCTCGTTGAGCGCCAAAACGGCGGTTGGAGAATCACGGTGAGAGGGCGAGTTGTGCTCGAGACCATGGAGGCGCGCCGAGGCCAAGACGAGCCGACGGAGAAGGTCCCAGTCGAAACGGCCGGGCCGGTGCCATCGGTGCCCAGCCCTCGGAACGAGCGAACCGCTGACGCGAGCGCTTCCAGCGTCGCCGCGAAGCCCGCGAGCGCGCGCGAGCGCATGCATCTTGAGGAGCAGCCGCCGAGTTCTCCCAGCGGCTCAGAAAGTCAGGTCGTTGACTCGCCTGTGGCGCACACGAACAGGTCCCCTGGGTAGGGGGTGTGGGAGCGAATTGGACTATGTCCGCCAGCAGCGGCGAAGCGCATCTCCATCCGGCAGCGCGACCCGCGCGTCAAACCGAACCGGTGCCTTTGGCGTACCGTGCGGCACGAGCGCTGGTGCTGTTACGGTTGCGGAGTTCCGGATACCCAACTGGCCCCGTCAGCGTCCAACCATGGCTCTGACGCATATTCGATGATCGTGATTGTTTTTATGGCGCGCCAATCAGCCTAGCCTGAAGGAGATCGAGCTTAGCGCGCCCGTACATTTGCCGTTTGACCAGCTTGAGCTTGGTGATCTGAGCTTCCACTTGGCCATTGGACCATGGTTGCGTGATAGCCGCGTGCACCGCGGCCTTATCGTTGGCAATGCCATTCGCGAACGAGGCAATGAGGCTCCGCTTGGAGTCATCAATCCAAGGTTCGAGCTCCATCTCGGCCTTCTTTCGGATCATCGCGTGGAAGCGGCCAACGAGAGCTTGGGCATCGGCCAGCATAGGAACGTTTTGTTCGATGACCGCAAGCGTGACGGTCTCGGCTTTGGTTAGGTGGTCGCGCTTCGTCGTCATCAGCTGCGCTATCCTCCTGGCGGCGGGGACCTTCTGCAATTGTTGATGGCTGATAGTCTCGGCACGTCGCCGTCGCGTCGCCCATTCCGCCACGACGCGCAGCGATCCCTTGAAGCCTTGTCCTTTCAAGCGGCGCCAGAGCTCGGCACCGTTGCGACAGCCGACTGACCACTGCGCGTCCAGGAACGGCAGATGCCCGTCCAGGGTGCTTTGACGGGTGCGGAACATATCCGTACCGCCGCCGCGGCTAATTTGGCGAACCAGATTGCGACTATGTCCTGTGCGGCGGACGATCTCCTTGAGCGACACACCGTCGCTGACGAGAGCCGTAATTACGGCATGGCTGTCCTGCCGCCGCAAATAGCCCTGATAGCGCAGCT
>NZ_JBHTFN010000071.1:227063-227727 GCF_042666195.1 Bradyrhizobium sp. GCM10028915
CAATTCCGGGTTGATCGTCGTCGCTCCAATTGCGGTTCGGATTCTGTTCATGGAGCGGCGCACCGCATCAAGGAAGGCCGCGCTCGCATTTTCCATCAGATGCCAGCGGTCGGCGACTTGGATGGCGTTCGGCAGCGCCTTGGCTGCTGCCTCGCCGTATCCACCACCGCGATCTCGCGACACAATGTTGATCGCTGGGTGCTTCGATAGCCACGCCCGAACGGTCGCAGTTTCCCTGTCGGGCAGCAGGGTAACGATCCGCCGGCGCTCCAAATCGCACACGATCGTCCCGTATCGATGATTTCTCCGGAACGCCCAGTCATCGATGCCCACAACAAGCAATGGATCTGTCGGCATCGCCGTCCGCCGGCGGACCACCCGCAGTAAGGTATCGTTGCTGACGGGCAGCATGAGCCGCTTGGCCAAGCTTGCCGCCGGCCGGCCGCCGAGCGCCAACCCCAAGTGATGGACGATGTATTCCAACCGTGCCGTCCGGCGCCGTCGAAGCGGGACGATGTCTTCTCCAAACCGCTCCGCGAAGATCCGCCGGCGGCAATGCGGCACCTCACATGTGAAGCGCCGCGTGAGCAATCGGAGGCGCACCCTTCTGCCCGCTGACGGCAAATCAGCCACGTGCCGGATGTATCGGCTATGGATTCGGCGC
>NZ_JBHTFN010000071.1:227866-237358 GCF_042666195.1 Bradyrhizobium sp. GCM10028915
ATCCATTGAGTCACTTACACCATCAAACACCAAACCACTCGGTACTAGCGATGAGATTTGAAAGCCCGTCCGCATGGCGCTGATTCTCCGTTTGAGAACCACAGTCGCCCGGCAAACTTCATCGGAAATGAGTCAGACCCCAACCATGACCCCGGCCTACTGCTGATTTCGTCCAGACCAGTACTGACTTGCGATGGAATAGCTGGGGTCAGCGTTCGACGCACGGGGTGAAGTTGCTCTCCGATTCTACAATGTGACGCTTGCCAACACGCTCGAATATCTGGGATCGCTGAGGTCGTAAGAGCGGCAATGTGTGGGTGAGAGATGGGTTATTGTTCGATCTGGCATCGTCAAGCCTCGAGCAGCGCACCGGTGACGACTACAGGCGCCTGGAATGCCGCGAGTGCGGCAGGTACCGGATTACGGGTTCGGTATTGCAGATGCTGGACCCGCGACTGAGTTGAGCCATGCGACGCGTGCGATGTCGAAGGCGGAGTTCGAATCGCCGAGATAAACTCGTTCAACATGGACGACATGATCAAGGTTTTACAGACGCTGTGCGGTGATTCTTCGCCGATCATGATTTGTGCATTCCAAAAAAACCGTAGCTTCGTAAGATTGGCAACAGCTCATGAAGGTTGTTAATCGTGTAGTCTGGATGCGCCGCTTGCAGGCGCGCCTCGGAAACAAATCCCCCGGTAATGGCTATACTTATCAGTCCGAGATTCCGTGCAATATCCGTTTCGATCGGCATATCGCCGATGATGAAAGTTGACGCTGGCTTCAAGTTGTTCTTCTGCATGTATAGACGAAGTCGCTCTCCTTTGCTTGTCGATTTGTATTGCGTGTCGCGGCTTTCGAACGCGAGCACATCGTCGATGCAGTCATTGATTCCAAGTCTTCTCAATTGGTAGCGCAGAGCGTCGACTATATGGTTGCTCACGATGATGGACGAAACCCCTTCTCGGCGCGCCAACTCCAAGACTCTGCGCGCGCCCTCGCGTAGATCGGCTCTGCCCGCATGAGCCTCATAGGCGTCGTGAAACATTGCACTCCCATCGCGATCCACCGTCGCAAGCTCGTCTTGCGATAGTCCGAGGCTGCGATAAAGAAGAGACAGCGGAATGTCGCAATGTTCCCGAAGCGTCTTCATGTCGATCGTTGTACGACCAAAGCGATCTAGAATTGCATTGGTGGTTTCGAGCAGTGCGTATGCATCATCGAGCAACGTTCCATTCCAATCGAAGACGAGAACCGGTTTCATGATCTGACCTTAAGCATAGATTCCGTGCGGGTGCCACCGTCGTTCGCCACGTATAGTAGCACCGAACTACTACGGCATGGGCATCGACACACTAGATGAGTTGAAATGCTGGCGAGAATGGAGACGATTGACGCCCGCGATCAATCGAGCAAGTTTCATTTGGACTCCTGGGCCGGCGACTGCGAGGCCGTCATGATCGTACGGGCTCTTTTCGGTGTCCCAGCAATCCACGTGCCACCAAAGCCATTTGCGAGCCTCGCTTGAAGAGGGCAAAACCATGTTCTTCGGCTCAGGCGACGGAATACTCGCGCGTCAGTGTCTGGTCTCCGACATTAACGTCTTCAGCCGGATACGGCTGAAGACGACAACGCGAAATGTTGAATATGATGGAGGCGCCATTCGCAAGTGTTCGCGGGCGGCGCTCCATGGAGACGGGGCCTTTGCGCTGAAGACGCTCCGGTTGGCATGGGGAAGTCGGGCTTCAGCAGGCGACTGCCTGAGCAACACGCGATTTGAGGACCGCGAAGCGATCTTTCGTGGCGAGCACTCGCGGTCCTTGGCAGACTCGAGCTTCGCTGAATGCGCCTCAGGTCCGCTCATCATCCGGCTTGGGGACGCGGCCCTTGCCATCGCACTTATGTCAACGGTTACATCCAACGCACGGGCAGGGCGAAGAGGCTAAAGCCCTCGCACAATTCCCGCCAGAATATCTGCCCGCTTAAGACATTTTCGACCGTAGCAGCGCAGAAGCTGCATCGCGTGTCGCGCACGTTACGTCATCTAAAAAGTGCACGTTCCTGCGACCTACGGTGATCGCGAACCGCCTCGCAAGATTAGGTGGCCGACAGTTGACGAAAGCAACAGGGGCTCAGACAGAAGAAGTTGAGCTGCTGCAAGAACACGCAAGGCTTAGAAATATGATCTAATCTGGGCATGTCCCTGCCGGGTTAACTTTGTAACTGGCCGCCCGGCAGCGCTCCTGGCAGCCTTATTGTGTTCCGGCTTGTGGACCGTGGAGGATGGTGCGCGTCAAGACTTCGACCCGTTCGGCAATTTGGCGAATTCGCCTCGCCACGTCCTCGACTGCGGTCATGTCCACCGGCTGCCTGCAGGAAATTGAGCTCATCTTCGCGTTAAGGTCCCTCAGCTCAGCCTTGCAGCGATCTAACTCCGCGTTGAGCATCGTAACTTCATTCATCGCCGTTGCCCATATTGCCGTTGCTTCCGAGAAGATGTTTGTTCGGAGCATGCACCTGATTGCAATCTTTGTCGCGCTCGCGTGGCTCCACATGGGTAGGGGCATCTCGAAAGGCACAGAACGGCCAACCCAAACACCGACCGGGTCGTTCACGCGCACAGCTGCAAATGGAGTCCCCATACCCAATTTATATAAAGGAATGAAGCTCAATGGCACGCGCATGCGTTCCTCTCAGCAAAGCCCGGGCGACCGGCCGCACTCGCAAGAATCCAAAACGATTTTCGGGCCGCAAAGAGCCAAACGGCTTGGGTCCGTTAGGCGAACCGCCGAAATGCTTAGGCAAACCGCACGAGCGCGAGGCGCGGCGAACGCTGTCTGATGACCTTCGATGGTTCAACCCGGAGCCACCGGACGCTAGTGGCAATGGCAAGCGGGCTGGTTGCGCGGCAAATCGGAGGCGAAGACGTTTGCGAAAGCTCTGAATCTTCTCAGAATGATGCTGACTTCCATTGGCGGCTCGCTGTCCGATGCATCGAAAGTAATGATGCCGGAAGTGGAAGATGCTGAAGACCCGGCCGCGAAATACTTCTAGCTCATTCTCAAGTACTCTCGCCTGAATGGGCATCTCCAAACAAGAGTGTAGAAGCCCGGCTGAACCGGACTTCCGCTGTTGTCGGTCGCTCACTCGGGATTGTGATCTGCCCATACGATCAGACGCCATCGAAATTTGCTTGTGCTGACGTATGCGCATGATTGCTCTGCGGAGGCAATGTGTGGCCTGCTGCAATTCCGATTTCGCGATGACAGCCCGTGCATCGGTAGAGAGCGGCAAAGGGAGCCGCGACTCCCGGCCCCTGATCCTGATCGAAACAGTCGCTGTTAGATTGCGGTAGGTAGTTGGCGTTCTTATAGGTAGCCATTCGACTTCTGTCACTAGAGTAAAGCCGGACTTGACCTCTCGGGGCTTACCGAATGTAATGCTGTTGCTGCTAACATCAGCGTTTGGCCCGCAGTCCGCAGCGTTGCGCGGGCAATCGGGGCCGCCAGTCGCAAGCTGGCGGTTCTCCCCGATTCGTTACGACCAGTGGAACACGTTTCCCGGCGTGCACCGCAAATAGCGGAACCTTATGCCGGCTATTCACAGGGCCTTCCGGTGGACAACCTCATTATTCGGAAGAGATTTCGCCGCGCACCGCACGCGCTCGGCGCATGGATTAATTATGACACCCAAACAGAAAGCCGCGCTGGCATCTAGCACTACGATGCCGGGATAAAGCAGGGAGGCGAAGTTGCCCTGTCCATCATAAGGGAGTTTCCAGACGGGTTCAGCGAAACGAAATGACGCAGAACTCGCCTCACAGGCTGGCGCTTCCCTTTCGACCGCCGTGACGGCAACTCATGAGCGCTTCCAGTTTGGGGTGGGCCTTCGCGCTGGTGTCTCGCGATATCGAGAAACCCTTTTAAAGTGCGGCTTCGGTCACTGCCGGCTTTTGCGTTGAGCGCGTCTTCATCGAGCGATCCCGTCGGGGAGATGATCCGCCTCTACGGTGCGGACTGGCATTCGGCGGAGAACCGACAGCTCGAGTCATGAACGTCACCCGTCGCAAGCTCGTCGTTTTCACCATCCGATTGGGTTGTCTGACCCCGAGGTATCCTAAGTTCCATGACGGCCCCCTTGAACACATCATAACAACATCACGAGGACCGGCATGCTTCGAGCGAGGGCAGCTTATGAAACCAACCGGGTTGCTGGGGTGATCAGAACCAGGAATCCATCAGGTGAACAAGCTGGGAGCCCGCCGTATAAAACGCCTCCTGCGCTGCACGAAAGCGCTGGGCTTCAACGGCGGTGACCGGCAACGGCAGGTCGTTCTCCGCGATCTGCCCCAATACATACGAAGCCAAAACACTGCCAAACACAGTGCCTGGTGCGATTCCGCGGCCGTTATAGCCACTGAAACCGATGACTTTGCGGTCCAGCTTGTGAAGCCGGGGCAAGTTGTCGGAGGTCATTCCAATCATGCCAAACCAGCCGGTTTCAAACTGGACGCCCCGAAGTCCTGGAAAAAGCTTGTGCAACGATCTTTGGGCCCAAGCGCGGTGAATAGATCGCCCAATCCCCTCAAGCGCACCAACACTGCCAAACACGAGTCGCCCGGAGCGATCGAGACGAAACGAAGAGAGGACTTCTCGAGTGTCCCACACACCCTGCCGCTCAGGCAGGATCGACTTTCTCAGATCATCGGGCAGACATGGCGTGCCAAAGTTGAAATAGGGCAGTTGAATCTGTTCCTGCCGTACCTCAGACCAAAGTCCCTTGCTATAAGCGTCCGTCGCGACGACCACCCAGTCGGCCTCTACAGATCCGCTTTCGGTGCCGACTCTCCAGCGGAAACCATTCTGTTGCGCCATGACGGCCTCACTATGCGTAAATATCCTGGCTCCCATCGCAAGCGCGGCCCGCGCTAACCCTCGCACATAAGCCAATGGCTGTATGGTGCCGGCGCGCTTATCGAGCAGCGCGCCGGTGTAGTCGCCACCGCCTACTTTGCTGCGTGTTGCCTCCGCATTTAGCACCAGGACGGGCGCTCCACGCTTCTGCCACTGTTCGGCACGGGCCTCAACCTCCTCCAAGCCCTTACGTCCGACCGCACAATGCAAGGTGCCGGCACGTTCGACTTCACATTCGATGTGGTGCTTTTCGATGAGCTCGAATACCGTCTGCGGTCCGCGGCCGAGCTGTTCAAGTAACCGTTCTCCAAAAGGCGCGCGGAGCGCGGCCGGAAGCGACTCAGGCATGAGCCACATGCCCGCATTCACGAGTCCGACGTTCCGCCCGGACCCGCCGAATCCTATTTCAGACGCCTCCAAAAGCGCAACACGCGCTCCACCTTCAGCTAGATGAAGGGCCGCCGACAGCCCGGTATATCCACCGCCAATCACGACGATATCCGCTGCAATTTCATCGGTAAGTGGAGCAGTTTGTGGCGCTGGTGGCGCAGTCAGCACCCACAGTCCGTGTGATCGTCGATTGTTTCGCATCCGCCAATCCTCTTACAAGTAGCTTCTTAATCGACCCGAGCTCCAGCAGCCATCGTGAACACCGCTAAGTTCTGGCGGACCTCTCTAGTATCCAAGCGGACCTCCCTAGTATCCAACACTGACGTGCCAGCGCCACACCGGCAGGCAAATCGCAGGCCAAAAGGGCAGTTCGTCATCACCCCGAAGATCAGGCCGAGCTTCTAAGTTGTTGATCTGTTGAGGGCACGCGCAGCACCCACGCGGCGGTGCGCCGGAGCTCCGACTGCGCGAACAAAGCCAAAGCCCATCGGCGCTTGCTCTGGAACGCACCTTTGTGCAAGACAATGGGTCCCAAAAGGGCAGCAAGGGGACCACACCGTGAGAGCCTCTCTTGATGGCGAAATTCGCGACGGCCGCCATCATATGCAGATCCGGGTCTATTTCGAAGATACCGACTCCGGCCAGATTGTTTATCACGCAAATTTCTTGCGCTTCATGGAACGCGGCAGAACGAACTACTTGCGCCTGCTCGGAACGAATCAGCAAGCATTACTCAAAGAAGCCAAGAACGATGCGCCCGGTGTTGCCTTCGTTGTGCGCTCGATGACGATCGATTTTCTGAAACCGGCGGTCTTGGATGACATTCTTGACGTCGTCACAGTCCCGCAAGAGGTGAGGGGCGCGTCGATTGCCTTGCTGCAGGAATGCAGGCGTGGCGACGATCTCCTGGTCACAGCACGTGTACGGGTAGCGTTTATCTCAGCTGGAAAGGCGCAGCGCATCCCGAAGTCGCTGCGGCTCGCTATGGAAGCGCATAGATAAATCTGCCGCCTCATTCACGCGTTTGCCTTGCAGCGCTCCATCGAAATCAAGTCATCATGGCGGCGTAAGTTAAAGCAAATGGGCTGCGGCAAACCCGGGGCGGCTCAATTGCACAGTCCAGCCGGATGAATCAGAAGCCGGCGAAGAACGAAAATAAATCGGACTTCGTCGGCCGCTTTGGTCACAGCGACCACAGCGAAACCTACGTCAAGGATGACGGGCCGATTGGCGACTGGCGCGGCTATCCCGGCGGCGCTGCCGTGGTGAACTTGCGCGATCGCATTTCGCGGCTCTTCTCAAATGGCGGCACCGTCTCCATTGCCCCATGCTCCATCTGGCTGACGGCAGCGAGGCGGATGGTTTCCGGGCTGCGCGCCAACGCTCGGTGCTCTTGCCACTCCCGATAAAAAATCATGGAAGAGGGCGGAACCGAGCGCGATCATTTTCGACGAGATGGTCAAGACGGTCCAGGAGCCGGCCCAATCGAAGGCGGCCGGCGGCCTCGTCCTTGGGCCTGAAAACATCAAAGGCACGTTTGTCGGATTCATTAGAGGGTACAATCTTTATGTTGTTTTCTGGAATGCGGATCAGCACGATCGAGCGATCGTCATTCACTGTCGCTCAAAGAGGATGGATATCGTCGCGGAAATGCCGCTTACGTTCGAGACCGCGCATCGGCTAGCGCTCTTCATGCCGCGTGCCGTGCCGACAACAACATTGCGCCGGATGCGCCGCCAATCGAATAGGGCCGCGCGGCCATTTTCGAAGTTGGTCCGGGCCTCCAATAATCAAAACTGTTTCGTGGGGCGCCCACTTTATGTCAGCGAGTGCCATGATATCAGAACGGCAACCGGTGGCCTGTGGGCTGCCATACCTTACTTCACCGCTTGAACGCGCGAGGATAGTGCCGTGGCTAATGACGTAGAGCTTCTGATCTCGTATTTCGCGCTTTCGGGGCACGTTTACCCGCTGGGGGCCTACTGAGGTCACTCCATTCCCATTCAAAGGCAGGGTCGAAGGGGCAGCGCGCGCGGGGTTCAACGGGTTTGGTCTTCACTACGAAGGCACGATGGTCGCGCAAAGCAAGATTGGTTTTGCGGAAATGAGACGCATTCTTCAAGACAATGGCATCAAATATCTAAAGATTGAATTTCTGCTCGATTGGTACAGGACTGACGAGAAGCGAATGGAATCCGACAAATTCCGTCGGCAACTGCTCGATGTCTCCGCCGAACTTGGAATGCGGGATATCAAGGTGGGCCCGGGATTCCAACAAACGCATGCCGATGTGGCGCTCCGCCCATGGTGGCCTCCGTAAGGGGACGCTTGGGAATGATCTGCAACGCAGAACCTAACGCAGCGTCCGGTTCACGCATTTCTTTCGGCACGAATGTTGTGACGCAGCTACAGCAATTCGCGCGCACGTTGTTAAGACGCATGAGGCTCGGGGCACTCAAGACATGAGAGTAGAAATGAAGAACTTCTTGCTTACGACTGTGAGCATTGTGGCGCTTGGCGCAATTGCGTCCGCATCCGGTGCAGACCTGGCTGCGCAGCCCGTCCAACCTCTCTACTCCAAAGCTCCGCCGCCTGTCGCGGCTGCAATTTACGACTGGAGCGGCCTCTACGTCGGTGTGAACGGCGGCTTGGGCTCAAGCTCGAATTGCTGGGACTACAATGGTCGCACCCCTGAGGGCTGTCATGATGCAACCGGCATTACCGTCGGCGGGCAGATCGGCTATCGATGGCAGATCGGTCAGATCGTGCTGGGCGTTGAAGGTCAGGGGAACTGGGCTGATCTGACCGGATCCAACGTCAGCATTGCGTTCGGCGATGTCGACCAGAGCAAGATTGGTGCGTTCGGTACGATGACTGGGCAGATCGGTTATGCGCTCGACACCGTACTGTTTTACGCCAAGGGCGGCGTCGCAGTGGCGAGCAACACGTATCGAGTCAACTCCGCAGTCACGGGCGCGCAGTTCGCGGGCGCTGATAGCAGCCCTTGGGGGGCTACTGTGGGCGCCGGGATCGAAGTCGGTTTCGCGCCGAACTGGTCGGTAAGCGTCGAGTACGACCACTTGTTCATGCGGGATGCCGACGTGAACTTTGTCGTGGCTGCTGGTTCGCTGGGCGGCGACCGCATCCGCCAGGATTTCGATCTTGTGACTGCGCGGCTCAACTATAAGTTCGGCGGCCCGATTCTGCTCAAATATTGATCTGAAGTCGGACTGGTGAATCGAAGGCCCCGGCTAGACCGGGGCCTTTCAGGCATCGCGCGTGCGACGCGACTGGCGGGTGACCGGAAGTCAGGAATAGTTAGCAAAATCGCGGCGAGTTCATCTTCTGAGCTGAAGTTCTAAGTCGATAAAGGACAGCGAGCATGTTCGTTTCATTCTTCCCTCGACCAAAGTTGTTCTTTGCGTCGTCAATTCTTTGGACGGCGTTGGCGATGGCGTTTTGGTATGTATTTGCCGGCAATCTCTTTCCAGCCCCGGAGAAGCCGGTCGGGCTTGCGACGTTCTGGTCGGCCTCGGCGCTGTGGTTTGATCTCTATTTTGCGCTGACCGTTACGGTGTTCGCGGCGGCATGGATGTTATTTGCCCCCCATCCCTGGGCGACGTGGTCCATTCTTGGTTCGGCGCTGATCCTGTTCACCTCTTACTTTCAGGTTCAGGTCTCGGTCGCGATCAACAGCTGGTATGGACCGTTCTACGACCTGGTCCAGGCTGCGCTTTCGAAATCGGCGCCGGTCACGGTTGAGCAGTTCTACAACGAATTGTCGACCTTTGCCGGTATCGCGCTCGTGGCCGTCGTGGTCGGCGTGATGACGCGATTTTTCGTCAGCCACTACATCTTCCGCTGGCGCACGGCGATGAACGATTTTTATGTCGCCAACTGGCCACGGCTGCGCACGATCGAAGGCGCCTCCCAGCGCATCCAGGAAGACACCATGCGCTTCGCCAGCACCATGGAAGGTCTAGGCGTCAATCTCATCAGCGCGGTGCTGACATTGTTGGCGTTCCTGCCGGTTCTGGTGACGCTGTCCAGCAACGTCACCGAGCTGCCTCTGTTCGGCTCGATTCCCTATCCGCTGGTGTTCGCCGCGGTGATCTGGTCGATCCTGGGCACCGGCGTTCTCGCGCTTATCGGCATCCGCCTGCCCGGAATTGAATTTTTCAACCAGCGG
>NZ_JBHTFN010000071.1:237516-431812 GCF_042666195.1 Bradyrhizobium sp. GCM10028915
ACTGTTTAGAGACATTCGCAGGAATTACTTCCGGCTCTATGTGAACTTCATGTACTTCAATATCGGCCGGATCGTCTATCTGCAGACTGACGTCATCTTTCCTTATCTGCTGCTTGCGCCCACAATCATCGCGGGCAGGATCACCCTCGGCGCGATGAACCAGATCCTCAACGCGTTCAAGCAAGTGCGAACCTCGTTTCAGTATCTCGTCAACTCCTGGAGCACGATCGTCGAACTGATCTCGATTTATCAGCGCCTGCGGAGCTTTGAGGCAAAGATCCACGGTGGGCTACTGCCGTCGATCGAGATAAGGAAGCAAGCCACATGATTCCTATAGCTGTAGGGAGTTGACGGACACCTGACCTTCCGTTCCGCGTCAATCGGTCGCAACGCTGCTGAATTGCTTAAGTTGTGAGAAGGGCATTCGAGAGAATGGCGCTCGGCGTGGAGAAACTTAGCAGCTGCATATCGGAACCCCCGTGACGTGTTGTTGTGGATGACGGCTAGCGCTCTGTTGCAGCGCGCGGACTGAGGCAAAGGGGCGGCGGATGGCTGTAGGGGCCATTACAGCCGCCGCGGGTAAGCTACAAAGCAGCCGCGTCGCGTTCGACCTCCGGTCGAGCCAGGGGTTCATGACACCGAAGACTTGCTCCGAGAAAACAGCCATGAATCTGATTTTCTCCTTTTCTCCTGGAAATGGGTTCTCAGAGTCCACACCGCCAGCTCTACAAATAGGTACCACCGTGTCGTAAGTTCGACAGTGTGAGTCAGACACGCCTCAACGGTGTTGTCCCGGGAGCAATCATAATTGTGTCACACATGGCACCGGACAGTGACTGACTAGCCAGAACGACCATGCGGGATGTTTCAAACTTGATCCGCTCCATGGAATACGGTGCTAAACAGGGAGGTAGGCATTACGTGGGGCGGCGAGCCCTGGCGACCGCCGGATGTGTTGGTGTCCATTCTGGTTCTGGCGGAACGGTAATCGAGCCCAGTGGCACCCAAGCACGTTCTAGCGTCACTGGATCGCGCAGCTGGGCGAAAGTTTCGGTGCGAATATCGAGCCACTCGAACCAGCGATCCTGGACGGCGACTAGCTGGGCTGGCCGGAGCACGCCGAAATGATCTGGAAGAGAAATTCTTATCACCGTAAGCTCAACTGTGAACCGTGCCAGAAGAGTTCAAGATGATGTTGCGTCGTGTTTCAACTACCAGAACCGGGATTTGACAACTCTGAGCCTGCGGACCAATCCGTTTCCGCCGAGCCGGAGCTCTGGCCGTGAACATGACCGCCAGATTGAGCAGCGTGGATTCACAAGCGTGGCTCGCCGACTATAGCAACCGCGCCGTACATCCGGCTCAAAAGGCGCGACGAGCTCCTAAGCTGGAATTGGCGCGATCGGAACAGCAATCCACTAAGGCTGCCCAATCACGGCGCGGCGATCCTCACCAAATGCTTTACGAACTTTTATTGATAGCGTCAGCAAGCGTTGAACTGAAAACCAAAGGACCTATCCGCAGGATGCTTTCTTAAGCCGTTATGCATCCAGAATGAGCGGAGCACGAACTGTCACATTACCGAAACCTAGCTCTTGTACTTGTAGGCTCGGCCCTCCCTTATTCCCCCAGCTCCCTGGAGCGAAGAAGGTTTATTCCGCATGGCTTGCCGGTGGCCGCCGGCCAGGCGGGCCGGAGCCGAGGTCGGCCAGATCTCCGTTGGTTTTGGATTAGCGCCATGACACCGAAAATCAAACTATGCGCTTTGTTGCGAGGTGTTCTGGACGATGCGATCGGGATGGTGCCCGAAGCAAACCGGACGTCTTCGTTGAAGGCGTGCCTCGCCGAAAAGATATTAGCTCTGGCCGCAAAAGGTCACTTGGATCCAACTGTCTTGACGCGTCTCGCGCTACGGACTCTGCAGGAATCCTGTTGTGGTTGCTACGGGTGCGAACTGCAGAACCCCCTTCGAGGTGTGAAGGACCGAGAATGAACTCCAAACTATTCCCCGCGCTCCGGCGTGGCTGACCGCCTGGGTTTCGGCGGGTTGCAAGGCGACGCGAGATTAGAGGTCTGCCCGGCCATGGAGCTTGCGCCCGGCAGCGATGCCATCTGAGCGCGAGGGTTATGGCGTCCTGGCCGGAGAAACTCGGGTCAGTCCTGCTGTGGATGCCGCCTTGCTTCATCATGAGGTCGCCCGTGTCCGCGGCTGTCACTGACGTCATTGCGCCCCGCCCGCGGCACAGATGATTTCTCCTCGGTCCGCATCGGCGCTTGGCGCGCGATGTCGGCGATGTCGGAGGGCAGGGTGCTCGCCTGCTCGGTTGCCGCTAGTAGCCGAAGCAGGCGAGGCCGAGTGATCCGAAAGATCGGACGGGCCGGTGAGATGTTGGAAAGCCGAGCTGCCTATCGTCCGGGTTCGCGACAGATGCGGATGAGCCAATCTATTATGTCCTCAACGCTTGCAGGCGGATCTTGCCGTGGCCGCCTCAGCGGAGGCAGCTGTGTTCGACGATCTCGTCTGCCTCGATTGCGACGGCGATGCGCCGCTTACCCTGGCAAGGCGGCAGCCGCAAGCTAAGCAGTATCATTCCCGCGGCATCGACGCAGGTTCCGAGCTCGTCGCCCTTGCGACTACCCCTGTCCACGATTACGGCTGACTTTCGGTGTCGAGTGTGCTCAGCGCTGAGCCGGTGGTTCCCCGCGAAGTGCTGAGCTTGCCGTCCGGAGAAGGAGGGGTCGCAGGCCAGCGAAAGGGGCCGGGATCGCGCAGGCGGCGCTTGAATCTCACGTCGGAATTGCCTGAATGGCCGGGCTCTGAGCGGGCCATGCTTCCCTTCAAATGGCCCCGGCTAGGCCGGGGCCATCGACGCAACTAGGGATCAATATTCAGGAGAATCGGACCGCCGAACTTATAGTTGACCCGTACCGTGATAAGATCGAGATCCTCGCGGATGCGATCGGCCCCACCAATGTTCCCGCTGAATTTCACCGTGCGGGGCTGGAAGAACAGGTGGTCGTACTCGAAGCCCACCGTCCAGTTCGGTGCGATGCCGTGCTCGAATCCGACCCCCAACACACCGCCCCAAAGAACGTCACTTTTCCTAGCGGCTCCTGCCACGGTCGAGCTGATCTGATGGATGTTGCTCGTGACTGCGGCGCCGCCTTTGCCGTAAAGTACGTTATTCCCAAAGGCATAACCAATCTGCCCCGTCATGAGACCGAACGCGTCAATCTTAGTCTGGTTGGTAGTATCGGAAAACGGGATGCTGTGATTGGACCCGGTCAAATCAGCCCAGTTGCCCTGGCCCTCAACACCCAGCACGATCTGGCCCATCTGCCATCGATAGCCGATCTGGAGGCCCACGCTACCGCCTGTCGGATGATGACAGCCCTCGGGCTTGCTGCCAAGGTACTCCCAACAACTCTCGCCTGAGCTCAGACCACCGTTCACGCCGAAATAGTAAGCACTCCAATCGTAGATTGCAGCCGCGACAGGTCCCGGAGCGGTGGTGTAGAGAGGCCTGATGGGTTGCGCAGGCAGATCAGCACTGAATGCGGGGGCCACCGCAGCAAGCGCCACCGTACTGACTGTCATAAGCAACAAGTTCTTCATTTCTATTCCCATGTCTTGAGTGCCCCCGAGCCTGCTGCGTCTTAACAACGTGCACGCAAATTGCTGTAACTGCATCGCAACATTGGCGCTGGAAGAAATGCGTGAAACAAACGCCGCGTCAGGTTGCGGCGTTGCAGATATCTCCAACTCCTTGACATGCCCCTTCGCTTGCGAGCGTAGATCAGCGCGGTGTCCTGCCTCTCGCGCACCCGACAGCTTGACGGCATGCTCCACCTCGCGACGTAGTAGCGTGGTAGGTCGACGGGGCGCCCGGTAATTGCGTGTTCCAGCCGTTCGTGATCACGGAGTCCAAGCCATCGTGATCGCCCATTCCAGAGCATCGTGATCACCGTTTCCAGCCGATCGTGATCGCTATTTCAGCGATTGCGATCGGGGTAACGCAGGAGGCGCGCACCGCTGACAGTCTGCAACCCGGCTACCTTGGTCTTTTGCCTAACTCCGACTGCTTCAGCTATGCGAACGCTACAAGCAATGGGCCGGCCCCCTCAAGCCCATCCTGTCCCCAGGTCCATGTCGCCGGCGAGAAGCTGTTCGTCGACTATTCCGGCCAGACCATGGAGCTGGGTTGACGGAGTACGATACACGCCAGTCCTGCTCCGGCTCCGCGGATGAAACCGTCAATGCAGGAGCGATCGGTTGGGCTTTCGGTCAGGGGCGGCGCCGACGGAGCAACGAACCCGGAAACTCTCACGCAAATAACCGCACACGTTCTTAATGTGGGCCAGTGGTGTGAGGTCCGCGATAGGATCTCCCGAAATCAGGCTCATAAGTGCCGCGGTTTTCGCCCATGGCACAAGTACGGGTCCGATTAGGTTGTGGGCGCGTCCGCTCCGCGGACGGGGCTCTATGAGCCAGCTTGCCGAGCCATGCTGTCTCGGCCTTTCGGATCACGATGCCTCGCGCAAGCCATAAAGTGCTCCTCGCCGGGGGCACTCGGAAAACGGGCTCGCCTGTGGCGAGCGTTATTACGGCCCCGTTCCCGCGTGCCGCTCAAACACCGGTGTTGTCGCTGCACTCGTCCCGCATGCCCCTTCGGGCCGCTATGCTCGCGGCCGGGCTGACATTTCTCTCGAGGCGAGTTAGGTGAACACTGAAGCTGATCCCGAAGGCGCTGCGGCTCGCCATGAAAGGGACGTAGAAAAATCTGCGCTTGTTCACGCTACCGCCCTCCAGCGCCCCAACGAAATCAAGCAGTTGGTATTCTGTTGCGATATCGTCAAATCCGAGTTTTCCGGCATCGTCTATCACGCCAACTATCTGCGCTTCATGGAGCGCGGGCGGACCAATCATCTGCGGCTGATGGGCGCCGAGCAGCAGGCATTGTTCGAGCAGGCCGAGGCGGAAGACGCAAGCTTCGCCTTCGTGGTGCGCTCGATGCATCTCGATTTCCTCAAGCCTGCCCGGATGGATGACGTGCTCGATGTCGTGACCTGGCCGGTCGCCGTGAAGGGCGCCTCCATCATGCTGGCGCAGGAGGTGCGGCGCGGCGAAGTCGTGCTGGTCAAAGCCGAGGTGCGGGTCGCCTTCATCAGCGGCGGACGTGCCCAGCCGATCCCGAAATCGATCCGCGCCTTGATGAAGGCTGATCCGATTTCGTGATCGGGCGATAGCGGACGGCCCTCTCGACTCCCCCGCGCGCGGCGATAGATTGCACTCCCGCCAACCGATGAGGCCCTCATGTCGCGCCCGCCGCTCCCGCCCTTTACCCGTGAGACCGCAGCGCAAAAGGCCCGCATGGCCGAGGATGCCTGGAATTCGCGCGACCCGGTGCGCGTCTCGCTCGCCTATACCGAGGACAGCCGCTGGCGCAATCGCTCCGAGGTTTTTCAGGGGCGCGAGGCCATCGTCACGTTCCTCACCCGCAAATGGGAGAAGGAGCACGACTACCGCCTGATCAAGGACCTCTGGGCGTTCGACGAAAACCGCATCGCGGTTCGCTTCCAATACGAATGGCACGATGCGAGCGGCCAGTGGTATCGCTCCTACGGCAACGAGCAGTGGGAGTTCGACGAGCACGGCCTGATGCGGCGCCGCGAAGCCTCGATCAACGACATCGCGATTGCGGAGAAGGACCGGCGGTTTCACTGGCCGGCACCGGGGCCGAGGCCTGCGGATGTGGTGGGGCTGGGGACGGATCCGTTCTGAGGCTTGCAAACAACTCTCTCCCCTCATGGTGAGGAGCCGCGAAGCGGCGTCTCGAACCATGCAGGCCCGGTTGCTGCATTTGGGCCTCTATCCTTCGAGACGCGCGCGGGAGCGCGCTCGTCAGGATGAGGAGGTGGACCTGCGCGCTAGAAATCTCGTAATCGCGCCACCAAGCTTGGCGTGATCCATCGGCTGCGCCAGTGATTCCCTCGCGGTGGCAACGACATCCTCCGGCGCCTTGCCGATGCGCAGCTCGCAGCACACTTGCGCAAACTCCACGTCGAACTCCGGATGCGGCTGCAGGGTGAGCGTCGCGCCGTTGGCGTAGAGCAGGCCGGCATGCGGGGTGAAATCGGAGGAGAGGATCGTCAGCGCATCGTTGGGCGGCTCCATCACCTGGTCCTGATGCGAGCAGGCGATGGCGACCGCTTCGTCGTCGATGACGCCGTTGTCCGGCAGCACCTGATAGACGTGCCGGCCGATGCCCCAGCCCTTCTCCGACTTGCGCACAGTGCCGCCGAGCGCCTGCGCGATCAGCTGATGGCCGAAGCAGACGCCGACCATTGGTGTCCTGTTGGCGTAGGCGGTGCGCACGAAATCTTCCAGCGGCGCGATCCAGTCGAGCCCGTCATAGACGCCGGCGGCGGCGCCGGTGATCAGCACCGCCTCCAAATTGCGCGGGTCGGGAAGCGCATCGCCGTTCGGGATGCTGACGATGTCGACCGTAGCTGTCGGGTCCTCGGCGCGGACCATGCGCTCGAACATGTCGGGGAACGAACCGTGGCGCTCGCGATATTTTTGTGGGACCTGTCCGGTCTCGATGATGGTGATGCGTGCCATGTGCCCTCCGGTAAAGGTCAAGCTCAGTCGCTTCCTGCCCCATGTTGTTGGTGTGGCGCTGTGCGCTCCAGCAGCGCACTCTCTTTCCGGACCTCGTTGAGAAACGCCTTGGCCAGGCGCGACAGCGGCTCGGCTTCCGACCATAGCATATAGGCCACGGCGTGCGTCGTCGGCGCGAACGGCCGTACGGCGAGGCCGGTCCCGCCGTTCTGCCGTGGCGAGAAGGGATCGACCACCGCGGCGCCGACGCCAGCGGCGGCGAGCACGCAGGCCGTGTTGCAGTAGCGCACCTCGACGGTCGGCTGGAACGGCGCGCCGGCGCGTGCGAAACTGTCGCGCACGGCCTCGCCAAGCCGCGTGCCGCGCTCGAGCCCGATGAAGGGCAGGCCGGACAGGTCGGCTGCCGAGATCACCGGCCGGTCGGCGAGCGGGTGCTGCGGCGGCAGCACGCAGACCATCTCGCCGGTGTGCACCACCTCATGGGCGATGCCCGGATGATGTGTCAGCCCGAGCGCGAAGCCGAGCTCGGCGACGCGGTTGAGCACGCCTTCGATGATGCCCTCATAGCGCCGCACGTCGAAGAACACCCGCGTCTCCGGGCGGCGGCGCAGGAAGCCTGACAGCGCCGCGGGGATGATGCTGTAGGCGAGCGGCGGCGTCGCGACCAGCGCGAGATGCCCGGAGCGGTTCTCGCGCAGATCGCGCACGCGGTTCTCGAGCTTTGCGTGCAGCGCGAAGATCGCCTCGCTCTCCTTGTAGAGCGCCATCGCTTCCGTGGTCGGAAACAGCCGGTTGTTGACGCGCTCGAACAGCGCAAAACCCGCCTGCGCCTCCATCGTCTTCAGCGCATTGCTGACTGCAGGCTGCGACAGCGCTAGTTCGTCGGCGGCCGCAACCGTGGTGCGGTGGCGGATGACGGCGCGGAGAATCTCGAGCTGGCGCAGGTTCATATCACTGCCGATTATACTCTGGGCCAAAACATCATAGCAGAACGAATTGATTTTGCAGCCCCGCTTCCGCGTAATGGCCGCGGATTTGCACGTCGCATCAAAGGGTTCATCCGCCCATTGAGGCGCCACTGCGCACAGATTGGAGGCAATCTTGGTTCGTGTCCTTCGCGCTGCCGCCGCACAGATGGGGCCGACGCAAAAAGCCGATCCGCGCGAGCATACGCTGTCGCGGATGCTTGCGCTGCTGGAAGAGGCGGCCGGCCGCGGCGCCAGCCTCGTGGTGTTTCCCGAGCTTGCCTTCACCACATTCTTTCCGCGCTGGTTGCTCGAAGGCGACGCGCTCGACCATTATTTCGAACGCGGAATGCCGAACCCGAACGTCGCCGCCTTGTTTGACCGTGCGCGTGCGCTGCGCGTCGGCTTCTATGTTGGCTATGCCGAGCTGACGCCGGATGGACGCCGCTACAATTGCGCCATCCTGGTTGACCGCGACGGCGAGCTGCTCGGCCGCTATCGCAAGGTGCACCTGCCGGGCTCGGTCGAGCCGCGACAAGGTGCGCGCTACCAGCAGCTTGAGAAACGCTATTTCGACTATGGCGACCTCGGCTTTCCGGCCTTCCGCGCCGGCTCGGCCTGGGCCCACGCCATTATGGGCATGATGATCTGCAACGATCGCCGCTGGCCGGAATCCTGGCGCGTGCTTGGCCTGCAGGGCGTCGAGCTTGTCTGCATCGGCTACAATTCGGCGGCCTATGATCCCAATGGCGGTAGCACGGAAGATGCCTCCTTGCGCACCTTCCACTCCACGCTGGTGACGCAGGCCAACGCCTATATGAACGCGACCTGGGCGATCTCGGTGGCGAAGGCGGGCGAGGAGGACGGCTCCGGGCTGATCGGCGGCTCCTGCATCGTCGATCCCAATGGCCGCATCGTCGCGCAGGCCGCAACGCTGACCGACGAGGTGATCGTCGCCGATATCGATCTGGACCTCTGCCGCCAGGGCAAGGACAAGATGTTCAACTTCGCCGCGCACCGGCGGCCGGAGCAATACAGGGTGATCACCGAACGCGCCGGCGTCATCGAACCCGCGGTTCTCGACGCGGACTGACAGGACGTTCCAACAACGTTGGCAAAGGAGCCGATATGACGCGCCTCTCGTATTTCCTCGGCATCGCAGCGCTGACGGCCGCCACGTCCGCGCAGGCGGCGGAGCTTCCGGCCGAGATCAAGCAAGCGGGCGCGTTGAAGCTCACGGTCAACTCGACATACGCGCCGATGGAATATCGCGATCCCGCAACGAATGAGCTCGTCGGGCTCGACGTCGATCTGGCGAACGAGCTCGCCAAGCGCCTCGGCGTGAAGATCGTCTGGAGCGAGACGCCGTTCGCCGAATTGATCCCGTCGCTCCAGACCAGGCGCGCCGACTTCATCATCTCCGGCATCTCCGATCGCGCCTCGCGGCGCGAGACCGCAGATTTCGTCGATTATCTCGGGACCGGCCCGCAGTTCTTCGTGATGGCGGAGAACGAAGCCAAGGCTGCGACCGATCTCTGCGGCAAGAAGGTCGGGACCACCCGCAGCACCAGCTTCCCGGTCGAGATCGAGAAGTGGAGCAAGCAGAATTGCGAGGCGGCCGGCAAGCCGGCGATCCAGTACGTGCCGGGCGAGAACTCGATCGACGTCCGCAACCAGCTCAAGCAGGGCCGCATCGACGCCGCCGTACAGGGCAGCGAGACGCTGCCTTATGCGCAGACGCAGGAACCCGGCAAATACCGCGTGATCGGCGAGCCCTTTGCCAAAGGCTATCAGGGCATCATGTTCCGCAAGGACGATGCGGCGCTTCGTGAAGTGGTGACCGAGAAGCTCATCGCGATGATCGCCGACGGTTCCTACAAGGCTGTCCTCGACAAATGGAGCCTTGGCGGCAACGCGGTCGCCCAGCCCATGCTGAACGCGGCGCCGCAATGAAGCCGGCACCGGCACTCGCGGAGGGTTTTCCCGATCTGTCGGGAATGCGGGTCGCGCGCGAGCCGCACTGGTTTCGCTGGCTCAGCGCGGCGCTGATCGTCCTCGTGCTTGCATTGATCGGGCGCGCTTTTGCGGGCGGCCAGATCGAATGGTCTTATGTCGGCCGCTTCCTGACCGCAAAGGTGATCATAGAGGGCATCGTCAACACCATGGTGATGGCGGTGCTGGCGATGGCGCTCGGTATCTTCCTTGGCGTCGTCGTCGCGATCATGCGGCTGTCGCCCAACCCGGTACTGAAGACCGTTGCCGCCGGCTACACTTGGTTGTTCCGCGGTACGCCGCTGATCCTGCAACTGCTGCTGTGGTTCAATCTCGCGCTGGTGTTTCCGACCATCGGCATTCCCGGCCTGTGGAGTGCGCGCGCCGTCGACGTCATGACGCCGTTCCTTGCCGCGCTGCTCGGGCTCGGCATCAACCAGGGTGCCTATACCTCGGAAGTGATGCGCGCCGGCATGCTGTCAGTCGATATCGGGCAATATGAGGCCGCGCAGGCGATTGGCATGGGACGCCTGCGTGCGCTGCGCCGGATCGTGCTGCCGCAGGCGATGCGGGTGGTGATCCCGCCGCTCGGCAACGAGTTCATCGGCATGGTGAAGGCGACCTCGCTCGCCAGCGTCATCCAGTATCCGGAACTGCTGCACAACGCCGAAAACATCTACTACGCCAATTCGCGCGTGATCGAGCTCCTGATCGTGGCCGGGCTCTGGTACCTGCTCGTCGTCTCAATCCTGACGCCGCTCCAGATGCTGCTCGAACGCCGTTTTGCGCGCGGCACATTGCGGCTCGCGCGATGACAAGACCCCTCGTCGCGATTCGCTCCGTCGCCAAGAATTTCGGCGAGTTCCAGGCTCTCAAGAGCGTCACGCTCGACGTCTGGCCCGGCGAGGTGATGTGTCTGATCGGCGCCTCCGGCTCGGGCAAGACCACACTGCTCCGCTGCATCAACCAGCTCGCGGCGATCGACAGCGGCGGCATCTGGCTCGACGGCGAGCTCCTGGGCGTGCGCGAGCAGGGCGGACAACTGCATCGGCTCAGCGAGCGCGAAATCGGGCGGCAACGGCTGAAAACCGGCATGGTGTTCCAGCGCTTCAACCTGTTTCCGCACAAGACCGCGCTCGAAAACATCACCGAGGGTCCGCTCCAGGTTCAAGGCCGAAAATCCGACGAGGTGCGCGCTGAGGCGATCGAGCTGCTGCGGCGCGTCGGATTGTCGGCCAAAGCGGACGCGTATCCCGCCCAGCTCTCCGGCGGCCAGCAGCAGCGGGTCGCGATTGCCCGCGCGCTTGCCATGAAGCCGATGCTGATGCTGTTCGACGAGCCGACCAGCGCGCTCGATCCCGAGCTCGTCGGCGAGGTCTTGGCGGTCATGAAGGAGCTGGCGCGGAGCGGCATGAGCATGATGGTCGTGACGCACGAACTCGGCTTCGCGCGCGAGGTCGCCGACCGCGTCGTCTACATGGACCAGGGCGCGATCATCGAGCACGGGCGCGCATCCGATGTCTTGGGCGCGCCGCGCGAGGAGCGTACCAAGGCATTTCTTTCGGCAGTGATCTGAATGGGGGCGTATCGATGAAGAGACTTCTGGTTACGGCGGCACTCGTTGGCGCCATGAGCGCTCCGGTCATGGCAGTCGAGCTGCCGGCGGAGATCGCCAAGCGCGGCAGCATCAAGGTCGCGCTGGTGCCGAACTATCCGCCGATGGAGTTCCGCGATCCCGCCACCAACGCGTTGTCCGGCTTCGACATCGATCTCGGCGAGGCCATCGGCCGCAAGCTCGGCGTCAAGATCGAGTGGCAGGAGACCAGCTTTGCCGAGTTCATGCCGTCGATCTCGACCGGGCGGGTGGACGCCATCCTGTCCGGCTTCACGGACTATGCCAGCCGGCACGAGATCGCGTCCTTCGTCGATTATTTGCGCAGCGGCCCGCAGTTCTTCGTGCAGCAGTCGCGCAAGGCGGAGTTCAAGGACGCAGCCGCGCTCTGTGGCAAGAAGGTCGGCGCCAGCCGCCGCACCATGTTCCCGGCGCAGATCGCGGCCTGGAGCGAGAAGAATTGCGGCACCAATCCGATCCAGTTCGTCGGCACCGACGGCTCGGCCGACGCCCGCACCCAGCTCAGGCAGGGCCGCATCGATGCCGCCGCCCAGGGCAACGAGACGCTGCCCTACATCATGGACCTCGAGCCCGGCACCTATGCGACCGTGGGCGAGCCCATCGCGCAGCAATTCACCGGCATCGCTCTGCCGGTCAAGGAAAAGGCGCTGCAGCAAGCCATGCTGGAGGCGGTCGATGCGCTGATCACGGACGGCACCTATCGCACGCTGCTTGCCAAGTGGAAACTGACCGACAACGCACTCGAAAAGGCGACCCTCAATGCTGGACAGTAAGGCACTCCAGAGCATTCCGCTCACCCCAGCCAACACCGCGGATCCTGCGCCGGAATACCCCTGGCCGAAGCCGTACAATTCGGCGATGTTCCTGTCGTTCGACGTGGACGCGGAGAGCGCCTGGACCAGCAAGGACGCGGTGCATGCGCAGCGGCTCATCACCATGAGCTATGGCGGCTATGAGGCACGCGTCGGCACGCCGAAGCTCCTGGAGCTGCTCGAACAGCTCGATCTCAAGGCGACCTTCTTCGTCACGGGATGGTCGGTCGACGCGCATCCGGCGATGGCCGAGGCCATTCTCAAGGCCGGTCACGAGATCGGCCACCACGGCTATCACCATCTGTTGCCCGATCCCGGCGATCCCTGGATCGAGGAGGAGCTCGAGCGCGGGTTCGAGGCGCTCAAGCGCCGGCTTGGCGTCAGGCCGACCGGCTACCGCGCGCCCTACGGCGAGTTCACCGAGGAGCTGCGGGTGGCCTTGGTGCGCCACGGCATCGTCTACACCTCCTCGTTCCGCGACGACGTGCGGCCCTATCGGCATCGTCTCGCCGACGGCAAGCCGGGCACGATCGAGCTGCCGGTGACCGCCAGCTATGACGACTGGATGCACGGCCTGTCCGCGCGCTTCAGCCCCCGCTCGATCTTCCCCAAGGAGCATGTGCTCTCGATCTGGAAGGACGAGCTCGACGAAACCAGAGACTGGGGCGCGATGGTGACGACCGTGCTGCATCCACAATGCAGCGGTCGACCGATGCGGCTGCGCCTGCTGCGCGAATTCCTGACCTACGCAAAGTCGTGCCCGGATGTCTGGATCACGACCGGTGAGAAGATCGCGGCCAACTTCCTGCGCCACGAGGCCGGAAAAAGTTGAGCCACGCCATGACCCGTATCCTCGTCATCAACCCCAACTCCTCCGCATCGGTGACGGCGGCGATCGACGACGCCGTCGCGCCGCTACGCATCGCCGGCGGACCCGCAATCGAGGTCGTCGGCCTTGCCGGGGGGCCGCCGGGCATCAGCTCGCAACGCGACGCCGACAGCATGGTGATGCCGCTGGTCAACCGTGTGTCGCGCGCCGATGCGGATGCCTTCGTGCTCGCCTGCTTCAGTGATCCCGGCCTGCATGCGGTGCGCGAGGCGGCCGGCGGGCGCCCGGTGATGGGCATCGCCGAGTGCGGCATCTTTCGCGCAATGATGCTGGGCGAGCGATTTGGCGTCATCGCGCTGTCGCCGTCGAGCATTCGCCGCCAGCAGCGGATGGTGCGGCTGATGGGCATCGACAGCCGCTATGCCGGAAGCTGGTCGGTCGGCGCGAGCGCGGCGGAGACGGCAGGCGCGGACATCCGGGGACGGTTGATTGAAGCCGGCCGCGCGCTGGTCTCGCAATGCCGTGCCGATGTCGTGGTGATGGGCTGCGCCGGCATGGCCTCGCACCGCGCGGCGATTGCGGATGCCATCGGTGTGCCCGTGGTCGAGCCGGCGCAGCAGGCGGTGGCCGCTGCGATCGGCGCGGTCTTGTTGAACACGTAAGATCCTTCAGGAGCCTCTTGCAATGCCCGTCTCCCGCCGTTCGCTCCTCAAGGCCGTAGCCGCGGTGCCGGCGCTGTCATTTCCGGGCATCCTGCGCGCCGAATCCCAGACCACGCTACGCTTCATTCCGGTGATCGACCTCGCCTTCGTCGATCCCATCTATTCGACGGCACAAGTGTCGCGAAACCACGGCTTCATGGTCTACGACACGCTCTACGGCATGAGCTCTTCGCTCCAGGTCTCGCCTCAGATGCTGTCGGGCCATGTCGTCTCCGGCGACCGGCTGCAATGGGACCTCAGCTTGCGCGACGGTCTGTTCTGGCACGATGGCGAGCGCGTGCTCGCCCGCGACTGCGTCGCGAGCATCCGCCGCTGGGCCGCGCGCGACGGCTTTGGCGGCGAGCTGATGGAGGCGACTGACAAGCTGTCGGCCACTGACGACCGCACCATCCGCTTCCGCCTCAAACGTCCATTCCCGCTGTTGCCGCAAGCGCTGGGCAAGGCCGCGATCAACGCGTGCTTCATGATGCCGGAGCGGCTGGCGGGCCAGGATCCGTTCAAGCCGCTCACCGAAGTGATCGGCAGCGGCCCGTTCCGCTATCTCGCCGACGAGCGCGTGCAGGGTGCGCGCAACGCGTATGCCAGGTTCGAGCGCTATCAGCCGCGCACGGACGGCAAGCCGGATTGGACAGCGGGCCCGAAGATCGTGCACTACGATCGGGTGGTCTGGACCACCACGCCCGATGCCGGCACCGGCGTCGCCGCGCTGCAGACCGGGGAGCAGGACTGGCAAGAGACCACGCCACACGACCTGCTGCCGATCATCAAGGCGGCCGGCGACATCGAGACGCGGATCCTCGATCCCCGCGGTTACGCCTGCATGCTGCGCCTCAATCATCTTCAGCCACCGTTCGACAATCCTGCCGTTCGCCGCGCGCTCCTGGGGGCCATCGATCAATCCGCCTTCATGACCGCGGTGGCCGGTACCGATCCGAACTTCCAGGTCTCACCGATCGGCTATTTCGCGCCGAATACGCCGATGGCCAGCGATGTCGGCCTCGATGTCTTCCGCGGCCCGCGTGACTACGCCAAAGTGAAGGCCGATCTCAAGGCCGCGGGGTATAATGGCGAGAAGGTCGTGGTGCTCGTGCCCACCAATTCACTGGCGCAGAAGCCGCTTGGCGAGATCGCCGTCGACTCCTTGCGCAAGGCCGGCATGAACGTCGAATATGCCGGGCTCGATTTCGCCGTGGTGCTGCAACGCCAACTCAAGAAGGACCCGATCGGGCAGGGCGGCTGGAGCGCGGCGGTCGGCAACTGGCAGGGCATCGACTGGCTCAATCCGGCCGGCAACACCAATATCCGTGGTGAGGGCAAGGTCGCCGGCTGGTATGCGAGCGAGAAGATGGCCGGCCTGCGCAGCCAGTGGCTGGCGGCCTCCGAGCTCGCGGAGCAGCAGCGCATCTGCCGTGAGATCCAGGCGGTGGCTTTCCAGGAAATCCCCTATATTCCGATTGGCCTGTACAAGCAGCCGACTGCCTATCGCAAAGCCATCACCGGCATTCTCGACGGCACCGCCGTTTTCTGGAACGTACGCCCCGCATGAGCACGATCGCAATCTTCGGCAGCTATGTGCTGTCACGCAAGGACGGTGCGCAGGACGTGTTGCGCGACCATTGGGTTCTGGTCGAAGGCAAGAAGATTGCCGCGGTCACGCGCGACAAGCCGCGGGCGGACGAGGTGCATGACCGTCCCGGCCGCTTCGTTCTGCCGGGCCTCCTCAACCTGCATAATCACTGCTTCTCGGAAGCGGTGGCGCGCAGCCACACCGAGGACGGCAACGGCCGCAAGAACAACCAGAGCATCGTTTACACGGTGCTTTTGCCGCTGACCAAGCGCGGTGCAGATATCTTGTCGGCGGAAGAGCGCATGGCGGTCGCGCGGCTCGGCATCCTCCAACTCCTGAAGGGCGGCGCCACCACGGTGATGGAGCCGTTCCGCAATTCGATCCCGGAAATGTTCGACGCTGCGGAGGAGATGGGCATCCGCTTCTACGGTGCGCCCTATCTGTTCTCCACCTCTGACGCCAAGGCTGGCCCCGACGGCGTGGTCCATTATGCGGGCGATGACGGCACAGCCGACATGGCGACCTGGGATGCGCTCTACCAGCGCTGGAATAATCGCGGCGACGGCCGCATCGGCCTTGCGATGAGTCCGCATGCCACCGACACCTGCGGGCCTGATCTGTTGAGGGCCTGTGCCGCGCGGGCACGCGAGCTCGGCGTGCCCGTCACGACGCATATGGCGCAGAGCCGCGCCGAGGTCGAAACCATCGGCAAGCGCTATGGCGGCCGCACGCCGGCGCAATATCTCGACTGGCTCGGCCTGCTGGCGCCCGACCTGATGGCGGCGCACTGCATGTTCAGCACCGATGACGATCTCAAGCTGATGGCCGCGCGCGGTATGACGGTTCTCAACTGCCCGCGCGTGTTCGCGCGCGCCGGCGTCACCGCGGCCTTCAGCCAGTTCGCGGAGCACGGCGTGCGCACGGTGGTCGGCACCGACGGCTACAACATGGACCTGCTCGGCGAGCTCAATGCGGCGTCGCTGATCTCCAAGATCACCTCGGCGCGTGCCGATGTCGCGAACGCGCCCGAGTTGATCGAGGCGAACACGGCAATCGCGGCCGATGTCATCAAGCGGCCCGATCTCGGCCGTATCGAGCCGGGCGCGACCGCCGACCTCACGATCGTCGATCTCACCCATCCGCATCTTCAGCCGCTGTTCGACCCGCGCCGCGCGCTGATCGCGCTCGCCAATCGCGCCAATATCGATCAGGTCATGGTCGACGGCCGCATGCTGGTCGATGCCGGCCGCTATCTCGGCGCCGACGAGGCGGCGATCACGGCGGCAGGGACGGCCGCGATCGGCAAGATCTGGGACTTGCCGGAGGCACAGGCTGCATTCAACGGCTGAGCGTCGCTTCGTCTTCGAATTCGGCGAGCGATTTGCGCATGGTCTCGACGAGATCCAGCGCCACCGGCGAGGGGCTGCGCTGTGCGGGGAAAACGGCTGAGAACTCGAAGTCGATGCGCGGCAGGAAGCGGCGTGCGATGACGCCGCGGGTGGAAAATTCCTGGGCGGTGAAGGGATCGCAGATGGCGACGCCAAGTCCTGACGACACCATGCCGCACATGATCTCCGATAGCGTGGTCTCCACCCGCAGCACGCGGCGGACATCGTGGCGATGGAAGACCTGGTCGACGAGATGGCGGCTCGACGAGCCCGCCGACAGCGAGATGAAAGTCTCGCCCTCGAAATCCCACGGCTCCAGCACTTCCTTTTCCGCGAGGCGGTGACCGGTGGGCAGTACAGCCACGCGCGCGGGCGCCGGCAGCTTCTGGCTCGGCAAGCCTGAATGCGCGATCGGCACCTCGGCAAAGCCGACGTCGCATTGGTTGTTCAGCACCCAGTCGACCACGATCGGCGAGATCACACCGAAGAAAGCGAGGTTGAGGTTGGGCCGCTCCTTCAGGAAGTGCCCGGTGAGCCGCGGCAAATAGCCATTCGACAATGCTGGAAGTGCCGCGATGCGCAGTGAACCGGTGCGGCGGCCCCGGATTTCCTCGGCTGCCGCGGTGATGCGTTCGAGGCCGACGAAGGAGCGCTCCACCTCGGTGTAGAGTGCCATTGCCGCGGCGGTCGGCACCAGGCCGGTGCCGCGCCGCTCGAACAGCTCCATCTTCAGCAGCGCCTGGAGGTCGCGGAGCAACCGGCTGACCGCCGGCTGCGTCACTTTCATCAGCGCCGCCGCCTCCGTCACGCTGCCGGTCAGCATCGTCGCCCGGAAGGCTTCCACCTGCCGCGAATTGATGCGCGCCATCCGAATTCCATTCATAACATTTAGGCATGCAGAAGCTGCCATTATTCATTGGACGATGGAAGCCGGAGTTTGCGAGTTTTTCATCAGAGCTGGAGACGGCCCGCTTTTTCGGCAGATTGGAGGGGTTCGAACCTCCGGATCGCGCCAAAACCAGCCGCGTAGGGGCCGGAGCCCTGTCGGGGAGGGATTTGCGCGGAAGGAAATGCGGAAGGTTCAGCCAACGCGACTCGTCGGCACGTCACCTCATCCCGGTATGGAGATCGGACCACATGAAGACTTTTCGCCTTCTGACAGCGGTCAGCGTCGCGGCGCTCATTGCCGCCTCGTCGGTGGCCTCGGCCCAGCAGAAAACGCTCTATGTCGCCGGCTATGGCGGCTCGTTCGAGAAGACCATCCGCGACGAGGTGATCCCGGCCTTCGAGAAGCAGAACGGCGTCAAGGTCGAGTACGTCGCCGGCAACTCCACCGACACGCTGGCCAAGCTGCAGGCGCAGAAGGGCAACCAGCAGATCGACGTCGCCATCGTGGACGACGGCCCGATGTACCAGGCGATCCAGCTCGGCTTCTGCGGCAAGCTTGATGGCCTGCCGACCGATCTCTACGACACGGCGCGCTTCAAGGACGATCGTGCGGTCGCCATCGGCATCGTCGCGACCGGCCTGATGTACAACACCAAGGTGTTTGCGGAGAAGGGCTGGGCGCCGCCGACCTCCTGGAACGATTTGAAGGATACGAAATACGCCAAGCAGCTCGTGATCCCGCCGATCAACAACACCTATGGCCTCGAAGCGCTGGTGATGCTGTCGAAGATGAACGGTGGCGGCGAAACCAACGTCGATTCCGGCTTCAAGATCTTCAAGGAGCAGATCAACCCGAACGTACTCGCCTATGAGCCGTCGCCGGGCAAGATGACCGAGCTGTTCCAGTCCGGCCAGGCCGTTATCGCGGTGTGGGGCACCGGCCGCGTGCAGAGCTTTGCCAATACCGGCTTCCCCGTCGATTTCGTCTATCCGAAGGAGGGCGCCGCGACGTTGCTGACGACCGCCTGTCCGATCACCAAGCCGAACGCCTCGCCGCTTGCGTCCAGCTTCGTCAAGATGCTGCTCGAACCCAAGATCCAGCTCGTGATGCTGAAGGATTACGGCTACGGCCCGGTGCTGAAATCGCTGGTGATCCCGCCCGAGCTCGGCAAGATGGCGCCGATCGGTGAGCGCGCGGCAAAGCTCTATAATCCGGACTGGACCGTCATCAACGAGAAGCGCGAGGAATGGACCAAGCGCTGGAATCGCGAGGTCGAGCGCTGATCGGTCATCCCGGAGACAGTGCGATGGCCTATCTCGAGCTCGAAGGGGTCGCCAAGCAATTCGGAGCGCAGACTGTCGTCGACGACTTCAGTCTCGCGGTCGGGAAGGGGGAGTTCGTCTCCTTTCTCGGCCCCTCCGGCTGCGGCAAGACCACGACCCTGCAGATGATCGCGGGCTTCCTCGATCCCACCCGCGGCGCGATCCGGCTGCAAGGCAAGGATCTGACCGCGATCCATCCGGCCAAACGCGGGCTCGGGATCGTGTTCCAGAGCTACGCGCTGTTTCCGCACATGACCGCGGCCGAGAATGTCGCCTTCGGGCTCGAGATGCGCAATGTGCCGCGCGGCGAACGGACCGAGCGCGTTCGCGCAGCGCTCGCGATGGTCGGGCTTGCCGGCTACGAGGATCGCCATCCGCGTCGCATGTCCGGCGGCCAGCAGCAGCGCGTGGCGCTGGCGCGCGCGCTGGTGATCAAGCCGAGCGTGCTGTTGCTCGACGAGCCGCTATCGAATCTCGACGCCAAGCTGCGCGAGGAGATGCAGATCGAGCTGCGCCAGATCCAGCGTACCATCGGCACCACCACGATCCTCGTCACCCACGACCAGAACGAGGCGATGTCGTTGTCCGACCGCATCGTGGTGATGAGCCAGGGCCGGATCGAGCAGATCGGCACGCCGCAAGAGACTTATGAGAAGCCGGCCTCGGCCTTCGTCTCGCAGTTTTTGGGAAAGACCAACGACTTTGCCGCGACGATCGATCGGACCAGTGCGCCTGGGCGATTGATTGTCGGCTCGTGGAGCGCGCCTGCGCATGTCGGGCGCAGCGGTCCCGTCACCATTAGCATTCGCCCCGAGCGGATCGACTTTGTCGACGCGGGCCTCAGCGCAAAGATCGTCACACGCATCTTCCAGGGCAATCACTGGCTGTTCCAGTGCGAGAGCGAATGCGGCCCGGCGACCGTGATCCGCCAGAATGACGGCCGGTCGCAGCCGGTCGAAGGCGAGGCCGTTCACCTCACCTGGCGGCCCGAGGACATGAGCGTGAGGGGCGTCGCATGAGCGCTTCCGCCGAGGAACGAAACGCACGCACGCCCTGGGCGCTGACGGCGCCCGCTTTGATGCTGTTCGTCGGCGTGCTCCTGATTCCGCTGGCAATGACCGTGATGCTGTCCTTCCATGATTGGGGCCAGTACAAGGGCATCGAGCCGGTCTTCATCCTCAAGAACTGGCATGAGATCGTAACCGATCCCTATTACGCCGAGATGTTCGGGCGGACGTTTCGCATCGCGATCCTGACTACGCTGCTCACCGCCGTGCTCGGTGCACCCGAAGCCTACATCCTCAACCGCATGAGCGGACGCTGGAAGAGCGTTTTTCTCCTGGTCATCCTGGGGCCGTTGCTGATTTCCGTGGTGGCGCGGACGCTCGGCTGGGCGCTGCTGTTCGGCGGCAACAACGGCCTCGTCAATAAGCTGCTGATGTCGGCCGGGCTGATCCGCGCGCCTATCCCCTTCATGTTCACCGAAACCGGCATGGTGGTCGCACTCGCGCACGTGATGATGCCGTTCATGGTGCTGTCGGTGTGGGCGGCGCTGCAGCGGCTCGATCCGCAGATCGAGAATGCCGCGATGTCGCTCGGCGCCGGCCCTGCGACCATCATCCACCGCATCATCATGCCGCAGATCATGCCGGGCGTGCTGTCTGGGGCGATCATCGTGTTCTCGCTCTCGGCCAGCGCGTTTGCGACGCCCGCCATCATCGGCGGCCGTCGACTCAAGGTCGCGGCGACGCTGGCCTATGACGAGTTCCTCAACACGCTGAACTGGCCGCTGGGGGCGGCGGTCGCCACGCTGCTGCTGGCCGCGCTGGTCTTGATCGTCGTCGGCAGCAACGCACTGATCGAGCGCCGTTACGCGGAGGTGTTCCGATGAGCCGGAATGGCCCGCTCGCGCTGATCTTCCACACCATCTTTGTCATCGTCATGGTGGCGCCGATCCTCGTCGTCTGCCTCGTCGCGTTCACGCCTGAAGGCTTCCTGTCGTTGCCGACAAACGGCTTTTCGCTGCGCTGGTTCAGGGCGATCGCCAACTATCCCGAATTCGTCCACGCTTTCTGGGTCAGTCTTGGCCTTGGCGCACTGTCCTCCCTCGTGGCGCTGCTATTCGCGGTGCCTGCGGCGCTGGCGATCGCGCGCTATCGGTTCCGCGGTCGAGACGCACTGGCGGCGCTGTTTCTGTCGCCGCTGATGATCCCGCATGTCGTGCTCGGCATCGCGTTCCTGCGCTTCTTCACTTCGGCTGGCCTCGGCGGCAGCTTCGCCGCGCTGATCATCGCGCATGTCATCATCGTGTTTCCGTTCGCGCTACGGCTGACCCTGGCGGCGGCGACCGGCATGGACCTTTCGGTCGAGATGGCGGCGGTCTCGCTCGGTGCCGGCGGCTGGACGCTATTCCGCCGCGTGACGCTGCCGTTGATCCTGCCCGGCGTCATCAGCGGCTGGGCGCTCGCCTTCATCCAGTCCTTCGACGATCTCACCATGACCGTCTTCCTCGCGGCACCCGGCACCGAAACACTGCCGGTGCGCATGTTCCTCTACATCCAGGACAACATCGATCCGCTGGTGACGTCCGTCTCGGCCTGCGTGATCGCGATCACCATGACCGCCCTCATTCTGCTCGATCGCTTCTACGGGCTCGACCGCGTGCTCGCCGGCAAGGGCGATACAGGGCGATAGGAGAATCCATGCGAACAGATTACGATGTCGCCGTCGTCGGCGGCGGATTGCTCGGCTCCGCCATCGCCTGGGGCCTGGGAAGACTCGGCAAGAAGGTGGCCGTGCTCGACGAAGGCGACATCACCAAGCGCGCCTCACGCGCGAACTTTGCGCTGGTTTGGGTCCAGAGCAAGGGGCTCGGCATGCCAGCCTATACCGTCTGGACGGTGCAGGCGTCACAGGCGTGGAGCAGGCTCGCCTCGGAGCTGAAGCAGCAGACCGGCCTCGATGTCTCGCTTCAGCAGAACGGCGGTTTTCATCTGACGCTTGGCGAGGACGAGTTCGGTCAGCGCGCCGAGCTGGTCAAGCGCATGCACAACCAGACGGGTGCCGCCGATTACAAGATGGAGATGCTGCCGGCATCCGAGGTGAAGAAGGCACTGCCGCTGATCGGGCCCGAGGTCTCCGGCGGCAGTTATTGTCCACTCGACGGTCACGTCAATTCGCTGCGCACGTTTCGTGCGTTCCACACCGGCTTCAAGGCATTCGGCATCGACTATCTTCCGGAGCGCCCGGTTTCGGCGATCAGCAGGAGCAGCGGCGAATTCTGCCTGACGACGCCGCCGGGCGAGCTCCGTGCCGCCAAGATCGTGCTCGCCGCCGGCAATGCTAACCAGACCCTGGCGCCGATGGTCGGTCTCCACGCCCCGATGGGCCCGACCCGCGGCCAGATCGTGGTGACCGAGCGCACCATGCCCTTTCTGCCGCATCCGCTGACCACGATCCGCCAGACCGACGAGGGCACGGTGATGATCGGCGACAGCAAGGAAGACGAGCTCGACGATCGCGCGCTGAAGCACTCGATCAGCGCCGTGATGACGGATCGCGCCCAGCGCATGTTTCCGCATCTCGCGCGGCTCAACGTGGTCCGGAGCTGGGCCGGCATCCGCGTCATGCCGCAGGACGGCTTTCCGATCTACGACCAGTCGGAGACGCATCCCGGTGCCTTCGTCGCCTGCTGCCACTCCGGGGTGACACTCGCCTCCAACCACGCCTTCGAGATCGCGCGGATGGTTGCGCAAGGCGCGCTCGAGCCCGAGCTGGTCGGCGCGTTCTCGGCCAGCCGTTTTGGCGCCGCCGGTGCCGCGAACAACAGCGGCTACTAGGGACATTGAAGGAGCCAGGATGTTCAAACGATCCGAGCAGGACAAGCGGCCAGCGGTGCAAATCTTCGTCGATGGCGTTGCCGTCGCGGCGCGGCAGGGCGACACCGTCTCCGCCGCGCTGCTGGCCTCGAGCTGCGATGCACGCCGTTCGACCGCAGTCAGCGGGGCGCTGCGTTTGCCCTATTGCATGATGGGCGTGTGCTTCGATTGCCTCGTCACCATCGATGGCGTCGGCAACCGACAGGGCTGCCTGGTGCCGGTCACCGACGGCATGCAGATTGAGATTCAGAAGGGCAAGCGGGAGATCGGGAAATGACTGTGGCTCCCAAGCGCGAAGAATATGACGTCGTGGTGATCGGGGCCGGGCCTGCCGGCCTTGCCGCCGCCGCGACGGCCGCCGAAGCCGGCCTGTCCACGCTGCTGCTCGACGAGAATATCGGCCCCGGAGGCCAGGTGTTTCGTGCCATCGCCTCGACGCCGGTGACCGACCGCAGCCAGCTCGGTGAGGACTATTGGGTCGGTACCGATCTCGTGCAGGCGCTACGCGCAGGCAACGCGGAGGTCATTCAGCGCGCAACGGTCTGGAGCCTCGATCGCAATCTCGATATCGCCGTCTCGGTCGGCGGCGCGTCCGCCTTCGTCAAGGCCAGGCGCGTGATCCTCGCGACCGGCGCGCTGGAGCGGCCGTTTCCGATTCCCGGGTGGACGCTTCCGGGCGTGATGACCGCGGGCGCCGCGCAGACCATGTTGAAATCATCGGCCCTGGTGCCGGATGGCCGCACGGTGATCGCGGGGCAGGGGCCGCTGCTCTGGCTGCTCGCCGCGCAGATCTTGCGTCTCGGCGGTCGCATCGATCGCATTCTCGACACCACCGAGCGCGGAAACTATTTCGCCGCACTCCCCCACGCTTTCGCTTTCCTGACCTCGCCGTATTTCGCCAAGGGCTTGTCGATGATGCGCGAGGTGAAGGCGAAGGTGCAGGTCGTCTCAGGTGTCAGCGAGCTTGCTGCCGCTGGTGACGGCCAACTCGCGAACGTCAGCTATGTCGCCGGCGGCAAACGCGAGACCGTCCTTGCGGATCTCTTGCTGCTGCACCAGGGCGTCGTGCCCAACGTCAATCTGGCGATGGCGGCCGGAATCGAGCATCGCTGGGATGATTTGCAATTGTGCTGGTCTCCGGTGCTGGATGCCAGCGGCAATTCGTCGGTCGCCGGCATTGCGATTGCTGGCGACGGCGCCGGCATCGGCGGGGCGAACGCAGCCGTAGTGCGCGGCCGCATCGCGGCACGCGCGGCAGTGGAGGCGTTGGCGCCTGCGGCTGCAAAAAAATTTGCGCCGATGGCGAGCCTCCGCGCCGATCTCGCCAAGGCCGAACGTGGTCGCGTTTTTCTCGACACGCTGTTCCGGCCGGCGCCGCAGTTTCGCATTCCCGCAGGCGACACCATCGTCTGTCGCTGTGAGGAGGTCACCGCAAAGGATATTCTCGACGCCGTCGCGATCGGCGCGACCGGGCCGAACCAGCTCAAGGCCTACCGCCGCACCGGCATGGGGCCGTGCCAGGGCCGGCTCTGCGGCCTCACCGTCACCGAGCTGATGGCGCAGGCACGGGGCAAGAGCCCGCAGGACATCGGCTATTACCGGCTGCGCGCGCCGGTCAAGCCGATCACGCTCGCCGAGCTCGCCGCCGTTCCGAAGAGCGCAGACGACATCAAGGCGGTGGTGCGCGGATGACGAAAAACGTGGATGCGATCGTCGTCGGCGGCGGCATCCACGGGTGCTCGACCGCGCTATATCTGTGTCTCGCCGGCCTCAAGCCGGTGCTGATCGAGAAGGACTATGCCGGCCGGCACGCTTCCGGTGTCAACGCCGGCGGCGTGCGCCAGCTTGCGCGGCACATCCCCGAAATCCCGCTTTCGATCCGCTCGATGGGTATCTGGGAGAAGATCACCGATCTCCTCGACGACGATTGCAGCTTTGAGAGCTATGGCCAGGTCCTCGTCGCCGAGAACGAAGAGGAACTCGCGGTCTGCCGCGCACGTGTGGCCGAGCTCAACGCGCTCGGCTTCACCCACGAAGAGCTGATCGATGCCGCAGAGCTGCGGCGCCTCGTGCCGGCGGTGGCCGAGACCTGTCCCGGCGGCGTGGTCTCGCGCCGCGACGGTGCGGCCAATCCCGCGCAGGCGACGACGGCGTTCCGTCGCAAGGCGGAGCAACTAGGTGCGACCGTGCGCGAGGGCATTGCCGCCACGAATATCCGGCACACCGATGGTCTCTGGCATGTCGATGTCGGCGCCGAGAGTTTTGCCGCGCCGGTGCTCGTCAATGCCGCCGGCGCCTGGGCCGGGACCATCGCAGCCGCGCTCGGTGAGCCCGTTCCGGTCGAGACGGTGGCGCCGATGTTGATGATCACCTCGCGCGTGCCGCATTTCATCGATCCGGTCGTGATCCTGCGCGGCCGCAAGCTGTCCTTCAAGCAATTCAAGAACGGCACGGTGCTGATCGGCGGCGGCCATTTGGCTACGCCCCATCAGGATCGTAACGAGACGGTGTTGGACTGGAAAAGCCTCGCGACCAGCGCCCGCACCGTGTTCGAGCTGTTCCCGGTCATGCGCGACGCGACGATCATGCGGGCCTGGGCCGGCATCGAGGCCAAGACCAAGGACGATCTGCCCGTGTTTGGACCGAGCAGCCGGCACAAGGGCCTCTATCACCAATTCGGTTTTTCGCTGCACGGTTTCCAGCTCGGCCCCGGCGCGGGCGCCGTCATGGCGGAGCTGATCGTCAACGGCGGCACCCAGACCCGCATCGGCGATCTCGGCATCGACCGTTTCCACCCCTCCACGCTCTAGCAAAAGAGGACATCATGAGCATTACCCGCAGCATCCGCACGCCCATCATGCACCGCGCCGTCGAAGCCAACGGCTTCGTCTTCATTGGCGGCACCATCGCCGACGACACCTCTGTGTCGATGGGCGAGCAGACCCGCAACATCCTCGGCAAGATCGCCGGCTATCTGAAGGAAGCGGGCACCGACAAGTCGCGCGTCGTGAGCACCTCGATCTTCGTCACGGACCTTTCCAAGAAGAAGGAGATGGACGCGGTCTGGACCGAGTTCTTCGGCGACAATCTGCCGACCCGCGCCACCGTCGGCGTCGCCGATCTCGGCGGCAGCGCGCTGATCGAGGTCGTGGTCACCGCGCTCAAGGGTTGATCGCGCGGGCCTGCGGCGGACGTCGGCGCTCCGCGCGCCGTCGTTCCTCAGAGCCTCGCCTTGATCTCGCCCTTCGATGGGATTAGTTAGAGAGCCCTCAAACAGGATATTCGAGATCCATGGATTTGACCCCGACCGCAAAGCCGACCTGCCTTGCTCACGGGGAATTCCATGCCTGCTTCCATCATCCTGTCCAACCTGTCGCTGTCCTCGCCTGACGGCCGCTCTCTTTTTTCCAATATCGATCTGACGTTCGGCGCCGAGCGGACCGGCCTCGTCGGCCGCAACGGCGTCGGGAAGACGACGCTGCTTGCGTCGATTTCGCGAGAGCACATTCCTCAATCGGGGCGCGTTGCTATCAACGGAACCGTTGGTCTGTTGCGCCAGGACGTCCAGCCCCTTGCGGGCGCGAAGGTGATCGACCTGTTCGGTGCGCGAGCCGCGCTCGATCTGCTTCGCCGTGCCGAGCGCGGGGATGCCTTGGCCGAGGAGGTTTCCGAGGTCGATTGGACCCTCGAAACACGGCTTACGTCCGCCCTTGCGCGTGTCGGGTTCGACGTCGCTCCGGAGATCGAGCTCGACCGCCTGTCGGGCGGGCAGGTCACGCGGGTTCGTCTGGCCGCGCTGATCTTTGCGGAGCCAGACTTCCTGCTGCTCGACGAGCCCACCAACAATCTCGATCGGGAGGGGCGCAAGGCGGTGATCGATTTCCTTGCGTCTTGGCGCGGTGGGGCGATCGTCGTCAGCCACGATCGGAGCCTGCTCGAAACCATGGATGCGATCGTCGAGCTGACGTCGCTCGGAGCTACGCGATACGGCGGCAATTGGAGCAGTTATTGCGAGCAGAAAGCCGTTGCGCTCGCGGCTGTCAGGCACGACCTCGCGCATGCCCAGAGGCGCCTGTCCGAGATCGACGGGAAAGCGCAGGAGGCCGCGGAGAGGAAAGCGCGCAAGGACGGCGGGGGTAAGAAGAAGCGCGCCAAGGGCGACATGCCGCGCATCCTGGCCGGCGCACGCAAGGACCGTAGCGAAGACACCGGCGGCAAGACCGCGCAGATCGCCGAGCGGCGGCGTGCGGATGCGCTTGAGGCCCTTGATACGGCGCGCCGGCGCATCGAGATTCTTCAGCCGCTGTCGGTGAAGCTGCCCTCGACCCGGCTGCCAGCGGGCAGGGAGGTGGTTTGGCTCGATTGCGTCAGCGCCGGCTATCGGCCGGACCGGGAAGTCTTGCGCGATCTATCGCTCGCGATCGTTGGTCCGGAGCGCCTGGCAATTGTCGGACCCAACGGTTCCGGCAAGACGACGCTGCTGAAACTCGTCGCCGGCGAACTACGTCCGCTCTCCGGCACCATGCGGGTCAGGCCGGATCTTGCGCTGTTCGATCAGAAGGCCAGCCTGCTCGATCCCGCGGTCTCCATCCTGGATAACTTCAGGCGCTTCCATCCGAAGGCGGGTGCAAATGAATGCCATGCGGCGCTGGCCCGGTTCATGTTTCGAGCCGATGCCGCCTTGCAGATTGCGGGACATTTGAGCGGCGGGCAGATGTTTCGTGCAGGCCTTGCCTGCGTGCTGGGCGGAGCGATGCCGCCGTCGCTGCTGATCCTCGACGAGCCGACCAATCATCTGGACATCGAATCCATCGAAGCCGTCGAAGCGGGCTTGAGGGCCTATGACGGCGCGCTGCTCGTCGTCAGTCATGATGAGGCGTTTTTGCAGGCGATCGGGATTACCCGACGGCTCGATCTTGCTGCCCCGAGGCAGCGCGCCGGTTGCAGGATCATTTGATCCCGCTTTGCGGTTCGGCACGACGACAATTTTCAAAAAACCCGACGCCCTGCCCCCAGCGCGTCGGGTGGAAAAAGATGAGTATCAATCCGTGATCCCAACGCAGCAGTTGTGACTCGCGTCGCTCCAATTTACCACTCCGGGAAACTACCGCGTTGGAACCGGACGCCGCCCAACCTGCGCCCGCCTAGGAGGCGGCGCTGCCGCCCGGTTCGAGCGCCTCACCCATCTCCAGCGGATGGGCCATGGTCTCGTGCAGCGCATCGCGGTCGAGCTCGCCTTCGGAGATGCTGATGACGACACAGGCGACGCCGTTGCCGATCAGATTGGTCAGCGCGCGGCACTCGCTCATGAACTTGTCGATGCCGACCAGGATCGCAATCGACTGGATCGGGATGTCGGGCACGATCGAGAGCGTCGCCGCCAGCGTGATGAAGCCCGCCCCCGTCACGCCAGAGGCGCCCTTCGAGGTGATCATGGCGATGCCGAGAATGCCGAGCTCCTGCCAGATGGTCAGATGGGTATTGGTCGCCTGCGCCAGGAACAGCGTTGCCAGCGTCATGTAGATGTTGGTGCCGTCGAGGTTGAAGCTGTAACCGGTCGGAATGACGAGGCCGACCACCGAACGCGAGGCGCCGAGATGCTCCATCTTCTGGATCATCTGCGGCAGCACCGTTTCTGATGACGAGGTGCCGAGCACGATCAGCAGCTCGTCCTTGATGTAGGCGATGAAACGCAAGATCGAGAAGCCGGCGAGCCGCGCGATTGCGCCGAGCACGACCACCACGAACAGGATGCTGGTGAGATAGAACGTGCCGATCAGGGCCGCGAGGTTGAGCAGCGAACCGAGGCCGTAGGCACCGACGGTGAACGCCATCGCGCCGAACGCTCCGATCGGGGCGACGCGCACGATGATGCGGATGATGCCGAAGAACATCTTTGCGGCCTTGTCGATCGCCTCCGCAATGGGCTCGCCGGCCTTGCCGAGGAACGCGATGGCGAAGCCCGACAGGATCGAGATCAGCAGCACCTGCAACAGATCGCCGCGTGCGATGGCGCCCAGATAGCTGTCGGGGATGATCGCCATCAGATGGGCGACGATGCCTTCTTCCTTGGCCTTGGTGACGTAGGTCGCCACCGATTTCGGGTCGATCGTGGCGGGATCGATGTTGAAGCCGTGCCCGGGCTGGAGCACCTCGCCGACCAGCAGGCCGACCGCGAGCGCCACGGTCGAGACCGTCTCGAAATAGATCAGCGACTTCAGCCCGACCCGACCGACGCGCTTGAGGTCGCCCATCGAGGAGATGCCGTGCACCACGGTGCAGAAGATCACCGGCGCGATCATCATCTTGATCAGCGCGATGAAACCGTCGCCGAGCGGCTTCAGGGCCTTGCCGAGATCGGGATAGAAATAGCCGACGAGCACCCCGAGTGCGATCGCGATCAGCACCTGAATGTAGAGGATCTTGTACCAGGGCTGGTGCCGGCGGTGGACGGCTGGCTGGATCGCAATCTGTGTCATAGAATAGGCCCCGGACGTATTGATCTTGTTTGATTTGCATCATGTGATGGCCGCTGCAGAAGCGACAATCACATTTTTGTCTGTTCGCACGAAGATCGGTCGCTGCACCGCAACTGGGGGGAACATGCCGATTGCAACGGGCTCCGATGGGCGAGCGCAAGGCTATTTTCCGCGTTGGATTCTGAAGTCCTCCGGCGTGATCATGCCCGAGCAGCGGCTGCCGCTTGGCCAGACCGTCGTCTCCGGTCTCCAGCATTGCGTCGCAATGTCGGGCTCGACGATCATCGCGCCGCTGCTGATGGGGTTCGATCCCAATGTTGCGGTGCTGTTTTCCGGCATCGGCACGCTGATCTTCTTCGTCATCGTCGCGGGGCGCGTGCCGAGCTATCTCGGCTCGAGCTTCGCGTTCATCGCGGTCGTGATCGCCGCCACAGGCTATGCCGGGCACGGGCCGAACCCGAACCTGTCGGTTGCGCTTGGCGGCATCGTAGGAGCCGGCGTCCTCTACGGCCTGATCGCGCTGGTCGTGATGTGGTCGGGGGTTGGCTGGATCGAGAAGCTGTTGCCGCCGGTCGTCACCGGCGCTGTGGTCGCCGCGATCGGCCTCAACCTCGCGCCGGTGGCGGTCAAGGCAGTGAGCGCCAATGCGTTCGACACAGGAATCGGGCTCGCGACCGTTCTGATCATCGGCGTGGTTGCCGTTGGCGCGCCTGGCCTGTGGCGCCGCCTGCCGATCATTCTCGGCGCGATCGGCGGATATCTTTTGTACCTGCTGTTCGCGAACGGCCTCGGCTTCGGCAGGCCGATCGACTTCACGCAAGTTTCGGCTGCGTCGTGGATCGGCCTGCCGAGTTTTACCACGCCGACCTTCCAGGCCGATGCAATCGTCCTGATCGCGCCGGTCGCGATCATTCTCGTCGCCGAGAACCTCGGTCACATCAAGGCCGTCGGCGCCATGACGGGCCGGAGCCTCGATGACTATCTCGGCCGCGCCTTGCTTGCCGACAGCCTCGCGACCATCGTGGCCGCCTGCGGCGGCGGCACCGGCGTCACCACCTATGCCGAAAACATCGGCGTCATGGCGGCGACGAAGGTCTATTCGACCTTGCTGTTTGCCTTCGCGGCGATGGTGTCGATCGTGCTCGGCTTCTCGCCGAAATTCGGCGCGCTGGTCCTGTCGATCCCGGGTCCCGTCATCGGTGGGCTCTCGATCGTGCTGTTCGGGTTGATCGCCGCAATGGCCGGCCGGATCTGGGTCGAGAACAAGGTCGACTTCTCAAGTCCGGCAAACCTGATCACCGTCGCGGTCGCGCTCACCGCAGGCGCCGGCGACCTCACGCTCAAATTCGGCGCCTTCACGATCGGCGGGATCGGCACCGCAACCTTTGGCGCCATCATTCTGTACCAGATCCTGACTTCGCGACTGGCTCGCCGCTAGGAGTGAATCCCAGCGGTGCGCCGACGGATGGAACAAAACGCCGGTTCCCTCCATGTTGATGTGTCCCCCGGAGAAGAACGATGCCACATATCGACCGCTCGACCACCTTTTCTTCGCGCCTCGTCGGCCAATACGCGCTGGTGACGGGCGCCTCGCAAGGCATCGGCCGCGCCGTCGCCATTCGGCTTGCCCAGGAAGGCGCGACCGTTGCCATCAACTATGTCGATCATCCGGAAAAGGCAGAGGAGGTGCTCGCGTACGCGCGTACGGCATCGAGCGATCGCGGCCACGGCAAGCTCGACCATGTCGTCGTCAGGGCCGACGTCAGCAACGAGCAGGGCGTAGCCGCGATGTTCGAGACGATCCTGGCGCGCTGGAAGCGTCTCGACTGCCTGGTCAACAATGCGGGCTTCCAGCGGGAATCGCCGAGCGAGGCGCTCGACATCGACACCTATCGCCGCATCATCGACGTCAATCTCAACGGCGCCGTGCTCTGCGCCCAGAAGGCGCTCGCGCATTTCGTTGCGCGCGGCGCAGGCGGCAGCATCATCAATTGCTCCAGCGTCCACCAGATCATCCCGAAACCCGGCTACCTCGCCTATTCCATCAGCAAGGGCGGCATGGCCAATCTGACACGCACGCTGGCACTCGAATTCGCCGGCCGCGGCATTCGCGTCAATGCGGTCGGTCCAGGCGCGATCGACACCCCAATCAACGCGGCCTGGACCGGCGATCCGGAAAAGCGCGGTGTGGTCACCAGCCACATTCCGCTCGGCCGTGTCGGCACGCCGGAGGAGATCGCCGGCGTGTTCGCCTTCCTCGCCTCGGATGAGGCCAGCTACATCACGGGGCAGACCATCTATGCGTGCGGAGGTCTGACGCTGTTTCCCGAATTCCGCGAGAACTGGGCAAGCTAGCGGGCTTCCTCGCCATCTGGCAAAACCGGCCTGCGCAGACTACATCTGCGTCATGGCAAATCATCCGCTCCGCGATTTCGTCGGCCGGCACGAAAATCTGTTCGTGCTGACCGGCGCTGGCTGCAGCACCAATTCGGGCATCCCCGATTATCGCGACAGTCACGGCGACTGGAAGCGGACCCAGCCGGTGAACTTCCAGGCTTTCATGTCGGAAGAGCATACGCGTCGGCGCTATTGGGCGCGCAGCCTGATCGGCTGGCGGCGGTTCGGCCAGGCGAGGCCGAACGATGCGCATCACGCGCTCGCCCGGCTCGAGGCGAGCGGGCGTTGCGGAATGCTGCTGACCCAGAACGTCGACCGGCTGCATCAATCCGCCGGCCACCGCCAGGTGATCGACCTGCACGGCCGGCTCGATCTGGTCCGCTGCATGGGCTGCGGTCAAAAGACCCCGCGGAGCGAATTCCAGGAGACGCTCGGCCACGCCAATGCGGAATGGTTGACGCTCGACGCGGCCGATGCGCCCGACGGCGATGCGGACCTGGAGCATGCGGATTTTTCGTCGTTCAAGGTGCCGGCCTGCGAATCCTGCGGCGGCATCCTCAAGCCCGACGTCGTGTTCTTCGGCGAGACCGTCCCGCGCGACGTGGTCGTGACCGCGCAGGATCATCTGGCGCAGGCGGACGCCATGCTCATCGTCGGCTCGTCACTGATGGTCTATTCCGGTTTCCGCTTCGTGCAGGCGGCCGCGCAACGGCAAATCCCGATCGCTGCGGTCAATCTCGGACGCACCCGCGCCGATGATCTCCTCACGCTGAAGGTCGAGGAGCGCTGCGAAGCGGCGCTTGCATTCCTGCTCTGATCGCGCGGCCTGCGAACACGCCTTGCCTATTGCATGGGTGCCAAGCAGAATAGCTGGACGGCAGCATGTTCCTGTCATCCATGGCATGGAAATTGCTGCGCTTTTGTCCTCGGTCTTGACGATCAGCACGGAGAGTTTGGAATGCTTGAGGGAGCCGAGGTGCGGCTTGCCGTCGATATCGGTGGCACGTTCACCGACATCGTGCTGGACGTGGGCGAGGTGCGCAAGACGCGCAAATTGCTGACGACGCCGCAGCGGCCGGAAGAGGCGGTGCTGGACGGCATGCGGCTCATTCTCGCTGATGCGCGCGCCTATATCAGCGACATCGACGTCTTCATTCACGGCACGACGCTCGCGACCAACGCCATCATCGAGCGTCGCGGCGCCAAGACGGCGTTGATCGCGACCGAGGGCTTTCGCGACGTGCTCGATATCGGCACCGAGAGCCGCTACGACCAGTATGACCTCTCCATCGACAAGCCGAAGCCGCTGGCGCCGCGATCTTTGCGCTTCACCGTGCCCGAGCGCATCGACGCGCATGGCGCCGTCCGCCTCCCGTTGGACGAAGCGGCGGTGCGCGCGCTCGCGCCAAGATTGCGCGCGCTGAACGTCGAGAGCGTCGCAATCGCGTTCCTGCACTCCTACGCCAATCCCGAGCACGAGCGCCGCACGGCCGCGATCATCAGTGAGGAGATGCCCGGCATTTCCGTGACCGTATCGTCCGCGGTGTGCCCGGAGATCCGCGAATATGAGCGCACATCGACTGCAGTGGCCAACGCCTATGTGCAGCCGCTAATCGATGGTTATCTCGCTCGCATGTCCGACGCCTTGCAGGTCGAGCAGTACCGCGGCGCGATCTATCTCGTCACCTCCGGCGGCGGTGTCACCTCGATCGAGACGGCGCGGCGCTTTCCGGTGCGCCTCGTCGAATCCGGTCCTGCCGGCGGCGCCATTTTCGCGGCGCAGATCGCGGCGCGTCTCGGCGAGAGCAAGGTGCTGTCCTTCGATATGGGCGGTACCACGGCAAAGATCTGTCTGATCGAAAAATACCAGCCCGAGACCTCGCGCGTGTTCGAGGTCGATCGCGCAGCGCGCTTCCTGAAAGGTTCGGGTCTGCCGGTGCGGATTCCCGTGATCGAGATGGTCGAGATCGGCGCCGGCGGCGGCTCGATCGCCCATGTCGATGCGATGAAGCGCGTCACGGTCGGTCCTGAGAGTGCCTCGTCGGAGCCCGGGCCCGCCTGCTACGGCCGCGGCGGCCTGCGCCCGGCCGTGACGGATGCCGACGTCGCGCTCGGCATGATCGATCCGGACGACTTCGCGGGTGGCACGATCAAGCTCGACCCTGAACTCTCGAAGCAGGCGCTGCTGCGCAGCGTCGGCGAGCCGCTGGGTCTGTCGGCAGAGACTGCGGCCTATGCCGTGCACGAGGTCGTCTGCGAGAACATGGCGAGCGCGGCGCGCGTGCATGCGGTCGAGCGCGGTGAGATTGTCGGTCAGCACACGCTGATCGCCTTCGGCGGCGCGGCGCCTCTGCATGCGGCGCGCGTCGCCGAGAAGATCGGTGTCTCCCGCGTGATCGTTCCTTCCAATGCCGGCGTCGGCTCGGCCGTTGGCTTCCTCGCGGCTCCGATCGCCTACGAGCTGGTGCGCAGCCGTCATGTGCGGCTCGACGATTTCGACACCGAAGGGGTCTCCGATCTGCTCCAGGAGATGGTGACCGAAGCGCGTGCGCTGGTCGAGACGGGTGCGGCAGGCGCGCCGGTCCGCGAGCGCCGCGCGGCCTTCATGCGCTATGTCGGTCAAGGCCATGAGATCTCGATCGAACTGCCGAACCGGCGGCTGGCGACGGCCGATCTGGCCGGCCTGCGTCAGAAGTTCGAGGCGGATTATGCGGTGATGTTCGAGCGGCCGATCCCGGGTGCGGCGATCGAGGTCTTGAGCTGGTCGGTGCTTGCGACGACCGAGGCGCGCAATCCGCCTATTGTCGCAACCGTTACGCGCAAGCCCGCCGGGAAGGCGACCGGCAGCCGCAAGTTCTTCGATGGCCGGGTCGGGGAGGTGATCGAGATCCCGCTCTATCGCCGCGAGGACATGGCGCCAGGCGCGACGATTGCAGGTCCCGCCGTGATCGCGGAGGACGAGACCTCGACGTTCGTCTCCAACAGTTTTGATGCCCATATCGACGGTGCCGGCAGCATCGTCATGGAACGGAAGGCGGCCTGATCATGAGCAAGGCAAGCGGCGCGAGCCTGATCGACCTTCAGATCATGTGGCACCGGCTGATCGCCGTGGTCGAGGAGCAGGCGCAGGTGCTGCTCCGCACGGCCTTCAGCCCGATCGTGCGCGAATGCGGCGACCTCTCGGCCGGCGTGTTCGACCTCAAGGGACGGATGCTGGCGCAGGCGGTGACCGGCACGCCCGGCCACGTCAACTCGATGGCGGAATCGGTCAAGCACTTCATCGCCCACTTTCCGATCGAGACGATGAAGGAGGGCGACGCCTACATCACCAACGATCCCTGGATGGGCACCGGCCATCTCAACGATTTCGTCGTCACCACGCCCTGCTTCAAGGACGGCAAGCCGGTCGCGCTGTTTTCCTGCACCAGCCATCTCATGGACATCGGCGGCATCGGCTTCGGACCCGACGCCACCGACGTGTTCATGGAGGGGCTCTACATCCCCATGCTGAAGCTGATCGACCAGGGCGTCGTCAACGAGACGCTGATGGCGATGATCCGCACCAACACGCGGCTGCCGATCGACACCGAGGGCGATACCTATTCGCTCGCCGGCTGCAACGACGTCGGCTGCGAGCGCCTGGTCGAGATGATGACCGAGTTCGGCATCGACTCGCTCGATGCGCTCGGCGACTACATCTGCGACCGCTCGCGCGAGGCCGTGCTGGCCGAGATCGCCAAACTGCCGAAAGGCAGCTGGCGCAACACCATGGTGGTCGACGGCTATGATGAGCCGGTCACGCTGGCCGCCGTGCTGACGATCTCGGACGAAGGCATCCACGTCGACTTCGACGGCACCTCGGCCGCGTCCAGGTTCGGCATCAACGTGCCTCTGTCCTACACCATCGCTTACACCGTGTTCGGTCTCGGCTGCGTCGTCGCCTCCCAGATTCCGAACAATGCCGGTTCGCTCTCGCCACTGACGGTGTCGGCTCCCAAAGGCGCGATCCTCAATGCGCCAAAGCCGGCGCCGGTCGCCTCGCGCCACATCATCGGCCAGATGCTGCCCGATGTCGTGTTCGGCTGCCTGCGCCAGATCATTCCCGAGCGCGTGCCCGCGGAAGGCACCTCGTGCCTGTGGAATCTCAACGTGCGTGGCCAGACCCGCTCGGGCGCCGGCGGCAATTACGGATTTTCGATGGCGGTGACCTCCAATGGCGGGACCGGCGCGCGCTTCGCGAAGGACGGGCTGTCGGCGACCGCCTATCCCAGCGGCGTGCGCGGCACGCCGGTTGAGATCGCCGAGACGCAGACGCCGCTGATCTTCTGGCGCAAGGAACTGCGTCCGGATTCCGGCGGGGCAGGGCGAACCCGCGGGGGCCTCGGCCAGATCATCGAGGTCGGCAGCGGTGTCGATGCGCCGTTCGACATCCTGGCGGCATTCGATCGCATCGATCATCCGCCACGCGGACGTGATGGCGGCAAGAACGGCGAGGCCGGCTATGTCGGCCTGAAGTCCGGCAAGAAGCTGCGTGGAAAAGGCTTTCAGCAGGTGCCGCCGGACGACCGGCTGGTGGTGCTGACACCAGGCGGCGCCGGCATCGGCGATCCCCGGGAGCGCGCGCCGACAGCCGTCAACGACGACATCGAAAGCGGCCTCGTGTCTGCCGACAATGCGGTTGAAATTTATGGGCACACGCGATGACGCTTCAGGCGTCGTGCGCGTAGCAAACGGAGGGGCTCAATGATCACGCGACGGACTTTTACCGCGGGCGCAGCGACGCTGCTCGCAGCCGGCCACATCTCGACCCGCGCGCGAGCGGCGACGGTAAGCTGGGACATGTCGACGGTATGGCCCGACGGCAATTTCCACACCCAGAACGCGTTTGCCTTCGCGGAAGAGGTGAAGAAGCAGACTGCTGGCTCGGTCGCGATCACCGTGAAGGCCGGTGGACAGCTCGGCTTCAAGGGCCCCGAGCATCTGCGCGCCGTCCGCGACGGTCTGGTGCCGCTCGCCGACGTCCTCAATATTCAGCAGGTCGGCGACGAACCCTTCATGGGCGTCGAAAGCATTCCCTTTCTCTGCGGCTCCATGGACGAATTGAAGGTGCTGCACAAATACGTGCGGCCCGAATACGAGAAGGTCGCCGCGCGCAACAACCAGAAGATCCTCTACATCGTGCCCTGGCCGACGCAATATCTGCATCTCAAGGTCAAGGTCGCCGATGTCGACGGCTTGAAGAACATCAAGATCCGCGTGCCCGACAAGAACGCCGTCGACATGCTGGCCGTGGTCGGCATGGCGCCGGTGATGATTCCGTGGGGCGAGACCATCCCGGCGCTGGCGTCGGGCGCGGTCTCCGGCGTATCCACCTCGTCGGTGTCGGGCGTCGACGGAAAATTCTGGGAATTCCTGAAATACATCTACCCGACCAACCACGTCTGGTCGTCGCAGATGCTCACCGTCAACCTCGATTCCTGGAAGGCGCTGAGTGCCGATCAGCAGCAGCTCGTCGCCGGCATTGCCGCGAAGATGGAGCCGGGCTTCTGGGCGAACTCGCTCAAGGCGGATGTCGACAGCCTCAACCGGCTCAAGGAAGGCGGCATGGAGGTGGTGCCGGTCTCGGATGCCATGATCACGGACATTCGCGCCAAGACGGCGCCGCAGCTCGACGCTTTCGTCAAGCGCGTGCCGGCGGCCGACAAGCCGGTGCGGGCCTATCTCGCGGAAATGAAGCGCTGAGGACTTGCAGTGGCAGATGTTTTGCCTGCGTCGTCCCATAGTCTCAACGCGGCGGCGCCGGCGCCGCTGCGCATCCTGCTCGACGGCATCGACCGTCTTGGCCGGCTGGACGGCTGGATCGGTGGCGGCTGCCTCTTGATGCTGACGCTGCTGATGCTGTGCGAGGTCGCAACGCGCTTCCTCTCGAACTTCCTGCCGTTCTTTCCGCCCACAATCTCGATCGCGTGGGAGTATTCCTCCTATCTGATGGCGGCGTCCTTCACCTTCGGCGCCGCCATGACCCTGCGCGTCGGCGGCCATATCCGTGTCGTGCTGCTGCTGAAGAACGTCTCCGCTCCGTTTCAGCGCGCGATCGAAATCCTGTCGGCCGCCGCCGGCTTCGCCTTCATGGCCTTCCTGACATCATCGATGGCGAAGTTCGCCTTCGGCGCCTATGTGCGCGGCCAGGTCTCGACCTCGAGCGACACCCCGCTGTGGTTTCCACAGGCCGTCGTCACCTTCGGCATGCTGCTGCTGACGCTGCAGTTCCTGGCGCGCGTGATCCAGGCCGTGCTCGGCCTGCCGCTGGAGGACCACCGCATGAAGGCCTCGCCCGTCGAATGATCGCCCACGCGCCAGCCAGCAGACACCGGATACCATGACCATCGAAGTCGTTGCTCTCTTCGGGATCCTGTTTGCGCTTCTGGCATGCGGCGTATGGATCGGCCTGACGCTTGCGCTCACCGCAACGCTGCTGCTGGCGATGTTCCGCTCAATCCCGCTCGACAAGCTGCTGCCGCAATACGCCTGGAACATCTTGACGACGCAGGAACTGCTGGCGCTGCCGCTGTTCATCCTGATGGGCGAGTTGCTGTTTCGCACCCGTCTGTCACGTTCTCTGTTCCAGGGGCTCGCGCCCTGGGCGGGGCTTTTGCCGGGTCGTCTTCTGCATGTGAACGTGATCGGCTGCACCATCTTCGCCGCAATCTCCGGCTCGTCGGCGGCGACGACGCAGGTGATCGGCCGCATGTCCCTGAACGAACTGCTGCGCCGCGGCTATTCCCGCGACATCGCGATCGGCTCGCTCGCCGGCGCCGGCACGCTCGGCTTTTTGATCCCGCCATCCAACATCATGATCATCTACGGCGTGCTCGGCGACGTCTCGATCCTGAAACTGTTCACGGCCGGGGTGCTGCCCGGACTGCTGCTGGCCGCCACCTTCATGGGGTGGGTGATGCTGCACACGACCCTTAACCCCGGCATGGTGCCGGAGGCGGAAGCCAAGCTCTCGCAAGTGCCATGGCGCGAACGGTTTGCGGCGCTCAAGGACCTCGCGCCGGCGCTGTTCCTGATCGCCTGCGTGCTCGGCTCGATGTATGGCGGGCTGGCGACGCCGTCGGAGGCCGCCGCGGTCGGCGTGTTCGGCGCGGCGCTGGTCGCCTGGGCGCAGGGCTCGATGTCGCAGCAGGTGATGCGTGACGTGCTGATCGGCTCGGTCGTGACCTGTTCGATGATCGCGCTGATCGTGCTCGGCGCCTCGATCCTCGGCAACGCCGCGGCCTTCCTCGGCATCCCGCAGGCAGTCGCCGCCTTCGTGAAGGGCTTGGGGCTATCGCCGTTCATGCTGATCGTGGTGCTGATTATCTTTTATCTGATCCTCGGCTGTTTCCTCGATGGCTTCTCGATGATCGTGATGACGCTGCCGATCGTGCTGCCGATCGTGAAGGGCGCGGGCTTCGACGAGATCTGGTTCGGCATCTTCCTCGTGCTTGCGGTCGAGATGGCCCAGATCACGCCGCCGGTCGGCTTCAACCTGTTCGTGATCCAAGGCCTGACCGACGACGGCCTCGGCTACATCGCGCGCGTCACGATGCCCTATCTCCTCATCATGGTCGGATTCGTGCTGCTGCTGACGCTCTGGCCCGGCATCGTCACGATCCTGCCGAGGGTGTTGTACGGATAGATTGCGCCGTCCCGGCCGCTCAGCCGGGACGGCGCGCCTCAATCGTCAAAGCTTACGCCGCGGCCTTCTTCCGCGCCTGCTCGGCCTTGTACAGCTCGAACTCTTCCGCGATCGCCTTGGCGATCGAGGGCCGTTGACGCAGGCGTTCGTAATAGGCCTTCACGTTCGGCCATTTGGCGAGCTCGATCAGCGGCGTCGCCATGGTCCAGTTGATGACCGTGACGAGATAGGCGTCGGCGACGCTGAATTGGTCGAGCAGGAAGTCGCGCCCCTTCAGGTAATTGTCGAGATAGTCCAGCCGCGACAGGTTCTTCTCCAGCGCGTAGGCTTTCGTCTCCTGCGGCGCCTTGCGGTCGAGCACCGGGATGAACAGGCCCTTGTGCAGCTCGGTGCCGATGAAGCAGAGCCATTGATGCAGTCGCGTGCGCTCGATGCCCGCTGCGGCTCCGAGACCCGATTGCGGGAAGCGGTCGGCGATATATTGCAGGATCGCGGCGTTCTCGGTCAGCACCACGCCGTCGTCCGTCCGCAGTGTCGGCACCAGGCCGATCGGGTTCACGGTTCGAAAGTCGGTGCCGTCGCTCAGCACCGTCTTGGTCGGCGGATCGACTTCGAGATAATTGGCTTCGGCGCCGGCTTCATACAGCGCGACGCGGCTCGCCATCGAACAGGCGAGCGGCGAGAAATAAAGATCCATCTTGAGCCTCCTTGGGCAATTCTTCGATGTGACTTTTGGAGTGGCGCTCAACCTGGCCAGATTGATTTTTGTACTGTCCTGCATATTATGGCATTGGTCAAGGATTAAATTGCGAAATGGTACAAAAATCGAAGCCGCCAGCTGCTGCCACTGAGCCCAAGCGCCGCGGCCGTCCGCGCGCCTACGAACCCGAGGTCGCGCTCGGCAAGGCGCTCGACCTGTTCCGCACGCAGGGTTTCGCCGCGACCTCGCTCGACGATCTCAGCGAAGCCACCGGCATGAATCGCCCGAGCCTCTATGGCGCCTTCGGCGACAAGCGCGAGCTCTACATCAAGAGCTATCAGCGCTACCGTGAGGACGCGCGCGCATCCATGGTGGAGATCTTTCGACAGGAGATGCCCGTGCGCCAGCGGCTGGAGCGTATCTTCGCCTCCGCGCTGAACATCTATCTGTCCGGCGCAACCGGCCCGCGCGGCTGCTTCACCGTGGTCACGGCGGCCTCCGAAGCGGTCGGCGATCCCGACATCCGCGCCATGGTGCTCGATGGCCTTAACGAACTCGACAAGGCGTTTGCGAGTTGCTTCCGCCGCGCCAAGGAGAAAGGCGAATTGCCCGAAAGCGCCGATCCCGCCGTGCTGGCGCAGCTCGCTTCAGCGACCGTGCACTCAATTGCCATTCGTTCGCGCGCGCGCGTGTCGCGGAAGGATCTCGAGGCGATCGTGAAGGGAGCGATCGACGTGATGGTGGGACGAAAGAGCTAGGCGGTTGCGTGGCGCGAGCTAACGTCGTCCTGGCGAAAGCCAGGACCCCTAGCCACCGAATCTGGTTTGGCGAAGATTCGGAGTTGCCGCCGTCGCGCCGCAGCTCCTCCCTGTAGCCCGCCTACGCCGCGCGAATATGCGCGAGGAAGCGGTCCACCTCGTCCCGCAGCCGCTGCGATTGCTTTGACAGCTCGATCGCGGAGCCCAGCACCTCCTCCGCTGCTGTTCCCGTCGCGGCGATGCCGGCGGTGACGCCTGCGATGTTTTGCGAGACCTCGCCGGTGCGGGCGGCTGCCTGCTGCACGTTCTGGGCGATCTCCTGCGTTGCGGTGCCCTGCTGGCCGACGGCGGCGGCGATCGCGGCGGAGATCTCGTCGACCTCCTGGATCGTTGCGCAGATCGACTGGATGCCGTCCACTGCGCCGGTGGTCTCGCCTTGTACCGCCGTGACCTGGGCGCCGATCTCCTCGGTCGCTTTGGCGGTCTGGGTTGCCAGCGCCTTCACCTCGGAGGCGACCACCGCAAAGCCGCGGCCGGCTTCGCCCGCGCGCGCCGCCTCGATCGTCGCGTTGAGTGCCAGCAGATTGGTCTGCTCGGCGATGCCGCTGATGAAGGAGACGACGTCGCCGATTTTTTGCGCGGCGTCGGCCAGACTTTGCACGCGCTCGTTCGACCGTCGTCCGTCGCTCGCGGCTTTGCCGACCACCGCGGTCGCGTGCGCAAGGCGCCGGCTGATCTCGGTCATGGACGACGACAGCTCTTCCGCGGCGGCAGCGACCGTCTGCACATTTTCCGAGGCGAGCGCCGAGGCCGACGACACCGTGCCGGTCTGCTGCCGCGACCGCTCGACGATATCAGACATCGAGCGCGCCGTGTTCTCCATCTCGACCGCGGCCGAGGAGACCGTGGTGACGACCTCGCGGATGCTGGCTTCGAAATTGTCGGCGAGCGCGGCGAACGCGCGTCGCTTCTCCGCTTCGGATTGCGCCTTAGTGTCGGCCTGTTCGGCCTGGAGCCGGTTGAAGTTGACGGCGTTGTCGCGGAACACCGCGACAGCCTTGACCATCGCGCCGACCTCGTCATTCGCCTTGCTGACGGGGACGGTGACATCGAGGTGTCCGTCGGCCAGCTCGCGCATCACGCTGGTGATGGAAATGATCGGGCGCGAGATGCTGCGGGCGATGAGATAGCCGACGATGGCGGCGAGCACGAGCCCGAGCGCGGCGATGCCGAATGCCAGCAGCCAGGCACGGTCGGCGGAGGCCACATAGTCGGCATTGTCCATCACCAGTTCGACGGCGCCGAGCGGCTTGCCGGAAAAATCCCTGATCGGTCCGAGCAGCGCCGCTACCGGCGTCGTGTCGAGCTTGGCCTGCCGTACCGTGAAGTCGCCGCCGGCGGCGCGGCCGTAATCGGCCGCATCGAAGAAGCTCTTCCCCTTCAGCGTGCCGCCGAACAGCTTGAAGCCGCCGCCGTCCGCGAGATGGAAGGCGATGTCGACATGGCGGTCGGTCTTGAAATCGTCGAGGAAGGACTGGCCGAAGGTCAGGCCAAACTCCACTGAGCCGAGATGCTTGCCGCCTTGCGCGATCGGCACGACGCCGCGGATGCCGAGCCCAGCCAAGCCGCCCTCGAGGCCGACCACGACCTTGCGCTCCTGGTTGGCCATGATCACGGTTTTGCGGAAGCCCGAGAGGTCGTCGCCAAATTTAGCAGGCTGGTGCACGCGCAGGAACGAGGTCGCGGGCGCCACGTGGAACTGGAACTGTTCGACGCCGTACTCCGATTTGGTCGCAGCAAACACCGGCCCGAACAGGCTGATCAGGGCATTGCGATCCTGTTTGGCCATCGCGTCCTGCGTTGCCGGCATCGCGGCGACGACGGCGCTCATGGCGGCGGCGCGCTGGGATTCCTCGGCAATTCGCGACTGGAGCGCGTCGTAATGACTGCGAAGCTCGCGCTGGTCGGCCCGGTCGATGATGCCGGAAATGATCCACATCGCCCCGAGCACGGCGAACAGGGCGGTCGCCGCCGCCGTCACCGCCAGCGCAACCGTGATCCGCATCCTGAGGCCGAGCGTGAAGCGCATGTCCGACTCGTTCGTTGAGCGTTGATTAAGGAGACCTATCAACTTCTCGCTAAGAGAGGGTGAACGGGATGCCGGCCGAGCGGGTGCCTTCGGGGGTGACGGAGTGACCAAAGAAGTCTGGTGTCGTCCTGGCTTTCGCCAGGACGACACGGAGGGTAGGGAGCGGTCGTGCCTTTTTCAGGCGTGCGGCCTAATACCCCCGCGTCCGGTCCACCACGTTCTCCAGCACACCACACGCCTCGAACCGCGCGATCTGCTCGGCGACATAGGCCGAGATCGCGTCGGCGTCGGTGTCGGCGGCGTTGTGCGGGGTCAGCAAAACCTTGGGATGGGTCCAGAACCGGCTGTCCGCCGGCTGCGGCTCCTGTACGAAGACGTCGAGCGAGGCGGCGCCCAGCGTGCCGTCGTCGAGGCAGGCCAGGATGTCGGCTTCATTCTGGAGGCCGCCGCGGCCGGCGTTGATCAGCACGGGCGCACCGAGCGGGCTCTTGCGGTTGAGCTTGGTGAAGACGTCGCGGTTGAGGATGCCGTGTGTATCAGGCGTCAGCGGCAATAGGCTGACGAGAATATCGGTCGTGCGCAGGAACGCGTCGATTTGCCCGGCGCCATGGAAACATTCGACACCCGCGATGATACGCGGGCTGCGGCTCCAGCCGGCGACGCGGAAACCAAGCCGCCGCAGCACATCGGCCGCATCAGTACCGAGCGTGCCCAGGCCCATGATACCCACCGTGACGGCGCTCGCTGGCCATTGATAGGTCGGCTCCCAGCGCTTTTCGCGCTGCGACTGGCGCAGATAAAGCTCCTGGCGGTGGTGCATCAGCACGTGCTGCACGACGTATTCGGTCATGCGGCCGGTCAGATCAGGCACGGCCACGCGCACCAGCGGCACGTTCGGAAGGCTCTTGTCCGCCATCAGCGCGTCGACGCCGGCGCCCAGATTGAAGATCGCACGCAGATTGGGGAAAGAGCCGAGGTCGCCCGGCACCGGCTTCCACACCGCGGCATAATGCACCTCGGCCGGATCGAGCCCGGCATCGGGCAGCAGCACCACGCGGCGGCCGCCGCAGACGGCGTCGAACCGGGCCTTCCAGCGCTCAGGCAGCCAGTTCTGCTGCGTGCTGTTGATCAGGACGGCCAGGGTGCCAACGGTCATTCGAAGTGCCTCTTTAAGTTCCGCTTTTGAAGGCCCTCCTTGGCACGATCTGCCGGATTTTTCTTGCAATTTTTTTCCGCAGCCATGTCGGGGCAAGGCATACTGGATCGTCTTCAAAACAAGCGCTCAGAGAAGGTACTGCCCATGCTTTATGCGATCCTTTGCTATCACGACGAGGACTTCGTCGGCTCATGGAGCAAGGACCAGGACGAGACCGTGATGAAGAAGCTCGCCGTGGTGCAGGAAGGTCTCGCGAAGCAGGGCAGGCTCGGCCCGGTGGCGCGGCTGCTGCCGACCACTGCGGCAGCGACGCTGCGCAAGGTGGACCCGCCACTGGTGCTCGACGGCCCCTACGCTGAGACCAAGGAGCAGTTGCTCGGCTTCTATATCGTGGATTGCAAGAATCTCGATGACGCACTCGATGTCGCCCGCGACCTCGGTGCCGCCAATCCCGGCGGCGCCTACGAGGTGCGCCCCGTCGGCGTGTTCAGTCCCGGAGGGAATCTGAAATGAGCGAAGCCGATACCGCCTGGATCGAGACCGCGCTGACCTCGGCGCGCCCCCAGGCGGTCGGCGCGCTGCTGCGCTATTTCCGCGATCTCGACACCGCCGAGGAGGCCTTCCAGAACGCCTGCCTGCGCGCGCTGAAGACCTGGCCGCAGAACGGACCGCCGCGCGATCCCGCCGCCTGGCTGATCATGGTCGGCCGCAACGTTGCCATCGACGAGGTGCGCCGCACCCGCAAGCAGCAGCCGCTGCCGGAGGACGACCAGGCGATCTCCGATCTCGACGACGCCGAGGGCGCGCTCGCCGAGCGGCTCGACGGCTCGCACTACCGCGACGACATCTTGCGGCTGATGTTCATCTGCTGCCATCCAGGGCTGCCGGCAACGCAGCAGATCGCGCTGGCGCTCCGCATCGTCTGCGGCCTGACGGTGAAGCAGATCGCGCGCGCCTTCCTGGTGTCGGAAGCGGCGATGGAGCAGCGCATCACGCGTGCCAAGGCCAAGGTCGCGGAGGCCGGGACGCCGTTTGAAACGCCGGGCGCGGTCGAGCGCTCGGAGCGGCTCGCCGTTGTCGCGGCGATGATCTATTTGATCTTCAACGAGGGCTATTCGGCGAGCGGCGACACCGCCGAAATCAGAAAGCCGCTGTGCGAGGAAGCGATCCGGCTGGCGCGGCTGCTGCTGCGGCTGTTCCAGAGCGAGCCGGAGATCATGGGACTCACGGCGCTCATCTTGTTGCAGCATGCGCGCAGTGCCTCGCGCTTTGCCGCGGATGGCTCGCTGATCCTGCTGGACGACCAGGATCGTTCGCTGTGGAACGGCACGATGATCGCGGAAGGCCTCGCGCTGATCGACAAGGCGATACGCCATCGCCGCAGCGGGCCCTACCAGATCCAGGCCGCGATTGCTGCGCTGCATGCCCGCGCCTCCACGCCTGAGGAGACCGACTGGGCGCAGATCGACCTGCTCTATGGTGCGCTGGAGGTGGTGCAGCCCTCGCCGGTGGTGACGCTCAACCGCGCGGTCGCGGTTTCCAAGGTGCGCGGACCGCAAGCCGCGCTCGACCTGATCGAGCCGCTGGCGCCAAAGCTTGCCAACTACTTCCATTTCTATGGCGTGCGCGGCGCCTTCCTGATGCAGCTCGGCCGCAACGACGAAGCCCGCATCGCCTTCGACCGCGCCATCGCCCTCGCCAACACGTCCGCAGAAGCCGCTCACATCCGCATGCATCTCGATCGCCTGATCCGGGACAGCCAGCCCAAGGGCGCCAATGGCGGCGCCAGGCAAGACGCTAAGGTCGAAGGCGCAAAGGTGAAGTAGGGAGCGCCTGCCTGGGGCATAACAAATTTTTCCGCTTCGCCTTGTCGGGCCCGGTCCCCTCCCTTCGTCCTAGGAGCGTATCCAGGGAGCCATTCATGCTGAAAGCCATTGCCGTCATCGCCATCCTGCTCGCGGTCGGAATCGTGGGCGTGCTCGGCTTTGCCCTGACGAAGCCCGACACATTCCGCGTCGAGCGCAGCCTCGCCGTGAAAGCGCCGGCCAATGCAGTCTATCCCTTGGTTGCCGATTTCCATCGCTGGACGGCCTGGTCCCCCTACGAGAACCGCGATCCTGCGATGAAGCGGGCGTTTGGCGGCACCGCGCAAGGCAAGGGCGCGACCTATGCCTGGGACGGCAACAACAATGTCGGCGCCGGCCATATGGAGATCCTCGAGGCGAGTGCGTCGTCAAAACTACGCATCAAGCTCGATTTCGAGCGGCCTTTCGAAGGCCACAACACCGCCGAGTTCACCTTTGTGCCGCAAGGCGATGCCACACTGGTCACGTGGGCGATGTCCGGTCCGGCCCCGTTCCTGTCCAAAGTCATGCAGGTGTTCGTCAACATGGACAACATGATCGGCAAGGATTTCGAGGCGGGCTTGGCCAGCCTGAAGAAGCTCACCGAGAAGTAGCGCCGTCACCCCGAACCAAAGCAAAAAGGAGAGAAACGATGCTCAATGCCTATCTATTCTATCAGGACACCTGCGAAGCGGCGTTCAATTATTACGCCAAGGTTCTCGGCGGCAAGATCGACGCCATGATGCGTTCTTCGGACGCACCGCCGGACATGGCTGCGGCGCCCGGCCGCGAGAAGACGATCATGCATGCGCGGATGTCGCTGCCCGACGGCAGCGTGCTGATGGCCTCCGACGCACCAAGCGAACATTTTCACAAGCCGCAGGGCTTTTCGATCTCGCTCACGGTCGCGGACCCGGCGGAGGGCGAGCGCAAGTTCAACGCGCTCGCCGATGGGGGCAACGTCACCATGCCCTTCAGCAAGACGTTCTGGGCCAAGGGTTTTGGCATGTGCGTCGACAAGTTCGGCATTCCCTGGATGGTGAACTGCCCGGCCGAGGGAATGTGACAGGCGCGATCGCCTGACGCGCTGAACGGCGATCCCCTCTCCCCTACGATGCGGGAGAGGGGCGCCCATGAGGACGTCGCGTCGACCGCGTGCCCCTCAGCGGATCGATCCGGTCACGTCATTGCTCGGTGGCTGGGAGGAGGGAACGCAGCGCGGACAGATCACGAGCTTTGTCCCGAGCTGCCTGTCATTCTCCGCTTCGATTTCGTCGTGGATTGCCCACCAAGCCGCGGAGTACGGGCGCAAGGTGCCGAGGACTCTCTCCCGCTCCTGATTCGGATCACTCGCCGCGGGAGCTTGGGTCGCCACGCGACGCTTGATGACGGAGGGACGGTTCGGATCCTGACCGAGGCCGTCCCATGCGATCGGACGGCGATCCTGCGCAGGCGCGACCACGCATCCCATGAGCGTTGCGCAAAAAGTGAGCAAGACGAAGCCGTGTCGCATCATGCCGGACCCTTGGGTGTTGTATGCGACGCGCCAAGTCCGCTTACCGAAGCTTGCGTCGCACCGCTCAAATGGAACCTAAGGGAAACGCGTGGCCGACATGGCCGAATATGAATTCTGCTGTCGCACCACATTGCGAGAGCAGTGAGGCCGCTTCGTGAAATGATGCGGACCGCATCGCACAACAACTGGCGCAAGATTAGGCTGTGAACTCCGGGACAGAATCGTTATTTATTTCGTCATAAATTCTAAAAACTGGGGCGGGCGGACTTGGAAGGGGAGCGACCGATGGCGGCGGCGCTGCAGATCAACTTTGCACTTTGGGGTATGCTCATCTGCGCGAGCATGGAATTGACCGAGTTGATCCAGAGTTTTTACTAGACCTCTCGAAGCAGGTGACCGGCGCAATTTTGGCGGGCGATTGCGTCCGCCGATCATCACCGGCAACGCGGATAGATCGCGGCGAGGTCGCGTCCCTTCAGCAGAAGCAACCGCGACGAGAGGCCGCCGCGGCGGCTGATCCAGTCACGCACCGGGCCGGGATAGGCCGCAAGCACCGCATCTGATGCTTCCGGCTCGGCGTAGAAGCGTCCGCGCCGATCGACCGATCGCGCCGCGTGGAAGCCGAGCACGGCGCGTTTCGTCACGCAAATCCGCTCGCCCGGCACGATGCTCAGTACCAGTGTGCAGGCGGACAGGCAGGGACCATCGATCACCACGCGCTCGCCGCTCTCGCGCACCTTCTCGAACAAATCGAGGAACGGCCCGACCTGTCCACCGGGCGACTGGATGATGCGGATTTCGGCCGAGGCAGGCGTGGCGGCGAGCAGCGCGGATGCGAGCATCAAGGCCCTGAGCAAGGTGACGCGTCGCATGAAGCCTCCGCGAATTCGAGTCCGTAGGATAGGCCGACGAGAAGAGGTGGTAATGCTTCGCTAGGTCAACCTGCGCGGTGCCTACCCGTTCCTCCGCTCGCCGCGCAGCGTCGGCAGGCCGATGCCCGCCGCATCGAAGCCGCCATCGACGGCCAAAATTTGTCCGGTGATGTAGCTCGATCGTTCCGAGCACAGGAAGTAGATGGCTTCGGCGAGTTCCCCTTCCAGGCCGTAGCGGTTGAGCGGAATGGCGTCGTGATAATCGGCGCGGATCTCGCTGGTGTGCACCTGCTTCGCCATCGCGGTGTCGACCGGTCCCGGCGCGACCGCGTTGACGCGGATGTTGAGGGACGCGAGCTCAACCGCGAGCTGCTTGGTAAGGTGCGCGAGGCCGGCCTTGCTGGTGCCGTAGGCCGAGCGCAGCGTCGAGGCGCGCACTGCCGAGATCGAGGTGATGTTGACGATGGCGCCGCCATTGCCGTCGCGCATCAGCGGCACCGCCGCCTTGGTGCAGAGGAACGGGCCGGTGAGGTTGACCTCGAGCACGCGCCGCCAATCGGTCTCCGACGTCTCCATCAGCGGCGCGAACACGGCAATGCCGGCATTATTGACAAGCGCATCGAGCCGGCCAAACCGCTGTTCGACCGTCGTCATCGCGGCGGCAACCGCGGCTGCGTCCGAGACGTCGCAGGTCAACGCCAGCGTGGCCTCGTCCCGGCCGATCTCGGCGACCGCGCGGCCGAGCAACTCGCCCTCGATGTCGAGCAACGCCACCCGCCAGCCCTCGGTCAAAAACTTCTTCGCGGTCGCAAGCCCGATGCCACGCGCGGCTCCGGTGACGAGGGCAACGCGGTGCGGGGTAGGGGGCATTGGCTGATCGGTCCTTATGAAAGATTGGGTCGCGCAAACGCGAGCCTCTTTTACTTCGCTTTCGTCCCGACGAGGAAGGCCTTAACTCGAAGGCACGATGTCGGGACGGTCCTCGATGGATCGTCTTCCAGGGGATCATTGCCAGGGAGATCCGCAATGTCCAACCACGAGCGCCAGATTCGAGACCTTTTCGCCGCTTATCTCGGCAACGACCGGCAACGGGTCGCCGACGCGTTGGCGGACGATTTCCGCTTCACCAGCCCGTTCGACGACGATCTCGACAAGGCGGCTTATTTCGAGCGTTGCTGGAGGGACACCGGCTGGATTGCGCGGCACGACATCGAGCGGATTTTCGTCCAAGGCGACGAGGCCTTCGTCACCTATCTCTGCCTGGCGACAGATGGCAGGAGCTTTCGCAACACCGAGTTCTTCACCTTCGCCGGCGGCAAGATTCGCTGCATCGACGTCTATTTCGGCGCTGCCCGGCAGGACGGGCGTTTCCTGCCGCAGGCGCGCTAGGGCCAGCCAATAATCGCCAGAATAATTTTCGTCACCTGTCGGTTTCGTCAAGGTTCCTTCGTCTTGGAGGTGAGGGTGGGCGGCCCGGGCCGTCGCTCCGCCCATCCGGAGTGGCGCCTCGGCGCGCAACCCGAACGAAAAAGCACGCAAGGAGTGCTCATGCGATTCATGATGCTGATGATCCCGCTCGGCTACGAGACCGCGGCGCCCGACGTTCAACTCGATCCCGAGCGGGTCGCTGCGATGATGCGCTACAACGAGGCGCTGAAGGACGCCGGCGTGCTGATCACGCTCGACGGCCTGCACCCGCCCTCGATGGGCGCGCGCGTCTCGTTTGCGGCCGGCAAGCCCATCGTGACCGATGGTCCGTTCGCCGAGGCCAAGGAGGTCCTGGGCGGCTACTGGATGATCGAGGTTGCCTCGCGTGCCGAGGCGATCGCCTGGGCCAGGCGGTGTCCGGCCGCACCGAACGAAATCATCGAGATCCGTCAGGTGCAGGAGATGAGCGACTTCCCGCCAGACGTGCAGGAGGCCGCCGCCGGTTTCGGCGACCTGAAGAAATAGCCGCAGCTTCGTCTATCCATCACCAAAGGAGAGAACCGATGAGCACCGACACCTATCTCGCCGTTTTCCTCGGCAGCAAGACCAGCTCCAAATGGACCGCATGGAATGCGATGCCCGAGGCCGAGCGCAAGGCGAAAGAGCAGGCGGGCATGGCGGCGTGGAAAGGCTGGGTCGAAAAGCACCAGGGCGCGATCGAGGCCATGGGCGGCCCGCTCGGCAAGACCAAGAAGGTCGACGGCAAGGGCATCGCCGACATCGCCAACGAGATGGGCGCCTTCACCGTGGTGCGCGCAGCGTCCCATGAAGCCGCGGCGAAGATGTTCGAGAACCACCCGCACTTCACGATCTTCCCCGGCGAACGCGTCGAGATCATGCCGGTGCTGCCGATCCCTGGCGGCTAGGATCTCGGGCCGCCTCGCCGGACCGGGAAGAATACGGGCTGATCAACCCGTCGCCGCTAGTGACCTTCACCGCCAGCTCATGTAAAGGTCGTTCACATGAGCTGGCGCAAGGAGACGCGCCGCGCCGAGCGCGGCTATCACCACGGTAATCTGAAGGAAGCCCTGTTGCAGGCCGCCCTCGGATTGATCGCCGAGAAGGGCGCGGCCGGCTTCACCTTTGCCGATGCCGCACGCATGGCCGGCGTCAGTGCGGCGGCGCCGTACCGGCATTTTCGCGACCGTGAAGAACTGCTGTCCTCGATCGCGCAGCGCGGCTTCGAGCAGTTTGAATCGCGCCTGACCGCGGCTTGGGACGACGGACGGCCCGACACCGTCACGGCGTTCGAGCGTGTCGGCAGGGCCTATCTCGCCTTCGCCCGCGAGGAGCCCGCGTTCTACAACGCGATGTTCGAATCTGGCCTCCCGGTGGATGCCAATCCGGCGCTCCAGGCGGCCAGCGAGCGTGCTTTCAACATCATTCGTGCCGCGGCGGAGCGGCTTGCCGCGCTGGCGCCGCCGGGCACGCCGCGGCCGCCGGCGATGATGATGGCGCTGCACATCTGGTCCATGGCGCATGGCGTGGCCTCGCTGTTCTCCCGCGGTGACGCCGCGCGTCGAAAGCTGCCGATGTCGCCGGACGAGCTGCTCGAAGCTGAGGTGCTGATCTATCTGCGCGGTCTCGGCTTCCCGACCGATCGCCGTCCCCCGGCGAAAAGCGCCGAGCCGCCGCCGGTGCCGCCGGAGGCATCCTCCGGTTCAGGCGTGCCGCCCGGTGGTCCCTGGGGCAAGCCGAAATAAAGTTACCCAAATAATTGCCCCGCCCTGTCAGGCGGTCGGCTTGACAAAACCGCGGGATGATTTACCTATGTAAATGTTATTTACATTCACAACGGCGCTGATGCCGTCATGGAGAGGGAAATGGCCTACACCGCTGATGTCAATCGATGGCGCGGCCCTTCGGACCAACACTACGAGCGCCCCCACATGCTCAATACGCCCTGGCATCCCGGCTGGATCGCCGTGACCATCCTCGGCTTCATCATCTGGTGGCCGATCGGACTTGCCCTTCTCTTTTTCACACTCGGGAGCAGAAGAATGTCGTGCTGGAGCAACCAGGATCGCTGGCAGAACAAGATGGAGCGGATGCAGTACAAGATGGATCGTATGCGCGGCCGCATGGAGCGCCACGGTTTCGGCTTTGGCTTCGGTCCGCCCTCGAGCGGCAACCGCGCCTTTGACGAGTACCGCACCGAGACATTGCAGCGGCTCGAGGAGGAGCAGGTCGAGTTCAAGAACTTCCTCGACCGTCTGCGTCACGCCAAGGACAAGGAAGAGTTCGACCAGTTCATGGCGCAACACAAGACACGCCCGACCCCGCCGCCGACCGACCAGCAGCAAGGTTGATCTCAAGCTTGATCTCGGGACTGACGCCTCTCAAAGCCGTCAGGCGCATGCCCCCAAAGTCCTGATGGCCCCGAGCCGCTCGCCTGCGCAACCCGCAGGCGGGCGGTTTGATTTTGGCAATGCGCGGCAGGCCGCCGCGACCTTCTGGAAATGTCCTGGCTGGAAAGTCTTGGCCTGGAGAGACTTGGTCAGCGCGCCGTGGCGAGCTGCGCGCGAACCGACTCCAGGAAGTGTTCGTAGGCATAGTCCACGATCTCGTTCAGTGATCGCGTTCGCGCAAACATCGCCTTGGCCTCGGCGAGAAACTCCTCGCGGGTCGGAATCTTCGGCAAGTGCAGATGCGTCAGTGCATCGACACCTTCGTGCGCGCGACTCAGGATGTCGTGCAGCGTCGGCAGTTGCAACTGGGCCAAATCGGCTCGGCGGAGCGCCGACGAAATCGCATGCGCCAGGGTCTGCGCATCGAACCGTCCGGCAAGCTCGCGGGCCGCCCGGTTGATGACGCGTGCGCCAAGCGGCTGCTCGTTGCGCAGCACCTGCTCGGGCGGCGACTTCATGTTCCAGACGATGCCGAACCAGGACAGCACCTTCAGGATGTAATAGGTGACGTCGATTTCCCACCAGCGAAAACCCTGCCGCACGCTGCTCTGGTAGGCGTGGTGATTGTTGTGCCAGCCCTCACCGAGAGTGAACAAGGCCAGCAGCCAATTGTTGCGTGAATCATCGCCGGTCACGTACCGCTTGCGTCCATGCACGTGGGCGAGGGAATTGATGCAGAAGGTCGCGTGATAGACCAGCACGGTGCTCCACAGGAAGCCGACGACGAGACCGGACCATCCGCCAACCAGGAAGCAGAGCGCAGCCAGCGTGACGGCTGGCAGGAGTTCCAGGCGATGCAGCCACATCAACTCCGGATAGGCGGCGAAATCTCCGACTTTCACGAGGTCGGTGCCATCGTGCTCGCTGTAAAAAATCCAGCCGAGATGACTGTAGAGGAAGCCTCGATGACGCGGCGAATGCACGTCGTCTTCGGTATCGGAATGCAGATGATGATGTCGATGCTTGGCCGCCCACCACAAAACGCTTTTCTGCGCGGTGCTTTGCGCAAGCCAGGCCAGGATGAACTGAAACACTCGACCGGTCGCAAAAGCCCGATGGGAGAAATAGCGGTGGTAGCCTGCTCCGATCGCAAACATACGGACGACATAGAGTGAGGCGCAGATCGCGATGGCCTGCCAGGTAACGCCGGTCCAGATCGCAGCAATGCAGCCGAGATGGACCAGCAGGAACGGCAGGGCGGAGGGATACATGATGTCGTCGTGTTGGTCGTCAGCGGGGGCGTTGGGCGACATGTATTGGCGTGACCTTGGAGGACGGGGATTCGGGATTCGCTTCGGCAGCACTGAGGGCCGCTGTGTGCGACAATCCCGGGGATGGCGGACCACTGCGGGGCTTTGAACGAGATGCTTTGCCTGAGCAACCCGGGCCAGCGCGGCAGCACGAACCTGAGACCATAGCTACGGGCGGAACTCGGCTGCCTCCATATATATGATCCCGACTGCTTGGCATGCAAGCTCGTAGCCTCACGGGGTGCGTGGCGCGCGGGCTGCCGACGGCCTATAGCCGACAGTGAAAAGGAAGCGTCAAAATACCGCAGGCAGCAACGATGGCGGAAGCGGCGATGATGGCGAGCGAAACCCTCTGGCAGAAGATCCGCGACGAGGCGCAGCGCACCGCGGCAGCCGACGCCATATTCGGCAAGGCTCTTGTCGGACTCATCCTCGTCCATGACGATTTTACCGCCGCACTGTCCGACCTGATCGGACGCCGGCTTGGCGACAGCGAGGTCGAACGCGCGCGCTTCACGACATTTTCCCGCGACGCCTTCAATGGTCAGCCGGATCTGATCGAGGCGGCCGGCCGCGACTTGCAGGCCATCGTGCTTGGCGATCCCGCCATCAGCGGAGTGTTGGCGCCGCTGCTGCACTTGAAGGGCTACGTCGCCTTGCAGGCGTGGCGCGTCTCGAACTGGCTCTGGCATCACGACCATGGTGACGCGGCGCTGCTGTTTCAGAACGAGGCGTCGAACGTCCTGCAGGTCAGCATTCATCCGGCGGCGAGCTTGGGATCGTCGGTGTATCTCGACCACGCCACCGGCATCGTGATCGGTGCCGATGTGGTGATCGGCGACGAGGCCACCATCCTTCAGAACGTCAGCATCGGTCGTGGCACGGAACTGCCGGCGCGCTCGCCTCGCATTGGTCGCGGCGTGTTCATCGGCTCCGGCGCGACAATTCTCGGCAACGTCAGAATCGGCGATTTTGCAAAGATCGGCGCCGACACCGTCGTGACGAGCGACGTGCCCCGGGGCTGCACCGCAATCGGCAATCCGGCGCGGCTGACCAATTGCCCAGAGCCCGCTTCCGCGGCCTGACTCGCCGTCACGTCATCAGGCGACGTGCTCCTCGTTCACGCGGCGCGGCGGCGGCTCTCGCCGCCATGACGCGGGCTGACCGGCTCCGAACTGGTCTGGCCCGGCGCGTCCAGCACCGCGACGTGATGCCGGTAGACCAACTCCCAGCCCTTCCAGCCCGTGAAAAGCAGAATGCCGACCACGACCAGGGACAGCGCCACGCCCCACGGCTTGATTGCAGCTTCCGCGCCTTGCGCGTAGCGGAGGTAGAAATTGATCAGGGCCAGCACGACGGCTACGAGATTGCCGATCATGTGATACCAGGCGTCATTGAGGCTGCGGATGCGGGCGTCGCTGAAGAAGTCGGTGAAGCCGGCCACGGCCGCAACGAGCGCCATCACAATACCGGCGCCGATCAGCCAGATCGCGGCTCTGGCCCAAAAGCCGTCACCGGTGCCGATGAAGGCGAGATCGGCGATGGGCGCGCCGACCAGGAAGGCGACGGGGAACGGGATGATCATGGGGTGGAGCGGATGATCGCCGACCGCGGCGGTCGTCTTGGGGTTGATGCTCATGGCAAAACCTCGCGAGAAGTGATTTTCCAGACAATTTTTCGGACGGAGGCTGGTTCCTCTGACCGGGATAGCGGGCTCCGCTCCTGATGCGCACGGGAAAGCGGAACTCTGCTGTCCCGGGCGCAGCGCACCGTCCCGTCGGGAACACGGCCCGCCCGCCGCGCCTCCCATCCCCCTGTGCGACCTCCCTTTCCCGCACTCAAATTCGTCTGCGGTAACCCAGCATTAACCATCGCCGGGCTCTGGTAATTGCGGACAATCGCGCGCCCAAAGCCTGAAGTCTGAGCCTTGGGGTCGGGCCCATAGTTTTGACATCTTGGCAGGGAATGCAGGCGGCCGGCTTTGGACGAGCCCTGCACCCCAGAAAGACAAGGCTTTGAGCGGGCTTGCCGGCCGCGCCGGTTCTAGCGCGGCTATTGGGGAACCGGCGGCCATTTGCTGGCCGGGACATTAGGTCGGGACATCAGGTAACGATCGCCTTGAGAGGATACTGCTTATGAATCCGGCCGACGTGGCTCAGTCAGCCCTTCCGGTTGCCGCTTCCGCGGACGTGTCGCTGATCGCGCTGTTCTGGCAGGCTCACTGGATCGTGAAAGCGGTGATGCTGGGGCTTCTCGCCTGCTCGGTCTGGGTCTGGGCGATCGCCATCGACAAGATCTTCCTGTTTGCCCGCACCCGCCGCTCGATGGACCGTTTCGAGCAGGCTTTCTGGTCCGGCGAGTCGATCGAGGACCTCTATCGCACGCTCTCGGCCAAGCCGACACATTCCATGGCGGCCTGCTTCGTCGCCGCGATGCGCGAGTGGAAGCGTTCGTTCGAGAGCCAGGCCCGCTCGGTCGCAGGCCTTCAGATGCGCATCGACAAGGTCATGAATGTCTCGATCGCCCGCGAGGTCGAGCGGCTGGAACGCCGGCTGCTGGTGCTCGCCACCGTCGGCTCCGCAGGCCCCTTCGTCGGCCTGTTCGGCACCGTCTGGGGCATCATGTCGAGCTTCCAGTCGATCGCGGCGTCGAAAAACACCTCTTTGGCGGTGGTGGCCCCTGGCATCGCGGAGGCGCTGTTTGCGACCGCCGTCGGCCTTATCGCCGCCATTCCTGCCACTATTTTCTACAATAAGTTCACCTCCGAGGTGAACCGGCAGGCCCAGCGGCTCGAAGGCTTCGCCGATGAATTTTCAGCCATCCTGTCGCGCCAGATCGACGAGCGGGGCTGACGGACGGCATGTATAGTGTGAAGGGCAATTTGGGCACCAGACCATGGGCATGAACGTTGCGAGTTCGTCCGGAGGCGGTGGGCGCCGTGGCCGGCGCAAGCCGGTCGTGGCCGAAATCAACGTCACGCCGATGGTGGACGTGATGCTGGTGCTGCTCATCATCTTCATGGTCTCGGCGCCGATGTTGACGGTCGGCGTGCCGCTCGACCTGCCGCAGACCCAGGCCAAGAGCCTCGAAAACAACGACCAGAAGCCGATCCAGATGTCGGTGGACATCAAGGGCAAGGTGTTCATCAACGACGCCGAGATCGCGATCAACGAACTGATCCCCAAGCTGAAGGCGATCACGGACGCGCGCGGCGGGCTCGAGGAACGCATCTATTTGCGTGCCGACAAGAAGGCGGATTACGGGACGGTGGCCAAGGTCATGGGCCAGTTGTCCGGCGCAGGCTTCAAGAAGCTGGCGCTCGTCACGGAAGCGGATCAGGGGTAAACCGTGAAGGTGAAGGTCGACAAGACACTCGTTGCGTCGATTGCCCTCCACGTCCTCGTGCTGGGATGGGGGCTCGTCACCTTTAGCAGCAGGGCTTTTGTGCCGGCGGAAGAGTCGCTGCCGATCGACATCATCTCCACCGATCAACTCGCGCAGATGATGTCGGGGCAGAAGACCGGCGACAAGAAAGAGCCGAAGCCGAAGGTCGAGAAGATCGCGGAAGCCAAGCCCGAGGAAGACGCTGTCGGCAAGGTCACCGAGAAGAAAGAGCTGATCAAGACCAACTCGACGCCGGAGCCGCCGCCAAAACCCGTGGAGAAGCCGGTCGAGAAGAAGCCCGAGCCGCCCAAGCCCGTCGCTGAGGCGAAGCCCAAGGAAGAACCGAAGCCGCCGGAAAAAAAGCCTGACCCGGCCAAGGAAGATCCGATCGCCGAGCTGCAGAAAAAGCTCGAAACCAAGAAGCCGCCGCCCAAGCCGCCGGAGCAAAAGGTCGCGGCGGTGCAGCCGCAACAGCAGCTGCCGAAGCCCAAGGAGCGCAGCTTCGATCCCGCGCAGATCCAGCGCGATCTCGACAAGCGCGCCGCGACCCGGCACGAACTCGCCGGCTCGACGCTGAATGCGTCGGCCTCGCTGGGATCGACGACCGGAACGGCCGCCAACAACATTGCGACCTGGCGGGGCGCGTTCCAGGGGGCGGTGAAGCGCTGCTTCACGCCGACCTATAACGGCCAGGATGCGGATCAATACGAAGCCGACATCGACATTCCCATGAAGATCGACGGATCGCTCGCGTCCGAGCCGATCGTCGTCGCGGTGAGGGGACCGTCGCGATCGATCGCACAGGCGGTGGCGGAGAGTGCCAGACGCGCCATCGTGCAGTGTCAGGTCTATTCGTTCATGCCGAAGCAGCAATACGAGAGCTGGAAGCTCATTCCGATGACTTTCGGCCTGAAAGACATGTTGTGACATCCGAACAAAAGAATTTTGCGATGAATGACGTTCGATCGATGAACCGCCGCCGCTTCATGACCCTGACCGGATCGACGCTCGCGATGCTGGGGGGCGGACAAGCCTTGGCCCAGCAGCCGCAGGGACGGCTCCGCATCGATCCCACCGAGTTTCGGCCGATTCCGATTGCGATCACCAATTTTGTGCCGGGCTCGCCGGCCGACGGTGACGTCGGCAACGGCGTCACCCAGGTCATCACCAACAATCTGAAGCGCTCGGGCCTGTTTGCGCCGGTCGACCAGGCCGCCTTCATCGAGCGCATCAGCAACATCGACGTCGCGCCGCAGTTCGAGAACTGGAAGACCCTGAACGCGCAGGCCCTCGTCACCGGCCGCATGACGCGGCAGCCGGACGGCCGCCTCAAGGCTGAATTCCGCTTGTGGGACGTCGTCACCGGCCAGCAGCTCGCCGGCCAACAATATTTCACCTCGCCGGAATATTGGCGTCGCATCGCCCACATCATCTCCGACCAGATCTATGAGAAGCTGACCGGCGAGAAGGGCTATTTCGACAGCCGCGTGGTGTTCGTTGACGAGACCGGGCCGAAAGAGCGCCGCGTCAAGCGGCTCGCGATGATGGACCAGGACGGCGCCAATGTGCGCTATCTGACCCGCGGCTCCGACCTCGTGCTGACGCCGCGCTTCTCGCCGAACTCGCAAGAGATCACCTACATGGAATTTGGCCAGGGCGATCCGAAGGTCTACCTGTTCAACATCGAGACCGGCCAGCGCGAGATCGTCGGCAACTTCCCCGGCATGACCTTTGCGCCGAGGTTCTCGCCGGACGGCCAGCGCGTCATCATGAGCCTGCAGCAGGGCGGCAATTCCAACCTGTTCGTGATGGATCTGCGCTCGCGCTCGACCACGCGCCTCACCGACACGCCCGCGATCGACACCTCGCCTTCCTACTCCCCGGACGGCACCCGCATCTGCTTCGAGTCCGATCGCGGCGGCAGATCGCAGATTTATGTCATGGCCGCGGGCGGCGGAGCGGCGCAGCGCATCTCTTTCTCCAAGGACGACAACAACGCCACCTATTCGACGCCGGTGTGGTCGCCGCGGGGCGATTACATCGCCTTCACCAGGCAAGGTGGCGGGCAGTTTTCGATCGGCGTGATGAAGCCGGACGGCTCCGGCGAACGGCTTCTCACCTCCGGCTATCATAACGAAGGTCCGACCTTCTCGCCGAACGGCCGCGTGCTGATGTTCTTCCGCGATCCGGGCGGCAGCGGCGGGCCGTCGCTGTTCTCCGTCGACATCTCGGGGCGCAACGAGCTGAAAGTGCCGACGCCGGGCTTCGCCTCCGACCCGGCATGGTCGCCGCTCTTGTCCTCGACATCGGGCTAGCCGCCGCCCCCGGCGCGCGATGATTTGACCGCGCGCCTTTTCCGAAAACTTGGCGAGATGTTTCCCCGCGATAATTGTTCTTTAAGGTTGCACTAGGCAAACTTTTCCCATGGGTTTGTTTCTATTGATGTATTCCGACTATTGGTCATTCAAAACAACTCGACTTTAACGATGTTCCCTCAGAAAGACTTCATACCGGATCGGTAAAACTGCGCTCCAGACAGGACGCGCGTAAACACCAGATGCAGTTTGCAAGTCAGAGCGGAGAGCCGGAACAGCGGCCGCCGAAAACTTCGGCGGCGCAAATCGATTCGCTGTTCGAAGCGCCTGGCCCGTTGCTGGCGGGACTCATTTTCGTGTCGATTGGTGCGGCCCTCACCGCGCTGAGGACGGGCGAGCCGCTGATCTGGGCGTGCGTCGCACTTCTGATCCTGGCCGGGACCGCGCGGGCGATCGACCTGCGCCTCTATCAGGCACGTCACGCGGTCATGACCGTCGAGGCGGCCGCACGCTGGCAGAAGCGCTATCAGATCGGAGCAAAGATCCAGGCGGCTGCGATCGGCATCTGGTGCGCCACCACCCTGTTGGCCACGGACGACGCCGTGGCCCACATGATCGCCTTGTCGGTCACGACCGGAATCGCGGCAGGCGGCGCGGGCAGGGCATATGGCCGGCCTGCGATCTTCCACCTCCAGGCCGTGCTGATCTTCGGCCCGGCCGTGCTTGCCTTGGCGCTGCGTGGAACACCCTACTACATCGCGATGGCGCTGGTCAGCGCCGCGTTCCTGATGGCGATCATGCAGCTCTCGGTGAATCTGCATCGAATCTTCATGGGAGCGGTCGTGGCACGTGAGCGTGAAGCCGCGCTCGCCGGCCAGTTCGATACGGCTCTGAACAACATGCCGCACGGCCTCTGCATGTTCCGCGTCGACGGACAGCTGGCGGTCATGAACCACCGCTTCGGCGCAATGATGAATCTGCCGGAAGGTCTCGCGCAGCGCGGGGTCAACGCGCGTGACATCGTCGCGGCGTGCGTGAGCGCGGGATCCATCTCGGCTGGGAGCGGCGAGCGAATCGTCGCGGACATCGAGAGTTCGCAAGCCAAGGAGATCATCACCGCCGATCCCGATACGCAGCGAAACCGGTCGTTGTCCTGGACTGTCCAGCCGATGGCTGACGGTGGCGCGGTGGTGCTGCTCGAGGACATTACCGAGCGACGTAGCGCCGAGGCCAAGATCACGCATCTGGCGCGCTACGACGACCTCACCGCGCTGCCCAACCGCGTTCATTTCCGCGATGAGATCGAAAGGCTGCTGGCGATCTCGCACGGCGCCGAGCGCCTGTCCGCGCTGCTGTTCGTCGACCTCGACCAGTTCAAGCAGGTCAACGACACGCTCGGCCATCCCTGCGGCGACCAGCTCCTGTGCGCGGTCGCCAACCGTCTGCGCGAGATGCTGCGCCCCGAGGATTTCGTCGCCCGCTTCGGCGGTGACGAATTCGTCGTGTTCCAGGAGAACATCTCCTCGCCCGAGGACGCCGCTGCGCTGGCGCGCCGGATCGTCGAACGGCTGAGCGAGCGTTACCGCATCGACAATCATCTGGTCGAGATCGGCGCCAGCGTCGGCATCGCATTGACCTTGCCGGAGGGCATCAGCGCAGACACGCTGCTCAAGAATGCCGACATGGCGCTGTACCGGGCCAAGGCCGACGGCCGCGGCACCTTCTGCTTCTTCCGCGACGAGATGGCGGCGACCGTCGAAGCGCGCCGCATCCTCGAGCTCGATCTGCGCAAGGCGCTCGCCAACGAGGAGTTCGAGCTGTTCTATCAGCCGCTGGTCAATCTGAAATCCGGCAAGATCACGACGTGCGAGGCGCTGCTGCGCTGGAATCATCCGGTGCGCGGCACGGTCTCGCCGATCGACATCATCCCGGTCGCCGAGGACATGGGGCTGATCGTCGATCTCGGCCGCTGGATCCTGCGCCGCGCTTGCATGGAATGCATGAAATGGCCGGAGGGCGTCAGCGTCGCCGTCAACTTCTCGCCGCAGCAATTCCACCAGCGCGACGTCTTGAGCGAAATCCGCTACGCGCTCGAGGTTTCGGGGCTCCCGGCGCATCGGCTGGAGATCGAGATCACCGAATCCTCGCTGTTGCGCAACACCCAGCTCACGCACGACATCCTGTCGCAATTGCATGCGATCGGCGTGCGCATTTCGCTGGATGATTTCGGCACCGGATATTCGAGCCTCAGCTACCTGCACAATTTCCCGATGCAGAAGGTGAAGATCGACCGCTCCTTCCTCGAGGGCATCGATGCCGACCGGCCGCTGACGCTGCTGCGCGGCGTAGCGCGGCTGTCGGCCGATCTCGGCATGGCGGTCGTGGTCGAGGGCATCGAGACCAATGATCAGCTCGAGTTGATCAGCGCCGACGGCACCGTGACCGAAGGGCAGGGCTATCTGTTCAGCCGGCCGGTGCCGGCAGTCCGGATTCGCCAATTGCTCAATGCCTCGCATGGCCGCCGCGGGGCTGAGGACCACATCGTCATGGTGTCCTCGCGATCGATCGCCTGATCTTTCTCCGCCTCACTCCTTCAACGCATTTAGCTCTCGTTCGCCCGTGTTTTTGCGGGCTGCAAAGGTTAACCCTAACGTTTCTAAGCCTTTGCAATTCCGTTAATGAACCATTAATCTCCTCACACTCGCAGAAGTTGCTTTGGAGTGTAGGGGTACTGGATGACGTCTGGAGCTGAACCGCAAACGGTGCTCCTTCCGCGGGGAGCCGCTCTGTTTGACCGCATCGATTACCGCCTGATCGAAACTCCCGAGGACCGAGACAACCTCTATTTGATGCGGTACCGGGCCTATCTGCACGCCGGTCTGATCGAGCCGTCGGAGTCGCGGCGCGTAACCGATCGCTTCGACGATGCGCCCAACACCTGGAATTTCGGGGTCTATGTCGATGGAGAGCTCTGCAGCTCCGTTCGCATTCACGTCCTGACGTCGGACTGGCGGATGTCCTACACGACCGAAGTGTTTGGCGACGTGCTGCATCCCCGCCTCGACCGCGGCGAAGTTCTCATCGATCCATGCCGGTTTGTTGCCGATCCCGAAAAGCACCAGCGTTTTCCGGAGCTGCCCTATCTGACCGTGCGGCTGGCCTTTGTGGCCTGCGATCATTTCAACGCCGATACCGGGCTGGCCATGATCCGGACCGACCACCAGGCGTTTTATCGTCGCATCTTCCTGCACGAGACCATTTCACCGGAGCCACGCGGGTTTCCGGGCTGGCCCACCAAGAAGGCCGTGCTGATGGCGTCCGATTTCCGGAACCAGCGGGAAAAGGTCCTGACGCGCTTTCCGATCATGCGCTCCAGCGCGTTTGAGCGGCGCATGCTGTTTCAACGCAGCAGCCCCCGCCAGGCTGCCGCGCGCCCGGTGTCGCTGGCCACGCAGCGGCCCCCGGACGTAGCCGTCTCGGCAACGGGTTCTGCCCGCTAGGCCCCACGCGACGAGCCTAAAATTCCAGCAAAGGCCGCGGTTTTTGCCGGTCGTTGCGGCTTGCCTTCACCGTCGCGCCACATTTACAACCCATTAACCATGACGGTTGCTTTTCGCTGGTTGGGGGCATTTGACCGGCTGTGGCAAGGTTCCATCAAGGTTGACGGAACGTTCGCTTAACCAACCCCCTGTAGACCGGACAGCAGTGGACGAAACGTGAGCGTGGAGGCTCCGGAATGAAACATCCTATGCGCATCCTCCAGGGATTGAAGCTGGCCGCGGTGCTTGCCGTCGCGTTGTCGATGGGTGCCTGCGCCAACAAGAACTCTGCCACGGATGCGATGGCCAACGCGGCGACGCCGGGCAGCCAGCAAGACTTCGTCGTCAATGTCGGCGACCGCGTGTTCTTCGAAAGCGACCAGACCGATCTGACCCCGCAGGCGATCGTGACCCTGGAGAAGCAGGCGCAGTGGCTCCAGAGCTATCCGCGCTACAGCTTCACCGTCGAAGGTCATGCCGACGAACGCGGCACCCGCGAATACAACATCGCGCTCGGCGCTCGCCGCGCCCAATCGGTGCGTTCGTTCCTCGCCTCGCGCGGCATCGATCCGAACCGCATGCGCACGATCTCGTACGGCAAGGAGCGGCCGGTGGCCGTTTGCAACGACATCTCCTGCTGGTCGCAGAACCGCCGCGCCGTCACCGTGCTGAACGCGAGCTCCTGACGATCGGTCAGGCGCCGTTCATCTTCAGATAGCGATTATGCCGGCGCCCTCTCGGGCGCCGGTTTCGTTTCAGCGATCTGTGACAGAAACCCGTTTGTTACAGTCACAGTTTTGGCGTACTCCCCTTCAATGTGTGGCGCGTCGAATGTTCGGTCGCAGGCCATTTCGCTTTCGTCGTCAGGGCAAGATGTCATCCAGATTTAAGGTCTTCACCGGCACCGTGGCGATCGCCGCGCTGCTTTCGTTGTGCTCGCCCGCCCTCGCACAATCGGACGATGCAGATCCCGAGATGCGGATCGAGCGGCTGGAGAACCAGCTGCGCCAGCTCACCGGTCAGAACGAAGAGCTGCAATATCGCAACCGCCAGCTCGAAGAGCGGCTAAGAGCGCTCGAGGGCGGCGCGCAAGCTTCGCCCGGCCAGACGCCGGTCCAGCCCAATGTCGCGGCCATGCCGCCCGCACAAGCCGCGCCGGCCTATCGCCAGCAGCCGCCGCACCAGCAAGCGGCCCAGCCGAATTACGAGCAGCCGCAGATCGCCTCTCCGGCACCGATCGTTCAGGAGCAGCCTGCGCCCGGCGCGCCGGGCACGCGCCGCCGCGGCGATGCCTTCGACCCGAACCAGAGTCCGAATGCGCCGGGTGCGCCGCGCGCGCTCGGCGGCGGGCAGCAACCGATGCCTGCAGGTGCCCCGAGCGGCGCGCCCGGCGGCCGTGGCGCCGGCGAACCGCTTGATCTCGCCAACAGCGGCCCCCGCTATCCGCAGGCGGTCGGGCCTCAGGCTGCGCAGCCCGGCTATCCGCCGGTCTCATCCGGCTCTCCCGCGCCATCAGGCGGCACGGGCCTTGCGACCCTGCCGCCCTCGGCAACGCCGCGCGACGAATTCGACCTCGGAATCGGCTACATGCAGCGCAAGGACTATGCGCTGGCCGAGCAGACCATGAAGAATTTCTCGCAGAAATATCCGAGCGACCCGCTGCTCGGTGACGCGCAATACTGGCTCGGCGAGAGCTATTTCCAGCGCCAGCAATATCGCGACTCCGCGGAAGCCTTCCTCGCCGTCACCACGAAATACGACAAATCCGCCAAGGCACCGGATGCCCTGCTGCGGCTCGGCCAGTCGCTGGCGGCGCTGAAGGAGAAGGAGGCGGCGTGTGCGGCCTTCGGTGAAGTCGGGCGCAAATATCCGCGCGCTTCCGCCGGCGTCAAAGCTGCGGTCGACCGCGAGCAGAAGCGGGTGAAGTGCTGAGGCGCGGCGATTGATCCTGACAAGACGGATGGCGCTGCGCTAAACAGTGTCCATCCGCGGACGATTGCAGTGTCATGTCAGAGGACAATTCACCGATCTCGGCGCGTGAGGCCAAGCGCCTCTTCGCAGGCCTGAAAGGCGCGCAAGGACTGCTGCTCGCGGTCTCCGGCGGGCCCGACTCGGTGGCGCTGATGTGGCTTGCGGCGCGCTGGCATCGCAGCCTTTCGCGGGGCCCGCGTCTCACCGTAGTCACCATCGACCACGGCTTGCGGCCGGAGGCGGCGCGCGAGGCGCGCGAGGTCAAGCGTCTCGCAACCGGGCTTGGCCTGCCGCACCGGACCGTGCGCTGGCGCGGGGCAAAGCCGAAAACGGGACTGCCGGCCGCCGCGCGCGAAGCTCGCTACCGCCTGCTTGTGCAGGCCGCGCGCCTCGCCCGTGCGAGCCACGTGCTGACCGCCCACACCCGCGACGACCAGGCCGAGACCCTGTTGATGCGGCTTGTGCGCGGCAGCGGATTAGCCGGGCTGTCGGCGATGGCCCGTCTCACCGAGCGCGACGGCGTCGTTCTAGCGCGTCCACTGCTCGATGTTCCGAAGTCGCAGCTGATCGCGACCTTGAAGCGGGCGAAGATCGGCTTTGCCGACGATCCCACCAACCACGACGCTGCCTTTACCCGGCCGCGGCTGCGTGCGCTGCTGCCGCAGCTCGCGGCGGAGGGCGGTGATGCCCGCAGCCTGGCTCGGCTCGCGGCAAGGCTGGCGCGCGCCAATTTGGCCGTCGAGGTGCTGACCGATGGAGCCGAGCGCTTCCTCCGTTTGCGGGATCGCGGCGATGCGCCGCAGGCCGGCGTTCGAAGCTTCGAGGCCTCCGGGTTTGCCGCCCTGCCGGAGGAGGTCCGGCTGCGGATCCTGCTGCGGGCCATCAACGCGTTCGGGCATGAGGGGCCGGCGGAACTCGGCAAGGTCGAATCCCTCCTGGCCGTGCTCGATCAGGCCATTGCCGCAAGTGCCCGCGCACCCGCAAATGGCCGGCCGGCCCTGAAGCAGACGCTTGCGGGAGCCTTGATCAGCCTTGCCGGGGGACGTATCCGCATCGCCCCGGCGCCGGCCCGGCGCAAGGGTGGATCAAGGGTAGATAAGGGCGGATCATGGCACCGGCCGTTTCGAGACCGCGCCGTGAGGACACCTTAACCAGACAGGAAAAACCCGGATCCGGGCGCCATTATTTCAGCGGGAATCGGACTAAGATGGGCTAAATAGTCCCATCTCGTTCCCTTGGCAGCGACCGGAGCGACACCTAGATTGTATGCGTCTAACCGAGAGGATTCCTTGGGGATTTCCTCGCGCTGCCCAAATAACTGCCCAAGGCTCAGGCCGCGATCCGCGCGACCACGAAGGAAGATCGATGAACGCCAATCTGCGCAATTTCGCCCTCTGGGTCATCATTGTCCTGCTGCTGTTGGCGTTGTTCACGCTCTTCCAGAATCCGGGTCAGCGCGCCTCCTCGCAGGACATCGCCTTCTCCCAGCTCCTGAGCGAGGTTGACCGCGGCAATGTGCGCGACGTCGTAATCCAGGGACCGGACATTCACGGCACCTTCACCAACGGCTCGAGCTTCCAGACCTATGCGCCGAGCGATCCGACGCTCGTGAAGCGCCTCTATGACAGCAAGGTGCAGATCACCGCGAAGCCGCCCGGCGACAACGTGCCGTGGTTCGTCTCGCTCTTGGTCTCCTGGCTGCCCTTCATCGCGCTGATCGGCGTGTGGATCTTCCTGTCGCGGCAGATGCAGGGGGGCGCCGGCAAGGCGATGGGCTTCGGCAAGTCGCGCGCAAAAATGCTGACTGAAGCGCATGGCCGCGTCACCTTCGAGGACGTCGCGGGCGTCGACGAGGCCAAGCAGGACCTGCAGGAGATCGTCGAATTCCTGCGCGACCCCGGCAAATTCCAGCGCCTCGGCGGCCGAATTCCGCGCGGCGTGCTGCTGGTCGGCCCTCCCGGCACCGGCAAGACCCTGATCGCGCGTGCGGTCGCGGGCGAAGCCAACGTGCCGTTCTTCACCATTTCGGGTTCTGACTTCGTCGAGATGTTCGTCGGCGTCGGCGCCAGCCGCGTCCGCGACATGTTCGAGCAGGCCAAGAAGAACGCGCCCTGCATCATCTTCATCGACGAAATCGACGCCGTCGGTCGTCACCGTGGCGCCGGCCTCGGCGGCGGCAATGACGAGCGCGAGCAGACGCTGAACCAGTTGCTGGTCGAGATGGACGGCTTCGAGGCCAACGAGGGCGTGATCCTGATCGCCGCGACCAACCGTCCCGACGTGCTCGATCCCGCGCTGCTGCGTCCCGGCCGCTTCGACCGTCAGGTCGTGGTGCCCAACCCGGACGTCGTCGGCCGCGAGCAGATCCTCAAGGTCCACGTCCGCAAGGTGCCGCTGGCGCCGGATATCAACCTCAAGACCATCGCGCGCGGCACCCCGGGTTTCTCCGGCGCCGACCTGATGAACCTCGTCAACGAAGCCGCGCTCACCGCCGCCCGCCGCAACAAGCGGATGGTGACCCAGGCCGAGTTCGAGGAAGCCAAGGACAAGGTGATGATGGGCGCCGAGCGCAAGTCGCTCGTCATGACCGAGGAAGAGAAGCTGCTGACGGCCTATCACGAGGGCGGCCACGCCATCGTCGGCCTCAACGTCGTCGCGACCGATCCGATCCACAAGGCGACCATCATTCCGCGCGGGCGTGCGCTGGGTATGGTCATGCAGTTGCCCGAGCGTGACAAGCTGTCGATGTCGCTGGAGCAGATGACCTCGCGCCTTGCCATCATGATGGGTGGCCGCGTCGCCGAAGAGCTGATCTTCGGTCGCGAGAAGGTAACCTCGGGTGCGTCGTCCGACATCGAACAGGCGACGCGTCTGGCGCGCATGATGGTGACGCGCTGGGGCCTGTCCGAGGCGCTCGGTACCGTGTCCTACGGCGAGAATCAGGACGAGGTTTTCCTGGGCATGTCGGTGTCGCGCACCCAGAACGCATCGGAAGCGACGGTTCAGAAGATCGATACCGAGATCCGGCGCTTCGTCGAAGAAGGCTATAACGAGGCAACGCGTATTCTCACCGAGAAGCGCGCCGATCTCGAAGCTCTCGCCAAGGGCCTGCTCGAATTCGAGACGCTCTCCGGCGACGAGATCATCGACCTGCTCAAGGGCAAGAAGCCGAACCGCGAATCCGTGCTCGAGCCGACCACACCGCGCGCCTCGGCCGTGCCGCCGGCCGGCAAGTCGCGCCCGCGACCCGATCCGGATCCCGGCCTGGAGCCGCAGCCGCAGGCGTAATCGCGTACGGCAGATCGAATTGAAAAACGCGGCGGAAACGCCGCGTTTTTTGTTGGTGATGGTGATTTGCGGGTGGTGCCAACTCAGCGCCCGTCATTGCGAGCGCAGCGAAGAAATCCAGAATAGATCCGCGGTGACAGTCTGGATTTGCTTCACTGCGCTCGCATTTACGATTTTGATGCAGTTGCACTGGAAGCTCAGAAGTACGGCAGGCAAAGGTGCCTAAGCGCCGCGCCCACCATCTCTCGCCAATCACGCTAGAAGTGGTGGCACACGCTCTGGAGTTTGCGTCATCACTTCGGCGCCCGCATCGCCAGCCGCAGATTGGATTCAGGAATGCGGCGACATTGCCGGCTCGCCAGACCCTGCCGGACTGCGCAACGCGCCGAACACGACGCCGATGAGAGCGACGATGAGGAGCGGCGATAGTCGTCCCGCCGGAATATACACCGCCGGGCTGAGCAACGGCACCATCCAGATGCCGAGCCCGATCAGCCAGTCGCGAAAGCGTGGAGCATCGATCGATGCGGCAAGCCACAGCACGACGGCGACCGTCAGCAGCGTCGCGTCATAAGGGCCCGAATGCGGGGCTGCCAGCACGGTTGCCGCAAGCAGTACGATCAGCTTGTTGTTGGTACTGAGCGAGGAGCGAAAGACCGCGAACGTTGCCGCCGCGCTCGAAAGGATCGCGGCCAGCTGCAGGATGGAGGCCAGCCGCTCCGGCAGGCCTAGCAGCATCGCGCAGGCCCACACGCTGTGACCCCAGATGCGGCCATAGGCCAGCCATTTCGCGTCGGGGCTGACCAGATTGTTGTACGCCTGCGGTATCCACCAGAGCCACAATTCGACGCCAAAAATCATGGCACTTGCAGCCGCCAATGCGAATGCCGAGCATGCAGCAGCGCACAGGCTGCCATAGCGGCGCGCCCCCATTAGCGCGAGCGGGACGAGCAGGAAGAATTGCGGCTTGAAACTCAGCAGCCCGAGGATTGCCCCGGCCAGGAGCGGTCGCGGTCCGAGCAGCCTGACGCCCGCGACCAGCAGTGCGGCAACGAGAAAGGCGCATTGTCCATCGGCCAGGTTGAGAGATGCCGATGGCGAGACCAGCACGGCCGCGATGATGTAGGGCGTCAGTTGCGGCTGATCGGACCGGTTGCGAAGCGCCCAGGCCAGGAAGCCTGCGGTCGCGGCCTGGAATGCGACATAGGAGCCGATGAAGCCAAGCGGCGCGAATGGCAGCAGCAGAACGAGGAAGCCGGGCGGATAGAACCATGGACGGAACTCCAGAGGCACCGTGAGCCATGATGCGAACGACTGGTTGAGATAGGCCGTGAACGCGTCACCATCGGTGACCAGCGCAAGATTGCCGGCGAGCAACGATCTGACGGCGCCGTAAAACACCATCCAGTCGGTGCCGGGAGCGACGTGGTTCAGCCCGATCCAACCGGGATGGGTGAAGGTGGAGATCAGGACGCCCCAGGCGAAGAGCGTTGCGATCGAAAACGCTGGCAGCATCACGAGAGGAATTCCGATCCAGCGGCGCGATGGACCGGATATCGGCTGCTGAGCTGACGCGCTCACTTGACGGCTTCCCTCGAGGACTCCGCTTCCGGCATCGCGCCGGCCTCTGTGCCGCCGGTTCGCACGTGGATCACGGCGATGTTGTCCGCGTAGAGCCGCTTCCAGCCCTTGATGTGGTCCAGCACCTGGGCGGCCGGTGCGTCCGCGACCATGAGCGTGGCGTCGATCTGGTACGCGTCGAGCAGCCGCGTCAGACTGTCGAGCTTCTTGAGCTCCACGGCCTTGAAGACGTCCATGGCGAAGGTTTCGCCGTAGAGCTCGGCGCGGCCGTCGATGAAGACCGGGATGTCACGCGAGATCAGATAGCCGCCGAACTGGTAGGCGTTGAAGATGCGTTGCGCCTTGCGTTTCTCGAGCAGATCGACGGCGGCGACCGGTGTCTGATCCATCGTGAAGGTGAAGCGGTGATGCGCCATGTAGAGTGAGGTCGAGGTCCAGCCTGCGGCCACGATCATCAGCGCGCCTGTCGCGGTGACGTAACGGGCAGCCCAACTCTCGCCGCCCTGCGTGCCAGGCTGCGGCAGCGCAGACCGTTCGCCGAGGGGCTTGGCCAGCACCAGCGGCACCAGGAAGGCGAAGGCCTCGATGCTCCTGACGTGGGTGAGCGCCATCCAGGTCAGAAGCAGGATCAGAAGAATACGCGGGGGCGAGAGCGTCAGGCCGCGATACAGCCCGATCGCAATCAGGCCGAACAGCGCGCCTTCGAATGCGTTGAAGGAGGCGAAGTTCGCGGGCGCCCACTCGGAGATGATCGTCAGCAGCTCGCCCAGATTGAGGATGTTGATCGCGCCGAGCAATGTGCGCCAGCCATAAGGCGTGACGCAGCTTGCGGCGAGTGCCGCAACACCGAACAGGAACCAGCGCGACAGCAGTCGGACCTGCTTGCCGGACTCCATGCCCCAGAGCGCCACAAATGACATCGGGCCGATCAGCGCCAGGCCCAGCACGAAGCCGCCATGCAGGTTCGACCACAGGGACATTAGCGGCAGCCAGTACCATGACGGGGCGCCCTTGCGGTCGGCTGCGGCCATCAATACGCCGACCCACGCGATCATCACGGGCAGCGCCAGCATGTGTGGCCGCGCCAGAACGTGGTGCAGCGACAGCAACAGCGCGAACATCGCGAACAGGACCGCTCGCGGAATTTCCAGATGGGCCTCGAGCAGGCCGACCAGCATCGCCGCCGACAATGCGACCGCAAGCGCGGTGAGGATCACCGGGCCGGCCCAATCCCATTGCGCATAGGAGAGGGCGAACAGGACCTGCGACAGCCATGAGGTCGAAACCCAGGGCGCCCCCGGACGGGTGAAGGAATATAAGTCCGTGTAGGGAAGCGCCTGGTGATCGAGGATCCATTGTCCGATCTTGATCTGCCAGAGCGAGTCGGAGTCCTGAAGCAGCGTGTCGCCGACATACACGAAGAAGAGATAGGCGCTCGCACCGACGCACAGCGGCACCAGGGCTCGCGCACGACCCTGCACCGTGATGCTGTTGGCAAAGGAAAGGGACATGCCGCCTCGTCGTCCTGGTGTTTTTGTCGTTGTGCCGAGCGATCGACATTGGACCACGGCGGTCATAATTCCGGGTAAACCGGTGAGGCGGGGCCGGCTTGATGTCTCGACAATTTAACGGATCGTTTTAGATTTCGGTTTACCATCGACGCATACACGCAAACCGCTCTGTGTTTCCGCAGTCGAATTAACTGCGGCGCAATTCTTTGCCTCTACGTTCGGTTCCATGGTCAAGCGGCGCTGGGAAGCCCAAAAGACCAGATCAGTTGTAGCCTCGTGTACTCATTTGGAGCTCTTTATGAAGAACCTCGTTGCGCGTTTTGCGAAAGATGAATCCGGCGCCACCGCTATTGAATACGGTCTGATCGCCGCCGGCATTGCGCTGGCGATCATCACTGTCGTCAATAACCTGGGCACCACGTTGAACGCCAAGTTCACCTCGATCTCGAGCAGCCTCAAGTAACGCTGTACGAATCGCGAATTCAAAGAGCCCCGTCCTTGACGGGGCTCTTTTCTTTTGGCGGACGATTTCCGGATCTGGGAAGTCGTGAAGCTGTAGCAAGCTTGTAGGGCGGCAAAGCGTCTGCCGCGGCTCCGAAAGCGCAGGCGTTCCCACCGTCGAGAACATTGAACATTGAAAGTTGCCGGCGGGCACGCCGCTACGCGCGGACCCTAGGGCAACTTGTCGGCTGTCATTCCGCGAGGCCGGGCTGCCAGACCGCCGACGGCGCAGGCGCGGCAGACGTCTGCTGCGCGCGGCGGTGCCATTCGAGATAGAATTTCGCCGCCCAGATCGACGCTGCGGCGACTGCGATTCCGCCGGCGACGTCGATGACGTAATGCGCGCCGATTACCGGTGTTGCCGCAATCATCAGCAGATTGAGCGCAGCCGCGATGCCGCCGAGGCCGCGCACCGGCCACAGCGCCCACATGTAGAGCACGGCGGATGCGGCGTGGAAGCTCGGAAACGAGACAATGCCGGCGAGGAAGAACAACTGGAGCTCGTGCAGGCTACCGTCGCGAAGCGCGAGGATGTCGCGCAACTGCCCGGCATAGACCGCGGTGTTGATTTCGGGAAAATGCGCGGCGGACAGCTGCAGCCCCCAATAGGTGCCGATCGCGGGCACGACGGCGGAGATCGCGATGGTGACCGCGAGCGCGAGGCTCATCGCGAGCATGAACAATTGCAGCCGCATATAGTGCGCCGTCAGTGCCAGCACGACGGGAATGCCGAGCAGCGGCAATTTGATCAGCCCATATCCGCGAGCCAGGCAGTCCGCGAGCCAGGGATGGTCGTTGACGTATCGCGCGATCGGTTCGGGATCGAGGCCGAGTGCACGGTCGATCGCAAGCAGCGCCTGGTCCTGCAGCGGCCAGTTCAGCTTGGCCGCGACATAGCTGAGCGGTCCGACGATGGCGCAGGTGAGAATAATCTGTCCGATCGTTCCGAGCGAAAACAGCAGCTTCGGGTCGGCAAGCTCGCCTTTGACGATGCGGTGGCCATAGGCCAGCGCGAGCAAGACTGCAGCAACTGCCAGCGTCACCCAATAGGCGACTGGTTCGAGGCTCAGGCCGGTGAAGGGGAGGCCCAGCGCCAGCAGGCCGCCCATGGCTGAGATGGGAAGCCAGTTCAGGTGGAAGAGCTGCCAGGCGGTCCGGGCGTCCGTGTCGACCATGCTGCACCGAGGTGGGATCGCGATACCGCAGCACAGTCGCGGAGCAGGTTTAAGATGGCGGTAACGATCGTGGTTACCCCTTCACCAAAGCAGTTCGTGACGTTTTTAGCTGTTTGAGCTCGCGTTTTTTTTGCGTGACGCTTCATGCATTTGCACCTTGTCATCCACTCTGAATAGTTGTTCAGTCCTTGCGGGGCGATTTGCGATATCAGTGACGAAGCGTTCGGCCGCAGGGCGTGCGACCGGCGTGTGGGACAGGAAGCGCGCCATGGTTTATCGGCGGACGCATCAAGTGGTGAAGCGCCTTGCGGCCCGGCGCAGTGCGATACTGGCGGCGGCGCGGGAGGCGGCGGCGGAAGGCGGGATGGCGGCGGTGCAGATTGCGCCAGTCGCGGTTCGCGCCGGCGTCGCTGCGGGTACGGTCTACCGCTACTTCCCCTCCAAGGCCGATTTGATCTCCGAGTTGATTGCCGAAGTCTCCCGCGACGAGCTCACGGCGATCCGGCGAGCCGCCGATGCCGCGCCGGGGCCGTCCTCGGCGCTGGCGGCGGCGGTCACCACCGTGGCTGTCCATACCCTGTCACAGCGCAGGCTCGCCTGGGGCATCCTGGCCGAGCCGGTCGATGTCGATGTCAGCGCTTCACGTCTCGCCAGTCGGCGCGAGATCGCGGGCGAGATGGCCTCGCGGATCGACGCCGCCGTGCGCGCCGGCCACCTGCCGGCGCAGGACACGGCCCTTGCTGCCACCGCGCTGCTCGGCGCGCTGCACGAGGCCCTGGTCGGACCGCTCGCGCCGGACAATCTCGACGATCCCGCCAGGATGCGCGATGCCGTGCAGACCGTGACGCTGCTGGCGCTCCGCGCGGTCGGCGTCATGGACGCCCGCGCCAGGGGGCTCGTCGTGCAGCAGACGCTGCTGCCGACGGCGAAAGCGCTGGTTGGGGCCTAAAACGTCATCCTGATCGACCGGCGGACCTGATCGCGCCCAGGCCGTTGCTCGAGCTCGCCTTTTCAAAAAACCTCAGCACATCCGCCGGACTCGCCGGCTACTGTGCATGGGGTTGTTTTCGACATTTTTTGTTTGCCGGGTGCCGGCGGAGCTAGATATTCGCTTCGCCCTCGGGGCCGACCGAGGCGATGCGCACCATGTTGGTGGTGCCGGGGATGCCGAGCGGCACGCCGGCGACGATGATCACGCGCTGGCCCGCCCGGACGAAGCCGTCGCGGAACGCGATCTGGCCGGCGCGGCTCACCATGTCGTCCTGGTCGCGCGCATCTTCTGCCACCACGCAATGTATGCCCCAGACGACCGACAGCCGGCGTCCCGCCGCGACGTTCGGCGTGATCGCCACGATCGGCGGCTTCGGCCGCTCGCGCGCCACGCGCACGGCGGTCGATCCCGAACTGGTCCAGCAGATCAGGGCCGGCAGGTCGAGCGTCTCGGCGATCTGCCGCGCAGCGTCCGCGATGGCATCGCCGGCGGTGGCTTCCGGTGCCGGGCGCTGTGCGGTGATGACGGAGCGATAGATCGGGTCGCGCTCGACCTCCTCGCCGATGCGATTCATGGTCGAGACGGCCTCGACCGGGAATTTGCCGGCCGCCGATTCCGCCGACAGCATGATGGCGTCGGCGCCTTCGTAGACGGCGGTGGCGACGTCGGAGACCTCGGCGCGGGTCGGCACCGGCGACTGGATCATCGATTCCAGCATCTGGGTCGCGATCACCACCGGCTTGCCGGCGCGCCGCGCCATGCGCGTCATCTGCTTCTGTAGGCTCGGCACGCGTTCCAGCGGCAGCTCGACGCCGAGGTCGCCGCGCGCCACCATCAGGGCGTCGGAGGCGTCGATGATGTCGGCGAGGCGATCGATCGCCTGGGGCTTCTCGATCTTGGCCATCACCGCCGCACGGCCGCGGATCATCTTCTTGGCCTCGAGCACGTCGTCGGCGCGCTGCACGAAGGACAGCGCGATCCAGTCGACGCCGGTGACCAGCGCCGCTTCGAGATCGGCGCGGTCCTTCGGCGTCATCGCCGAGACCGGCAGGTCGGTGTCGGGCAGGCTGACGCCTTTGCGGTCGGACATCCGGCCGCCGACCACGACGCGCGTCACCGCGTGCTCCTTCGAGGTCTCCTCGGCGATCAGCCGCACCTTGCCGTCGTCGAGCAGCAGCGAATGGCCCGGCCGCAGCGCGGCCAGGATCTCCGGATGCGGGAGCTGGACGCGGGTGGTGTCGCCCGGCGCCTTGTCGGAATCGAGCGTGAAGGTCTGGCCATTCTGGAGCTGGACCGCGCCTTCGGCGAAGGCGCCGAGCCGGAGCTTTGGCCCCTGGAGATCGACCAGAATCCCGATCGGCCTTCCATAGCTGCTCTCGACGTTGCGGATCGTCGCGACCAGCTCCCGCATCTTGTCATGCGGAGTGTGGCTCATGTTGATGCGGAACAGGTCGGCGCCGGCCTCGAACAGGCGGCGGATCATCGCGAGGTCCGAAGAAGCGGGTCCAAGCGTCGCGAGAATCTTGATACGGCGAAGACGCCTCATGGCTTATTTCCAGACGGGGGCGAGGGAGCTGGCGGGAGGCCAGGCGCGGCGGGGGGCGTACCACCGGGCGGGCCATTGGGCAAACCCGGGACCCCCGGGCCAACAGGGCCGGGGAGGCCTGGCACGCGCTGCTGCTTTGACGGCTGTTCGGTGGCATCGGTGAGCTGCACCGTCCAGGCCCGCTGCTCGCCGGTATCGACCTCGAAATAGCCGGTCCGGTCATAGCCGCGCGCAAGGCAATCCTCGGTGCCGCGGATGGTGAACTCCTTATCGCGCGAGCACATGAAAGCCTGGCCCGACCATTCGCCGCCGCGGTCATAGTCGATGGCGTAGATGTAATAGAAGCGGGCCACCAGAGTTCCGCGCAGCAGGGTCTCGCAGGAGCGCGACGAGATGTTCCACCAGCCTTCGGTGGTCCAGCCCTCGGCATCCTTGTAGCCGAGCGCGATGCCGACCCGGCTCGATGTGTTGTTGCAGAGCCGGAAATCGGCGGAAGCCGGGCTGGCCCAGAGGTACAGCAGGCCAACCACCAGCACCGGGACCAACCGGGCGAGCAGGCGAAGGCGGGAGCGGGGAGATTCGGCGATCATTGTCGCGGAAGCTATATCAGATCATTGACGATTTGGCGTAGGGCCCGGGAACTGCCTGAAGCCGGCTTCGCGCCCGTTTGCGCCGCGATATGGCAAAATCTGTGACAGGCCCCACCTGATCTCGTAAGGGTGACCCATCCAGGTCACAGCCAATTCGCAAAGCCGAGGGATCCAGCCATGGCAATTGACGACAAAACCAGAACGGAACTCGAGGCTGCCGCTTTCCGGCGCCTGGTCGATCATTTGAAGACGCGGACGGACGTCCAGAACATCGACCTGATGAACCTCGCAGGCTTCTGCCGCAACTGCCTGTCCAACTGGCTCAAGGACGCCGCCGACGCCCAAGGCGTCGCCTTGAGCAAGGATGAGAGCCGGGAAGCCGTCTATGGCATGCCCTATGAGGCCTGGAAGTCGAAATACCAGGGCGCGGCCACGCCTGAGCAGCTCGATGCCATGAAGAAGGTTCATCCGGGGCACTGAACGGCCTCGCCGGCAGCCTGATCTGCGGTGCCTTTGAGTCGCATCACACAACCGCTTTCTTCGACACGCCGCAGGAAGGTGTGGGCGCGCTGTGGACGAGCGCGATGCTGCCTTGAACGCGAGAGGTCCCAACCCTAAGGGTCTAACCAGCACGCGCGGTGAGGATGCCGGCGTCACCTCGTTTTGCCAGTTCCATTGGGAGTACCAAGATGGCCACCTCCGCCGCCGTCCGCGACGACGAGCCCGCGACGAAATTTGCCAAGGACCAGCTCAAGTCCATCATCGAGCGCATCGAGCGGTTGGAGGAAGAGAAGAAGGCGATCTCCGACGACATCCGCGACGTATTCGCCGAGGCCAAGGGCAACGGCTACGACGTCAAGGCGCTGCGCACCATCGTGCGCATGCGCAAGCAGGACCCGAACGAGCGCGCCGAGGCCGAGACGATCCTCGAGACCTACATGCAAGCACTGGGGATGATCTGAGCTATCGGTGTCGTCTTGGCTTTCGCCAGGGCGACACTATGCCGATCGAAGGAGACCGCGGTGACTGCGCCGCCGCTGCCGCGCGAGGTAAGCCGTGCCTACGATGCTTTTCCGGCGTCGATCGGCAAGCGGCTGCTTTGGGTACGCGAACTGATCTTCGCGGCCGCCGCGGCGCATGAAGGCATCGGCCGTCTTACCGAAACGTTGAAATGGGGCGAGCCTGCTTATCTGACCGAAGAGACCGGCAGTGGCAGCACGATCCGGCTCGGCCGCCTGAAGGACTCCGCGCACGCCGCGATTCTGTTCAACTGCAAGACGACGCTGGTCGATACCTTTCGCGAACGCTTTCCCGATCAGTTCGAATATCGGCAGACCAGGGCGTTGCTGTTGCCGGTGTCGGGCAAGCTGCCGAAGCAGGACCTATCGGTCTGCCTGTCGCTGGCGTTGACGTATCATCTGGATCGACGGAGGAAGCGTTAGCGGCGCGCGAAGACGTCAGCGCAGCGAAGCCGTCCGCACGACGAAGGACGTCGTCTCGAGCTTGGCGGTGGCTGTACCCGAGAAACTGTCGCAGGACAGGCCCTGCATCGGATCGTCGGCAAAACCCATGGCGATCACGGACTGCGGCTTGACGAAGTAGGCGCGCATTGCGGCGGTGTCGAGCTCACCCATCAGCGTGACCGACATCGCGCGGCTGGCGCTCGGCGACAGCATCACGATCTTGAGCCAGATGCTTTCGCCCTTGGCTGCGGAGAGCCGGGTCGCGGTTGCGACCATGCCGTCGACGCGCTTACCGACTACCGTGTTGATCTCGGTCGCCGGCGCAAGGTTACGCGACGCGGAGGCGGCACGGGCGGAGCGCGGGATCGGCGCGGAGGCGGCGACGACGTTGGCGCGGTCGACCGGTGAGGCGGACGCCGGCGCGTAGGCCAGGGCCTGATAGGCGGCGCTGGACACGCTCGCGGTCGGCTGCGGATCGGTGGCGGCGGCAAGCGCCTGCCGTGCCTTCAGCGCAGCAATTTGGGCCGGCGTCGCCTGCTGCGGCGCAGTCGGGGTATCCCAGAAGCCGCGGGCATTGATGATGTCGGCGGGGGTCTCGGGCTTGGCGTCAGCAGATTTGCCGGCGGCCGGCTTGTCAGCCACAGGCGCCGGTTTCGGTTTGGGCGGCGCGACGATCTGCATATCGGCCGAGGCGAGCTGGATCGTCGCCGCGACTGACGGCTTGGCGCGCGGCGTCGGCACCGGATCGGCCGGCTTGGTCGCGGCGGCCACCACGCTCGGCGCGACAGGTTTCGCGGCCGGAGCGGGCGCGCCCTCGTCATCCTCGTCGTTGCTTGTGGCGGCCGGAGCCGGCTTACCCTTGAACAGGGCGGCAAAGAAATTCGACTTGCTGCCGGAATCCTCGCCGCTGCCGCGCCGCTCGATCTCGGCCTTGGCGAGCTCATAGCCCTTCAGCGGCGTGCCGTCGGTCGGGAGGTGGACGGTGCGTCCGTCCGGGAAGACCCGGGCGAGCTGGTCATGCGTCATGCGCGGCCAATGCCGGATGCTGCCGGTGTCGAGATGTACGAACGGCGAGCCGGAGGTCGGGTAGAAGCCGACGCCGCCGCGCTGGAGGCGCAGGCCGGCGAAGCGGATCTGCTCCAGCGGCACGTTCGGGATGTAGAAGTCCATCGCATGCCCCAGCATGTGCTGGCTGAAGCGCGCCACGCCGGAGGAGCGGCGGCGGAGCATGGAGTTGGTCGCGGGCGAGCGGTAGGCGGAGATGATCTGGATCGGCTGCTTGCCGTCGACGTCGCGGTAGACTTCCCAGAGGATGTCGAAGAGGTGACGGTCCATGACCGTCTCGTCCTGGCTGCGCCAGTCGCGCAGGAAGTGGTTGAGCTGCTTCAGCGCCGCTTCGTCGTAGCGTCCGTCGCGCTTGAAGGTGACGGTGAGGTCTTCGCCGGAATGGGTGTGGTGGAAGGAGAGCGTCTTGGTCTCGTTGAGCGCGGCGGCGTTGTGAACTGAACCCGCGGCAGCAAGCAGCAATACGGCAGCGAGGCCGATTCTGGATCCGGCCTTCACTCCCGCATGGGACAACGACAGCACAGCGAATTGGCGTGCGATTCCAGTCAGCACGTTAGAGCCCACCCAGTCGACGAGCGTTCAAAATGGACTCTCCCGCTAACCCCGTTAGCGCGCGAAAGAGGATGAACGCTTTGTTAAAGCGAGAAGGTTAATTCGAGGTTGACCTTCCCGCCCCCAAACCAAGTCAGATCGCGAACCTAACCGGGTGAGTGTGGCAAAAAAACGCCCGCTGCCTGAGGTCAGGTGGAGAATGGTTAACGTTAAGCGACCCCATCCAGAGGATGAGGTCGCTGATTTTACTGCAGAATTTCAGGAAATCAGGCGCCGGGCGGCCTGGCTCAGCGGGTGAATACCCGCTGCTGCTGCGGCCGGCGGCCGACCGGGGCCGGCGGCGGGGTGGGCGCTCCGAACAGCCGCTCGAAGAAATTCGGCCCGGACGAGCCGCCGTTGTTGGCCGCCAACACCCCGTTCGGCAGTGTCGTCGCCGGGCGTGAATAGCTCGGCTGGGAGTGCGCGACGACGTTCTCGAGATCCTTGCCGCGACCGTTCTTCAGGATGTTGATCATGGTCGCGTCGCGGCCATAGACGTCCTTGCGGAATTGCAGCTTGCCGCCATCGTCCACGAATGCGGTCTGATAGGTGATGTTGACCGGGATCGGGGTCGGGAATTTCAGGTCGATCTCGCTCTTGCCGTACATGCTGCGGATGCGTTCCGGCGTGTACTTCTCGTTCGGCATCGCGATGTTGAGCAGGACCGAGGCGTACTGATCCGGGTTCTGCACGCGCATGCAGCCGTGGCTGAAGGCGCGTTCGTCCCGGGCGAACAGGTTCTTGTCCGGCGTGTCGTGCTGATAGACCAGGAACTTGTTGGGGAAATTGAAGCGGATGCGGCCGAGCGCGTTGGCTTCACCGGGCGGCTGCGAGATGTGCACCGAACCATCGCGGTTCTGTTCGAGCTTGAGACCCATGCGCTGGAGCACGGTCGGGTCCTGCTGAAGCGCCGGCAGATATTCGTTGTAGACGATCGACGGCGGCACGTTCCAGGTCGGATTGACCGTGATGTACTTCATCGTCTCGGTGAGCAGCGGGGTCGCATGCGTGCCGGGCTTGCCGGTGACGACGCGGGTGGTCCAGACCTGTTGGCCGCGCTGCATCACCTTCAACGTGTAGTCGGGAATGTTGAGGATGACATAAGCATCGCCCAGCGAGGGCGCGCCCAGGTCGCGCGGCAGCCAGCGCCAGCGCTCCATGTTCACCAGCACCACGTCGATCTGCTTGTCGCGCTTCGGGGCGTTGATCGCCCTGACCGTCTTGTCGTCGAGGATGCCGGTCGCCTTGAGCTCGGCGCTGTTCTGGAATTTGCGCACGGCTTCGGCGACCGCCGCGTCATAGCGGGTGTCGCTGGCGTTCTCGGTGATGCCGAGCTTGGCGCGCAGCTGCGGCACGCGCGGATCTTCAACGACGATTTCAGCCTGCTTCTTGCCGGCCGGGGTGTATTTCAGCGCCGGACCATCGGCGATCTCGATCACCGGGCCGTTGCCCTGGCCGCGGAGCTCCGCGAGCTTCGCCTTCAGCTCCTTGTAAAGTTTTTGCGGCGGATTGTAGCTGTCGAGCGCCGCGGAGGCGTCCGCCGCGGTCGTGACCTTGGCGAGCACCTCGTTCGGATCGACCGGATGCTCGGGATAGAGGATGTCGCCGCTGACCTGCGACCAGTGCATGCGGCCGCTCTGGGCCTGGCGCGCATAGTCGAACATGCTGGCGGTGAGCTTGAGCTCGGCATCGGCGAGCGTATCGGGTGTCGTGGCGGCCGCGAAGTCCGGCACCGGGTAATCGGCGGGATTGAGACCGTCGGACGCCGCGTCCTTCAGCCGTGCGATCACGCCCTTGGCCGCAGCGGTCAGGCTGCCGCCCTGGCTCCAGACCGGCGCGAAGTCGCGTGCACCGTAGAACTTCTCGATCGCAGCGCGTTCGTTCTTACGGTCGAAATAGCGCGAGGCCTTTGCGCCAATGATGTCCTTGAGCTTGTCGGCGACCGGCTGGTCGGCCGCGGGAACGTTGCTCGCGGCCCTCACCGGCTCCGAGGCCGGAGCCGCAGCGGTGGCGGGCGCGGCCGGCGTTGGGATCGCCGTGTCGGCCTTGGCAGGTTCGGTCTTGGCAGGTTCAGTCTTCGCCGTCTCGCTCTTCGTCGCCTCGGCGGCGGGCGTGGTGGCGACGTCGGAAGGCTTGGTCTCGACCTTGTCCGGCGCGGGGGCGGATTCGGCCTTCAGGGGTTCCTTGGCGGGCTCCTTAGCAGGGTCCACCACCGTGGCGGTGGTGTCGAGCTTGATGTCTGATGCGGTCGGGGGCGGGACGTTTGCGGGTTCGGGGCGCGGGATGGCGGCTTCGATCGCGAGCTCGGCAGCGCTGCTGCGCGCCTGATCCTGCGCCAGGGCTGAGCTGGCCGATACCGTGAGGAAGGTCGCCGCGACCGTGATCAAGACACGGTCAAAGCCTGCACGGTGGTTCAAACAGTCACGCATTGTGTCGCACCCCTCGGGTGAACTGTCCCCCGTGGAACAGCTTCGTTATCGCCTATTGAGCTTCGGCTAAACCGCGCCGGCCTCTCGGAAAGTTGCACGCCTGCACGCAACGATTCCTACGCAGACGAATCTTACGCGGACGATATACAGGCCCCGATTTCGCAGCCAGCGCTACCCGGGACAACTCACGACAAACTGACTTCAAGCACGCCTCTTGGCAACGGATTGTGCGCTTCTGCCACGCGCTTTTCCCTGTGTCTGTCACTTCCAAGTCACGGTTCAAATCGCAGTCGAATTCCGTCGTCATACGAACGGCTTACAGTCGTATCGCTCCGCCCGGACGAACCTCCGTTCGCTCAGGCTCAGTGCGTCTCCTCACCGCTTTTGCCGCCATGGCCGGGAACCCCGGCCTCATCGAGTTTGCGGTAGAGGGTGGACCGGCCGATTTTGAGGCGGCGGGCGACCTCCGACATCTGCCCGCGGTAATGCGAGATCGCGAAACGGATGATCTCGTTCTCGATGTCCTCCAGCGGCCGGACGTCGCCGGTCGCGGTCAGCATTGAGAGGGCACCCGCCATGGGCAGCGGCGCGATCGGTATTTCATTACCTGACACCACGGAGGGGGCCGCGATCGGCTCCAGCATCAGCGGCGCGGTCGGAATGTCTGTTCCCGGATGCGGCTGCGAGGCGATCAGAGGGAAGTCGTCGAGGCCAAGCTGGTCGCCCTCGCTCATCACCACGGCGCGATAGACCGCGTTTTCGAGCTGGCGAATGTTGCCGGGCCAATCGAGTTGGGCAAGGTGCGCAACGGCCTCGCCGCTGATGCCGGTGATGGGGCGGTTCTCCTCGGCGGCAAAGCGCGCCAGGAAATGCCTGAGCAGATGCGGAATGTCCTCGCGCCGGGCGCGCAGCGATGGGATCGTCAGCGGCAGCACGTGCAGGCGATAGAACAAGTCTTCCCGGAAGTGGCCCTGCTTGACCCGCTCGAGCAGCCTGCGGTTGGTCGCCGAGATGATGCGGACGTCGACCTTCACGGGTTTGCGGCCGCCGACCGCCTCGACCGCGCCTTCCTGGAGCGCGCGAAGCAGCTTGACCTGCGCGCTCAGCGGCAGTTCGCTGACCTCGTCCAGGAACAGCGTGCCGCCATGAGCTTCGACGAACTTGCCGGTGTGGCGTTCGGTGGCGCCGGTGAAGGCACCCTTCTCGTGACCGAACAGAATGGATTCGACGAGGTTGTCGGGGATCGCGCCGCAATTGACCGCGACGAACGGCTTGGCCTTGCGCTCGCCGCTGCCATGAATGGCACGCGCGAACATCTCCTTGCCGACGCCGGACTCGCCCTCGATCAGCACCGGGATCGAGGAGTTTGTTGCTTTCTGCGCCGCGCGCATCACGCCCGCCATCGCCTCGGCGCGTGTGATGATGTCGGAGAAGGTCAGCCGGCCTTCGCGGCTGTGACGGATGCGCTGCAGTTCGCCCTTGAGCGCGGACGAATTGAGCGCGTTGCGAAGCGAGACCTGGAGCCGCTCCAGGCCGACCGGCTTGACCACGAAGTCGGCCGCACCCGCGCGCATCGCCGAGATCACATTGTCGATGCCGCCATGGGCCGTCTGCACGATGACGGGGATGCTGAGACCCGCTTCGCGGATTTTCGCCAGCACGCCCATGCCGTCGAGGCCGGGCATCACGAGATCGAGGATGACGCCGTCGATGGCCGCGTCGGGGGCGGTGAGGGCGGCGATCGCCGCATCGCCGGAGTCCACCACGATCGTCTCATAGCCGCATTTCTGCACCATGTTTTCGACCAGCCGGCGGGCTACAGCGTCGTCGTCGGCGATCAAAATACTGGCAGCCATGGTGTTCCCCGCACGCTACTACTATCTGTCTCGAATCGGGGCACTCTGGCCGAAGCCGATTAACGCACTGTTAAATCCTGATGCCCCCGCCCGCCGTCGCGATTGTTGAACACAGGTTTCCCACACAATGAATTCGAGCTCCAAGCTTGCACTCAAAAAGTCTGCTCTCAAAAAGTCTGCTCTCCGCAAACCAGGCACCAAGCAATCGGTCATCAAGGCAAAGTCCTCCAGACCTTCACCCGCAAAGCCTGCGAGCAAGACCGGCAAGCTTCCGGAGTGGAACCTCGCCGACCTCTATTCCGGGATCGATGCGCCGGAAGTGGCGCGCGATCTCGCAAAGATGGATGCCGATTGCGTCGCGTTCGAGACGGACTACAAGGGCAAGCTCGCAACAGGAACAGCAAAGGAAGATGGCGGAAAATGGCTCGCAGAAGCCGTGCGACGCTATGAGGCGATCGACGACCTCGCCGGCCGGCTCGGCTCGTACGCTGGCCTCGTTCATGCCGGCGACAGCGTGGACCCCAAGATTTCAAAGTTTTACGGCGACGTTTCCGAGCGCCTGACGGCGGCATCGACGCATCTGCTGTTCTTCGCGCTCGAGCTCAACCGGATCGATGACGATATTTTGAACCGCGCGATGCAGGCCACCGAGCTCGCGCACTACCGTCCCTGGATCGAGGATCTACGCAAGGAGAAACCGTACCAGCTCGAGGACAAGCTCGAGCAGCTCTTCCTGGAGAAGGCGCAGACCGGCTATTCCGCCTTCAATCGGCTGTTCGACCAGACCATTTCGAGCCTGCGCTTCAAGGTCGGGCCCAAGGAGCTCGCGATCGAGCCGACGCTCAATCTGTTGCAGGACCGCGACGGCGCCAAGCGCAAGGCCGCGGCAGAGGCGCTCGCAAAGACCTTCAAGGCCAATGAGCGCACCTTTGCGCTGATCACCAACACTTTGGCCAAAGACAAGGACATCTCCGATAGCTGGCGCGGCTTCAAGGACGTCGCAGATTCCCGGCACCTGAACAACCGCGTCGAGCGCGAGGTGGTGGATGCGCTGGTCGCCTCGGTGCGCGCGGCCTATCCAAAATTGTCGCATCGCTACTACGCGCTGAAGGCACGCTGGTTCGGCAGGAAGCGCCTGGCCTATTGGGACCGCAACGCGCCGCTGCCTTTTGCTGCGACCGACGTGATCGGCTGGGGCGATGCGCGAAACATGGTGCTCTCCGCCTATCGCGGCTTCTCGCCCAAGATGGCTGATATCGCCGAGCGCTTCTTTGCCGACCGCTGGATCGACGCGCCGGTACGTCCGGGCAAGGCGCCGGGGGCCTTCTCGCATCCGACCACGCCGTCCGCGCACCCCTACGTGCTGATGAACTACCAGGGCAAGCCGCGCGACGTGATGACGCTCGCCCATGAGCTCGGCCATGGCGTGCACCAGGTGCTGGCGGCCAGGAACGGCGCTTTGATGGCGCCGACGCCGCTGACGCTGGCGGAGACCGCGAGCGTGTTCGGCGAGATGCTGACCTTCCGTCGGCTGCTGGCTCAGACCAGGAGCGCAAGGCAGCGCCAGGCGCTGCTCGCCGGCAAGGTCGAGGACATGATCAACACCGTGGTGCGGCAGATCGCGTTCTATTCCTTCGAGCGCGCGGTCCACACCGAACGCAAGAACGGCGAGCTCACCGCGACGCGGCTCGGCGAGATCTGGCTCTCGGTGCAGGGCGAGAGCCTTGGTCCGGCAATCGAGATCAAAGCGGGCTACGAGAACTACTGGATGTACATCCCGCATTTCATCCATTCGCCGTTCTACGTTTACGCCTATGCGTTCGGCGATTGTCTGGTGAACTCGCTCTACGCCGTCTACGAGAACGCGGCCGAAGGCTTTGCCGAGCGCTATCTCGACATGCTCGCCGCCGGCGGCACCAAGCATTATTCCGAACTGCTGCGGCCGTTCGGGCTCGATGCCAAGGATCCAAAGTTCTGGGACGGCGGCCTGAGCGTCATCGCCGGCATGATCGACGAACTGGAAGCGATGGGCTGAGCCGAACCGCCTTCAGCGCTGCAGCGAGCAGGTCGGGTCGGCCGTCCGAGTGTCCCGTTGTTCCGACAACGGGGGAGGCGGGTTGTAAAGATCCCGCCATGCACATTGAACGTTTGTGCCCGGGACCGGACTAATTCTTGCAGGCGGGTTCGACCTGCAATGCAATCTGTGATCGTTGATCGTCGCGTGTGCTCGGCCAGGGAGGCGAACATGGCCAGGATCAGTGCCCCAGACCCCAAGGTGGAGCCGCCACGGGCTGTGGGGGAACAGCAGCTGTGGGGGACGCAGCACCGGAAGATCGTCAAGCGCGAGCTCGCAGCCATCAACAACCGCCGCCTAGCCCAGGGTATGGATCCCGTTGCATACCCTGGCGACGAAAAGGCGATCGACACGGTCGGCCTTGCGCTGTCAGGCGGCGGGATCCGATCCTCCGCAATCTGCCTCGGCGTCTTGCAGGCTTTCAATCACCACGGGCTCATCAAGCACATCGACTATCTGTCGACCGTATCGGGCGGCGGTTACACCGGCTGTTCGTTTACGGCGACCATGACGCGGGCGCAGAATTTCGTCTTCGGAAGCACGCCGACACCTGGAGCCGAGAGCGCAAATGAGATCAGTGACACGCCTGCGGTGGGCCATATCCGGAATTACTCGAACTATCTCGTTCCGGCCGGCGCGCGCGACCTGATCACCGGCGTCGCAATCGTCGTGCGTGGACTCGTTGCCAATCTGAGCCTGACGCTGCCGGTCGTACTGCTCGTTGCAGTGATCACGATCCTGTCCAACGCCGCACGCTCGTCACTCTATACGACCAATTTCTTCGGCCTGAGCGTCGACGACACCCACAATCTTGGTCCCCTCTCCAGCCTGGGATTGATGCCTGCCTTCTTTCTTGTCGGCCTTGTTGTCGCCTTGCTGCTTTTGTTGGTCGGGCGCCTTTTCAAAGTCGGGCGGCGCGAGCTGTTTCGGTACCTGGCCGGTCTTGCGTTTGCGATGGGTCTCATCTGTGCGATCGCCAGCTGCCTGAATGTCGATCACTTTGGCCTTTCGCTTGCAGCGGTCCTGCTCGGCCTTGCGCTTTTCTTTGGCTGGGCAGTGCTGCGATCGATTTCGTCGACCAAGGGAGGTGAATTCCGCGGCTATCCGTCGACGGTCGGCGCGACCTATCTCGTTCTGCTTGCCGCCATCTGCTTCTTCGAATTTCAGCCCTTCATGATCGCCCAGATGTTCGATGTCGCCGACGCTAACACGACTCAGTCCGGCGGCATCATTGGCGGCGTTGCAATCAAGTGGGTCCAATCGCTTGCGGCCATCACTGCGCCGGTTGCGGCGGCTGTCACGCTGTTCCGGCAGCAATTCGCCGACCTGCTGAAGGGCGCCGGCGCCTCGGACCTGGGATCACGCCTGCTCGCCCATGCGGCGAAAGCAGCCGTGCTTGTCGCGGGACTGGCGCTGCCCTTGCTGATCTGGGTCGGATATCTCTATCTTTGCTATTGGGGCATCGCGAACGACAAGACGCTCGACGCCGCCTACCGTCAATACCCCATGATCGAGGAGTGGGGAGCGGCTGGCGTGCAACCCGTGCCGCCCGCGGCCGGTGTCGATGTCAAGGGAAATGTCCAGTTTGACTCGGCGACCCGCAAGCTCTCGGCCGAAATCACCAATCGCGAAGCGAAGGTCGTCGTCTCCAAGCCGGTGGGGCCGATCTCGCACATTCCCGCATGGCTGTTTTCCGTTGCGTCATTGCAGTCCCCGGACAAATTCACTTGGTCGAAGTACCAGTTCGGCAACAGTGTCAGCTGGCGGATGATGCTGCTCTACTTCTTGTCGGGCTCGGCCATGTTCGGCCTGTCGTGGGTTCTCGGGCCGAATGCCAATTCGTTGCACCGGCTCTATCGTGATCGCCTCAGCAAGGCCTTCTTGTTCAATCCGCTCTATTACGCCGACGGGGAGCCGTCGCGGAACATGCCGAGTCTGGACCAGGGGAGGGATTTCCTTCCGCTCGACGAGGAGAAGCTGAGCGGTCTGTTACATCAGATGGTCTACGGGGTCGATCCAGCGGGAGCGATGACGGTCGCGACATCGAAAAAATGCAGCCTGGCCTCGCCATATCCCATCATCAACGCCGCGCTGAACATCCAAGGATCCGACTTCGCCAATCGGCGGGGACGGAACGCGGATTTCTTCATATTCTCGCCGCTGCACGTCGGCAGCGAGGCCACTGGCTATGCGAATACACCGGCATTCGAGAAGGTCGCGCCGGGCCTCGATCTTGCGACCGCGATGGCAATCTCCGGGGCCGCCGCTTCGTCGAACATGGGCTCGGGGTCGATCCGCTCGCTGACCCCGACCCTGGCGCTCCTCAACGTGCGCCTGGGGTACTGGTTGAAGAACCCGCGCTGGGTCTCGACAAAGGACAAGCCGCAGCACCACTCGACCCCTTTGTTTCTATGGTCTGAGATCTCGGGCCGGCTTTACGAGAATGCCGATGCGGTCTACCTGACGGACGGCGGACACATCGAGAATCTCGGTGTCTACGAGTTGTTGCGACGACGCTGCAAGGTGATCATCGCGGTTGACGCCGAAGCCGATGCACCCATGAATTTCTCATCCCTGGTGACGCTGCAGCGCTATGCGCGCATCGATCTCGGGATCATCATCGATCTGCCGTGGACGCCGATCCGCAACACCACGCTCGAGTGGATGAAGTGCAACGCAACCAAATCCCCGGCCCGGCGCACGGCGGGCGGACCGCACGTGGCGGTCGGCACCATCGACTACGGCTCGGGGGAAAAGGGGTACCTCGTGTACATCAAGTCGTCCCTGACCGGAGACGAGAACGACTACATCCGCGACTATGCACGCCGCAACGACACCTTCCCGCATGAAACCACCGGTGACCAGTTCTTCTCGGAGGAGCAGTTCGAGGTCTACCGCGCGCTGGGTTTCCACATGAGCCACGGTTTTCTCACCGAGGATGCCGGCGCGGATGCAATCGTCGTCAACGTTCCGGGAGAACGCTGCGCAAAGCGAAACTTCTGCGACAGCAAGGTGGAGCCGATCGGCGCAGTCCGCCGTGCGCTCGGCCTGCGCTGAGAGGCCTCGGCTCGTGGCATCGGAGACCGCCTCTGACGGGCGGATCACCGGTCTGAGCCGAATTCCCGCCCATTGGAATTCCAAATGACCTGATTTGCCGGGAAACCGCGCCTCCGTGCCGTTGCCCTGCCCGGAAGTTTGCGGTATCCCAGCCACGAAATTCGACTTTCGACTGGGGACAATTCATGGCTGACCATAGCGAAGTGGCGTACAGCACCGCCGACGGCAACGACTACGTTGCCCACGAGCAGACCTACGAGGGCTTCATCAAGCTGGTGAAGTACGGCACGGTCTCGGTCGCGCTTATCGTGATCCTGATGGCGATCTTCCTGACCTGATCCATCCCTGCAGCACCGCCAGTGTCGTCGGTGCCTATAAAATTTGCAATCAAGCCGGACTGAAAACCGGTATCCCACGTTGCGGGAGTAACGCTAAGTTCGCGTGCGCGCTTCTTCCCGCGTCGCCGGAGGGCCTATGAAGATCGCCGTTGCCAAGGAAATCGATCCGTCGGAGCCGCGGGTCGCCGCTTCGCCGGATACGGTGAAGAAGTTCAAGGCGTTGGGCGCCGAGATCGCCGTCGAGCCGGGCGCCGGCCTCAAGTCGGGCCTGCCGGACTCCGAATTCACCGCCGTGGGCGCCACCGTCAGCGCCGACGCGCTGAAGGACGCCGACATCATCATCAAGGTGAAGCGCCCTGAAGCCTCCGAGTTGGCGCAGTACAAGCGCGGCGCGCTCGTCATCGCCATCATGGACCCCTACGGCAACGAGGCCGCGCTGAAGACGATCGCCGATGCCGGTGTCTCCGCCTTCGCGATGGAATTGATGCCGCGCATCACGCGCGCGCAGGTGATGGACGTGCTGTCCTCGCAGGCCAACCTCGCCGGCTACCGCGCCGTGATCGAGGGCGCGGAGGCCTTCGGACGCGCCTTCCCGATGATGATGACCGCGGCCGGCACGGTGCCCGCCGCCAAAGTGTTCGTGATGGGCGTCGGCGTCGCCGGCCTCCAGGCGATCGCGACCGCACGCCGTCTCGGCGCCGTCGTCACCGCGACCGACGTCCGGCCCGCCACCAAGGAGCAGGTCGAATCGCTCGGTGCAAAATTCCTCGCCGTCGAGGACGAGGAATTCAAGAACGCACAGACCGCCGGCGGCTACGCCAAGGAAATGTCCAAGGAGTATCAGGCCAAGCAGGCCGCGCTCACCGCCGAGCACATCAAGAAGCAGGACATCGTGATCACGACCGCGCTGATTCCGGGCCGGCCGGCGCCGAGGCTCGTCACCGCCGACATGGTCAAGTCGATGAAGCCGGGCTCGGTGCTGGTCGATCTCGCCGTCGAGCGCGGCGGCAATGTCGAAGGCGTCAAAGCGGGCGAGGTCGCCGAGGTCGATGGCATCAAGATCGTCGGCTACACCAACGTCGCCGGCCGCGTCGCGGCGTCGGCCTCCAGCCTCTACGCGCGCAATTTGTTCAACTTCATCGAAACGATGGTCGACAAGACCAGCAAGGCGCTGGCCGTGAACTGGGACGACGAACTCGTCAAAGCGACAGCACTGACCCGAGACGGCGCCGTCATCCACCCGAACTTCCAGCCGAAAGCGTAAGGAGAGCCGCCATGGAGCATGTTGCACAGGTCGTCGACCCCTTCGTCTTCCGGCTGTCGATCTTCGTTCTCGCCGTCTTCGTCGGCTATTTCGTGGTGTGGTCGGTGACCCCGGCGCTGCATACGCCGCTGATGAGCGTGACCAATGCGATCTCCTCGGTGATCGTGGTCGGTGCGCTGCTCGCGGTCGGGGTCGGCATGATCTCGAGCGGCTCGGGCTGGGCGCGCGGCTTCGGCTTCATCGCGCTCATCTTCGCCTGCGTGAATATCTTCGGCGGCTTCCTTGTCACCCAGCGCATGCTGGCGATGTACAAGAAGAAGGTGAAGTGAGCGGCGTGCACCTCGGGGTGACAAAGACAAAGGGGACCTGAGATGAACGCCAATCTGGCTGCAGTTCTGTATCTCGTGGCGGGTGTGCTGTTCATCCTGTCACTGCGCGGGCTGTCCAGCCCCGCCTCATCGCGGCAGGGTAATTTCTTCGGCATGATCGGCATGGCGATCGCGGTCGCCACCACGCTGGCCAGCCATCCGCCGGCGGACGGCCTCGCCTGGATCCTCGTGATCCTTGGCATCGCGATCGGCGGCAGCGTCGGTGCGGTGATCGCCCGCCGGGTGCCGATGACCTCGATGCCGGAACTGGTCGCCGCGTTCCATTCGCTGGTCGGTATGGCCGCGGTGCTGGTCGCCGCCGGTGCGTTCTACGCGCCGGAGGCCTTCGACATCGGCAGCCCCGGCAACATCCATCCGCAGAGCCTGGTCGAGATGTCGCTCGGCGTCGCCATCGGCGCGCTGACCTTCACCGGCTCGGTGATCGCGTTCCTGAAGCTGTCCGCGCGCATGAGCGGTGCGCCGATCATCCTGCCGTTCCGCCACATCATCAACATTGCGCTCGCGATCGCGCTGGTCGTCTTCATCGTCGGGCTGGTCATGACGGGCAGCGCGCTCGACTTCTGGCTGATCGTCATCATCGCGCTGGCGCTCGGCGTCCTCATGATCATCCCGATCGGCGGCGCCGACATGCCGGTCGTGATTTCGATGCTTAACTCGTACTCGGGCTGGGCCGCGGCCGGCATCGGCTTCACCCTCGGCAATTCCGCGCTGATCATCACCGGCGCGCTGGTGGGATCAAGCGGCGCGATCCTGTCCTACATCATGTGCCACGCGATGAACCGCTCCTTCATCTCGGTCATTCTCGGCGGCTTCGGCGGCGAGACCGCGGCGGCCGGCGGTGGCGGCGGCGAGCAGAAGCCGGCCAAGCTCGGCTCGGCCGACGACGCCGCCTTCATCATGAAGAACGCGCAGAAGGTCATCATCGTGCCCGGCTATGGCATGGCGGTGGCACAGGCTCAGCATGCGCTGCGTGAAATGGGCGACATCCTGAAGAAAGAAGGCGTCGAGGTGAAATACGCCATTCACCCGGTCGCCGGCCGCATGCCCGGCCACATGAACGTGCTGCTGGCCGAGGCCAACGTGCCCTATGACGAGGTGTTCGAGCTCGAGGACATCAACTCCGAATTCGCGCAGGCCGATATCGCCTTCGTGATCGGCGCCAACGACGTCACCAATCCGGCGGCCGAAGAGGACAAGACCTCGCCGATCTACGGCATGCCGGTGCTCCAGGTCTGGAAGGCCGGCACCGTGATGTTCATCAAGCGCTCGCTCGCTTCCGGCTATGCCGGCATCGACAATCCGCTGTTCTATCGCGACAACACCATGATGCTGCTCGGCGACGCCAAGAAGGTCACCGAGAACATCGTCAAGGCGATGTAGCGCGGAGGCAAGCGGGCCATTGCCAATGCGACGCGCGAGCAGCGCGTCGCGTGGCACACCGCTCACCAGGCGGCGTGCGGCTGCCGTGACGTTCCGGCCCGCCTCGGGCGATGTCATGAAATTGCTGCCGAGCCGGTGCAAACCCTGAACAGGGGCCGGGTCGCGTCATCATGACCATCGTCAAATGGATCGCCATCCTGCTCGTGACCGTCTATTGCGCCGGTCTCCTCGTGCTGTATGTCAGGCAGCGCGAGATGCTGTTTCCGATCCCGCCCGTCGGTCGCACCACGCCGGACGCCGCAGGCTTCCCCGAGGCCGAAGAGCACGTCCTGACTACCTCCGATGGCGAGAATGTCATCGTCTGGCACGTGCCGGCGAAGCCAGGCCGCCCCGTGATCCTGTATTTTCCGGGCAATGGCGATTATCTCGCTGGTCGCGTCAGCCGCCTCAAGGCCATGACGGCGGACGGCACCGGCCTGGTCGCGCTGTCCTATCGCGGCTATGCCGGCTCGAGCGGGGCGCCGAGCGAGGCGGGCCTGCTGCGCGATGCCGCGGCCGCCTACGCCTTCACCACCGCGCGCTACGCGGCGGAGCGAATCGTCGCGTGGGGCTTTTCGCTCGGGACCGGCGTGGCGGTCGCGATCGCCTCGGAGCATCGTGTTGGAAAACTCATCCTGGAAGCGCCCTATACATCGACGGCCGATATTGCAGCTTCATCGTTCTGGTACGTTCCGGTCCGCCTGCTGATGCGAGATCCATTTCATTCCGACGAGCGCATCCCGCGCGTCACTGTGCCGCTATTGGTGATGCATGGCACCGATGACCTTGCCATTTCCATCGTGTTCGGAGAGCGTCTGTTCGCGCTTGCGCACGAACCGAAGGAGTTCGTTCGCTTTGCGGGCGGTGGACACGACAATCTCGATGCGTTCGGTGCGATTGAAACGGCGAGGCACTTCATTGCTTTCTAGACGGCTTGTCGTTCGGCGCGCGAGCGGGTTCATCGCCGCGATCCTCGTCGTGTTGTTGCCACAGCACGCATGGGCGGCGACCGGGCTCGACGGCGCGGCGATGCGCTGGCCGTATGCGCTGCCCTTTGCCGGCCTCCTGCTGTCGATCGCTCTCGGGCCGCTGCTGTTTGCAAAAGTCTGGCACCATCATTACGGCAAGATCGCCGCGGCCTGGTCGCTGCTGGCACTCGCCTCGCTCGTCATCCTGGCCGGGAGCATGGCGACGTTGGCGGCGCTCGTTCACGCCATGCTCGCCGAATATCTCGGCTTCATCGTGCTGCTGTTCTCGCTCTATGTCGTGGCTGGCGGCATTCTCGTGACGGGCGACATCAAGGCGACGCCGGCATCAAATGCCGGCATCCTCGCGCTCGGTACGGTGATGGCGAGTGTCGTCGGCACCACGGGGGCGGCCATGATCCTGATCCGCCCTCTGATCCGCGCCAACCGACCGCGGCGCTACAACGCCCATGTCGTCATCTTCTTCATCATCCTGGTCGCCAATGTCGGTGGCGCGCTGAGCCCGCTCGGCGATCCCCCGCTGTTCGTCGGCTTCCTGCATGGTGTCGACTTCTTCTGGACCACGCGGACCATCTGGCTGCAGACGGCGATCGTTGCCGGACTGCTGCTCGCGATCTTCGTCGTCATCGACGTCTGGCGCTTCCGCAGCGAACCCTTGCTCGGCGCCGCCGGCGCCGCGAAGCCGGTCCGCATCCGCGGCCTCGTCAACCTGGTGCTGATTGCAGCCATCGTCGCGAGCCTGCTGGCCTCGGCGATGTGGAAGCCCGGCATCGCTTTCGACATTCTCGGAACCAGGCTGGAGCTGGAAGATATCGCCCGCAACGCGGCGCTGCTGGCCATAGCGGGCCTGTCGGTGTGGTTGACGCCGGACGAGCACCGGCAGGCCAACGGCTTCACCTGGGAGCCGATCCGCGAAGTCGCAAAGCTGTTCGCCGGCATTTTCATCGCGATCATCCCGGTCATCGCCATGCTCGATGCCGGCCATCACGGCGCGTTCGCCTGGCTGTTGTCGGCCGTGACCGCTCCGGACGGCACGCCGCGCGAGGTTGCCTATTTCTGGTTCACCGGTCTGATGTCGGCGTTCCTCGACAATGCGCCGACCTATCTGTTGTTCTTCGAGCTCGCCGGCGGCGACCCGCAGATGCTGATGCACGAACTCTCGGGCACGCTCGCCTCCATCTCCATGGGCGCAGTCTACATGGGCGCGCTTACCTATATCGGCAATGCGCCGAATTTCATGGTGAGCAGCATCGCCAGCGAGAACGGCATCGAGATGCCGAGCTTCTTCGGTTATTTCCTGCGCGCCAGCGCGGTGCTGATCCCGCTGTTCGTGCTGCTGACGCTGCTGCCGTTCGCTCCGATCCTGCGCTGGCATTGAATCTGCCGCGCGATTGCTACTGCTCGGCTGAGACAATTGGAGCCGATGGATGAGCGCGCACAATCCGACGCCTCGATCGGCCTGGATCTTTCCGGCGCTGGCCGTGCGAGGCGCATCTGTCGGGCCGGGCCTTGGTGCTCCGCGTCGTGCTGCTGCTGATTGCGCTGCTGGCGGTCGTGTTGCTGTCCAAGAAATTCTCGCTGGTGGTCGATGCCGTCGCGGCCAGGATCGGCGCGCCGCCTGCCTTTGCTCCTGACCTTCTTCCTGAGCATGCTGACCTTCGGTACGGGCAGGACCAATGTCCTGTTCGGGCTGGTCCATAAGGTGGTATTTGCCGTCTACGTGTTCGTGGTTTTCGTGCCCTGAACCGGTTTTCCGGATATGCCCCAGGAGAGTTCCGATGCTTGCCGCCGAGTCCGAGGTTCAGGTCGACAATGAGCAGGTTCGGGTGACCGAGTGGCGGCTCGCGCCAAACAGCGCCACCGGGCATCACACCCATGGCATGGACTACGTCATTGTTCCCGTGGTCGGAGGGGAAATGACCATCGTGGCGCCCGATGGCGAGCGGTCCAAAGCACAGCTTGCGGCCGGGAAATCCTATTTTCGCAAGGCCGGCGTCCAGCACGACGTGCTTAACGAAACCGCAACCGAGATCGTGTTCCTTGAGGTTGAGCTGAAGTCGTAAGTCCGGCGTACCCCTTTGCCATTGATCCGTCGCAGTTGATCCCTCACTATGCCTCAAAGTTCCCGCATCAGATCGCGCGGGGAGTGGCCGGAATGCTGAAATACATCGCTAAAATCTCGATGGACATCTTCCCCTCGGTGCTCGCAACGATCATCGGGGCGTATATCGTTAATCATTACATCAACGCCAAGCCGGCGGCGGATGCGCCCGCGGCCGTGACGGCGCCCGCCGAGGCCGGCAAGAACGGCAAGCCCGCCGATGTGGCCAACCTCCCCGCGCCGGGCGTCAAGGCCAAGGGCATTTCCGAGAAGAACGTGACGGACAAGCCGGCGGCCGAGAAGGCTGCCGATCATCCGGGCGCGGAGTCGAAGACCTCGACGGCGGACGTGGCACCGGCCGAGGCCGCCCCGCGCGGCAAGCCGTCCGGTCGCGAGAAGGCAGTCGCCAAGTCCACGCCGGCCGTCAGTGCAGCCGCTCCCGCCACCCCGGTGGTGGAGGCCAATTCGGCGCCCGCTGCTGCCGCGCCGGCCGCAACCCCCGACGCCAACGATCTCGTGCGCGCCGCGATCGAGCGCCTGCGCAAGTCGCCTGAGAGCAAAGCGGCTGAGGCCAAAGCTTCCGACACAAAGGCTGCCGACACAAAGGCTTCCGACAATAAGTCTTCCGAGACCAAGGCGCCCGAGAAGACTCAGGAGCCTGCGGTGCGTGAAGCCGCCCGCACTCCGGAGGCCCCGCGTATCATTCCCGTGGATACGTCATCGGTGCGTCCGTTGCCGCCGCCGATCACGGTCTCGACACCCGCAGCCGAGGCCTATGGCAATGGCGGCTCGTTGCAGCCGAGCCCGCCCTACACGGCGTCGATCGGCAACGAGAACCCGAATCGGCTGACGCCGCCGGCTGATATTCCGGTCCCGATGATTGCGCCCCCGCTCGATCTGCGCGCCGATGCCGGCGCGTCGATGCCGCGGCCGAAGACCAATGTCGCCGACGACATGCTGTCGGGCGTTAAGTCCATGTTCCACTCCGTTCTGCCGAAGAGCGTCACCCCGGATTAAGACGGCGCCTGCGCTGCGCCAGACTTGTCAGCCGCCGACGCGGGCGAGGCCGCTGCGGGCGGCGTCGTCGCGTGGGCGAAGCGAGACCGCCTTGGTGTAGGACGCCGCCGCCTTGGTCCTGTCGCCCAGCCGTTCATAGGCTTGCCCGCGTATGGTCCAGACTTGGGCATTGTGGGGATCGGCCTCGGAAGCCTCATCCAGATCGGCCGCGGCCTCCTTGACCTTGCCGAGGGCGAGATAACTGGTGGCGCGGCCGAGCAGCGGCTCGACCTTCTGCGGGTTAAGGCCGCTCGCGGCACTGAAATCGGCGATGGCGAAGTCGTGCTGGTTCTTGCCCTGGTAGATCAGGGCGCGGCCATAGAGCGCCTGCGCATTGTAGGGATCGAGTCCGACCGCGTGATTGAATTCATCGAGCGCGGCCGCCGTCTCGCCGGACTTTGCCAGAGCCTGGGCCTTTGCCGTATGGGCCTGGGCTTCGCTGACATTGCCGGCGCTGACCACGTTCTCAGCGGTCGTGGCCGCCTTGGGTGCCTCCTGCGGCTTCTCCTTCTCCGGCGTCAGCGACCCCAGGTCGAAGGAGCAGCCGCATAGCGAAATCCCCATCAAGGCCAGCGCAAACGGCTGCTGCAAGATCTGCCGTAGCCGCGCCAAGCCGCGCTTGGGGAGAGGGGAGGCCATCTACGGTTCGCTCGCGCTAGTGCCGCATCGGTAGTGCCCCATCCCAGCAAGGCACCGCTCACAAAACAATAACGCGGGCCAGGGGCCCGCGTCATCGAAAAATGAAATCTCTCAAGTCGGGTAAATCAGCGCGGTCCGCGCGGACCAGCACTTGCACCTGCGCCTGCACCCGGGCCGCCGCGACCGCCACGATCACCGCCGGGGCCAGCACCGAACACCGGCTTCGGCTTCATCGGCAGCAGGCCTTCGCGCTGCAGCTTCTTGCGGGCCAGCTTGCGTGCGCGACGCACGGCTTCGGCCTTTTCACGGGCCTTCTTCTCGGAGGGCTTTTCGTAGTGACCGCGGAGCTTCATCTCGCGGAAAATACCCTCGCGCTGCATCTTCTTCTTCAGCGCCTTGAGGGCTTGATCGACATTGTTATCGCGAACGAGAACCTGCACGCGGCATCCTCTTCAGTGGATCGGATTTGAATTCTGGTAAATCAAAGGGGATGGCGAAACGCACAAGCCCTTAACCTTGAGGGCGCGGATGTATCAGACAAAACTTGGGATGTCCACCGGCCAAGCGGGTCTTCGGGCCAAGTTCAGCCATTAAATGAGGCAAAATACCTCTGTGCGGCCCTGATTTGGGAGATTTGACGCCAAGGGTGGGGCCGTTTCCGGAGCTTTGTTCCGGAATCTTTGAAAGCAGGGGACGACACATGGATATGAAGAAATACGCGGCCGAAGCTATCGGTACCTTTTGGCTCACATTCGCAGGTTGCGGAAGTGCGGTGATCGCAGCCGGCTTTCCGCAGGTTGGCATCGGTCTGGTCGGTGTCTCCCTCGCGTTCGGACTGAGCGTGGTCACCATGGCCTATGCGATCGGCCACATCTCAGGCTGTCATCTCAATCCGGCCGTCACTGTCGGTCTTGCCGCCGGCGGACGTTTTCCGGCCGGACAGATCCTGCCTTATGTGATTGCGCAGGTCGCCGGCGCGATCGTGGCCGCGTGGCTGCTCTACGTCATCGCAAGCGGAGCTCCCGGCTTCGACGTCAGCAAGGGGTTCGCGTCCAACGGGTACGATGCCCATTCTCCCGGCCAGTACAGCATGATCGTGTGCTTCCTCACCGAGGTGGTCATGACCATGATGTTCCTGTTCATCATCATGGGCGCGACTCACGGCCGCGCGCCCGCCGGCTTTGCGCCGCTGGCGATCGGGCTCGCGCTGGTGATGATCCATCTCGTCAGCATCCCCGTCACCAACACCTCCGTGAACCCGGCGCGTAGCACGGGGCCCGCGCTGTTCGTCGGCGGCTGGGCGCTGTCGCAGCTCTGGTTGTTCTGGGTTGCGCCACTGATCGGCGGCGCGCTGGGCGGGGTGATCTATCGTTGGCTCAGCGAAGAGCCCACTGGCGTCGTCGCGGGCGCGAAGACGGCATAACTGCAAAGCGGGATCGCGGCATGCGCCGCGGTCCCGTTATTTGCCGGTCGTGGGTCGCACTTCGGTGACATGTCCCATCTTGCGGCCCGGACGCGGCGCGCCCTTGCCGTAGATGTGCACCGTTGCGCCCGCGACGCTCAACCACTTGTCATATTCGTTGATCTCGTCGCCGATCAGATTGGTCATGGTGACGACTTCGCCGTGGCGCACGGGCTTGCCGAGGGGCCAGCCGGCAATGGCGCGGATGTGCTGCTCGAACTGCGAGACGGACGCACCGTCGAGCGTCCAATGTCCGGAATTGTGCACGCGCGGAGCGATCTCGTTGACCAGCACCTTGGGTCCGGTGCCGTTGGCGAGCACGAACATCTCGACGGCAAGCACGCCGACATAATCGAGCGCGCCCGCGATCTTGCCGGCGATACTGCGCGCTTCCTCGGCGAGCACGTCCGGGACCCGGGCGGGCGCACGGGAGATCTTCAGGATGTGGTCGCGGTGCTCGTTTTCGGTGACGTCGAAACACTCGACCTGGCCTGTGGCCGAGCGGGCGGCGATCACGGAAATCTCACGCTCGTACGGCACGAAGGCTTCCAGGATGGCCGATTTGGTGGCGAGACTGGTCCACACTTTCGCGACGTCGTCGCCCTCGCGGATGATGGCCTGGCCCTTGCCGTCATAGCCGAAGCGACGGGTCTTCAGCACCGCCGGAAGGCCGATCCTGGCGATCGCCTCGCGCAATGACGGGACCGAGGTGACGTCGGCGTAGGCTGCGGTGCCGATGCCCAGCCGCGTCACGAAATCCTTCTCGGCGAGCCGGTCCTGGGTGGTCTCGAGGATCTTGCGGTTGGGCAGCACCGGGCGGCGCGCATCCAGCACCATCGCGGCCGCGGACGGCACGTTCTCAAATTCGTAGGTGATGACGTCGACGTCGTTGGCGAACAGCTCGAGTGCTTCGACATCGGCATATTCGGCGCAGGTCGCATTCAGGACGACGTCGAAGGCCGGTGAGTCCGGATCGGGCGAGAACACCTGGCAGCGCAGGCCAAGCCGGGCCGCCGCCATGGCCAGCATCCGCCCCAATTGTCCGCCGCCGAGGATGCCAATGGTGTCGCCGGGCTTCAGCTTCACCTGCTTTGCGTCAGTCACGCCTTGTCCTCCGGGCGCTCGGCCACGGCCTCGGTCTGCGCCTTGCGCCAGGCGGCGAGGCGATCGGACAAGGCCGGGTCGGACAAGGCCAGCACGGCCGCCGCCAGCAACGCCGCATTGATGGCGCCCGCCTTGCCGATGGCGAGGGTGCCGACCGGGATGCCTGCGGGCATCTGGACGATCGAATAGAGCGAATCGATGCCCTTGAGCGTCCTGGATTCGATGGGGACGCCGAACACGGGCAATTCCGTCAGAGCCGCCGCCATGCCGGGCAGGTGGGCTGCGCCACCCGCGCCGGCGATGATGACCTTGTAACCAGCCGTCTTGGCGCCTTTGGCGAACGTAAACAGCCGGTCGGGGGTGCGGTGGGCCGAAACGATGCGGGTGTCGGCGGCAACGCCGAGCCCTGCGAGCGTGTCGGCGGCATGCCGCATCGTGTCCCAGTCCGACTGGCTTCCCATGATGATGGCGATCGGCGCGGTCATGACGTGAATTGTTCTCGAAAAACAGAAAGATAGGCCAGACTAAAGGTTCCGGCCGGTGGCTCGCAAGGCGGTGGCAAGGAGAAGGGAATGAACTATCCTGTCTTGGTGAATCCCCGCAAGCCTTCATTGAGCAGGATGCCCATGAAGAAACCAAAAAGGGCAAGCGCTGCGAAGGCCAAAAAGGGCCCGAAGGCCAGTGCCGGCCGCTCCAAAGTTGCTCTCAAGCGTCCGGCCAAGCGTCGGATCAAGGGTCCGGCGCGGCGTCCGACCAGGCCGTCGCAGCGGGCAGCGTCTGCCGATGACGGGGCCAAAGCGGCCATCGAGCCGGCCATCAACGCGACCATCCGCGAGCTCCGGAGCAAGCTCAGGGGGGCGCTGCGGCGGGTCGCGGAGCTCGAGGCGGCTGCCGACACCGATTTCCTGCTCGAAATTCCGAACCGGCGCGGCTTCGAACGCGAGCTCGCCCGCGCCGTCGCCTACATGAAGCGCTACCGCGCCAGCGGGGCGCTGATCGTGCTCGACGTCGATCGGTTGAAGCCGATCAACGATTCCTTCGGCCATGCGGCCGGCGACGAGGTCCTGAAGGCGATTGCCACCACGCTGACGCGGCAGATCCGCGCTTCGGACGTGGTCGGCCGGCTCGGCGGCGACGAGTTCGCGCTGCTGCTCTGGAATCTCAGCGAGACCGACGCCAAGGCGAAGGCCGCGGCTTTCGAGCAGGCCATCGACGAATTGTCCTTTGTCTTTCGCGGCCAGCACGTGAGCGCGGGCGCTTCCGCCGGCGTCGCCCTGCTCGGAGTGCAATCCGACGCCACGCGCGCCCTGGAGGAGGCCGATGCCGCGATGTATGTGCGCAAGGCGCACCGGCGGCACGAGCCGCACATCAGGCTCGTCAGCAGCTAGTTAAAGCGTCCCGAGGTCTTTCGGTACGTCGCCGAAGCTGCGGAGCAGTTTTGCGTCCCCGAATTCGCCGGTCATGGGATCGCCGCTGCGGCTGAACGCGACCGCGCCGGTGTGGCCGGCGCCGTGCGACATAATCTCGGCGCGCCGTAGCGCGGCCGCCGCGCTCTGGCATTCCTCGGCCGCACCCGCGACCGGCGATCCGTCCTCGTCGGTCAGGAAAGGTAATGCAACGTAATAGGTGACATCGGACATGGTCGGCTCCGATAGCTGACAGTCAGGCGGCGCTGCTCTTGCTCCGCATCTTGCTGCGCGAGGTCTCCGGAATGCAGCCTGCGGAAACCGCCGCCTGCAATTCTTCCAGCTCGGCCTCCAGATATTCATTGGCCATGATCAGCGCCTTGATGGTGCTGCGCAGATTGCCGTCGCACATCGCGATCGCCTGATCGCAGGCTTGTTCATAATGGCTGTTGTCGAGAAGGGCGGTTGCCGACATCTGCATTTTCCTTAGACGGTTTCCCCGGGGGTGTTGGGTGCTCAAATGTTCTTATTTTGTTCCTTTCGAGTCAAGCGGATTTACGTGCGGCGGGGCCGCCGTAAAGTTCTACCCGTGGATCAGGCGATGATGTCGGGCGTGATCTGGTCTTCGATGAACGCGATACGGTCACGCAACAACAGCTTGCGTTTCTTCAACCGCTGTAACCGCAACAGGTCGGGGGCGGGCGATTGATGCAGTGCATCGATCGCCACATCGAGATCTCGGTGTTCCTGGTGCAACCGGGCGAGCTCGGATTCGAGTTCGCGCGCATCTTCATTGGTCATGTCTGCGGTGGCCGAAAAACCGATAGGCGTGAGATTAAGGCTGTGGATGCCCTGTGGAAACTATCGTCCTTGCGCGCCGTGATCGCAAGCGATCTCGGGCTGTCGCGCGCCGATCTCCCGCGAGATATTTCTGCGGTCGCTCCGGCGTTGCGCAAGCGCATTGATATCACGGATTTTTCCCGCGTGGTTCCCTTACTCACGCTTCGTTACATATGAATTTCTAAAAATGACAGCGCGACGACTGATATCCATCGACAGAACAAATCGGTGATGTACACTTCCTCGTCCGGTCGAATCCAAGGTTCACCCCTACCGAGGAGGTTTCGAATGACAATTCAGGCACATCTGGTTGAATTGGAACGGAAGCACAAAACTCTCGAAAACGAATTGCACGAAGCTCTCGTGCACCTTTCAACAGACGACCTGCAAATTGTTGAGTTGAAGCGCCGGAAGTTGATGGTCAAGGACCAGATCGAGCGTCTCAGGCACGGCGACACGCTCCACTAGTAACCCCGTAACAGCGTAGAGGTGATCGCACCCTTTCAGGCAGGGATGGGAGCCTTTGCGCTCATCCCTGCTGCAAGGCGCGCAGCGTGCAAGGATTTGCGCGGCTCCAGCGTCTTGTCTGGACGCAGTTCTTTACGCGCAACCGGAATCCAATTCGCTTTAAACCACTAGATGTTTGCGAGCTCGGCGACGTGATCCGCGATCGCGAGCGATGACGTCAATCCGGGCGACTCGATGCCGAACAGATTGATCAGGCCTTCGACGCCGTGATCGCGCGGGCCCTGCATCAAGAAATCCTGCGTGGCCACCGCCGGCGGCACGATCTTCGGGCGGATGCCCGAATAGCTCGGCATGAGAGCACCGTCAGGCAACGTCGGCCAGTATTTGCGGATCGCCGGGTAGAAGCGCTCGGCGCGTGACGGGTCGACCTCATAGTCGATCGTCTCGATCCACTCGACGTCAGGGCCGAAACGGGCCTGCCCGGCCATGTCCAGCGTCAGATGCACCCCTAGGCCACCGGGCTCGGGCACCGGATAGATCAGGCGCGAGAACGGCGCCCTGGCATTGCAGCTGAAGTAGTTTCCCTTGGCGAGGTAGGCCGTCGGGATCCGTTCCAGCGGCATGCCCTCGATGTTGCGCGCCACGGTGGTCGCCGAGAGCCCGGCGGCGTTGACGAGGAGGCTGCATTGCAGCGTCATCGGCGCTTCGCCGCCCGCCTCGATCTCGATGACGCCGGCGGTCGCCTTGGCACGGATCAGCGGGGTGTGAAACGCGAAGGCCGCGCCCGCGTCCTCGGCTTCGCCGCGCAGCGAGAGCATGTAGGCGTGGCTGTCGATGATGCCGGTCGACGGCGACAGCAGCGCGGCGTCACAGGCGAGCGCCGGCTCCAGCGCACGTGCCGCATCACCCGTGAGCAACTGCATGTCGAGCACGCCGTTGGCCTCGGCATGCGCCTTGATCGATTGCAGCTTCTCGGTCTCTTTCGGATTGGTCGCGACGATCAGCTTGCCGCAATTCCTGTGCGGGATGCCGCGCTCGGAACAGTAACGATAGAGCGCGTGCTTGCCGTCGACGCACATGCGCGCCATCCAGCTTCCGGCGCGGTAGTAGATGCCGGCATGGATCACCTCGCTGTTGCGCGAGGAGGTGATGGTGCCGATGGCCTCGGCTTGCTCGAGCACGATCACCTCGCGCCCGGCTTGCGCCAGCTTTCGAGCCACCGCGAGCCCGATCACGCCGGCTCCGATGACGACGCAGTCCACCCTATCCATGGTCGTGCAGGACGTCCGCTCGAAGCGACGATGGCCCCACGCCTGGGGAGGGCGGCGCGGGGGCTTTTTCCGTTAAGGAAGCATTTATCATGTCAGGGCAATTGCCGTATTTGATGCCACATTGTTCCGTTGCGCGTACAGGCGTTTACCCGATCCAAACTCGCGAGGCCAGACAATCCGACGTTGAAATCGCGGGTGGCTGATGGCTGAGAAGAACTGGCACGCGGGCAGCGCGCTTCCGATTGCGGTGCAGGCCGTCGTGTGCCTGGCCGCAGCGGTCGCGCCTGCGCGCGCCTTTGCCCTCTCAGACAGCTTCACCCCTCCGAGCTATCTCGGCGAGCTTGATCCCAACGTGATCTGGGAAGCCCTGATCGCGGGAATTGTGATCTGTTCGTTCTTCGCCGCGATCGCGCTGTGGATCCATTCCTCGCTGCGCCGGACCAGGCGTCTGCAGCTGCGGCGCAATGCCTTCGTCTCCTCCGCCATGAACAATCTCAACCAGGGCGTGGTGATGACGGATGCGCAGCGGCGCGTCATCTTCTGCAACGACCGCTATATCGAGATTTACGGCCTGGCGCGGTCGGATCTCTGGGCCAACATGAACGGCTACGAACTCCTTGAGCTGCGACGCAAGCGCGGGGTGCTCGGCGCCGCCTCCAACGACGAGTTCTACGAGAAGGCGGCAAGCACCAACGGCTTGATCACCGAACTGCCGGACGGGCGGGCCATCCTGGTGAAATATTTCGTGCTGCCCAACGGCGGCTCGGTGACGACGCATCTGGACGTCAGCGAGCAGCGCAGGCTGTCGCGGCAGCTCGCCTCCACCAAGCAGTTCCTGGAAACGGTGCTGGACAACGTGCCGGCCTGCGTGGCCGCAAAGAACATCGAGGATGGTCGCTACATCTTCGCCAACAGCGCCTATGAGCGGTTCTGGGGCTTCTCGCGCGACCATGTCGTCGGCAAGAACGCGCGCGAGCTGTTTGCGCCGATCTCGGCGGACAGCATCGAGGCGACCGACCGCACGGCACTCGATTCGCCGGACGGCCAGTTTCGCAACGAATTCGAGGTCGACCGCGCCGGTGAGCGACGCATGGTTGCCTCGATCCGGATCGTTGTCCGCAACGAGAGCAACAAGCCCGAATTCCTGATGCTCGTGTTCGAGGACATCACCGATCGCCGCTCGCTGTCGAAGGAGCTGGAGAGCACGAAGAAGTTCCTCGAGCTCGTGGTCGACAACATCCCGGTGGCCCTGATCGTCGAGCAGGTCAAGGACGGCCGCTACCTGCTCGCCAACCGCAGCGCCGAGACGATCCTCAACCGCAGGCGCGAGGAAGCCACAGGCCTGACCGCGTCCGACATCTTCAATCCCAAGGAAGCCAAGCTGATCATCGCGCGCGACGAAGCCGCGATCAAGAAGCGTGGGATGATCACCGAAGAGCACCCGATCTCCACAAAGGACGGGCTGCGGCTGTTCCTCACCCGCCGCGCCACCGTGCTGAGCGACACCGGCGAGCCGCAATATCTGATCAAGACCCACGAGGACGTCACCGATCGCCGGCAGACCGAGTCGCGCATGGCGCACATGGCCTATCACGACGGCCTCACCGATTTGCCGAACCGTGCCGCTTTCCTGCAGGCGTTGACCCAGATGATCGAGGCCTGCGAGGGCACCGGCGAGGAGTTCGCGGTTCTGTGCGTCGATCTCGACGGTCTCAAGGAGGTCAACGACGTCTTCGGTCATGCGCACGGCGACAAGCTCCTGGTCGAGGTGGCCCAGCGGCTCCAGGACTCCGCGCGCGGCGGCGTGGTGGCGCGCCTGTCCGGCGACGAGTTCGGCCTGATCATCGACGGTAAGCAGCCGGATGCAGGTCTCGCGCTGGCGCAGCAGATCGGTGATGCCGTCGCTAAGGAATTCCAGATCGACGGCCGCCCGGTCCGCGCCGGCGTCACCACCGGCATGTCGATCTTCCCGCACAACGGCGCCGACGCCGCCTCGTTGCTCGCCAATGCCGGCGCGGCGCTGTTCCGCGCCAAGCAGAAGTCGCGCGGCACGATCAGCCTGTTCCAGCCGGAGATGGACCAGCAGATCCGCGATCGCCGCGTGCTGCACCAGGATCTCTCGATGGCGATCAAGAACGGCGAGCTCTCGCTCGCCTTCCAGCCGCAGGGAGCAGCGGGCCATAGCGTCGCCGAGAGCGAGATCATCGGCTTCGAGGCGCTGGCGCGCTGGCAGCATCCGGTGCGCGGCCAAGTCTCCCCGGCCGAATTCATCCCGATCGCGGAGGAAAGCGGCCTGATCGTCGAGATGGGCGAGTGGATCCTGCGCGAAGCCTGCCGCGAGGCCGCGTCCTGGCCGAAGCCGCTTCAGATCGCGGTCAACCTGTCGCCGGCGCAGTTCATGCACGGCGACGTGGTCGGGCTCGTGCATTCCATCCTGCTCGAGACGGGTCTCGCACCCGGTCGGCTCGAACTCGAGATCACCGAGGGCGTGCTGATCGAGGACTTCGATCGCGGTCTGGCGCTGCTGCGCCGGCTCAAGGCGCTCGGCGTGCGCATCTCCATGGACGATTTCGGCAGCGGTTATTCCTCGCTGAGCTATCTCCAGGCATTCCCGTTCGACAAGATCAAGATCGACCGCGCCTTCATCATCAATCTCGGCCGCAACCCGCAATCGGCGGCGATCGTGCGCGCGGTGATCGATCTCGGCCATGGCCTGGAAATGTCGATCGTCGCCGAGGGCGTCGAGACGCTGGAACAACTCGCCTTCCTCGCCGCGGAAGGCTGTGACGGCGTGCAGGGCTATCTGCTCGGCAAGCCACTGCCGATCGGGAAATATGCCGGCCTCGTCGGTCGTGCCGAAGTCATGGAGCTTGCGCTCAAGACCGGCTAGAGCGTTTTTCGAGCGCAGCGGATGCGGGTTCGCGTCAAGAAAACGCGCCAAATCAGAATCTAGAGCCCCGTTCCGATTTCATCGGAAGGGAAATGGCTCTAGAGATGGCGAGCGTTTCGCTCCCATTCGACGGCTTCATGGCGGATTACGATTTTGCGATCATCGGCGGCGGCCTGAACGGCGTCAGCCTCGCCCGCGATGCCGCCGGCCGCGGCCTGCGGGTCATCCTGTTGGAGCAGGGCGATCTGGGCGGCGCGGCGTCGTCGGCAACGCCGCGGCTGATCCATGGCGATCTCTCGGTTCTGGAACGGCGCGGCTTCCGCCGGGTGCGCCGGGCGCTCGCCGAGCGCCGGATCTGGCTCCGGATCGCGCCGCATCTGGTTCGGCCGATGCGCTTCGTGATCCCGGCGCATTCCGACGAGCGCCCACCATGGCTGCTGCGCGTCGGCCTGCTCCTCTACGACAGCCTCACCAGCCGGTGCGGCCTGCCTGCAACGGCGACCCTCGACATCACGCATCATTCGGTCGGCAACGCGCTGAAACGACCATTCGGCACGGCCTTCGAATATTCGGATTGCGTTGTCGACGATTCCCGACTGGTGGTGCTCACGGCACTGGATGCGGCCGAGCGCGGCGCCGTGATTCGGACTGGAGCGCGCTGTGTGCGCGCCGATCGAACCGACACATGGCGGCTCGCGGTGGTCGACCGCGGCCATCGTCGCACGATCACGGCCCGGGCGCTGGCCAACGCCACCGGCGGCTGGACGTCGATAGTCGCCGAGACCGTGCTGCGGCAGCCGCAACCCGCCATGGCGGCGATGCAGATGAGCCAGATCATCGTCCCGCGATTGTTCGATTCCGATAACGTCTACGTCTTCCAGAACAGCGATGGCCGGCTGATCTTCGCGAGTCCTATCGCGCGCGATTTCACCCTGATCGGAACAGTCACGCACGATTTCACCGGCGATCCTGCGATCGTCGCGATGCGGGGGGCCGACGTCAGCTATCTCTGCGAAGCGGCCAGTCGCTATTTCCGCGAGCGCGTTGCCCCGACCGACGTGGTGCGCGCGGTCTCCGGCGTCAACCTGACGCTGGCGTCCGCGCGCGGGCGTGATGGCACGACGCTGTTCGACGCGCGACGGCGCAAGGCGCCGCTGATCACGATGTTTGGCGGTGACGTCACCACCTCGCGCCTGCGGGCGGAGCGCGCGGTGACGAAGTTGACGCCGTTCTATCCGATGTCGCCGCCCTGGACCGCAGGCGCGGCGCTGCCGGGCGGAGATTTTGCCTGGGATCGTTTCGACACCGAGGTCGATCTTGCGCGTGACCGCTGGCGCTTTCTCTCGGAGGCGCAGGCCCAACGCCTCGTCGCGGCCTATGGCTCGCGGCTATCGGCTGTGCTTGCCGAGGCGAAGACCCGGGACGATCTCGGCCCCGCCTTCGGTCCCGAACTGACCGGGGCCGAGGTGCGCTATCTCATGACCCACGAATGGGCGCGTTTTCCCGAGGACATCCTGTGGCGCCGCTCCAAGCTCGGCCTGACGATGTCAGCGGGGGAATGCGATGCGCTGGCTGCGTTCATGGCGAATGCGTGAACGAACGGCCTCTAACGGTTGAGTGAGGGACGATCGGCCGCTAGCGTGCGGCTTGATTGGGGTTGGCAGGACCATGACTGACGAGTTGCCCAGAACAGACGCGGCTGCGGCTGCGGTCGGAGAGACGCAGTTCGCTGCCGGCGAGCCGTTGCTGCGCATCGAGGGCGTTGCCAAGACGTTCGGGACGTTCCGGGCCGTCGATGGCGTCTCGCTCGACATCAAGGCCGGCGAGTTCTTTGCGCTGCTCGGGCCCAGCGGCTGCGGCAAGACCACGCTTCTGCGCATGCTCGCCGGTTTCGAAGCGCCGGATCAAGGGCGCATTCTGCTCGGCGGCAAGGACATCGCGCAGGCGCTGCCGCATGAGCGGCCGATCAACATGATGTTCCAGAACTACGCGCTGTTTCCGCACCTGTCGGTGCGCGACAACATCGCCTTCGGCCTGAAGCGCGCCGGTATGGCGCGCGCAGATATCGCCACGCGTGTGGCGGAGATGGTTGCGCTGGTGAAGCTCGACGGACTCGAGAAGCGCAAGCCCGACCAGCTCTCCGGGGGACAGCGCCAGCGCGTGGCGTTGGCGCGTGCACTGGCGCGACGCCCGCAGCTCCTTCTGCTCGATGAGCCGCTCGCAGCGCTGGACAAGAAGCTGCGCGAAAGCACCCAAGGCGAACTGATGGAGCTTCAGCGCCGGCTCGGCATGACCTTCATCATCGTCACCCACGACCAGGAAGAGGCGATGACGATGGCGAGCCGGATCGGCGTGATGAGAGACGGCAAGCTCGCGCAGGTCGCGAGTCCCCGCGAACTCTACGAGGCGCCACGCTCGCGCTGGATCGCGGAGTTTGTCGGCGACATCAACCTGTTCGACGCCGAGTCCAAATTGCGCGACGGTCATCGTCTGATCATAGGCACGCGCGATGCAGGACCGCTGGTGGTGGCGGAGCCGCGCGAGCCGTTCGGTGAGGTCAGAATATCGGTTGCGATCCGCCCCGAGAAGGTCAAACTGTCGCGCCGTGGGCCGGCGAGGGAAGCCGGTCATGAAACGGCGATCAACCAGCTGGGCGGCGTGATCGCCGACATCTGCTATCTCGGCGGCACCACCACTTACAAGGTGAAGCTCGAGGCCGGAGGGATGGTGCAGGCTTCGGTCGCCAACAGTGCGCGCCTTGATGTCGACGCCTACAGTTTGAACCAGCCTGTCGTCGCCTGGTTCACGCCCGACGACTGCGTGGTGCTGCCGTCATGAGCGGGCGCCGCATTTTTGCGCGACCAGCTCGCCTTGCCGCGATCGCGCCCTATGTCTGGATGGTGCTGTTCTTTCTGGTGCCGTTCGGCTTCGTGCTGAAGATCAGCCTGTCGCAGACGGCGATCGCGCAGCCGCCTTACGAGCCGGTGTTCGACCTGATGGCGGGATGGGGGGCGCTGAAGGCCGCCTTTGCCGCGCTTTCGATCGACAATTTCAGGCTGCTCGTCTCCGACGATATCTACGTGTTCGCCTATGTGCGTAGCCTCACCGTCGCCGTCACCGCGACCGCGCTGTTGCTCCTGATCGGCTATCCCATCGCCTACGGCATGGCGCGGCTGCCGGCGCGCTGGCAGGCCGTGGCGATGGTGCTGGTGATCGTGCCGTTCTGGACCTCGTTCCTGATCCGGATCTATGCCTGGATCAACATCCTCCAGCACGACGGCCTGCTCAACCAGATCCTGCTGGCGCTGCATCTAGTTAGTCAGCCCGTGGTGTGGCTCTCCACCGACAGCGCGATGTATATCGGCATCGTCTATTCCTACCTGCCGTTCATGATCCTGCCGCTCTACGCCACGCTGGCCAAAATGGAGCCGGTGCTGGAGGAGGCGGCCTCCGATCTCGGCGCGCCGCGCTGGCAGGTGTTCTGGCTCGTCACCTTCCCGCTGTCGCTGCCCGGCGTCGGCGCCGGCGTGCTGCTGTGCTTCATCCCCATCGTCGGCGAGTTCGTCATTCCGGATCTCCTGGCCGGCTCCAATGCGCTGATGATCGGCCAGACCTTGTGGCTCGAATTCTTCACCAACAAGGACTGGCCGGTCGCCTCCGCCGCGGCCATCGTGTTGTTGGTGGTGCTGCTGGTCCCGCTGCTGCTGTACGAACGGCTGCAGAAGCGGCAGCTGGAACAGGGGCGGTGAGGCGATGCGCAAGGTCTCCCGTCTGTCCCGCTTCAACGTCGCCTCGCTCGCGCTGGGTCTGGCCTTCCTCTATCTGCCGATCCTGATCCTCGTGATCTATTCCTTCAATGCCTCGCGGCTGGTGACGGTGTGGGGTGGCTGGTCGCTGCGCTGGTATCACGAGTTCTTCAATGACCGCGCCATGATCGAGGCGGCCTGGATGAGCCTGCGCGTCGCGGTTTCGTCGGCGACTATTGCGACCCTGATCGGCACGCTCGCCGCCGTGGCGCTGTCGCGCGGCGAGCGGTTTCGCGGCCGCACCCTGTTCTCCGGCATGCTCTATGCGCCGCTGGTGATGCCGGAGGTGATCACCGGATTGTCGCTGCTGCTGCTGTTCGTGGCGCTAAACGCGGAGCGCGGCTTCTGGACGGTGACGATCGCCCATACCACGCTGACGATGTGCTTCGTCGCCGTCGTCGTGCAGTCCCGCCTCGGCTCGCTCGACCGCTCCTTGGAAGAGGCCGCGATGGATCTCGGCTGCGACCCCCTGCGCGCGTTCGTGGCCGTAACGCTGCCGCTGATCGCGCCTGCGATCGTCGCGGGCTGGATGCTCGCCTTCACGCTGTCGCTGGACGATCTCGTGATCGCGAGCTTCACCACCGGCCCCGGCTCGGCGACGCTGCCGATCCGGATCTATTCGGAGGTGCGGCTCGGAGTGAAGCCCGAGATCAACGCGATCTGCACGCTGGTGATCGCCTTGATTGCTGTTGTCATCGTCATCGCCTCGCTCGCCTCGAAACTGTCGAGTTCGCAGGGCGAGAGCGCGGCGCCGCTATAACGGGAGGCGATGATGACGTTTGCCTATCAGGTCCTGGTGCATACGCCGCTCTGGGTCTGGACCTTGCTCGCCTATCTGGTCTGGCAGGGCATCAAGGCGATGCAGCCGCGCAAGACGCCGGTCTGGCGTGCGCTGATCGTTCCGATCGTATTCATCGTCTGGGGCATTTCGCGGATTGGCTTCGGACATCAGGATAGCGCGTGGCCGCTGGTTGCCTGGGGCGGGGCCGCATTGGTGTTGTTGCCGATCGGCGTATTAACGTCGCGTCCGTTCGACGTCGATCACAAGACAGGCGAGATCATCCGCGCGGGTGGCGCCTTTGCGCTGATCCGCAACCTCGTCATATTCTCTCTGCAGTATGCGGTCGGCGTGATCTCGACGGTCGATGCGAGCGACCGTGCACTCGCACTCGTCGTCGGCCGCGCGATTTCGGGCGCGACCGCAGGCTATTTCATCGGCTCGACGATCGCGCTGCTGGTTGCCTACCAAAGAAAGCGCGCCGTGGATCTCAGGACTTCACCGCACCGGCCGTGAGCCCGCCCACCATGTAGCGCTTGAAGGCGTAATAGACCGCGGCCGGCGGCAGCGCGTAGATGAAGCCGGTGGTCATCAACAGCTCCCACGGCGAGTCGTCGGCGGCGAGGAAGTTGCCGAGCGCGACCGGCAGCGTGATATCGGTGTCCTTGGACAAGAGCAGGAACGCGTAGAGATATTCGTTCCAGGCCAGCAGCACGGCATAGGTGCCGATCGCGACCAGCGAGGGCATCATCAGCGGCACATAGACCAGGCGGAACAGCTGCAGCGTGGTCGCGCCGTCCATCACGGCGGCCTCGTCGAGCTCGACCGGCAGCTTGTCGGACGCCTGCTTCAGCACCCAGATCGCGTAAGGCGAAGCGATCGTCACCATCGCCAGGATCAGCGACCAGTGATTGTTGAGCAGGCCGTAGTTGCCCATGGTGCGGTACATCGGCACGGCGAGGAACGCCGCCGGGATGAAGTAGGTGAACAGCGCGAGATTCATCACCCAGCGGCCGCCCGGCGCCTTAAGCCGCGAGATCGAGAATGCGGCGGCGGTCGCGACGAACAAGGTCAGCGCGCCTGCGGCCAGCGCGATCACCGTCGAGTTCCAGAACTGGATCCAGAAGTCTCGCAGGAAATAGTGCTCCTGGTAGAACACGATGTGAAAGTTGTGCAGCGTCGGATGATCCGGCCACAGCTTGCCCGAGAACGCGTCCTCCTTGGGCGAGATCGCGAACAGGAACATGTGGTAGATCGGAATCATGGTCCAGATGAAGACCGGGATGCCGATCAGCAGGAGCTTGGCTTCGGTGCCAACTTCGCGGAGGGTGGGAAGCTTCATCGCGACAACCGTTTCATCATGAAGTATATCAGCGGCAGCACGAGCGGTATCGCGCAGACGATAGAGGCCATCGCAAGCGAGAGCTGGTCGAGCCGGAGATAGCGGATGCCGAGTGTCGACAGCACGTGCGTGAGGTCGGCCGGCCCGCCGCCAGTGAGCAGATAGACGCTGTTGAAGTCGCCGAGCGTCCAGATCATCGAGAGCAGCGTGCAGGTGACGTAGAGCATCTGCATCGACGGCCAGGTGATGAAGCGGAATTTCTGCCACGGACTGGCGCCGTCGACCTCGGACGCCTCGTACAGATCCTGCGGGATCGCGAGCCGCCCGGTCAGCAGGATCAGCGTCCAGAACGGCAGCGACTTCCAGATATGCACGGCGATCGCCATGGTCAGCGCGACCGTCGGATCGTTCAGCCAGTTCGGCCCGTCATCGCCGGTGAGAGAGAAGATGAAATGGTTGACCATGCCCCATTCGGGATTGAGCATGAAGCGGACCGACAGGATGGTCGGGATCGACGGCACCGCCCAGGGCAGGATGAAGATCACCGACAGCCATTTGATCCAGGGGCGCTGCTGGGCGAAGAAGCCGGACAGGAACAGCGCGATCAGCATCTTCACGTTGATGCCGATGACCAGGAAGATCAGCGTGTTGACCGCGGCGCGCGCGAAGATCGGGTCGTTGTACAGCGCGACATAGTTCGCCGGACTGCGCGCCAGCCACAGGCCGTAGCCGACGGGATAGACGACGAAGGCCAGGAAGACGAGTAGATAGGGCACAAGCAGCAAGATGCCCCAGACCTGCTGCGTGGTCAGGCGCGCCGACAGGGGAGGGGCCGGAATTGTGTCTGAGCCGGAAAGTGTGATCGCCATATCGCATACCCACCGAAAGCAACCGGTCGCGGAGAGCCGCGACCGGTATTAGCATATACCTTATTGCAGTCCGAGATCAGCCCGCGACCGCCTTGATGCGGGCGATCAGCTCGTCGACCGCCTTGTCCACCGGCACCTTCTCGCTGACCACGCGGTTCATCGCCTTGGCCCAGACGTTCTCGTTGTTCAGGATGGTGAACTTCCAGTTCTTGGTGAAGTCGAACGCGGCGGTGCCGCCCTTGAACTGCGAGTAGACCGCCTTGCGATGCCGGTCAGCCTGCCAGAACGGGCTCTCTTGGCTTTCCTTCGTCACCGGGAACCAGCGGCCGAGCGCACCCTCGATATAGGGCCGGACGTTCTCCTCCTGGAGCAGGAAGGCGATGAACTGCTTGGCCTCGGCCTTGTTCTTGGCCACGGAGAAGACCAGCCCGGTCTTGACGTCCGAGCGGTAGCGGATCGTCGAACCGTCCGGAGCCTTCGGGAAGGACGCGGTGATGATATCCTCGCCATAGGCCTTCTTGCCGGCTTCGCGCTGCTCGGGCGTGAGCGTCTGGTTCTGGGAGTCCTCGAACCATTTCGCCGCGATCGAGATCGTGAAGTTGTGGGTCATCACGATGGTCTTGTTGTGGAACGCGACGTTGTTGTCGGGATCCTTCCAGGTCGTCGAGGACGGCGGGGTGCAGCCCTTGATGTAGGTGTCGGTGTAGTCCTTCATCGCCTTGATCAGGTTCTCGCGGACCTTGGGATCGTCGACCGTGAGCTTGCCGTCGTCGTCGACCAGCTTGACGTGATAGGCATCCATGAAGGTGTAGAACGACTGGAAAGCGTCGGTGGATTCCACGCCCATCGGCTGGCCGACGCCGTAGACGCGCTGGCCGGTCGCCTTGCGGATCCCCGGTTGCACCTTGTCGCACCAGAATGTCCAGTAGCCTTCCCAGTCGGTCGGGATGTCGGCGAGCTTGAAGCCGGCCTTCTCAAGCATGTCGTTCCAGATCTCGACATGCATGCTCTGCTGCTTCAGCGGGAAGCCGTAATAGGCCTTCTTCTTGGTGACGTCGTTATAGAGGATCGACGCATCCAGCGTGTTCTGCACGAACCGATCCTTGATCGGCTCCATGATGTCTGAGAGGTCCTCGAGCCTGCCTTCGTAGGCCCACTTGCCCTGGACCTGCACGTCGTAGGTGTCGGAATAGGCAACATCGGGCACGGTGCCTGAATCGAGTGCGGCGACCGTCTTCGGAATCATGTCCTGGATCGCGTACTGCGACAATTCGACCTTGATGCCGGTCTTGGCTTCGAACTTCTTGATCGTCTCGAGCAGCGCGTCGTCTTCGGAGCGGTAGAAGCCCTTGCCCCACCAGACCGTAATCGTCTTCTGCTGCGCAAATGCGGGTGCAGCGGCTGCAAACAGCCCGGCCGCAGCGACCGCCAGTGATACTGCGCCAATAACCTTGGATTTCACGTTTTTCTCCCTCAAACGGCCGGTGTTTTTAACCGGTCGTATAAAACACTAGCGCATGGCCGCTATCCGATCTAGCGGCTTCTTGTCAGACATAGGTCGTGGGGTGTCGGGCGAGAGGAGATGCTTAATGTGCGCATCGATCCAATCGCCGCATCAATTCGCCCTGATCAATTCGCGCCGATCTGCTGGCGCCGCTTGATCGCCGTCCTTAATTGGACTTCGCGCCTTCCTTGGCGTTCTCCGCCGTCGGCGCTTCGGCCGGTGCGGGACGTTTTCCGGTGCCGGTGATGCGCTCGATCGCGGAGCGCACCGCGTCGCCCGGCTTGCGGTCTTTCAGCATGTCGAGCAGGGGCGCAGAGGCCGGCGAACGGCGGATCAGGCTTTCCGGATCGGGGAAGACGAGGGGGTCGTCCCAGGGGCCCTGCACCACGAAGGGCAATTCGAACCCCGACGCGCTGTTGAGGCTGGCCACGCCCTTCATGTCGTATTCGCGCGTCGGCACCGAGGCGGTACCGGTCATGGTGATCTTCGCCGCCGGTCCTTCGACGCGGATGTCCTCGGCGGTGGCGACGCCGTCGGAGAACTTCACCGCGATGGTGAGATTGTCGTAAGGGGTAGAGCCGTTGCGGAAATTGCCGCCGCCGGACAGCGGCCGCCGCTCGAGCCGCTTCAGGAGCTGCTCGGCATTGAAGCCCGCGATCGCGCCGTCATGCCCGGTCACTGTGGCGCTGCCGTCGAGCGACTGCACGAGGCCGAACGGGCTCGAGCCGGACGCGAGGAGCGAGACGTTGATGTTGCCGCGCCCGGACAGCTTGTTGATGCCAAACAGCTCGGAGGCGCAGGCCTGAAGGTCGACGTCGGTGAACTGGAATTGCGCCTTGATGTCGGCGACGGTGTCGGAGCGCGCGATGCCGAACGAGCCCTTGGCGATACCGCCATAGACCTGGGCCTCGCCGACCGAGAGCGCCAGCGTGCCGTTGCGGAGATTCGCGCCGATCGCGGTGCGGCCGAGTTTCGACGTCCCGACCGTCAGCTTGGCGGCCGACAGGCGCATGTCGAGGTCGGTGGTCGACAAGGCGTTGAGATCGAACAGCTGCCTGTTCCAGTCGCGCGCGCCGCTCGCGAGCAGGCGGAAAGTCGAGATATAGGGGGTGAAGTCGAGCGCGTCGGCTGCGAGCGTCGCCTGCAGCGTCTGCCGGCCGTTATTGGCGTAGGTCATCACGCCCTCGGCGGTGTTGCCGTCGAGCTCGACATTGACATTGGTGAGCGCGATGGACGCGCCGACGACATTGGCCCGCGCCTTCAGCGCGAAGCGGCCGAAGCCGCCGCTGGCGGGCTGCGGTTGGCCGGTCCAGCGTAGCGCGTTGCGCAGGGACGGGCTGTCGATGGTGAGCGTGCCCTCCATCATCGGGCTGGTGCGGTTGGCGACGCTGCCGTCGAAGGCGAGCTTGAGCGGCGCGCTCGCGATCCGCGCCTTCAACCCCGAGCGCTCGCCGGAGAGCGCGGCGACGAAATCGGAAAAGCTGATCGAGCCGTCGACCCGTTCGCCGCGCCAGTCGAACTGTCCGGTCGCGGCGAAGGAGCGCGAGATCGAGGGCCAGGCCAGCGACAGGTCGATGTCCTCGAGCTTCTCGGTGCCGTGCGTGGCAGCGTCCTCGTAATTGAGCACGCCGTCCTGGATCCGGATCTCAGAGAACGACACTTGATTCTCGGCGCCGGGCTTCATGGTGCGCGCGATGGTCTGGATGAACGGTGTCCAGTTGCTTTCACCGTCCGGCTTCAGGCTGACATGGATGCGCGGCCGCAGCAGCGTCAGGTCCGCGATCTCGAACCGTTGCAGCAGCAGCGGCAGCAGCCGCAGGTTCGCGGTGAGAACGTCGACATGGAGCGCGGGATCGCTGGTGCCGCCGCCCTTCAGCCCGACGTCATGGAAGGAGATGTAGCTTGCCGGCAGCACCGAAATGTCGATCGCGCCTGCGACGTTGACCTCGAGTCCGGTGACGTCGCGGATCTGCGTTTCCACGGCCTTGCGCAGTGCGTCGCGGTTGATGAGCCATGAGGTCGCGATCAGGGCGATCAGCGCCACGCCGAGCAGCGCCGCGATCGGCGTCCCGAGGCGCTTCATTCCTTGGGCCATGGTCAATGGCATGTCCTGATCGAGTTGGTCGCTGGAGCCAGAAGGCGGGCTGGGAAACCTGCGCGCCCCACGCCCAAGACCTATTGTGTTAAGTGCCGCAACTTGATGGGTTTTCTTGTCGCTTTCAAGGCCGCGGGAACGGTTGCGCCCACGGCTTGGGCAGCTTCTATCACCCAGGGGCGGAGCGGAGAACCCCGTATCATTGACGGCTTCGGACGATTTCGCCTAATAATCGCCGCCACTAAGGCGCGACGCCTGCAAGCCGAAGGTTCACTCGAAGGTAATTTGCATGAACAAGGTCTATCCCGACGCCAAGTCGGCTCTCGAGGGCGTTCTGAAAGACGGCATGATGATCATGTCGGGCGGCTTCGGCCTCTGCGGCATCGCCGAGACGCTGTCGGACGCGATCCGCGACTCCGGCGTCAAGGACCTGACGGTGGTCTCAAACAATGCCGGCGTCGACGGCATTGGCCTCAGCCGCCTGCTCGAAACCCGCCAGATCAAGAAGATGATCTCGTCCTATGTCGGGGAGAACAAGCTGTTCGCCCAGCAATTCCTCGCCGGCGAGCTGGAACTCGAATTCAATCCGCAGGGCACGCTGGCCGAGCGCATCCGCGCGGGCGGCGCCGGCATTCCGGCCTTCTACACCAAGACCGGCGTCGGCACGCTGATCGCCGAAGGCAAGGAAGTGAAAGAATTCGACGGACAGAAATACCTGATGGAGCGCGGCCTGTTCGCCGACCTCGCCATCGTCCACGCCTGGAAGGGCGACACCGCAGGTAACCTCATCTATCGCAAGACCGCGCGCAACTTTAACCCGATGATGGCGACCGCCGCCAAGGTCACGGTGGCCGAGGTCGAGCATCTGGTTCCGGCCGGCGAACTCAATCCCGACCACATCCACACGCCCGGTCTTTTCGTCAAGCGCATCGTCGAGGTCGGAACGGCCAAGAAGCGCATCGAATTCCGCAACACCCGCCCGCGCACGGCAGCTTGAGATCAGGAGACTAAGATGGCCTGGACCCGTGAACAGATGGCTGCGCGCGCCGCGAAGGAACTGCGTGACGGCTATTACGTCAATCTCGGCATCGGCATCCCGACGCTGGTCTCGAACTACATCCCGGACGGCATGGACGTCAGCCTTCAGAGCGAGAACGGCATGCTCGGCATGGGCCCGTTCCCGTATGAGGGCGAAGAGGACGCCGATCTCATCAACGCCGGCAAGCAGACCGTGAGCGAACTGCCGTCGACTTCGTATTTCTCGAGCGCGGATTCCTTCGGCATGATCCGTGGCGGCCACATGGATCTGTCGATCCTCGGCGCCATGCAGGTGGCCCAGAACGGCGATCTCGCCAACTGGATGATCCCCGGCAAGATGGTCAAGGGCATGGGCGGCGCGATGGATCTCGTCGCCGGCGTCAAGCGCGTGGTCGTGGTGATGGAGCATTCGGCCAAGGACGGTCCAAAGCTCCTGAAGCAGTGCAATTTGCCGCTGACCGGCGAGCGCGTGGTCGACATGGTCGTGACTGACCTGGCCGTCTTCACCATCGACAAGCACGGCAGCGGCGGCATGGCGCTGATCGAGCTCGCCGACGGCGTCTCGCTCGACGAGGTCAAGGCCAAGACCGAGGCCGAATTTCGCGTCGCACTGAAGAACACGTAAGGTTTTCGCGAAGGGGGCGCGCATGACGATACGGTCTGCGCGTCCCGAAGACGCCGATTTCATCGCACAAACCATCCTTTCATCGCAGCGCGGCTACCGGCCGCGTGGCTGGTTCGACGTTGCGCTCGGTTGGCCTGAAACACAGTGCCGTGATTTCATCGCGCACGTCGCAGCCGCTCGCGCGGTGTCGATGTGGCACGTCTCGCAATTTCTGGTCGCCGAGATCGATGGCAAGCCTGCTGCCGCCTTGTGTGCGCTACCGGCGGCCGGCACGGGACCAGCGGCTTGGCGTGCGATCGAGGAAGTCGCAGCCGCGTCCGGAATCGCCGCGGCAGAGCTGGAGGCCATCCGTCAACGCGGCGGCTACACCCGCGCCTGCTGGGTTCAGGGCGGCGAGGGCGATTGGATGATCGAGCATGTCGCGACCGATCCCGCCTATCGCGGCCGCGGCCTGGTGCAGTCACTGATCGCGCATGCGCTGGAGAAGGGGCGAGCGGCTGGATGTGCACGGGCGACAATATCGTTCCTGATCGGCAACGAGCCCGCCGAGCGCGCCTACGCCAAGGCCGGCTTCCTCTTTGCGGAGGAGAAGCGCGATCCTGAGTTCGAGGCGATCATCGGTGCGCCGGGCTTTCGCATGTTCGCGCGGGCGATGTGATCGGTCTTGAAAATCAAGCCGCGGTTGCCGCCAATGGCCGGACGCCTTTGCGCCATGCGGTGATGGTGCAGCCGAAGCGGCCGCGAAACCAGCGGGCCATGGCGCTCTGTGCGGAGAAGCCGAGCTGCACGGCGATGTCCGCCAGCGGTCGGCCAGGGTCGTCGATGAGCTGGACCGCGAGATCGGCGCGCTGCGCGTCGTGAATGGCCGAGAAGCTGGTGCCGGCTTCGGCGAGGTGGCGGTGGATAGTGCGCCGGGTGCAGGCGAGGTGCTCGGCCACGCGCTCGACCGTGCAGTCGCCGCCGGCGAGCAGGAGACGCACGACCTCGTCGACCTTCTCCTCCCAGTTTGCCGGCCGCGTCTCGATCGCCTCGATCCGCTTGCGCAGATAGCTCGCGATCAGCGGATGCGCGCTCGGGATCCGGCGCTCCATGTCGTGCGCCGACAACAGGATCGAATCGTCCTCTGCGTTGAAGATCACACGGCAGCCGTAGAACTCGCGGTAGCGCTTGCGGTCGTGCGGCGGCGGATAATGCAGGTGCACTTCCTGCGGCCGCCAATCGCTGCCGAACAGCGACTGGATGATGCGGTGGACGCTGCCGAGCGCCATGTCGATCGACTGGCGCGGCGCGGCCGGCTGCCGGCCGCGCAGGTGCAGCGTGACGGTCACGGTCTGCTTGTTGCGGGTGACGTCCAGCTTCATGCCGTCGTGATGGATCGGGATGAAGCGCGAGAAGGCTTCGATGGCTTCACCAACGGTCGCCTGTTCGCGCACGATCAGGCCGACCGCGCCGAAATTGGTCAGCCCGCCGCGTTCAGCAAGCCGCAAGCCGAAATCTTCGGCGCCGGACGCCTCGGCCGACAGCTCGAGCAGACGGCGGAGACCGGTGACGGCAATGGGCGTGTCGGGCTTGTCGAGGCAGGCCAGCGGCAGCCTGACCTTGCGCATCATGTGTTTGGGGTCGAGCCCGACCGACCGGGCGACCTCCGGGTAATAGCTCAAGCCCGCGCTGCGAATGAGGTCGGTCATGCGCCCCGTTCCTGCCGGACATCCCGCAGATGTCCCGAAATGTAAAGTTTCTGTCCCGATCCGTCAAATCCGGGAACTGGGTGGAACATACATAAGTAAAACCGAAGCACGGGCGTGAATGCCGTGCATATGACGGCGCGGCGCGACGAGGCCCCGCTGCCGTCTCGGACCATTTGACCCAAGACATTGCTGGATCGGAATTATGCCGGGGGACATGCTTTCCAAGGGTGAGGTATTCGTCATCGACACCGATGCCGCCTCCCGCGAACAACTTTCCACCGCGCTTCAACAAAGCGCATACAACGTGATCTGCTTCGCCGACGGCGCGTCTCTGCTCTCGGAGGCCAAGGCGCGGATGCCGGCCTGCGTGCTGCTGGAGATGCCGCCTGATCGCTCCGGTCTCGACGTGCTCAAGCGCCTGCGCGAGGAAAACTGCATGGCGCCGGTGCTGGTGACCGCGACAAACGGCAGCATCGCCATGGCGGTCGACGCCATCAGGAGCGGTGCGGCCGACTTCATCGAGAAGCCGTTCCGCACCCGCGACATCGTCGACCGGATCGATGCCGCCATCGACGAGTTTGCACAGCCCGGCTCCAACCGGCAGCGCTGGCTGCCCGGCTGCGAACCCCTGACCACGCGAGAGGGCGACGTGCTCGAGCATCTCGCCGCCGGCCTGACCAACAAGGAGATCGCCCGGCGCATGCATCTGAGCGCGCGCACGGTCGAGGGCTACCGCGCCGGTATTCTGAGGAAGGCCGGTGCGAAGAACGTGACGGACCTGCTTCGCCGCATCTTCGGGCAGGGTTCGACTCCTCAGGATTAAGCGCTCCGTCGCGGGCCTTGCTGCCGCCGCGGCGGCGCCCCACGGAAACCCCAATCGAACCAGTTCCTTCCCTGCCGCGTCCAACCATGTTGGCGAGGCATTGGATCGCGCGTCCGGCTGGCGGCGGCGATGACTTGGAGGAGGGACTTGATGCGCATCACCGCAAGATGTTTGGCGACGACGAGCCTGGTTCTGGTGAGCACGGCATTCGCGTCGTCGTCATGGGCCGCCGAATTGGACGCCACGTCGGCGATCGATACCGTCACGGTTTACCCGGATGGCGCGACCGTCACCCGCGTCATCGCAGTGGACCTGCCGTCTGGTGACTCGACGCTCGTTGCCAAGGACTTCCCGCTTGGTCTCGACACCTCCTCGATCCGGGTGGAGGGTGAGGGGGGAGCGAAGCTCACCATCGGCACGATCGATGCGCGAACGCCACGTGCGGCGCCGGTCAATTTGCCGGAGCTGGACAAGCGCATCGAGGCGCTGAACGACCAGCGCGCCGACCTGCAAGGCGCGATCGACTCGGCCATTGCGCGGCGCAAATTCGCGGAGCACTTTGCGGAAGCCTCTCCCGCGGGCATCGGCGACAAGGGCGAGGCGCGGCCGATTGCCGAATGGCGCACGGCCTTTGCCGCCGTTGGCGACGAAATTGCGAGCGCCGATACCGCCGTTCGCGACGCCACGCGCAAGATGCGCGAGATCGATCGGCAGATCGCCCAGCTCGAAGTCGAGCGCAAGGCCAAGCCGCCGAGCAAGCTCGAAGTCGGCATGGACATCGCGGCGCCGGCAGCAACCAAGGCGACGTTGCGGGTGACCTACAATGTGCGCAATGCGCGCTGGCTGCCGCTCTACGACGCCCGCCTCGACACCGGCGCGAAGGATCGCAAGCCGCAGCTCGAGCTGGTCCGCCGTGCCGAAGTCACGCAATCGACCGGCGAGGACTGGTCCAACGTCACGCTCGGCGTCTCCACGGTCCGCATCGGCCGCGGCGGCAGCGCGCCGGAGCTGAACTCGCTGGTCGCGCAGTATCCGCAAGTGCCGAAGCCGCGGGCGCTGGGTTCGCTTTCGGATTCGGCAGTGCCTGCGGCGGCGCCCATGCAGCAGCGAAAGATGGAAACGTCCGCGGCCAAGGCGGCCGACGATATCCGCGAGCGCGCCGAAGAACAGCAGGCGGTCGCCGAGATCGGCGACTTCCAGGCCTCCTACAAAATTCCCGGCCGCGTCAGCCTCGGTGCTGCCGAGGGCGCCAAGAGCCTGCGCATCGCCTCGATGACAGTGCCCGCCGATCTCATGGTGCGCGCGGCACCGGTGATGGATCCAACCGCCTTCCTCGAAGCCAGCTTCAAGCAGAGCGACGACACGAGTCTGTTGCCGGGCAAGGTCGCAATCTATCGCGATGGAACCTTCGTCGGCCGCGGCAAACTCTCGGCTTCGGCCAAGGACGATATCGTGCGGCTCGGCTTCGGCGCCGACGACAAGGTCAGGATCGAGCGCGCGGTGCTCAAGCGCAACGAAGGTTCGGCCGGTCTCCTGGTCACGACGTCGAAGACCGACGAGCGCGCATTCAAGACCACAATCCGCAATGGTCACGACTTCCCGATCAAGGTCGCGATCGAGGATCAGTTGCCGGTCAGCGAGAACGAGGACATCCTCGTCGAGATGTTGCCTGCGACCACGCCGCCGACCGCAAGCAACATTCGCGACCGGCGCGGCGTTCTGGAATGGTCGTTCGATGCCAAGCCCGGTGAGGTCCGCGACATCAATTTCGCCTGGCGCGTTCGCTGGCCGAAGGACAAGAGCATGGTGATCGTGCCGGCGGGGTAAGGAGTCTTTGCCTCTCCCCGCGTGCGGGGAGAGGCCGACGCGCGAAAGCGCGGCGGGTGAGGGGGGCTCTCCGCGCGTCCGACTGTCACCGTCCCTGCGGAGAGTCGCCCTCAGCCCGCCCCTCTCCCCGCAAGCAGGGAGAGCGAGAGAGTTTTACTTCGCCTTCAGGAAGTCCGCGACATCGAGCAGCATGAACTCGTCGTCGTCGGCCTTGTTGGGATCGCGGCTGGACGAGAACGGCAGATTGTTGTCATTGCCGACGATGATGTGGGTTTCGTCGACACGATCGACGTTCTCGATGGTGAAGAACGGGAACGTGTAGACGCCGTCATTGAGCGGCTTCTTCGCCTTCTTGTCGGGATCCCTGATCTTCAGGAGGTCGATGTAGCCGATCTTGCGCACGGGCTTGCCGACATTGGCGTCGGTGAGCTCGATCTTGTAGACGCGCTTGAACTTGGCCACGTCGGGGAAGCAGTTCTCGCCGCGGGTGCCTTGCGGGCAGGCCTTTTCGGGCGTGCCTTCGCCGTTGTCGCGCTCGATGATCAGGCCGGCGCTCGGGTCGATCATGTTGAAGTCGCCGATGGCATTGCCGTTCTGCTCGAACACATACTGCCAGTAGCGGCCGGTGAATTTTTCCGCGGCGACGTCGAATTCGAGGATGCGCGAGGCTTCCTTGCCGTCGACCTTCTCCCAGTCCTTTTTCTCGGCATCCCAGAGCGGCCCCTCGAGCAGGCCGTAGAGAAACTTGCCGTCTTTCGAGGCGGCGAAGCCCTCGTAACCCTTGGAGCGTCGGAGGTTGACGTTGGTGTAGGTCGCACCCGGCGCGCCCGGGGTCGCCACCGCCCAATGATCCGGCGATCGCACGGGCTTACCGTCGGCGACCGTCTCGAATACGGCCAGAATCTTGCCGGTCTTGTCGGCCTTCAGGATGTAGGGGCCGAACTCGTCGCCGATCCAGAAGGTGTCGCCGATAATCTGGAAACCTTCGGTGTCGAAGTCGGAGCCGGTGAGGTAACGCCTCTCGGTGTCTTCATGCACGATGCGGAACGGCACGCGTCTGTCGGGATCGTGCAGGAACACGGTCTCCAGCCGCTCGATCTTGCCGCCGGCCCAATCCATCCTGTAGCGGTTCAGGTACAGCATCGAATCTGGCGAATTGGCGCGCGCGCCCATGCCGTTGTCGGTGATGACCCAGAAAGTGCCGTCCCCCATCGACTTGATACCGGAATGGCCCTGCAGCGGCTGGCCCTTGAACGGCAGCGACACGCCGGTGGCCCGCTCATAGGACTTGCCCATCACCGTGCCGAGCGCGTCGACCCGCTTCCCGGTGGTGTATTTACCGGATGTCTTGAGATCGGCGGGAGCATCAGCCGGCGCGTCGATGAACGTGGCGGCCGGCATCACGACGTGGCCGGCGAGCTTGGCGGGGAATTCGCCTTCGCTCTGCGCCAGCGCGGAGCTCGCGGTCAGAATGATCGTTGCGACGGTACTAAGCAAAGTCGCGCGCATGTGCGTCTCCTGTTAACGGAGGCCGTCTTATGCGGACCGCGCATTGCAGTTTTGTGAAACCGGGCCAAACGCCGCAGCCGACAGCTACTCCTTGACCGCGCCCGTCAGCGACGACACGTAGTAATCGACGAACAGCGAGTAGAAGATCGCAACCGGCAGCGAGCCGAGCAGCGAGCCCGCCATCAGCGCGCCCCACTGATAGACGTCGCCGGTGACGAGCTCGGTCAGGATCGCGACCGGCACCGTCTTGTTGGCGCCGCTCTGGATAAAGGCGAGCGCGTAGATGAACTCGTTCCAGGACAGCGTGAAGGAGAAGATGCCGGCCGAGATCAGGCCGGGCACCGCCAGCGGCAGCGTGATCCGTCGCAGGATCTGGAGCCTGGTGGCGCCGTCCACCAGCGCGCATTCCTCGAGCTCGTAGGGGATCGACTTGAAATAGCCGATCAGGAGCCAGGTGCAGAACGGCACCAGGAAGGTCGGGTAGACCAGGATCAACGCAAGCGGGCTGTCGAACAGGCCGAACTGCACGACCACGCTCGCGAGCGGAATGAACAGGATCGACGGCGGCACGAGATAGGCCATGTAAATGCCGAGGCCGACATAGGGGCTGCCGCGGAAGCGCAGGCGCTCGATCGCATAGGCGGCCAGCGTGCTCGCGATCAGCGACAGCGTAGTCGCCCCGACCGCGACCAGCATCGTCGTCCACAGCCAGCGCGGATAGGCGGTGTCGAACAACAGGTGCTTGATGTGGGCCAGCGTCGGCGAGGAGATCCAGAACGGGTTGTGCTCCCGGTAGTTCATCAGCTCTGCGTTCGGCTTGAACGACGTAATCGTCATCCAGTAGAACGGAAATAGGAGGATCAGCACGAAGCAGCCGAGCGGCAGATAGATCATCATCAGCCGCCGCAGCCCGGAATCCCAGGCCATGGTGTCCGGCGGCGTGGTGGCGACGGCGGCCGGCTCGGCGGCGGTATCAGTCATTGCTCTCTCCCTGCTGCCATTTGCGGCGCGCCAGGCCGAAATAAGAGAACAGCGTTGCGAACACGAGGAACGGGATCATCGACACCGCAATCGCCGCGCCCTCGCCGAGCTCGCCGCCCGCAATGCCGCGCTGGAAGGCCAGCGTTGCCAGCAAATGGGTTGAGTTGCCGGGGCCGCCCCGGGTGATGGCGTAGACCAGCTGGAAATCGGTGAAGGTGAAGATGATCGAGAAGGTCATGACTATCGCGAGGATCGGCATCATCATCGGGAAGGTGATGTAGCGGAACCGCTGCCAGGCGCTGGCGCCATCGAGCATCGCGGCTTCGTAGAGCGAGGGCGAAATGGTCTGCAGGCCCGCCAGCAGCGAGATCGCGACGAAGGGAATGCCGCGCCAGATATTGGCGGCGATCAGCGAGAAGCGCGCCGGCCAGGGCGAGCCGAGGAAGTCGATATTGGTGGTGCGCCAGTGCAGCACGTCGACCAGAAGGTAGGAGATGATCGAGAACTGCGGATCGTAGATCCACCAGAACGCCAGCGCCGAGAGCACCGTCGGCACGATCCAGGGCATCAGGATGATCGCACGCAACAGGCTCTTGAACGGAAAATGGTTGTTGAGCAGCAGTGCGAGCCAGAAGCCGAGCGCGAACTTTCCAAAGGTCGCGATCCCCGTGTAGACCACGCTGTAGAACACCGCGTTCCACCACAGGGAATCGGTGAGCAGATACTGGAAATTCTCGAAGCCGACGAAGACGCCTTTTCTGCCGATTGTCGTGTCGGTGAAGGCGAGCCAGATGCCGAGGCCGAGCGGATAGGTCAGGAACACCGTGAGCAGCCCGATCGCAGGTGCGAGGCACATCACGATCAGGAACGGCTTGTAGTCGAACAGGCGCACCAGCCAGGAGGGTTGCCGGTGCACGAGGGCTGGAGAAGAGAGTGTGGTCACGGACATCGGTTTGTTGTCCCGTCTCTGAAAGTCACCAAGCCCGTCATTGCGAGGAGCCCGTGACAAAATTGCGAAGCAATTTTGCACTGGTGCGACGAAGCAATCCAGGCTGTAACTGGGAAGACAGGCTGGATTGCTTCGCTTCGCTCGCAATGACGCGCTTTGTCCAGCGCTACTTCTGCCGCCGGAAGTACCGCTTGCAGCGCTGCTCGGCTTCCGCGGCCGCGGCTTCCGGCGTGGCAGCGCCGGTCGCGACGGATGCGAACATCTGAATCAGCACGTAGTCGGCGCTGACGGCACCGGTCGCGGTCGAGATCGGGCCAGCATAGCCGTCATAGTAGATGGTGTTCATGGTGTCCTTGAAGATCTTGATCTTGGGATCTTCGCTCCAGACCTTGGCCTCCGCGTAAGCCGCGAGCGGCTGGGCCCAGTAGCCGGAATTGGCGTTGAGCCACGGCTCGTACTGGTCCTTTTCCAGCATGTATTGCAGGAAGGCCTTTGCGGCGTTGGGGTACTGGCTGTGCTTGAACAGCATGGCGTTCAGCGTCAGGCCCGCCATCGGCGAGACCTTCGCGACACCCTTCGGCAGCAGTTGATGTTCGCTGTCGTCGGCGATCGCCTTGGTCGCCGGATCGTTCTTCAGTGAAAAATACAGCGAGACGCCGTTGGCGGTCAGCGAGATCTCCTGCGCGGCGTAGGCGCGGTTGTTGCTGACGTCGTTCCATGACGTCGTGCCGGCGATGAAGGTCGGATAGAGCTGTTTGACCCAGTTCAGTGCGGCGATCGTCTCCTTGCTGTTGATGACGACGTTCCCCTCTTCGTCGAGCAGCGCCGCGTTGTGCGACCACAGCGCCCAGTTCGCAAAACCGTTGCCGTCGCCCTTGGCGTTGCCGAGCGCCAAGCCGGCCGGCTTGCCGGCCTTCTGAAGCTTCTGGCAGAGATCGAGGATTCCGGCATGGTCTTCCGGCACCTTGTCGAAGCCGACCGATCGCAGGATCGACTTGCGGTAGATCAGCGGACCCGCGGTCGCGCCGAACGGCAGTCCGATCCAGGCGTCGCTCTTGTTCTTCTTGCCGTAGCGCTGCGCCAGCGGCAGCCAGCCGCCGTACCGCTTGCCGACATAGTCGGCGACGTCGGTCAGCTCGATCAGCTTGTCGATATAGATGTGCGGCGCATCGGAGAAGCCGATGATAATATCGGGGCCGGCACCGGAATTCGCGGTCACCGCGGTCTGCTGGTTGATGTCCTCCCAGCCGACGAAGTCGACCTTGACCTCGACCCCGGTCTCCTTGGTGAATTTGGCCGCATTGGCGCGGAACACGTCCTCGTCGGCCTGGACGAAACGTACCGGTCGCAGCATGCGCAGGGATGCGCCTTTCTCGATCGGCAGTTTCGGTGTGGGGACGTCCGCGGCCTTGATCGCGGATTGCGCATTTGCCGGAGCACCGGTTGCCGCGATTGCCGCAGCGGACAGGCCCAGCGCCAAGGCATCACGACGCGTGATGTCGTTCCTCATCGGTTCCTCCCTATATGTTTCCCTTCCCGGCGTTGATCGCCGGTGAAGGGTCTTTCCGGTTGCCGGCGCGCCTTCGCGGCCGTCCCGTCTAGCTGTTCGGGCCGCGGTCCATGCTGACAGGCTGCCAGCGGCGGAGCGCGGTGTCTTGCAGCACCGACGGATTGACGCAGCTTACCGGCCACATGCCCTGAAGCACCAGTGACAATTCGTAGCCCACCCGGCGCTTGCGCGCCTCGTCAAACCGTGCCGAGGCGGAGGCGACGTGGGCGGTCAGGGTGACATTGTCCATGCCGAGCAGCGGATTGTTGTGCGAGGGCGGCTCCTTCTCCAGCACGTCGAGGGCGGCATGGGCGATCCAGCCCTCCTGAAGCGCCTTGATCAGGCTTTCCTCGTCCACGGTGGCGCCGCGGCCGGTGTTGATGAAGACCGAGCCCTTCTTCATCTGCCGGAAGTGCTTCTCGGTGAGCATGTGATGCACCTCGGGCCGAGCGGGGGCGTGCATCGAGAGGAAGTCGGATTGCGACAACACCTCGTTCAGCGTCGCCGGAATCACCCCGTGGTCGGACATCAGCGTTTCCTGGATGAAGGGATCGTAGGCCATCATCCGCAGACCGAACGGAGCTGCGCGTTTCGCAACTGCACGCGCGACGCGGCCGAACGAGATGAAGCCGAGCGTCTGGCCCATCAGTCGTGGGATCTTCGACAACGCCGGCCGGCCCTCCGCCCAGCGGCCGCTGCGCGCCATCCGGTCCTGCTCGACCAGCCGGCGGAAGCCCGCGAGCAGCAGCATCATGGCATGGTCGGCGACCTCCTCGATGAAGGTGTCGGGGATGTTGGTGACGGGAATGCCGCGCGCAGTTGCCGCCTTGATGTCGACGCTATCGACGCCGACCGAGCCGAGCGTAATGACCTTGCAGCTCTCCAGCGCGTCGATGATGGTCTTGGTGATCGGGATGCCCTTGGCGTAAATGGCGTCCGCTGTCTTCGCGGCGGCGATGAACCCGGCCTCGTCGGCCGGCGCCTCGACGATCTCGGCGTCGATCGGATCGAGCGCCTCGCGCTCGTAGGAATAATCGCTGCTCGCGACCGTGAAGCTCGCGCCCTTCGGCGTCACCACCCTGTATTTCGGCATATCCTGCTCCCGATTTGGTTTCTTGTTGTGACCCATGCTTTGCGCGGGCCTTTGCGTCTTTTACGCGAAATCGAGGAGGTCGCGTACAATTCCCGGTTGTCATTGAGGCGATTTATACGACTGGTTCGACGTCTTCTCCGGGCTTCTACGGGGCGCCCCGTAACAGCTTGCTAAGGGGTCACCCCCTAAAGGTTAATTTGATTTCGATCGATTCACTCGCGCGTCCTTATCCCTGTGTTGCCGGAGCATCCCGTGAAATTAAGCAATATGAAGATCGCCCCCAAGCTCGGCATCCTCGTCGGCGTCACCTTGTTCGGACTGTGCATTTCCGGGATCCTCGCCGGATACCTGATGAAGCAGGAGATGGTGAACGCGCGCATCGATCAGGCCAAGGCGATCGTGGAGATGGGGCGCAACTACGCCGCTGCCCTCAAGAAGCGGGTCGACGCCGGCGAGCTGACGAAGGATGCGGCGATGGCCGAGATTCGTCGCTACGGCAATGCAATGACGTATGACAACGGTGCGGGCTATTTGTTCGGCACGTCCTATGACGGCATCACCCAGCTCGCGCCCGATCCGAAGCAGATCGGCAGCAACCGCATGGATGTCGTGACCAACGGCCGCAAGCTGTCTGCCGAGTTGATGGACGGGGTCAAGGCCAATGGTTCGATCCTGCTGTATTATGAATATGTGAAGCCCGGCCAGGAGAAGCCGATCCGCAAGCTCGGCTACGCGGTCGCGGTCCCCGGCTTCGACATGTATCTCGGCACCGGCGCCTATCTCGATGATATCGATGCCAAGATGGGTCCGGTCTACTGGCTGCTCGGCTTGGCCATGCTCGGTATCGTCATCGTCGCCGGCAGCGTTGCCTGGCTGATCGGTCGCAGCATCAGCCGCCCGCTCGCCCTGCTCGGAGCCCGCATGAAGGATCTCGCCGAGGGCAAGCTCGACGGCGACATTCCCGGCGTCGGCCGTGGTGACGAGGTCGGCGCAATGGCGTCGACCGTCCAGATCTTCAAGGACAACGCTGTCCGCATCCGCGACATCGAGAAGAGCGAAGCCGATGCCAAGGATCGCGCAGCGGCGGAACGTCGCAGCGTGATGGAGGGCATCGCCAGCGACTTCGAACGCAGCGTCAATGGTATCGTCCGCTCGGTCTCCTCGGCTGCGACGGGCATGCAAGCCACTGCGCAATCGATGACCGCGACCGCCGGCGACGCCTCGTCGCGTGCGGCGACGGTCGGCGCGGCCTCGCAGAGAGCGTCGGGCAATGTCGGCACGGTTGCCGCGGCTGCCGAAGAGCTGTCGAGCTCGGTTGCGGAGATCTCGCGCCAGGTCACCCGCTCGACCGAAGTGGCGAGCCGCGCTGTCAAGGACGCCGAGCGTACCAATGCCACGGTGCAGGAACTCTCCACCGGCGCCGAGAAGATCGGCGAGGTGGTCAAGCTGATCCACTCGATCGCGGCACAGACCAATCTGCTCGCCCTCAACGCCACCATCGAAGCGGCGCGCGCCGGTGAATCCGGCCGCGGCTTCGCCGTCGTCGCTTCCGAAGTCAAGGCGCTCGCCAACCAGACCGCCAAGGCCACCGAGGAAATCTCCGCCCAGGTCGCGGCGATGCAGACATCGACCAGCGATGCGGTCGCCGCCATCGGCGGCATCACTCAGACCATCGCCGAGATGAGCGAGATCACCGCGGGCATTTCCGCGTCGATCGAGCAGCAAGGCGAGGCGACCCGCGAGATCGCCCGCAACATTCAGTCGGTCGCGGCCGGATCGAACGAGATCAACGCCAATATCGGCAGCGTCACCTCGGCCGCGGAAGCGACCGGCACGGCGGCAAGCGACGTGCTCACCAACGCTCGCGAGCTCGACAGCCAGTCCGGCGCGCTGCGCAGCGCAGTCGACGGCTTCCTCGCCAAGGTGCGCGCGGCGTAGGTCGCCACACCAAAGCGACGCCATCTCCTCTATCGTCATGCCCGGGCTTGTCCCGGGCATCCACGTTCTTGGACACCGGACGCTTTGATCGACGTGGATGGCCGGGACAAGCCCGGCCATGACGGAGAATGCCGAGCGCGCGGCTTTCGCGAGCCCCTACTGCTTCTCGATCCCTGCCTCGCGGATCAGCTTCTCCCACAACACCAGCTGTTCGTTCACGAACGTGCCGAGCTGCTCGGGCGTGCCCGAAAACGCGTCCATGCCGAGGGTGGCGAGCTGGGCCTTGATCTCCGGCTTCTCGACGATCTTCCGGATCTCGGCGTTGAGTCGCGTCACGATCTCCTTGGGCATGCCGGCGGGGCCAAAATAGCCCTGCCACGACGAGATGTCGAAGTCCGGCACGCCGGCCTCCTGCATCGAGGGCAGGTTCGGCACCAGCGACGAGCGGTCCTTCGTCGTGACGGCGAGCGCGCGTAGCGCGTTGCCCTGGACATGCGGCAGGCCGGTCAGGATGTCCACGAACATCATCGAGACGCGGCCGCCCATGACGTCGTTGAGCGCCGGCGGCGAGCTCTTGTAGGGCACGTGCAGGAGGTCGAGCCCGGCATTGTGTGCAAAGGTCGCCCCCGACACGATCGCCGAGGACGAGCCCGAGGCGTAGCTCAGCTTGCCCGGATTGGCCTTGCCGTAGGCGATGAGCTCGCCGACGGTCTTGGCCGGCACCTCCGGGTGGATCACCAGCATGAAGGGCAGGTCGCCGGTGCGCGCGATCGGGGTGAAGTCCTTGACCGGATCGTAGGTCAGGCTTTTGAGCAGATAGGGATTGGCCGAATGCGTGGTGTTGGTGGTCACCAGCAGCGTGTAGCCGTCGGGCGCGGCGCGCGCGACATAGGTGGCGGCGATCATGCCGTTGGCGCCCGCCTTGTTCTCGATGACGATGCCGACGCCGAGGGCCTGCGACAAATGCTGCGAGATCAGCCGCGTCGTGGTGTCGGTGCCGCTGCCGGCCGCGAACGGCAGCACCAGCGTGATGTTGCGGCTCGGATAATTGTCGGCCTGCGCAGCGGACGCGGCGGCGAGACAAAGGGCGCTCGTGCCGATGGCACGCAGGTTTCGGATCAACGCTGAAAGCATGTCTGGTCGTTCCCTCTTTTTTGGTTGGCGGGGAACCTAGCGTCTCCTCGTCGAAATCGGAAGGCGCGAGTTTGTCGCCTCGTCTCGCGCCGCGGAATTACTTCACCGCAGAACCCTGCCGCGAGGCGATCACGACGCCGGCGAGCACCAGCAGGTAGCCGATCAGGTGGAACGGCTGGATCTTTTCGCCGAGCAGCAGGATCGCCATCGCCGAGCCGAACACCGGCACCAGATGGAAGAACGGCGCGGCGCGGTTCGGGCCGATCAGCGCCACGCCCCGGTTGAAGAAGAGATAGGCCAGCGTCGAGGGAAAGATCAGGATGTAGCCCAGCGTCGCCAGCGTCACCCCATCGAGTTGCAGGACGCGACCACTCCAGGCCTCCCAGATCGCGGTCGGCAGCAGCATCGTCGCGCCGCAGCAGGTGGTGAAGGAGAGAAAGGAGAGTTGGTGGATCTTGGGTCGCCGCGGGATGAAGGCGGAGTAGATCCCGAACGCCACCAGCGAGGAGGCGAACATGATGTCGCCCCTGTTGAAGCTGATGCTCGCGAGCGCGGCGAGATCGCCGCGCAGGATGATGATCAGCACGCCGAGAAGCGAGATCCCGATGCCGGCGAGCTGCGCACCGGTCAGCCGCACGCCGAACAGCACCAGCGACCACAGCGCCACGAACAACGGTCCGGCCGACTGGATCAGCAGCGCGTTCAGCGCTTCCGTATACTGCATCGCCCAGTACGAGATCGCGTTGTTGAAGGCAAAGCCCACCAACGACAGGAACAGCATCAGCGGCAGACTCTTGCGCAGATTCGGCCAGTCGCGCTTCAGATGCGGCCAGGCGAAGGGCAGGAGGATCAGGAACACGCCGAACCAGCGGATCGTGGTCACCGTCAGCGGCGGCACATGCGCGCCGACGTGGCGCGCGAGCACGATGTTGCCGGCCCAGAACAGCGAGCTCAGGCTGAGCAGCAGATAAGGCTGGTTGTTGAGCCAACTGGCCGGATTGGAGGCCGGTGGCGCGGGCGAAGCGATCGTCATTGGCGTTGCATACGAGCTTGCGCCGGATTTGCGTCGTGACACAAGTCATGCGACCGCAATGCTACAATGCAGGCATGACCAGAGGAGGCGGCATTGGCGGTTAATATGTTGAACATCGATGGCCTTGATCGGCTCGATCGGCATGCACCGGTGGTGATGTTGAACCTGATGCGCTTCCACGCGCACTCCGGCGACGGCGACGGTTCCGGCTGGGACGCCTATCTGCGCTACAGTGCGGTCACAGTGCCGATGATCAAGGCACGCGGCGGCACGCTGCTCTGGACCGGCGAGGCCAGGGCCGTCGCGCTCGGCCCGCAGCAGGGCAACGACTGGGATTTCGCGGCGCTGGTCTATTATCCCACCGTCACGGCTTTCATCGACATGATGACCTCGAAGGCCTACGAGACGGAGGCTGATCCGCACCGCGTCAACGCCTGCGCCGAGCACGTCATCATTGCGACCAGCGAAGCGTACAGCAAGTTCAAGATGAAGTAGCGCCGCCTGCTGCCGGCTTACTTCAGCCCGTCCACAGCCGCGTGGCACGCCGTCTGCAGCAAGCGACAGACCTCCTCCGTCGACCGCTGCCGGCTCAGCGCTGCAAACGTCGGATAACTCGTCAGCACGAAGATCAAATCAACCGTGTCCCGCATGGCGCGCTTTGCCGCGTGCTTGCCCACGATCCGCGACAGCAGCGCGGTCAGCAATTCGCGCCGTCGCTCGTTACGCTCGATCAGCGCCTCGCCGAATTCCGGATCGGTCGCGATGGCCTGGTTGAGCCCGCCGATGGCGGGATCGCGCCCCCAGAACGTACAGAAGATTTCGATGACGCGGTCGAGCGCGGCGCGCGGATCCGCCATCGTCATCACCTCGGCCAGTTCGAACAGTCCGCCCTGGTGCGCGATGTCGTCGAACACGGCCTCCAGCAGTCCCCGCCGCGATCCGAACTGGTTGTAGACCGTCAACCGCGTGACACCGGCCGCCTTGGCGACCACGTCGAGGGAGAAGCTCGCAATGCTCGCGTCCTCGCGCAGGAGCCGCGCCCCGGCCGCGATGATGCGCTCGCGCGTCGCCGCCGCCGCGGAAGCCCGCGCGGAGCTCACATAATTGCGCTTCGGCATCGCCTTGCCATTCTGTTGACGTATTGACTATACATGTAGTATATCTAATTTAGAAGCCGGTTCGGAGCTTGCCATGCAAACTGCCCTCGTGATCGCCTTGTCACTTCATGTGTTGTCGTCCGTGTTCTGGGCGGGATCAAGCTTTGCGCTGGCCCGCATCGGCGGAGTTGCCGGTGAGCAGCTGGTCTTTCCACAACTCGGCGCGGCGACGATTGCCATCCTGACCGGCGGCTATCTCGGCCATCTCGTTCATTCCCACAGCTTCGGCACGACCGAGCAGGTGCTCGCCGTCGGTGCTGTCTGTGCACTGATCGCGGCCGCTATTCAGGCTGTCATCGGTCCTCGTGCGCTCGCGGCCTTGCGTCGCGGCACCGGCAAGCCGGAGGACCTCCGTGCACGTATCGCCGCCGCCCAACGTGCGGCGGCCGGCCTGCTGGGCATGGCCGCGCTCTGCATGGGCGCCGCGCGCTACATTTGAATGCAGTCCAGGGAGGAGTGTTGAGAGCTCTCTGTTCCCAATGTCAGACCATAGCGCGGCTTCCAGCCGCTTTCGAAGGAAAAGCAATGTCCAAGATGATTCTGGTCAACCTGCCGGTACGCGATCTCGCCGCATCGACTGCGTTCTACGTAGCCCTGGGTGGCGCGGTGAATCCTCAATTCTCCGGAGCAAATTCGACGTCGCTCATGTTCACGGACGCGATCGGCGTGATGCTGCTGACCCACGACCGGTATCGTGAATTCACCAGCCGCGAGATCGGCGACGCGCGGCGCCACAGCCAGGCTATGTTCGCTCTCACGGTCGACGACCGCGATGCCGTCGATGCAACGCTGGCGCGCGCGGTGGCTGCGGGCGGTCGCGCCGATCCCAATCCGGCGCAGGATCTCGGCTTCATGTACAACCGACACATTGAAGACCCCGATGGCTATGTTTGGGAGATGGTGTGGATGAACCCGTCGACAAACGCTTGATCGCAGCCGATCGAACCGGGCCCCAAGCCTAGCTCGCCTGCTTCCGTGACGCCACGAACACGCCGGCCAGCACCAGCGCGAAGCCGATGAAGTGGAACGCCTGCGGGTGCTCGCCCAGAAACGCCATTGCCATGATCGAGCCGAACACCGGCACGACATGGAAGAACGGCGCGGCGCGGTTGGCGCCGATCAGGCGGACACCGCGATTGAAGCAGAGATAGGCGAGCGTCGAGGGGAATACCGCGACATAGAACAGGGTCAGGAGGTTCGGCCCGTCGAGCTTCATCACGGGACGCGCGGACAACTCCCAGATCTCCAGCGGAAGGAGACAGGCAGCACCGCAGCCGAACGTGAAGGCGAGGAACGACAGGCCGTGCATCGGCGGCCGCTTCAAGGTCAGCACCGAATAGAGCGCGAAGATGATCAGCGCGACGACAAAGATGAGGTCGCCCTTGTTGAAGTCGATGTTCGACAGCGTGGTGAAGTCGCCATGCAGCAGGATGATCAGCACGCCGCACATCGACAGCAGCACGCCGAAGGCCTGCGCTACGGTGAGGCGGACGCCGAGGATGGCGAGCGACCACAGCGCCACGACCAGCGGCGCGGCGGATTGCAAGAGGAGAGTGTTGAGCGCCTGCGTATGCTCCAGCGCCCAATATTGCAGCGTGTTGAAGGCGCCGATGCCGGTGATCGAGAGCGTGACCATCAGGCCGAGCCTGCCGCGGATCGCGGGCCAGTCCTGCGCAAGGTGTTTCCAGGCGAACGGCAGCACCAGCAGGAAGGCGAAGAACCAGCGCAGGAACGACAGCGTCACCGGCGGGATGTGACCGGCGGCGAGCCGGCCGACGATGGCATTGCCGGCCCAGCACAGCGCGGTGATGCTGAGCAGCAGATAAGGCTGGTTGGCGATCCAGTTGTGGCCGGACGTGGCGGCGCCGGTGGTCTCGTCGGTGGCGGACATTGGATTGTTGTGGCCCCGCGTCATGCGCCAAGCCTCCAGCCCGGTGGCCCCCGGGCCGGTTCAAACCCGGCCCCGTTCAAAGACACGGAAATCGAGGTTGCATCAACGGGGGCCGGATGCATCGCGACCATGCAGCGGCGGAAGCAGCCTCTCACGCTTTGGTCGAAGCATTGCACCCGCCGCGAAGGTTTCTGGATTTTCAGGGGATATCAAAGGCTTGGGATGCGCTCGCGGCCTCGAAAAAGTCCCGTTCTTGCTTGCCTAGAGGGGCTGCATCCTTTATCCGGTTGGCTGCCTCGCGTTCGAGCGGCCCCGGCCGTGATTGGGCTGGGCGCATCTGACAGATTGCATAGGGATTACCCGCGAATGGCCAATGTTGTCGTCGTCGGCGCCCAGTGGGGCGACGAAGGAAAGGGCAAGATCGTCGACTGGTTGTCGGAGCAGGCGGACATCGTCGTCCGTTTCCAGGGCGGCCACAACGCCGGCCACACGCTGGTGATCAACGGCAAGACCTACAAGCTGGCGCTGCTGCCCTCGGGCGTGCTGCGCGAGCAGAAGCTGTCGGTGATCGGCAACGGCGTTGTGTTCGATCCCGCCGCCTTCCTCGACGAGGTCACCAAGCTGCGGTCGCAGGGCGTCGCGGTCGGCCCGGACAATCTGCGGGTCGCCGAGAACGTCACCCTGATCCTGCCGCTGCACCGCGAACTCGACGCGCATCGCGAATCCGCCAATGCGGCGACCGCGATCGGCACCACCCGCCGTGGCATTGGCCCGGCCTACGAGGATAAGGTCGGCCGCCGCGCCATCCGCCTGATGGACCTCGCCGATCTCGACACCCTGCCGCACAAGATCGACCGGCTGCTGGCGCATCACAACGCATTGCGCCGCGGCCTCGGCCTGCCGGAGTTCGACGGCAAGGAGATCGTGAAGGAATTGACCGCGCTCGCGCCGCAGCTCTTGCCCTATGCCGAGACGGTGTGGCGGCTGCTCGACATCAAGCGGCGCGAGGGCAAGCGCATGTTGTTCGAAGGCGCGCAAGGCGCCCTGCTCGACGTCGATCACGGCACCTACCCTTACGTCACCTCGTCCAACACGGTGGCGGCGCAGGCGGCGACCGGCTCGGGCCTCGGCCCCGCCGCGGTCGGCTATGTGCTCGGCCTCTGCAAGGCCTATACGACCCGCGTCGGCCAGGGCCCGTTCCCGACCGAGCAGGACAACGAGACCGGCCGCAAGATCGGCGAGCGCGGCCGCGAGTTCGGCACCAATACCGGGCGGCCCCGCCGCTGCGGCTGGTTCGATGCGGTTCTGGTTCGCCAGGCGGTCCGGACCTGCGGCATCAACGGTCTGGCGCTGACCAAGCTCGACATCCTCGACGGCTTCGATTCGATCGAGGTCTGCACCGGCTACAGGCTGGACGGCAAGGAGATCGATCATTTCCCGGCGGGCGAGGGCGCCCAGGCCCGGGTCGAGCCGATCTACGAGACCATCGAGGGCTGGAAGGAGCCGACCGCCAATGCGCGGTCCTGGGCCCAGCTGCCGGCCCAGGCGATCAAATATGTCCGCCGGATCGAGGAATTGGTGGGGTGCCCGGTGGCGCTGCTTTCCACCAGCCCCGAACGCGAGGATACTATCCTGGTACAAAATCCGTTTGAGGCTTAACGATCTCTTACCGGGACGCGCGTATAATTGAGTAGAAATGGCTGATTACTACCCGCTGATCGCCCGCGCTATTGCCGCCCTGGACCCCAACGCTCCCGGCGAGAGCCGTCGCGCGCTCTACGAGCGGGCGCGCACGGCGCTGATCGCGCAACTGCGCAGCGTGCAGCCGCCGCTCTCCGAATCCGAGATCACCCGCGAGCGCCTCTCGCTGGAAGAGGCCGTCCGCAAGGTCGAATCAGAGGCGGCCCAGCGTGCCCGCGAGGCCTCGCGCCCCGGTGGCGGCGCCCGCAGCAGCGGCAGCGGCGACGCCTTCCGCCGTGCCAGCACCCGCGCCACCGAGGGCAACTCGCCCGCGCCGCAAACCGCTGCCCCGCCGCGCACCCGTCCGGCTCCGCCGCCGCCGCGGGCTGACCGGCCCTCCTTCAATGTCGATGACCAGGGCGACGCCCCGCGTGCGCCGCGGGCCCCGCGTTTCGACGCGCCGCGGCAGCCGGGTCCGCCGGCCCCGTCGTCGATGCCGGAGCCTCCGCCGGTCGGACGTGATCGCGCTGGTGGGCGCCGTCCGCCGGACATGGGACCGCCACCGCCGCTGCCGCCCGCACCGGGCGTGCGCGGCTTCCGCGACATCACGGCGGACGCCAACGAGCTCGGCGGCGCCGCCGCGCAGGCCAACCGCGCGGCGCGCCGCACCTACGCCAACGTGCCCTCGCCCTCGCCGGAATTCGACCGGCTCGAGCCGAGCCTGGAGAATCGCGGCGCCGGAGCCGACGCGCCGTATTCCTACGACGAATCGATCGAGGAAGCTGAGCGCTACGCGCCGCCGTCGCAGCCGCCGTCGCAACGTCCGCACATCCCCGTTCTCGACCGCGAACCCAAGAAGAAGCGCGCCCGCACCGGCCGCGCCTTTCCGTTCAAGAGCGCGATCGCCGTCGGCATCGTGCTGATCCTGGTCGGTGCCGGCATCCTGTGGGGCAAGCAGCTGGTCCAGACCGCGACCAACCTGTTGAAGTCTTCGCCGACGCAGGTGGTGGAGGCGCCCAAGGATTCGTCTCAGCCGCAGAGCAAGCCCAAGATTCCGGATCGCGTCGGCCAGCCCTCGGCCAGCGACCAGCCGGTCGCGCCGGTGGCGCAGAAAGTCGTGCTCTACGACGAGGATCCATCCGATCCGAAGGGCAAGCAATATGTCGGCTCGGTGGTGTGGCGGCTCGAGCCGATCAAGGCGTCGGGCAACCAGAAGGCCGACGTCGCCGTGCGCGCCGACATCGAGATCCCCGACCGCAAGTTCAAGATGACGATGTCGTTCCGCCGCAACACCGACTCCTCGCTGCCGGCGAGCCACACCGCGGAGCTGACCTTCGTCCTGCCGCCGGACTTTCCGGGCGGCGGCGTTTCCAACGTGCCGGGCATCCTGATGAAGTCGAACGAGCAGGCACGCGGCACGCCACTCGCAGGCCTCGCGGTCAAGGTCACCGACGGCTTCTTCCTGGTCGGCCTCTCCAACGTCGATGCCGACCGCAGCCGCAACGTCCAGCTGCTGAAGGAGCGCTCCTGGTTCGACGTGCCCCTGGTCTACGCCAACCAGCGCCGCGCCATCATCGCCATCGAGAAGGGCGCTCCCGGCGAGCGCGCCTTCAACGACGCCTTCGCGCAGTGGGGCGACTAGATCTCTACCCCGTGAGACCTTGGCCTGCATGGTTCGAGACGCCCGCCTTGGCGGGCTCCTCACCATGAGGGTTCGATATCTCGCCGCGAAACGAGACCTCATCCTGAGGGCCCGCCCCTTGGGCGGGCCCTCACGATGGCCGCAGATACGCTCTCTCTATTGCGCGGCTGCTTCCCGCTTGCGCGATCCTGTCGCGGCGGCATGCTCGCGGTCCATCACGGCGCGACAGCCCGGGCTGACCTGAGCCTTCTTCTGCACCATGCAGGCCCTGATCCGGGGAATGTCGGGGATCTCACTGGAGCACAGCCGCATCGCATCGCCCGAGCACATCTGCTGCGCTTCGGACGAGAACGCGAAGCTTGGCGATGTCGGGATTGCGATGGCGGTGGTGGCGAGGGCGAAGAGAGTTGCGATCGTCTGATTGCGTGTCATGCAGAATGCGTCCCCGAGTTCCGTGGGCTTGAGCCACTTGGTTTTGGGGCGCCGCACGCGGCTTGACCTGCCGCATGTCTCAGCCATCACGCCGGGACCTCAATCCCGCATGTGGTTGCTCGATCTCTGGTGATGTTCGAATCGAAAAGTGCTGCGCCGCCCGAGCCAAGTATGCGCCATTGTTGCGCGACCGCAATGGCAGGCAAAAAGGAATTCGCAATTGTTGCGCGCACGTCACGCACAACGCGACTCGCGTGCGATCAGATCAACCGATCGGAGGATACGCTCGCTTGTTCCACATCGCTTGCGCCAAGCGCTGCATGCTCTTCGACCGCCGTAACGCCCTTTGCCGTGAGCTCGAACAGATCTCCGTCCTTCATCACGTAACCGTCGGCGATCAGCTCGCCTATCTTGCCGTGCCGGTCGTCGGCAAAGGCGATGGATTGGCTGATGTCCCTGAGGATCGAGAGCTGTTCGTCGCGCAACATGGCTTCACTCTCCGTTCGCCGGGGATGGTTCCGGTCCTCACATGCCGTGGCTCTGAAAGACCTTGCTGCAAGACCGCGACAGTTTGGCCCGGTTGGCTTGCAGGCAGGCCTGCACCGCACCGTCATTGCCGAGGTCCTTGCGGCAGAAGCGCGAGGCGTCCCGCGAACAGGCCTGCTGCTCCTGCGGCGAACCCATATGGCCTTGTGCGAGAGCGGGCGCGTTCGACAGGCCGCTCACGGCCGTCAGTGCGATCGTCGCCAGGAAGAACAGTTTGCGGGACATCGGCGGCTCCAAATCTGACAGGTGAATTTCAAGTCCGTCGCTATGCCGCTTGTTCCCAGCGCAGAGCCCGCACCCCCCGCTATTCAAGGTTCCCGCGGCGCTGCTATAGTAAGGTGAAGGATGAGGGTGCCTGATGAAACGCTATCTCGTGTTTGCGCTGGTCGGCCCGTTCGTGGGCGGGTTCCTGCTGCTGCTGACGACGACCTATCAGTCCGGCTATTGGACCCAGACCAGTCTCGCTGAGGTCGGCAAGCTGTTCGCGGTGTTCTTCAAATCCTTGCAATACAGTTATCTGTTCGGCTTCCTGCCCTCGCTGATGATCGGTGCGGTCGACGATATCCTGGTCCACGTCCGCCGGATCGGCCCGGTGCTGCGGATGCTGCTGGTCGGCGTGTTCGCCTTCATCCTGGCCTCGCTGACCTACAGCTCGCGCGGGCCGGACTCGGGCGCGGTGCAGTTCATCCTGTACGGCCTCGTCGGGTTCGTGCCGGCGGTGATTTCATCCTGGCTCGTGCATAAATATGTCGCGGAGCCGCAGCCGGCGGCGGCACAGACTTGAGGGCGCGACCTTCAATCACGCCGCAGCAACCTCCGCCGCGCTGGCGCGTTCCCTACAGGCCATGACCATGTCCGATGACGATATTCTTGCTCCGCGTCGATCCCGTTCGGGAAGCCGCTCGGGTGCGGCCTCTTCGGGCACCGACGGGCGTGGGCCGATCATCGATCAGGACGGTCACGAGATCCGGCCCGAAACGCTGGGGCAGGGCTTTCGCGAATTTCGCTTCGAGTTCGGGAAGGACAGTCCCTTCGCCGGCAACCCGTTTGGCAATCTAACGCGCGAGCAGCGGATCGCGCGGATCGAGGCGATCGCAAAGCTGCTCGACGTCGCCTTCGTGCTGCCCGGAACCAACATCCGCTATGGCATCGATGGGTTGATCGGGTTGATCCCCGTCGTCGGCGACATCATCACCACCGCGATCTCGCTCTGGCTGGTGCAAGAGGCGAGGGCGCTCGGGGCGCCCTGGTACATCACCGCGCGCATGCTCGGAAATGTCGCCCTCGACGGCGTCGTCGGCATCGTCCCGTTCGCGGGCGACGCATTCGACGTCATGTTCCGTGCCAACATGCGCAACGTGCGCCTGCTCCGCCGCTGGCTCGACAAGCAGCCTCGCATCTGACACGCCCCAAAACGCAAAAAGCGCGACGGCCTTTCGGGCCATCGCGCTTTCAGCGCACATCGGAGCGCGTGACGAAAACTTACGCCGCGTCGGCAGCGTCGGTGCTGGCTTCCACCGGCTTGCGGTGGCGGGGCAGCGGGAAGGCTTCGCTCTCATAGAGCGACCGGATGCCGTTCTGGTCGAAGCGCGCTTCCTCGACCTGGAGATAGGCGCCGTTCAGCGAATCCGTCGGCAACTGCTCCATCGCGAACTGGACGGCTTCGGCCGCGGTGCCGAACCGGCGATAGGTGAAGCCTGCACGCTTCTTCTTGCGGATCGCAGCGGGGAAGAGTTCGGCGGAAGTGTTGAAGTTGAACGGACGCAGTGGACGCATGGTCAAAGACCTCGTGATCTCTCTGGGGCTTTAAGCGCGTGGGGTTGGGACGGGCAGAGGCCACGATTGAGTGGGCGCCGCACATGTCATTTTCGTCCTCTAATATAGCCCGTTTTGACAAAATTGCGACCCCCGCGATGCGAGATGATGAATCTGCGCATGGCAGCTCCGCAGCCCGGGAAATTGCAGGAATATCAGCGACTTGAATGGTCTACAGCTTGCCAAGGAGCAGCAGCACGAGCAGCACCACCAGGACGAGGCCGCCGATCCCCATGCCGGAATGACCCATTCCGTAGCCGTAGCCGCCGAAGCGGCCCGACAGGCCGCCGACGAGATAAATGATCACCAGGATGATCAGGATGGTCCCAAGCGTCATGGCATCCTCCCTGGCGGCCGCCGCCACGCCATGGCCAGCCGCACCACCAGGGAAGAAAAGCACATCGCGGCGCCGGGTTCCATGACGGAACTCGGCGCCGCGCAAGGTTTATTTGGGTTCGAGCTTCAGCGCGGCGGAATTGATGCAGTAACGCAAGCCCGTCGGCCCCGGGCCGTCGGGGAAGACATGGCCGAGATGACCGCTGCACTTGGCGCACAGCACCTCGGTACGGATCATGCCGTGGCTGACGTCCCGCTCCTCTTCGATATGGCCCTCGACGGCGGGTTGGGTGAAGCTCGGCCAGCCGCAGCCGGAATCGAACTTCGCGTCGGACTCGAACAGCACGTTGCCGCAGCCGGCGCAGGTGTAGGTGCCGGCGCGGTGGTCGTGCTCATATTCGCCGGAGAAGGGACGCTCGGTCGCCTTCTCGCGCAGCACCGCGAATTGCATCGGCGACAACTCGCTGCGCCATTGCTCTTCGCTCTTGATGACCTTGTCGTCCGTGGTTTTCGTCTTGGTGTCGGGCATGGGTCTCCCGTTTTTTCAGTTGGTGGCCTTGCTGGCGCTCACCAGCGTCGGCTTCTCGATATAGTTATCCGCGAACAGCTTTTTCAGGTTCTCGACCTTCGGAAGGTCGTTGTAGGCGATATAGGGCTGGTTCGGGTGCAGGGTCAGATAATCCTGGTGATAGGCCTCCGCCGGATAGAATGCCTCCAGCGCGCCGACCTTGGTCGCGATCGGCTTGCTGAAGACCTTGGCGCCGTTGAGCTGGGCGATATAGGCCTCGGCCACCTTCTTCTGTTCGTCGGACGTGGTGAAGATCGCCGAGCGATATTGCGGACCGGTGTCGGGGCCCTGCCGGTTGAGCTGGGTCGGGTCGTGCGCCACCGAGAAGTAGATCTGCAGGATCTTGCCGTAGGAGATCTTCTTGGGGTCGTATTTGATCTCGACGGATTCCGCGTGGCCGGTCCGGCCGCTCGAGACGGTCTGGTAGTCGGCCGTCGCCTTGGTGCCGCCGGCGTAGCCGGAGACCGCGTTGACGACGCCCGCGGTGTGCTGGAACACGCCCTGCACGCCCCAGAAGCAGCCGCCGGCGATCACGGCGGTCTGGATCCCGCTTGCGGGGGCCACATCAACGGCAGGAGCGGGGATCACGACCGCATCCTCTGCGGCCCGGGTCGGCGCGGCAAAGGCCAGCGTCAGGGCGGTGGTTGCGGCGAGCAGGGACAGGACGGCAGGTCGGCGCATGGCGATCCTCTTTCGGAAGGTCTGACAGTCTAGGGCGGTTGGGGCCGGGCGAACAGCCTGCCCGGCATTTTCGGACATTCGAGATACGGGCGGACCGGGCGATTGTTACGGCCGGAGGGACACGAGTCCGTGAAACGCGCCGCCTCCAGCGGCCCGGCTTGGCGACGACCGGAACTCCGCGCTAGATGAACCGGCGCGATCGGTGATCGACTTAAGAGAATCGTGGCTGGAGCTGACCTGACAACATGCTGCGCGTGGCATCCCTGACCCTCGTCGTCGTGCTCGCCATCCTGGCCGGCTGGAGCTCGCTCGCGGCGGCCGAACCGCAACCCGGCGACGACCTCGCCATTTGCCGCGACCGCCAGGCGGATGCACAGGCGAGGGCGCAGGCCTGCGACAAGCTGCTCAACGCCGACCGGCTCACCGGCAAGGACAAGGCCATCGCGCTCTCCGTGCGCGGTAACACACTGCTCAACAAGCGCGACTACGGCCACGCGATCGAGACCTTGTCCATGGCCGTCGACCTCGATCCCGACAACGTCGTCACGCTCAATTTGCGCGGCCTCGCCTATGAGCGGACGGGCCAGGACGATCATGCGATGGCGGACTACGACCTCGCGCTCCAGAAGCGCCCGACCTACGGTGTCCCCTACAACAACCGCGGCGTCATCCAGTTGCGCCGGGGTGCGCTGCAAAGCGCGCTCGACGATTTCAACCTGTCGATCAAATACGCGCCCAGGTTCCTGCTCGGCTACACCAACCGCGCCCGCGTGCGCACGCTGATGCAGGATTTTGACGGCGCGATTGCCGATTTCGCGGAGGCCGAGAAGATCGAACCGGCCGCGCAGCAGATCACCGGCAACCGCTGCATCACCTACGGCATGATGGGCAAGTTCGACCAGGCCTTCGCCGACTGCAACGGCCTAATCGAGAAGCAGCCGAAGAACACGTACGCGATCAACAATCGCGCCGACGTCAACATGTTGAAGGGCGATTTCGAAGCCGCGCTGAAGGACTACAATACGGCGATCCAGATCAACCCGAACAACGTCCGGGCACATTCGGGTCGCGGCCAGATCTACGAGCGCAAGAAGGATCTCGCCCAGGCCCGTGCCGACTATCGTGCGGCGGCCTATTCGCTGACGAAGTTCGACGAACTTGACGTCGCGCGCGCCCGCGCGATCGCGCAGGAGCGATTGGCCGCGCTGACCCCGCAGGCACCGGCCGGATCCACGGGGCGCCGTGTAGCGCTGGTGATCGGGAACGGCGCCTACAAGAACGTCCACGCCTTGCCCAATCCGCCACGCGACTCGAAAATGATCGCAGCCGCGCTGCGCGATGTCGGCTTCCAGACCGTGATATCCGTCAGCGACCTCACCCGCGACAAGTTCTTCGAAGCGTTGCAGACGTTTGCGGCCGAGGCGGAGAAGGCGGATTGGGCGGTGGTCTATTATGCCGGCCATGGTTTCGAGATCGGCGGCGTGAATTATCTCGTTCCCGTCGACGCCAAGCTCGCCGCCGACAGGGACGCCGAGACCCAGGCGGTCGCGCTGGAGCAGGTGATCGCGGCGGTGGGCGCTGCGCGAAAAGTGCGTCTGGTGATGCTGGATGCCTGCCGCGACAATCCGTTCGCGCCGACCATGCAGCGCACGCTGTCGCTCAAGCTGGTGGACAAGGGCTTTTCCAACATCGAGCCGGGCGCCGGCTTCATGGTGGTCTACGCAGCCAAGCACGGCGAGACCGCGATGGATGGCGACGGCGGTGCCGACAGCCCGTTCGCCACCGCGCTCGCTCGCGAGATCAAGATGCCGCGCGTCGAGATCCGAAAACTGTTCGACATCGTTCGCGACGATGTCTGGCTTGTGACCAAGCACGAGCAGCAGCCGTTTTCCTACGGCTCGCCGCCGGGGCGCGAGGATTTTTATTTCGTCGCGGCGAAGTGACTTCGTAGCCCGGGTGGAGCGCAGCGAAATCCGGGAATCACGATCGCGGAGCTAACCCCGGATTACGCTGCGCTCCATCCGGACTACCGCAGTTTCAAACCACGATGCTCAGCCGCTTCGCCGCCCGCGTGATGCCCGTGTACAGCCACCTCGCCCGGCTCTCCTGAAACGCAAAGCTCTCGTCGAACAGCACGACGTCGTCCCATTGCGAGCCCTGCGATTTGTGCACGGTCAGCACGTAGCCGTAGTCGAACTCGTCATAGGGCTTGCGCTGCTCCCAGGCGATCGCCTCGACGCCGCCCTCGAAGCAATCGGCGCGCACCGAGACCTTGGTCACCTTGTGGCCGAGATCCTCGTCCGGCGACAGTCGCATGCTGAGAATGCGGGATTTCGAGCGCGAGGTGTTGCGCGACTTCACGCGCCACAGCCCGCCGTTGAACAGGCCCTTCTTGCGGTTGTTGCGCAGGCAGACCAGCTTGTCGCCGGCGACGGGGAAGACGTCCTCGATGTTCTGCCGCTGGCGCACCCGCATATTGTACGCGCGTCGCGTGTTGTTGCGGCCGACCAGCACCTGGTCGGCGGCCATGACGCGATCAGGGTCGAGCTCCTTGCGCGAGACCACCTCGCTCTCGCCGTAGCGGCCGATGTCGAGCTCGCGGCCCTCGCGGACGTCCATCGACATCCGCACGATCGGATCGTCCTGGGCCTGGCGGTGCACCTCGGTCAGCATCGCGTCGGGCTCGGTATTGGTGAAGAAGCCGCCGCCCTGGATCGGCGGCAGCTGCGCGGGATCGCCCAGCACCAGCAGCGGGCAGTCGAACGACATCAGGTCGCGGCCCAGTTCGGCATCGACCATCGAGCATTCGTCGATCACGATCAGCTTGGCCTTGGAGGCCGGGGCGTCGTCCCACAGCTCGAAGCTGGGCTGCTCCTCGCCGGATTCGCGGGTGCGGTAGATCAGCGAATGGATGGTGGAGGCTTCGTCGCACCCCTTGTTGCGCATGACCAGCGCCGCCTTGCCGGTGAAGGCGGCGAACTTCACCTCGCCGTCGACGCCGTCGGCGATGTGCCGCGCCAGCGTGGTCTTGCCGGTGCCGGCATAGCCGAACAGGCGGAACACCGGCGGCGTGCCGTTGCGGCCGGGTTTGGCCTTGAGCCAGTCGCCAACGGCCTTGAGCGCGGCATCCTGATGCGGGGTGAATGTGGCCATGTCTGTCTTGAGGAGGGGGCGAAAACGGAGCGATTCGCCAGCCCCAAAACTAACCATTCGCACCGCTGGTTCAAGCCGGGCGGGGCGCCCTATTGCCAGCCGGGAACGCCGCGCATGTCGGGCAGATGGTGGGCGATGCCCTTGTGGCAGTCGATGCAGGTCTTTTCCTTGGTGAACAGGAAGTGCTGGTGCGCGACCGAGGCGCGCGGCGACTGCTTGGTGATGTCCATGGAATCGGCGCTGTGGCAGTTCCGGCATTCCAGCGAATCGTTGGACTTGAAGCGCGCCCATTCATGCGCCGCCAGTTCGAGCCGGTGATCCTGGAATTTCTCGCGGGTGTCGATCGTGCCGAAGATCTTGCCCCAGACCTCCTTGGAGGCCTGCATCTTGCGGGCGATCTTGTCGGTCCAGTTGTGCGGCACGTGGCAATCCGGACAGGTCGCGCGCACGCCGGAGCGGTTGGCGAAATGGATGGTCGACTTCAGCTCGGCGTAGACGTTGTCCTTCATCTCGTGGCAGCCGGTGCAAAATTTTTCGGTGTTGGTCAATTCCAGCGCGGTGTTGAAGCCGCCCCAGAAGATCACGCCGGCCATGAAGCCCGCCAGCACCAGCACGCCGAGCCCGAACACCGAGCTCGGACGGATCAGCACCTGCCAGAGCTCGCGCGCGAAGTCGCAGCTTCGCGCGACGAAGCCGCGTCTGGCCTTCAGTCCCTCGCCGGGTTCATCAGCGGTCGTCGTCATCGGCGGCCACCGGGGCTTGCGCGCGACAGCAGCGTGTCGATGTCGGTGAAGTCGTTGCTGACGGGCGGATTGGCGGTGTTCTGCGGCACGTGGCATTCCGTGCAGAAGAAGCGGCGCGGCGAGATCGAAGCCAGAAACTGGCCGTCGCGGTCCATGAAGTGGGTGATCGAGACCATCGGCGCCTGCGATTCCGCGATGCGCGCCCGCGCATGGCAGGACAGGCACTTGTTGCCGTTGAGGTCGATCTGATAGCCGTCGATCGTGTGCGGGATCACCGGCGGCTGCTCCGGATAGTTGCGCACGGGTTGGCCGATCCTGTTCACGCCCATGTACTTCATCGCGATCTGGGCGTCTCATTTCCCGAACGGCGGCTGGTCCCGCAGCTGGCCACCGGTGCTGCCGAATTTCCCCCTGACCCATCTCTGGTTCATCTATGTGCTGCTGGAGCTTTATGTCGTCGTGCTGCTGCTGCGCGGCGCATTTGTCTGGCTAGATGCGTCAGGCAGGTGGCGAGCGGTGATTGACCGGGTCTTCGCCGGGATCATGAAAAGTCCGCTGGCCCCCCTTGTTCTGGCAATCCCGATCGGCGCCGCCTTCTGCCTCGACCAACGCTGGATCAACGTGATGGGCGTGAGGACGCCGGATCAATCGCTCGTCACCAACGCGCAGGCCTGGATTGGCTTCGGCACCGCCTTCGCGATCGGCTGGCTGCTGCATCGGCAGATCGATCTGCTGCGACTGATTGAGCGGCGCTGGCTCCCGCATCTTCTGCTCGCAATCACTCTGATCCTGATCAGTTTCGTGCTGGTTGGGGCGATGACGTCCGCGCCGGGTGCACCGAAACTGCCTTTCGGCTTCGCCACGCTCCGGCTTGTCTCCGTGATCCTGTATGCGCCGGCGATATGGATTTCGACCTTTGCGGTCATCGGCCTCGCGCTCCGCTTCATGTCCGGCTTCAGCCCGACCTGGCGCTATCTCGCCGATGCATCCTACTGGCTCTATCTGATCCACCTGCCGATCGTGATGGCGCTGCAGGTCGCGCTGTCGCAGCTCGACTGGCCCGGTCTGATCAAGTTCGGTGTTCTTCTCGTCGTCGCGCTTCCTCCGATGCTGGCGAGCTATCATCTGCTGGTGCGCTTCACCTTCATCGGCGTGGTCCTGAATGGCCGCCGCGCCGAAAAGCACCTTCTCCCGCAAGGCGGAATTGCGACTGCGTAGACAGCGCCGCCCCGCCCATTAAGATGCCCGCAAGAAAAAAATAAACGGCAAGAAAACTTGCAAGAAAACCTGCAAGAAAACCTGCAAGAAAACCTGGGAGAGACGGCGTCATGAAGTTCGGCATCTTCTATGAGCTGCAACTGCCACGGCCGTGGGTGGCCGGCGACGAGCTCAGCCTCTATCAGAACGCGCTCTCGCAGATGGAACTCGCAGACCGCCTCGGCTACGACCACGCCTGGGTTGTCGAGCATCACTTCCTCGAAGAATACTCGCATTCGCCCTCGCCGGAATCGTTTCTCGCAGCCGCGAGCCAGCGCACCAGGAACATCCGGCTCGGCCACGGCATCCTCCAGCTCACGACCAACCACCCCGCACGTGTCGCCGAGCGCGTCGCGGTGCTCGATCTGCTCTCCAACGGCCGCTGCGAATTCGGCATGGGCGAGAGCGCCTCCATCACCGAGCTCACGCCGTTCGGCCGTGACATGGAGACCAAGAAAGAGGTGTTCGAGGAGGCCGTCGCCGCGATCTTCCCGATGTTCAAGGACGCAGGAAGCGAGCACCACGGCAAATATTTCGACATCCCGTTGCGCAACGTCGTGCCAAAACCGGTGCAGAAGCCGCATCCGCCATTGTGGATGGCCTGCTCGCAGCTGCCGACCATCGAGCGCGCCGGCCGCCATGGCTTTGGTGCGCTCGGCTTCCAGTTCGTCAGCGCAGACGCCGCGCACGCCTGGGTGCACGCCTATTACAACGCCATGACCAAGCGCCTCGCCAAGCTCGCCGACTACGAGATCAACCCGAACATGGCGCTGGTGTCGTTCTTCATGTGCGCAAAGACGGACGAGGAGGCGCGTGCGCGCGCCGACGGCGCCACCTTCTTCCAGTTCGCGCTACGCTTCTACGGCGCGTCGCAGAATCGCCAGCGTCCGGAGACCTATACCGTCAACATGTGGGACGAGTACGACAAGTGGAAACGCGACAATCCCGAGGCGCAGGAGGCTGCGCTGCGCGGCGGACTGGTCGGCTCGCCCGAGACGATCCGCAGGAAGCTGAAGCGCTTCCAGGGCTCGCATATCGACCAGGTCATCCTGCTGAACCAGGCGGGCAAGAACAGCCACGAGCACATCTGCGAATCGCTGGAGCTGTTCGGCCGCGAGGTGATGCCGGAATTCCAGAACGATCCCGCGCAGGCGGCCTGGAAGCAGGGCGTCATGAGCGGCGAGATCAAGCTCGAGGAGATCGACACGCAGGCGTTCACCGACCGCTATGGCAAGCTCGCGATCAACGTTCCGCCGGCGAAGGCGGCGGCGGGGTAGGGTCTTTCGCCGCTGCGGCCGGCTGAGTTTATTTGGATTCGGTTTTCGTCTGGATGTTCTGAACGGCTCCGCCCACCGGAGTCCACTGCACGCGGCCATCCAAAGCGGAGAAGTTTAGACCACCGCCGGTCCCGAAGAGAACCATGTGACCCGAGCTGACGGAGTCCACAGCGAGCGTCGCACGGGGAAGTTTTGCAGCATTGTACATCGTCAAGGACGCATCCTGATGATCGTTCAGGGACAGCACTGCCCGCTGACCCTGCTCCGTATCGAGGAGCGACACCGAAGGTACGCCATCCTGGCGAAGCCCGATGCTGAGACGCACCTTCTCGCGGCTATCCAACAGCGAGATGTGCGGCGTTCCGTCGGAAGTGGATGAGATCAAGGCGACGATTTTGCCGGTGCCATTTCGCAAGGCAATTGTTTCCACAGACAGGGTCTTGGCCTTGACTGTATCGGCATTAGCGGTCGCATGCCATTGCGATGAAATGATCGCCGCAGCCGCCAGGATCGTAGCCCCCAAAACGCTCCAACTCATAGCCTTCAGCGACTGGTCCTGCCGCTGGATATGCGATGCGAGATTTTCAAGCGTGGGTTCGACCTTGAACATAGCTGCGCCTTTGCCTTGGAGTAAGCTTCACATCCGAGCATACCCTGCTGGGTGCGAATTCTGCTAACCTAGCAGGGGGTGCCGGCAAAACACTGTCGAGACAGTCACCTCAGCGGCCGCCCGGAAGGTGGTTGCGCTGGCACGATGCAGAGTGCCGCAACTGCCTTGAACGCTCAGTGACGGATATCACGGGCGCTTTGATGGAGCGCATTTGCCGCCGTATATTGCTTCGCGGGACTTCTCAGTCAGAACCTCTACAGGCAACTCCATCGATGATATCGTATCGGCCTTCGGCCGCAGCGAGTGATCCATGGAGTGGTCATGGCGAAACACAGGATCTATACCACCAGCTTCGCAAGCGTTTACCCGTTTTACGTTGCGAAGGCGGAGAAGAAAGGGCGCACCAAAACGGAGGTTGATCAGGTCATCTCCTGGTTGACAGGCTATGGTCAGAACGAGCTGGAAGCTCAACTGGAGCAGGGGACGGACTTTGAAACCTTCTTTGCGAAGGCCCCCAAGATCAATCCTTCGCGAACCCTGATCACAGGCGTGGTTTGCGGCGTCCGGGTCGAGGACGTCAAAGAACCCACGATGCGAGAGATCCGCTACCTGGACAAGCTGATCGATGAGCTGGCCAAGGGAAAAGCAATGGACAGGATTCTGCGCAAAAGTGCTTCCTGAGCCCCCGGCGACGTCGCAGGAGATATCGGGCGACACCCGCCTTCCGCTGCGCGGCCATTGCTGATAAATTTCGTCAAAAGGCGATGGGGAGAAAACGATGCGCCCTCGCGGGACGCCCGCAAATCCGGCAGCTGGGGATGTCACGCCCGCGGTGCTTGCCATCGGTCGCCCGGATTTCCCTGATGTCCTGATCGAGACGTTGCGCCGGCAGGCCGGGGTCGGGCATTGCATGGTGTTCGCGCTGAGCCGCGCGGGCGCCGCACACTGCCTGCTCGATGCCGGCAACATCCCGATCGGCGGCGATCTCGGCGCCGCCTATGCCGGCCAGTTCCACCAATCCGATCCCAACCGCGATGCGCTGTTCGAAGGGGAGGGCCGCGCGCCGCTCGTGCTGCCCGCCTTCGCGCCGCGCATGTACGGCGCCCGCTACCGCAAAATGTTCTTTGTGGATTCCGGCATCGTCGACAAATGCGCGACCGCGATCTGGGTCGACGACACCTGTTTCTACATCAATTTCTATCGCATCGCTGTCCAGGGCCGCTTCAGCGATGCCCAGCGTGCGCGGCTTGAGGCCATCGCACCGGCCATCAGTGCGAGCGTGGCACGCCATTTCCAGCACGGCTCGGCAGCGACGACCGAGCAGTCTGTCGCCGCGCTATTCGCGACGCGCGCGCCCCTCGCCAGCCTCACCCCGCGCGAGCAGGACGTTTGCCGGCGCATCCTCTCCGGCTTCAGCTCAGAAGCGATCTCGCAGGCGCTAGGCATCAGCCTGCATTCGACCCTGACCTACCGCAAGCGCGCCTATGAACGGCTCGGCATCTCGTCACAAAGCGAGCTGTTTGCGATCGTGCTGCGCCTGCTCGCCGGCCCGCGCAGCCTGAACTGAAGCTGTCCCAATCGCTGGGGACAGACGGCGTCTCCTGAAGCCGCTAACCTCGGTGGCGAACAGCAATGGAGCGAAGCTTGAGCACCGCGCCGCGCATCGACATCGACCCGGCCGCATTCTGGGCCGATCCATATCCGATGCTGGCAACGATGCGCAAGGAGGCGCCGATCGCCTTCGTGCCGCAGCTCGGCTCGACACTGCTGACGAGCCGCGACGATATCTCGATCTCCGAGAAGCAGATCGACGTGTTCTCCTCGCACCAGCCCGCGGGCCTGATGAACCGGCTGATGGGCCACAACATGATGCGCAAGGACGGCGAGGCGCATCAAGTCGAGCGCCGCGCGATGTTTCCAACGGTGTCGCCGAAGACGGTGAAGGCGCACTGGGCCGCGCTGTTCCAGGCCCATGCCGACCGCATCATCGAAGCGATCGAGCCCGGGCGGATCGATTTCATGCGCGACTTCGCGTTGCCGTTCTCCGGCGAATGCCTGAAGTCGATCACCGGCCTCACCAATATCGGCTTTGCGGACATGGACGCCTGGTCACAGGGCATGATCGAGGGCATCGCCAATTACAGCGGCGACGCGGCCGTCGAGGCGCGTTGCCATGCAGCGACGTCGGGCATCGATGCCGCGATCGACGACATCCTGCCGGTGATGCGCAAGCATCCCGACCAGAGTATCCTCGGCGTGCTCCTCGCGTCCGGCATGGCGATGGAGAGCGTGCGCGCCAACGTCAAGCTCGCGATCTCCGGCGGCCAGAACGAGCCGCGCAAGGCGATCGCCGGCACGGTGTGGGCGCTGCTGACCCATCCCGACCAGCTCGATCTCGTGCGCAAGGGCGAGGTGACGTGGCTCCAGGCCTTCGAGGAATATGCCCGCTGGATCTCGCCGATCGGCATGTCGCCGCGGCGCATCGCAAAGCCGTGGACGATCCGCGACGTCGCGTTCGAAACCGATGAACGCGTATTCCTCATGTTCGGCTCCGCCAACCGCGACGAGAAGCATTTTGAGCGCGCCGACCAGTTCGACGTGCGGCGTGATACGGCCAAGAGCGTCGCGTTCGGCGCCGGTCCGCATTTCTGCGCCGGCGCCTGGGCCTCGCGCGCCATGATTGCCGACGTCGCACTGCCGACCTTGTTCGCCCGTGCCGGCCGGCTCGAGATCGCCGACGACGAGCCGGTACGGATCGGCGGATGGGCCTTTCGCGGGCTGCAGAATCTACCGGTGAGATGGCTGCATTAGGCCGGCAGGGACCGGTCCATCCGCAACGCCGCCACGATGCCATCCTGCTCCTGTTTTGCCCGACGAGTCAAGGTCAATTTCGGATAAGCGTAAGTCATTGTTTTCGCGCGCCCCGGCTACTGTGCATGGGGTTGTTTTCGCGATTTTTAATTTCTCGGCTCGGTTGCGTGCGTTTTTCACATTCGCGTGCGGAAAAATATCCCCTGCGTTCGCTCCGTGGATCGAAAGATTAATCATGCGCTCCGCCACGTGCGCAGTGCATGCATCGCTATTTTTCCGCGCGTCTCGACACCTCCGATAAGCCGCCCCATCATTCCCGAGCACGAATGAAGGACGGCCGCACGCGGCCGGGAGTGTCGGATGCAACGTCGGGATTTTCTCAAACTATCCGTTGGAACTGCGGCAGCCGCCGCATTCGTTTCGCACGCCAACGCGCAAGCAACGTCACAAGGCGCGGTGAAGGACATTCGTGTCGGCTACCAGAAGACCGGCGTGCTGGTTATCACGCGTCAGCAGGCCGCCCTGGAAAAGCATTTCGCGCCCCTGGGCATCGACGTGAAATGGGTCGAGTTCTCGTCGGGGCCTCCGATGATGGAGGCAATGAATGTCGGTAGCATCGATTTCGGCGCGGTCGGCGACTCCCCGCCGGTGTTCGCCCAGGCCGCGGGCGCGGCGATCGTCTATGCCGCCGGCCAGCCCATCACCAACGGGCAGGGCATCCTGGTGCCGAAGGATTCGCCGATCCGCGGCATCGCCGACTTGAAAGGCAAGCGCGTCGGCTTCACCAAGGGCTCCAGCGCCCACAACATCGTGGTGCAGACGCTCGAGAAAGCCGGCCTGACCTATGCCGATATCACGCCGGTCTATCTGACGCCGCCGGATGCCGGGCCTGCCTTTGCCAATGGCAGCATCGAGGCCTGGGCGATCTGGGATCCGTATTTCGCGATCGGCGAGACCAAGCAGGGCGGCCGCATCCTGATCAATGCGCGCGACGTCACCAAGACCAATTCCTTCTTCATCGCCAACCGCGATTTCGCCAGGAATCACGGCGCCATCCTGCAACAGATCATCGATGTGACAACCGCCGCCGGTCAATGGGCCGAGCAGCACCGCGACGCGGTCGCCAAATCGCTCGCCGCGGTCACCGGCGTTCCACTGGACATCCAGACCGTCGCCGCCAATCGCGCGAATTTCGTGGTCGGCCCGGTCACCGACGACATCGTCACGACTCAGCAGGGTGTCGCCGAGCGCTTCCACAGGCTCGGCCTGATCCCGAAGCCGATCGTGATCCGCGACATCGTCTGGCGCAACCCGGCAGCCTGATCGTGCCAACCAATCTCCCCATCTCAAAGGGTTTGAACATGAGGCGTATCATCCAGCGTCTGATCGCGGCCATCGTGCTGTCGATCGGCATCGTCGCCGCCGCGGTCGGCACCTCCTACGGACAGGACAAGGTGGTCCGCATCGGCTACCAGAAATACGGCAAGCTGGTGCTGCTCAAGAGCAAGGGCACGCTGGAGCCGAAGTTAGCTGCCGACGGCTACAAGGTGGTGTGGACCGAATTCCCCTCCGGCCCGCCGCTTCTCGAGGCGCTCAATATCGGCGCGATCGATTTCGGCAACACCGGCGAAGCCCCGCCGATCTTCGCGCAAGCCGCCGGCGCGCCGATCCAGTATGTCGCCTACGAGCCGCCGGCGCCGAAGGGCGAGGCGATCCTGGTGCCAAAAGACAGCCCGCTGAAATCGGTCGCCGACCTCAAAGGCAAGAAGGTCGCGCTCAACAAGGGCTCCAATGTCCATTACCTCCTGGTCAAGGCGCTGGAGAAAGCCGGCGTCAAATATTCCGAGATCGAGCCTGTGTTTCTGGCGCCGGCCGATGCGCGCGCCGCTTTCGAGCGCGGCGCGGTCGATGCGTGGGTGATCTGGGATCCGTTCCAGGCCGCCGCGGAAGCCGCGACCGGCGCCCGCACGCTCGCCGACGGCACCGGCATCGTCGCCAACTACCAGTTCTATTTCTCCTCGAAGAAATTCCTCGAAACCAATCCGAGGATCGTCGACGCCGTGCTGGCCGAGCTGAGCGCGGTCGATGACTGGGCCAAGGGCGACATCCACGCAGTTGCCGAGCAGCTGGCGCCGTCCATCGGCCTGTCAGTCCCGGTGGTCGAGGTCGCGCTAAAGCGGCAATCCTACGGCATCAAGCCGCTGACCGATGCCGTCATCGCCAATCAGCAGCAGGTTGCGGACGCGTTCTTCGCGCTCAACCTGATCCCCAAATCCATCAAGATTTCCGACGTGGCGCGGAGGCCAGGATCATGAGCAAGCACATGAGCAAGCAAGCGAACGCCAACATCCTCTGGTTCCTGCCGACCCACGGCGACGGCCGCTATCTCGGCACCGGCATCGGCGGCCGCGAGGTCAATTTCAACTATCTACGCCAGATCGCGCAGGCCGCCGACCAGCTCGGCTATTTCGGCGTGCTGCTGCCGACCGGGCGATCTTGCGAGGATTCCTGGATCGTCGCCTCCTCGGTCGCGCCGTTCACCGAGCGGCTGCGCTATCTCGTGGCGGTCAGGCCCGGCCTGCAATCGCCGAGCGTGGCCGCGCGCATGACGTCGACGCTGGACCGCATCACCAACGGCCGGCTCCTGGTCAACGTCGTCACCGGCGGCGATCCCGTCGAGAACAAGGGCGACGGCATCTTCCTCGCCCATGACGAGCGCTACGAGGTCACCCGCGAGTTCCTCAACGTCTATGGCGAGCTGCTCGCTGGCAAGACCGTCAACGTCGAGGGCAAGCACATCCATGTCGAAGGCGGCAAACTGCTGTTTCCGCCGGTTCAGTCGCCGCGTCCGCCGCTCTATTTCGGCGGCTCGTCGGATGCCGGCATCGACGTCGCCGTCGACACCGTCGACAAATATCTGACCTGGGGCGAACCGCCGGCCTTGGTCGCCGAGAAGATCGCGAGGGTGAGGGAGGTCGCAGCAGCTCGCGGTCGAAAACTATCCTTCGGCATCCGGCTCCACGTGATTGTCCGCGAGACCAATGACGCGGCCTGGCGTGCGGCCAACGAGCTGATCAAGCACGTCAGCGACGAGACCATCGCAACCGCGCAGAAGAACTTTGCGCGGATGGATTCGGTCGGCCAGCAGCGCATGGCGCAGCTTCACGGCGGCAAGCGCGACAAGCTCGAGATCGCGCCGAACCTGTGGGCCGGTGTCGGCCTCGTGCGCGGCGGCGCTGGCACGGCGCTGGTCGGCGACGCCCAGACGGTCGCGGCCCGCATTAGGGAGTATCAGGACATTGGCATCGATACCTTCATCATGTCGGGCTACCCGCATCTGGAAGAAGCCTATCGTTTCGCCGAGCTGGTGTTTCCGCTGCTCTCGCTGGAGCAGCCCAGCAACGTGACCAGGCTGCACTTCAACGGTGGTCCTTTTGGTGAAACGGTCGGCAGCGACTTCCGTCCGCAACAGAAGGTGTCGCAGTCATGAGCCTGATCGACAGCGTTTCACTTCCCCGCAGTTTGCGCCTGCCGCGCGTCGATAGCCTGATCCAGTGGATCGTGCCGCTCGCCATCATCGCGATCTGGCAGGTCGCAAGCGTCACCGGCTTCGTGCCGACGCGGGTGCTGCCGGCGCCGAGCGACGTCTTGCTTGCGGGCTGGAAGCTGCTGCTCTCCGGCGAGCTCGTTCGCAACATCTGGGTTTCATTCTGGCGCGCCTCGATCGGCTTCCTGATCGGCGGCAGCATCGGCTTTGCCTTCGGCCTCGCCAATGGCCTGTCGCAGCTCTCGGCCAAGCTCACGGATACAACGCTGCAGATGGTGCGCAACGTGCCGCATCTGGCGCTGATCCCGCTGGTCATCCTGTGGTTCGGCATCGACGAGGGCGCGAAGCTGTTCCTGGTGGCGCTCGGCGTGTTCTTCCCGATCTACCTCAATACGCTGCACGGCATCCGCACCGTCGATCCCCAGCTGATCGAGATGGGCCGCATCTACGGCATGAGCGACGGCGAGCTGTTTCGCCGGGTGATCTTCCCGGGCGCGCTGCCCTCGATCTTCGTCGGCATCCGCTTCGCGCTCGGCATCATGTGGCTGACCCTGATCGTCGCCGAGACCATCGCGGCGTCTTCGGGCCTCGGTTACATGGCGATGCAGGCGCGCGAGTTCATGCTGATCGACGTCGTCGTGCTCTCGATCCTGATCTACGCCCTACTCGGCAAGCTCGCCGACAGCGCCTCCCGCGTGCTGGAGCGCCTCACGCTCTCCTGGCACCCCGCCTATTTGAAACGTTGAGAAAAAATACTGGGAATCACATGCAGACAGCCCTTCGTACCTCCCTTCCCGAAACCGAGCTCGCCAGCCGCGCCAATTTCGCGCCTCACGCCCGCGTCGTGCGCGAGGAGCGCCCGGTGCAGACCTCTGGCCTGCCGCTCAGCATCCGCGGCCTGCGCAAATCCTACGGCGACAACGAGGTGCTGCGCGGCATCGACCTTCACATCCCCGCCGGCCAGTTCGTCGCCATCGTGGGCAAGAGCGGCTGCGGCAAGAGCACGCTGCTTCGCCTCATCGCCGGCCTGGAGAAGTTCGACGCCGGCAGCATCTCGCTCGGCGACGCGGTGAACCCCGAGGATATTCGCGTGATGTTCCAGGAGCCTCGGCTGTTGCCCTGGGCCCGCGTTCTCTCCAATGTCGAGGTCGGCCTCGGCCGCGATCGTTCATCCAGTGATGCGCATACACGCGCCGATAAGGCGTTGACCGAAGTCGGACTGACCGACAAGCGCGACCAGTGGCCCTCGGTCTTGTCGGGCGGCCAGAAGCAGCGCGTAGCGCTTGCCCGCGCGCTGGTCTCGCGCCCCCGCGTGCTCGCCTTCGACGAGCCACTTGGCGCGCTGGACGCGTTGACCCGCATCTCGATGCAGCGGTTGCTGGAGCGCGTTTGGCGCGACCAGGGCTTTACCGCGATCTTGGTGACCCACGATGTCGCCGAGGCGGTCGCGCTGGCCGACCGGGTGCTGGTGATCGAGGAAGGCCGGATCGCCCACGACGTCGTGGTTAACACGGCCCGGCCCCGCCAACGCGGCTCGGCCGAGCTCGCGGGTCTCGAAGGCTCGATCCTGAGCCACCTTTTGTCGGCGGACGATCGTACCTAAATAGAGAGGGACCCCCACTTGGGGACGATGCCATGAATGTAGTGCCCCGCGATCTCATGACCGAAAATGCCGTCTCCTCCGCCGATTTCCGCGGCGCCATGCGCCACCTTACCGGCGGCGTCAGCGTCATCACCGCCGGACGGGGCAAGGACATCACCGGCATGACGGTCACCTCGGTCAGCTCGTTCTCGGTCGATCCGCCGACGCTGATCGTCAGCATCAACCGCGACGCCTCCTCCTTCCCGCTGATCCGCCGCCACGGCGCTTTCGGCGTGAACATCCTCGCGGCCGATCAGCTCGACATCGCCGAGCGCTTTGCCGGCAAGGGCGGGCTTAAGGGCGCCGATCGTTTCGCGGGCGCCAGATGGGTGACCGCGGTCTCGGGTGTTCCGCTGCTGGTCGGCGCATTGTCCGCCGTCGACTGCGAGGTCGAGGAGATCTTCGAGCGCCATTCGCACGGCATCATCATCGGGCGGGTGCGAGACGTCAGGAATTCGATCCGCAACGCTGCGCTGGCCTATTGGCACGGTCAGTATGTGACGGTGGATCAGGACGAAGACGCCGTCAGGCTTGCGGACGTCAGCCTTCCCAGCCACGTCCGCCGCGGCATTTGATCGCCGCCGGCGACGGGCCGTGCAGGCTGGCCTTTTCCCCGTCATCGCTCTAGAAGCGCTGCCTGAGCCTCCCGCCGGGACAGCAATGGAGCGCAATGATGAAACGCGTCGCGACCTGGGCCTTCTACGCGGTCGGCGCGCTCGCGATCGCCTATCTCGCGCTCTACGCCTACGCGATGTTCAGCGGCCATCCGATCGTGCCGGGCGACCCCATCCAGATCTTCCGCAGGCCGGATGCGCCGAGCTATTCGTGACGGCTCTCTCAATTCGTCATGGCCGGGACAAGCCCGGGCATGACGGCGGAGTGCGGGCGACTATCCCCGCAAGATCGCCAGCGCCAGCGCCTGTGCGCGCGGCACGATGCTGTCGAGCTCGAGATATTCCTCCGGCGTGTGCGCGAGCCCGCCGACCGGGCCGAGCCCGCAGATGGTCGGCGTCCCGACCGCGGCGGTGAAGCCGGAATCGGCGCAGCCGCCGGAGAACTCGCCCTGGAGCGTGGTGAGGCCGGCCTGCCTTGCGGCGGCCTGATAGTTCTCGAACAGCGCCCTTGAATCGGCGCTCTGTACCACCGGCACGAACTCGCCTTTGACCGTCAGCGTCGCGCTGGTGCCAGGCACGTAAGGTGTCGCGATGATGGTCTCGATCGCAGCCATCACCCTCGCGCGGTCCGCCGGATCGACATAGCGCAGATCGATCTGTCCTTCTGCGTAAGGCGCCGTGGTGTTGACGGACTGCCCGCCCGAAACAAGGCCGACATTGAGCGTGATACCCTTGTCGAGATCGGTCAGCGCGTGGATCTGCACGATCTTGTGCGCGAGCTCGCCGATTGCGCTGACGCCGGCGGCGAAATTGGCCCCGGAATGCGCGGCTTTGCCGATAATGGCGAAATGCATGAAGATGCCGCCCTTGCGTCCCGTGACGATATTGCCGGTCGGACGGCCCGGCTCGGAATTGAACACGGCGCGCGCGGTTCGGCCTTCGCGCTCGATCACCGGCCGCGAGGAGGGCGAGCCGATCTCCTCGTCCGAGGTGATCAGCAGCTTGATCGGGTGCGGGTTGCCGCCGAATTTGTGGAAGGCGGTTGCCACGAATATGTTCATGACGACGCCGGACTTCATGTCGGCAACACCGGGACCATAGGCGCGCCTGCCCTGGATCGTGAACGGACGCCGTCCGGCCTCGCCCTTGCCGAACACGGTGTCACGATGCCCCATCAACAGCACCGGCTTCTCGTTGCTGCCGGGCTTTGCCACTTCGGCGTGGATGGCATCGCCGAATGTGGCGTGGCTTTCGCGCCGGAACGGAATGCCGTGCTCGGCGAAATGCTGCTCGAACCGCGCCCCGACCGCATCGACGCCTTCCTTGTCATAGGATCCGGAATCGATGTTCACGACATCGCGCAGCAGGTCGATCATCGCCTGCCGTTGCGTCGCCAGCCAGTCCGTGATTTGAGCTTGAGACATGTTGACCCTCGCGTGGTTCTCACGCGGGCTTATAGGGCCTGGCGCCGGTGTGACCTAGTCGGAGAACGCGGTGCGGCCATGTCGCCGGTCCACGGAATTGGACGCACCGTGCCTTCCACGTCGTCCCGGCTTTCGCCAGAACGAAGTTGAGCGTGTGGCAACCGGCTAACGCCTCGGCTCCGCCATCGCTTCCACGCCGCGAAGCTGCGTGGCGACGGTCAGCGCGCCGATCTTCCGGCCCATCTCCTTGCCGATCTCGGTCGAGAACCGATAGTGAAAGCCGGCCCAGATACGGGCGTTGGAGACTTCGTCGCTATAGTCCTGGAGCCGCGTCCATTTGCGGGTGACGCCTGGTGCCGTGGGGCTGGTCACCGAGAACTCGCCGAAATCTCCAACGATGGTCTGGAGCACGGTCGAAATCGCTGCCGACGTAATGCAGTGAGCACAGGGATATTCCGGATGCATCGGCGTGTCCCCCAGCGGCAGCCAGGATGCGTCGCGAGGCGTCGCTGCGTTCGATGTCAGGTCGGCGTTGCGTATGGCCGTGATCGGCCGCCAGAAATTGTAGTGGTACTTCGCGTCGAAAACGGCGACGAAGGCGTCGTTGCCGGCAATTGAGGTCAGCGCGTACAGCCGGGCGCAGTCGACGAGATCCATGCCCTTGGCCGTTGCCGCCTGCCTCACGATCGGATTGTAGGTGCGGGCACCGACAAAGAACCAAAATCGACCGACCGTGGTTTGCTCGGGCGTCCGGATCACACTTGTTCGGCTGCCGACCTCGCGGATTTCGTTGACGTCCCGGGTCCACAGCTCTGAACCGAGCGCCGGCGGCGGGCCGGGGCGATACTGAGATCCGGACGTCATGACCCAGGGCGTCGTCGCGCCCGCGATCGAGAACAGCGGGACGGTCGTCGGAACGTAGGCACCCGCCGTTGTCAGGGGCCGGTAAGTTTCAAGGGCGGCGCTGCCATCGTTCCCACGAAGCGCGATGATCTGCATCGCGGCCTCCTTGCCGAGGCCGATGCCCGCGATCTTGGACTCGCCGTCGGCGATCGGCACCAGAGAACTCGTCAGCGCCGCATCCAGCTCCGGCTTGAGGTCCGGATAGAGCGACAGCAGCACGTCGTGAGCCGCAACTGCGGCCGCAGCTTCCCGCGACGTCGAACGATCCGCGGATAGGGCAAGCTTGTAAGGCGCGTACCGGCGATCGATCGCGTTGACCGCCTCGAACATCGCGACGTGCATCATAGACAAGACACGGCTGTGGGGCGCTGGAAGGATTTGCTTTTCAGTGGCGATCGCGTCGGCCTTTGCATTCCAATCCATGATCACGTCGGCGCGCGCAAGCGGCGCCGACGCTGCGAGCAGCGATACAATCAATGAGAGGCGGAAGATGGTCCACGACGAGTTCTTCATGGGATGCCCTTTCGATGTAAAGGACGTTTCGCGAGACCAATGCGGCTCTGCCGACATCACGTCGCGCGGCTCGAGGACTTTAACCATCTTGTTGTGGTTTGATTGTGAATTGCTTCACGCGGCGGAAGAGTAGCTCCGAATGGGTCGGCGTGGCTTACCGTTCGCACTGAGTAATGGATCCTGACTTTCGCCGGAAGCCGCGGATTGTGGTGACTGTTTTGCGTTCTTCTCAAAGAAAAATGCCCGGGACCAGCCCGGGCATTCGTTTCTCTCAGTCAGCGAAGAGCGCCTACGCCCCCACCATCGGCATGCGCGGATATTCACCCGGCGTGCCGGCTGGCGTGATCGGAATGCCGCCGTCGGAATATTCGTTGAGCTTGTTGCGCAGCGTACGGATCGAGATGCCCAGGATATTGGCGGCATGGGTCCGGTTGCCGAGGCAGTGCTTCAGCGTCTCCAGGATCAGGTCGCGCTCGACATCGGCGACGGTGCGGCCGACCAGTGCTCGCGTCACCTGCTCGGCGGCCATGGTGGCATGCGCCACGGCCGGCACGGTCTTGGCGAGGTCGAGGCGGTCGCCGTCGGGCGTGAGGATCGCATCGGCGCCGATCTCGTCGCCCTGCGCCATCAGGACCGACCGGTGCATGGTGTTTTCGAGTTCGCGGACGTTGCCCTGCCAGCGGTTGGTGGAGAGCACCCGGCGCGCTTCCGCCGAGATCGGGCGCATCGGCACGCCGTTGGCTTCGGCGTATTTCTTCACGAAGTGCTGGGCGAGCTCGAGAATGTCGGCGGGACGCTCGCGCAGGGGCGGAATCTTCAGGTTCACGACGTTGAGCCGGAACAGGAGGTCCTCGCGGAACGTGCCTTCGCGCACCGCGTCCACCAGGTTGCGGTTCGAGGTCGCTATGATGCGGATGTCCACGGGGACGGGCTTGGTGCCGCCGACACGGTCGATCACGCGCTCCTGGATGGCGCGGAGCAGTTTGGATTGCAGGCGGACGTCCATCTCCGAGATTTCGTCGAGCAGCAGCGTGCCGCCGGTTGCCTCCTCGAACTTGCCGATGCGGCGGGCGATCGCGCCGGTGAAGGCGCCCTTCTCGTGGCCGAACAGCTCGGACTCCAGCAGATGCTCGGGGATCGCGGCGCAGTTGATTGAGATAAACGGGCGCTTGGCACGGGCCGAGCGGGTGTGGACGTAGCGCGCCAGCACTTCCTTGCCTGTCCCGGATTCGCCGGTGATCATCACCGAAGCGTCCGAGCCTGCGATCTGCTGGGCGAGCTTGATCACCTTGGCCATCGCCTCGTCGCGATAGACCAGCTCGCGGGAATCGTTGGCGACGGCAGCCAGCACCGCCGCGATCAGTTCCGGGTCCGGCGGCAGCGGGATGTATTCCTTGGCGCCGGCGTGGATCGCGGCGACCGCGGCGCGGGCGTCGTTGGTGATGCCGCAGGCGACGATCGGCGCGTGGATGTGCTCGGCCTCGAGCCGCATCACGAGATCGCGGATGTCGAGGGCGACGTCGACCAGCAGCAGGTCGGCACCCTTGCCGCCGCGCAGCACGCGCATTGCCTGTTCGTTATCCTCGGCGTGGGTCACGGTGGCGCCGTTCGCCATCGCGATCTTGGTGGCGGTGGTGAGCTGGCCCTTCAATGTGCCAACGATGAGAAGCCGCATATCAGTCTCCTGTCCGTCTGGTCGCGCTGCCGCGCGTCGCCGCTTTAGGCGCGTTCAGTCTTGATGATTTCGGTCATGGTCACGCCGAGCTTGTCCTCGACCAGGACCACTTCGCCGCGGGCGACCAGCTTGTTGTTGACATAGATGTCGATGGCCTCGCCGACGCGCCGGTCGAGCTCGAGCACGGTCCCGGGTCCGAGCTTCAACAGCTCGCTGACGTCCATCTTGGAGCGGCCGAGCACGGCCGAGACCTGCACCGGAACGTCGAACACGGCCTCGAGGTCGGCGGCGGCGCGCGTCGCGTATTCGTCCTCGTTGTAGCCGACGTCGGTGCCGGTAGGCGGCATCGGGCCGTTGAGATCGGGCAGCGGGACCTGTCCGTCAGTGTCGCTCATGGCTTAACTCCCCCTGCGGGACGCAACATAGCGTCCCACCATTTCGTCGATCTTGGCCGTGATGGCGGCGCGCTCCAGCACGACGCCGCCATCGGCCCATTCGATCCGGCAGTCGCCGGTGGCAATCTCGGGTTCGGCCAGAATCACCAGCCGGCCTTCGAAGCCGTTCTGCCTGGCCAGGCGCTCGATGTTCTCGCGCGCGGAATCGTAGAGCGCGTCGTTGATGCGGACGACGAGATGCGGCGTCGCGACCAGATGCGAGAAGCAGTCCTTGACCAGCGCGACGATCTCGCCGAGCGGCTCGGCGGCGACCAGATCGGCGCACAGCTTGCGCGCCACCGCGACCGCGACGTCGACCGCCTCGGTTTCCATCTTGGATTCGATGTTGCCGATGCCCGAAGCGATGCCGCGGATGGCGATGTTGATCTCTTCCATGGCGAGCGCGACACGGCGGTCGCTCTCGGCCTTGGCCTCGCGCTGGCCGGCGGCGAAGCCGTCCTGATAGGCGCGCGCCTCGGCTTCCGCGACCTTCTGGGCGATCTCGGCTGCGGTTGCGGCCTTCTCGCGCGTCCGGTCGGGCGCGGCGAAGTCGTTGTCGAACAGGAATTTTGCCGGGGCGGCCATCAGTACACCAGCTCGTCGTCGGCGCGGTTCTTGGTCAGCATGATCTCGCCCTTGGCGGCGAGGTCCTTGGCGAGGTTGACCAGCAACGCCTGGGCCTCGTCGACGTCGCGCAGGCGGACCGGACCCATCGCCGCCATGTCGTCCTGGAGCATTTTGGCCGCACGCGAGGACATGTTGCCGAAGAAGAAGTTGCGGACGTCCTCATTGGCGCTCTTGAGCGCGACGCCGAGCTTGTCCTTGTCGACGTTGCGCATCAGGGTCTGGGCGGAGCCGGAATCCAGCTTCACGAGGTCGTCGAAGGTGAACATCAGCGCCTTGATGCGCTCGGCCGATTCGCGATTGTCCTCTTCCAGCGAGGTGATGAAGCGGGTTTCGGTCTGGCGGTCGAAATTGTTGAAGATTTCCGCCATCACCTCGTGGGCGTCGCGTCGGCGGGTCTGGGACAAATTGGACATGAATTCGGTCCGCAGCGTCTTCTCCACGCTCTCGATCACCTCCTTCTGCACCGCCTCCATCTTCAGCATGCGGTTGACGACGTCGAGCGCCAGATCCTCGGGGAAGATGCCGAGCACGCGGGCGGCGTGTTCCGGCTTCAGCTTCGACAGCACGACCGCGATGGTCTGCGGATATTCGTTCTTGAGGTAGTTGGCGAGCACCTCTTCCTGCACGTTGGAGAGCTTCTCCCACATGTTTCGGCCGGCGGGGCCGCGGATTTCGTCCATGATGCCGTTGACGCGCTCGGGCGCCAGATATTGCTGGAGCAGCCGCTCGGTGGCGTCGAAATTGCCCATCAGCGCGCCCGAGGCCGACATCCGCGAGACGAATTCGAGCAGCATGTCCTCCACGGTGTCGACCTCGACGGTGCCGAGCGTCGACATTTCCAGGGAGAGCTGGCGCACCTCGTCGTCGTCGAGCAGCGACCAGATCTTGCCGCCATATTGCTCGCCGAGCGCCAGCATCAGGATCGCGGCGCGCTTCGGCCCCGCCACCGCTTCGGTCTTCGCGCCTCCGCGGCTGCCCGCACGCTGACCGAGCGTGGAGATCACGCTGGTGATGTCGTTGGAATTGGCGTTTTGCAGGGCGGCGGCCATATCAGATCACTTCTCGATTATTTCGTGGGTTCGGTCAGCCATTGGCGGATGATGGCGACGGTCTCGTTGGGATTGCGCTCGGCGAGTTCGCCGACGCGATGGACGGATTGGGCATGGACCTGGCCCTGGACGGTGGCGACGTCGATCGCGCTCGCGGCGCCGCTCGGCAAGAGCGCCTGGCTGGCAGGCGCGGCCTCGTCGCTCGCCGGACCGGTGAGGGCGCCGGAGATGGCGGCTGCGACTTCGTCGGATGCCAGGATGCGCTTGACCAGCGGCCGGACCACCAGGAACAGCACGACCAGGCCGAGCAGCATCATCACGCCGAGCTCGACGAAGTACATGACGTCGTCCTTGGTGAACTGGAGCATGCCGAGTAAGCCGCTCGGCTCGGCGATCGGGGGGGTGGAGGGGGCATCGGCAAAGCGCAGATTGACCACCTCGACCTGGTCGCCGCGCTTCTGGTCGAAGCCGATCGCCGAGCGCACCAGCGTGGCGATGCGGTCGAGCTGCTCCTTGGTGCGGTCCTGGTAGGCCAGATCGCCCTTCTCGTTCTTGGAGTAGATGCCGTCGACCAGCACCGCGACCGAGATGCGGTTAACCCGGCCGGCCTCGGTCACTTCGGTCTTGGTGGTGCGGGAGATCTCGTAATTGTTGGTCTCTTCGCTCTTCTTGCTCTGGTCCTTGGCCGCGACGCCGCCGTTCTGCTGGTTGCCCGGCAACTCGTTGTTGACGGTGACCTGGCCGTTGTTGTCGGCGGTCATGCTCTGCTCTTCGCGGGTCTGGCTCGAGCGCAGCACGCGGCCTTCGGGATCGTACTTGTCCGAGGTCTGGGTGACCTTGTTGAAGTCGAAATCGGCGGAGAGCTGGACCCGGGCGCGTCCCGTGCCCACCACGGAGGAGACGATGTCCTCGACCTGCTTGCGCATCCGCTTCTCGAAGGCGGTGCGGCGCTCGTCGCCGATCTGCTGGTCCGGATCGGTCTGGGCGCCGTCGGCGAGCAGCTGCCCGGTCTCGTCGACGATCGAGACCCGCTGCGGCTTCAGCCCGTTCACGGCCGAGGCGACGAGGTGGCGGATGGCGCGGATCTGCTGGGCTTCCAGCGCGCCGCGGACCCGCACCACGATCGAGGCCGACGGCTCCGGCGCCTCGCGCGAGAACAGCGGGCGCTCGGGCAGCACCAAATGGACGCGGGCGGCCTGGATGCGGTCGATGGCGCGGATGGTGCGGGCGAGCTCGCCTTCCAGCGCGCGGAGATGGTTGATGTTCTGGACGAAAGAGGTGGTGCCGAGCGCATCCGACTTGTCGAACACCTCGTAGCCGACGCCGCCGCCCTTGGGCAGGCCGCCCTCGGCGAGCTTCATCCGCAGCCGGGTGACCTTGTCCTTGGGCACCATGATGATGGTGCCCTCGTTGCGCAGCTCGAACTGGATGCCCTGGCGCTCCAGGTCCTTGATGATGCCCGAGGAGTCCTCGACGCTCAGGTCGGTGAACAGCGTCGTCATCTGCGGCGTGGTGACGCGCATGATGACGAACGCGAAAAAGCCGACGAGCGCGGCGGTGACCGCGATCATCGCCCCGAACCGGGCGGCTCCGATACCCTTCAGAAAGTCCGCAAGACCTTGCAAGCAACCGCCCCGACAGATTCGGCTGCTTTCACAGGAAAGGCCGACTGGGCAATTATTGCCTAGGTGATGGTTTCGATATGGTTAACGAAGGTTAAGAGCTGCGACAAAAGTCGCGCCAAAACAGAGCATGAAAAAAATCGGCCTCGCAAGGCGAGGCCGATTTTAGTCAAAAGCCGCAGATTTCCGGATTGCCTACTGGCGATATTGTTGGATCCGGGTGGTGCGAAGTCCCGCCAGACCATGCTGGTCGATCGAAAACTGCCAGGAGAGGAATTCGTCAACCGTCAGCGTATAACGGCTGCAGGCCTCCTCGAGGGAGAGAAGACCGCCACGGACTGCGGCGACGACCTCGGCCTTGCGGCGGATGACCCAGCGTTTGGTGCCGGGTGCAGGCAGATCCGCAATCGTCAACGGACTACCGTCCGGCCCGATGACGTATTTTACCCTCGGGCGATGGGGTTCTGTCATGGCGTACTCACAAACTCTCAACCACTGAACTCACTCAGGAACCCTACGCGCGCCGGCTTAAAAATCCGCTAAGCCTAAGGCTTCAATACAATTCTCGTTGAAAATGGCTGGAACGCAGCCGACTCGGCCGGCGGGACGGTACGTCCAGGCGGGCCGAGGGGGTGTTCGTAAATACTTTACTAACAAACGAGGCCTGCGCGGGGTGTCGCAGAGCCTCAATTGTCGTCCTGGCGAACGCCAGGACCCATTACCCCAGGGAGGAGTCGCTACAACGACTCGGGGTTACTTCGTCGAACCAAACGACTTCGGTGGTTTCGCCAGGACGACACCGAATATCCAGCGGCATTCCGCCTTTAATTACTCGTCGTCGCGATGATGCTCTTGACCTGGCTCAGCGTGTAGCTGGCGCCGTCGATGGTCAGCAGCGGCGGCGACTGGGTCAGGTCGACGGACGACACCGTGCCCTGCACCTGCGCGGCGATGCCGACATTGTTGTTGGCGACGTCCTTGCCCGTGGCCGAGATCGTGTACTTGCCGTCGGGCCATTGCGTGCCGTCATTGCCCTGGCCGTTCCAGGTGAATGGAACGTCGGTGCCGGCGCCGGCGGTGTATTTGCCGGTGAATACGGTCTGGCCGCTGGCATTGGCGATGGTGATGTCGACGGTGGCGTCGCTGGGCACGTTGAGATGCCAGGTCGCCGACGAATTCGTCATGGTCCCGGTGGTGCCGTCGACCAGGGCGGTCTTGCCGACGAAGCCCAGCGCCTGGGTCGCCTGCGTGGTCTGCTGCAGCGTGACGAGCTGGGACAGCGAGTCGTTGGTCTTGAGCTGCTGCTCGACGCCGGCGAACTGCACCAGCTGCTGGGTGAACTGGTTGGTGTCGAGCGGATCGAGCGGGTTCTGGTTCTGCAGCTGCGTCGTCAGCAGCGTCAGGAAGGTCTGGAAATTGCCGGCGAGCGTCGCGCCGGTGGTCGAGCCCAAGCTCGGGTTCGACGAGGATTTCGGCAGGTCGGTCGTGCCCGAGACGACGGACGGGGCGGTGGCGGCATTCGTGGTGGTCATGATCGAATACTCCTCACACTCTGATGTCGACGCCGCTGCTCGATCCGAGCATGCGGCCGTAGCTGCGCCCGACCGGGGCCGCGGGAACTGCGTCCTCGTCGCTGACGATCAGCCGGCGGGCATTGCCGCCATTGTCGTTGTTCTGGCCGGAGTTCTGGCCCGATGAATTCTGGTCGCGCAGACTGAAGGACAGCCCGTTGCTGCCGGTCTTCAGGCCGGCATCGTCGAGCGCGCGCTGCAATTGGGGAGCGTCTTGCCGCAGCATCTGCAGCGTTTCCGGCTTCTCGACGGTGAGATGCGAGGTGACCTGTCCGTTGCGGTCGACATTGATGCGGACGTCGATGCGGCCGAGGTCGAGCGGATCGAGGCTGATGTCGAACCGGGTCTTGCCCGCGCGTGCGGCGGCGGCAATTTCGATCGGCACGCCGGTGATCGGAATGGCCGTATTGGTGGCTGCGGTCGCCGTGAGCGTCGCGGTCGATGCGGTCGCGGCCGAAGTCGTATTGGTCAGTGACGCCTGCACGGCCGAGGCCGCCTGCGCGCCGGTGTCGGTGGTGGGGACAGCGGCCTGCGTGCCCGCATTGGGATGCGGTGTCGCAGTCGCCGGTGCCGCATCGGCGGTGCGGTCGGAAGTCCCAGCCTTGGTGTCGCCCGCGTTCGCGTCGATCGGCGGCTTGTCGGCGTGCGGATGCGCCGCGGTGGCGGACGCTGCCGTCGCCGAGGTCTGCGCGGCGTTGGCCTTGCTGGTGTCCTGGCCGATATTGGAAACGTCGCTCGCGCCTTGCGCAGTGACTGCGGCCTTGAACGAGGTTTTTGGCGTGCCCTGGTCGACGGCGGCGATCAGGCCGCCATTGGTCTTGGCATCGGCCGCGGTCGAATCGGTGGTCCCGGTCGCGGTATCGGCCAGCACTGCCGAGGTGTCGGCATCGACCTTGGCGCTTGCGGTCTTGGCGCTCTTGTCGCCCGGCGTCGCGGTATCGGTCTTGGTGCCGGCGATCTGCGCTGCGATGGATGCGCTGGCGGCGATGCCGGCGGCGGCAATCGTCAGCGGCGAGGAGGCGGAGCCGGCGGCTTGGTTTGCAGCCGCGTTGGAATCGACCGGCACGGCGACCACGAGTGCATTCGGATCGGATACGGCGGCCTGCGTCGCGTCGACTTGCGCGGCGGCGGCGGTATCGACGGCGGCGGCGAGGCCATCGATGCCGCCCGCCTTGTCCGCATTGGTCTCGTCGGATTTGTCCGCAGATTTGTCGGCCGATTTGGCGTCGGACGCCTCCGGCTTGTCCTTGGTCTTGCTATCAGCCTTGGCCGCATCAGCCGTCGAGTCGTTCTTGGCGTCGCTCTTGGCGTCGTTCTTGATGTCGTTTTTGGCGGGCGCGGAATTGTTGGCGTCGTCGCTGGCCTTGCTCTGCGAGGACTGGTCGCTCGCTGAGCGATCGCGCGGGCTCTTGTCGGAGGCGGAGGACGAGGAATCGGTGCGGCGCGGGGAGTCCTGCACGGAGGACGCCGCGCTGTCGCTGATCGCCTGGGTGTTGCTGTCCACCAGCGAGCCAAAGGAGTCGTTGGACGTGTCTTTCGGCGCTTGCGACCGGGCAGGCTTTTGCTGCGCGCTTGGGACTTGCACGCTTGCCACGACATCTGACGTTCGACCGACCACAGGCAACCCCTTGGAAACATCTTCGCCATGAGAGGTAGCAAGGAGCGGGCCACCCTTGTGGTAGGAATTTTATCCAATCAAATCAATGCGTTGACGAATTCGCGCCCCGCCGCGGAGCCTCCCAAAGCCCCGCCATTTCTGCCTCCCCGGCAAGAATTGCCGTAAACCTTGCGGGGTCCGTGATTGCTTCACCGGAAGGCCGCCTATATTAAAGAGAGAGCTCTCAACCGCTTTCGACCGGGCAGGCCGCGCCCTTCGGGAACTCTCGGTTCCCGGGGATTGCCTTTGTCCCGCCGGAAGCACCCAGCGGATCGCCCAACGCCGCCGTCCACAACGCTTTAAGGCCCATGCTCAACAGTCTGGATCTCGAAGGCCGTCCTGAGGATACCAGGGTCGTCGTTGCCATGTCAGGCGGCGTCGATTCATCGACGACGGCTGCGCTTTTGAAGGCGGAAGGCTACGACGTTGTCGGCATCACGCTGCAGCTCTATGACCATGGTGCGGCGACCCATCGCAAGGGCGCCTGCTGCGCCGGCCAGGACATCCACGACGCCCGCGACGTCGCCGCCAAGCTCGGCATTCCCCATTACGTGCTCGACTACGAGGATCGCTTTCGCGAATCCGTCATCGACAATTTCGCCGACAGCTACGCGCTCGGCGAGACGCCGGTGCCGTGCATCGAGTGCAACCGCTCGGTCAAGTTCCGCGACCTCTTGAAGACCGCGCGCGAGCTCGGCGCCACCGCGCTTGCCACCGGCCATTACGTTGCCTCGCGCCGCCGCGACGACGGCTCGCGCGCGCTGGTGTGTGCCGCCGACGCCGATCGCGACCAGAGCTACTTCCTGTTCGCGACCACGCAGGAGCAGCTCGATTATCTGCGCTTTCCGCTCGGCGACATGACCAAGCCCGAGACGCGCGAGCTGGCGCGGCGCTTCGGTCTTGCCGTCGCCGACAAGCACGACAGCCAGGACATCTGCTTCGTGCCGACCGGGCGCTACACCGACATCATCACCCGCCTGCGGCCGAACGCGATGGACCCCGGCGACATCGTCGATCTCGACGGCCGCGTGCTCGGCCGGCACAACGGCATCGCCAATTTCACCATCGGCCAGCGCCGCGGCCTCGGCATCGCAGCCGCCGCGCCGCTGTTCGTGGTGCGGCTGGAGGCCGCCAACCGCCGCGTCGTCGTCGGCCCGCGCGAGGCGCTGAAGATGCACCGCATCGTGTTGCGCGACGTCAACTGGATCGGCGATGGCGACATCGACCGCGCCATCGGCAATGGCCTCGAAATGTTCGTGCGCGTGCGCTCGACCCGCGCGCCCCAGCCGGCGTGGCTGCGCGGCGCGAACGGCCATTACGAGGTCGAGCTCGTCGCCGGCGAAGAGGGCGTTTCGCCGGGACAGGCCTGCGTGTTCTACGACGCACCTGGCGGCCAGGCCCGCGTGCTCGGCGGCGGCTTCATTCAAAGCGCCGCCGCGAAGGCCGCAAGCAGCACGACGAGGCCGCTCGCAGAAGCGGTCCGCGGCTAAGCGCATGATCCGGAAAAGTGTGCAGCGGTTTTCCGAACAGATCATGCGCAAAATAAGAATCTAGGCAGGGCAGGGGGCATGGCAGCAGACATCTCGCGGGCCGGGGTCGAGAAGGCCTATGGCCGCTGGGCGCCGGTCTATGATCTCGTGTTCGGCAAGGTGTTCGACGCCGGCCGGCAGTCGACCATCGCCGAGGCCGATCGCATCGGCGGCCGCATCCTCGACGTCGGCGTCGGCACCGGGCTGTCGCTCTCCGACTATGCGCGCACCACGAAGATTTGCGGGGTCGACATCTCCGAGCCGATGCTGCGCAAGGCGCAATCGCGCGTGCGCGCGATGCGCTTGAGCAATGTCGAAGTACTCTCGGTGATGGACGCGAAGAACCTCGCCTTCCCCGAAAACTTCTTCGACGCGGTGGTCGCACAATACGTCATCACCGCGGTGCCCGATCCCGAAGGCACGCTCGACGAGTTCATGCGCGTCTTGAAGCCCGGCGGCGAGCTGATCCTGGTCAACCACATCGGGGCCGAAAAAGGTTTGCGCAAACTCTCCGAGCTCGCGTTTGCGCCGCTCGCCCGCCGCCTCGGCTGGCGCCCGGAATTTCCATGGCAGCGCCTGGTCGACTGGGCCGCAAAACACGGCGGCGTTACGCTGGCCGAGCGCCGCCCGATGCCGCCGATGGGCCACTTTTCGCTGATCCGCTACCTCAAATCGTGATCGGGGGTGCGGAACACGCGGGCTGACCCGCGCGTTTCCCTCCCATGCGCACGACATCAAACATCATTCTGGCCAGCCTCCTGATCGCCGCCTCCGGCAGCGCGATCGCGCAGGCTCCGCCCGCCCCGGCGACGCCGCCGCAAGCGACCGCGCCGCCATCCCCGCAGCATGCGACCAATTGCACGCCGCAGGACCGCCCGAACCGCTCGGCCGACGGCACCACCACCGGCCAGTCCCGGGAACCGCTCGGCGACAAATTGGCAAAATCGGACGGCGTGCTCTGCCCGCCCTCCGGCGTCGATCCCGAGATGCACGCCCCGGCGCCCAGCACGAACGGCGCCATGCCCGTCATCCCGCCCCCCGGCAGCCCCGGCGGCGACCCGACGGTGCGGCCGAAATAGCTCGTCGCGCCGAAGCCTTGGCGTAGGCGGAGCCTGTTCCGCATCCCAATCTCGTCGTCATGCCCGGGCTCGTCCCGGGCATCCACGTTCTTGTGGCCGGCCGGGATGGCCGGGACCAGCCCGGCCATGACGGATTCAGCGCCAAAAGGCCCAAATCCCCCGCCGACATGTCCCGCCGAAGCTTTAGCGAAGGCGGAAGCCTTGGCGAAGGTGGAAGCTTTGCCAAACTCGGATTGACAGCCCGCCGCCCCCTTCCTTATATGCCGCGCGTTCGCGAGGTCGGCTTGTTTCGGCCCTCGCGACCCTGTGGCGGGGTAGCTCAGCTGGTTAGAGCACGGGAATCATAATCCTGGGGTCGGGGGTTCGAGTCCCTCTCCCGCTACCAAACTCCCGGTAAATCCCTGAAATTCCTCGAACTTGCCTGATCGCTGTTGCGCATGAGGGATGTATCAATGATACAGGCGCGCGAACCCCTCAGCAATGGCCACTAGGCCGATCGGGTTTCTAACGTTAATCCGTTAGATGGTCGTCGCGGCGATCGAGTTCTCGTCGCCGTTAACGTGCTTGTGGGTCGCGTCGCTGTTAGCCTTGGGCGGGCGACCGCGCTGCGGCTGCCGTTGCCGAGCCTTGTCGGCAATGGCGTGCAGCCTACTAACGAAGTCGGGGTCTTCCTGAACGGTCCACGTGATGTGGTCGATCAGCGCCTGCACGTCGAAGCTGTCCCGCAGGAAAGTCCAACCGGCTTTCATGACGGACTGCCCGACATCGCGCGGCAAAGCCGTTTGCGCAGCCTCGAGCGCCTGCTTTGCGGCATCGACCGAGGCCGTATAGCCCTGGATCGCGGGCATTTAGTTCTCCTTTCGTTAGATGATGCGAGCCCTTCCGGCCCGTCACCTAAATGTCTCCACCAACACCGGCAGTTTCAAGAGGCACGGGCGAGATGAGGAGGGCCGTTGTCTCTTGCGGTCGCGACCAGTAGATGTATCGACTAACACCAGGATAGCTAGGCATGCTTTGGGTCACTCAGCGCAGCTCGCAAACCGTCGATTACTACAGTGGCGAAACGATCAGGCTCATCGCGCAATGCCACAATGAGCAGCCTTATGCAGATCCGCGAGCGCTTCCGATCGTCTTGGCAGCGGAGTGGTACCTTCGGGCTCGTGGCCGATGGTCTGACAGCACCGTAAGAATCTATGGTTTGGCACTTGAGCAGGAGATGATTAGCCTCCTGAGCTATGACAGCTTCGACCCGGACAGCCGGGAGGGGCAAATCCTGTGGCGTTTGCGAAACGACAGGCCGGCTTCAATCAAGAGGGCTAAGCAGTTAGAGAAAGAAGGGATCACCGCTCCCTTTTCCAGCGAGGTCGCCGCGCTCATTGAGCAGTTTCAGTGCCAACATCCGGAAGCGGATCAGAGGGAGTTGCCGATTCTCGCGGTCGCTCGTTGGTTCCTCGACTCGCCCGGCCGGTGGAGCGCCCGCTCGTTCACGATCAATGCGCTCGCTCTCAAGCAAGAGATCGAGGGGCTGTTGGAGTTTGACACTTTCGACCCGGATGGCCCGGAGGGGCAACTCCTGAAGCGTCTGGAAACTGAGCATCCGGCACCGACAAAGAGAGGCACGAAGACCGAAAAAGAGAAGGCGGTGGCTCATCAACAGAAGGTCGCCGCCAAGAAAAAGAAAGCGGTGGCGAAGAAAAGAAAAAAGAGCCGCAAATCGCTGCCCATGAAGGAATTGCGTGAACTTGTCGGGTATTTCCGCTCTCGGGAGGACGAATTTTCCAGGTGGATCGCCGGATATATCATTTTCGCGTCGCGCATTGGCTGGCGGCCCGGCGAAATTATTAATCTACGGCGCGAAGGCAACCTCATTCGTGCAGCGGCCGAAAAGCACACCAACCATCGCGGCTTGACCGAAACCTGCGAGGTCGACATCAGCGCCTATTTAGAGAAGTCGCGCCTGATCAAAAGCGTTTCTCTCGCTTCAGAAATCGATCGCTGGATTGGCGACGCGCGGAAGTGGGAGACGTTCTACGGGGGGAAAAAGAAGTTCCTTGCCAATATCAACGGCCGCTTGGCTACGGCAAGCAAGGGCTGCAAGATTCGCAGGGTGTGCACCTACACTTTCCGGCATTTCGCGATCTCGTGCATGAAAGCGAGCAAATTCACCTGCGCGGAGATCGCAGTGATTATCAATCATGCCTCGGATCGCACCGCAGGGGAACATTATGGCCAACGTCGCCACGGAGTTAAACGCCCGAAGAAAATGCTGCGTTTTAACGGGTTGCGCCTGCCCCTCGTGCGCAATCTGGCCCGCGCCTTTAAGCGGCCTGCTGTTTCGGAAAGTAAATCTCCGGCAGATGCGCCTTCCCACCAAGAGGTTGTGATTGTGGAAGCTGAAACGTCCTGGCATCCTTCTCTCTAGATTTCTAAGAAGTGAGACCGACTGCGCGACTCCGTCCGCGTCGGCGGGCCTAGGCGTCTCTCAGGAGGGTTGAATGGCACGGTGCATTTTCTTCGCCATTGCTCTCGTAAGCACCGCAGTGCTTTTTAACTCGGGGCTGAAGCGAGCCAAGAGCCGCGAATTGCGTGGGCAGTTGTGACACCTTCAGCGGTGGCGCCGGTGACTTCAGAGGGCATCAGATTAAATGCATACTCGCCTGCGACCGACAGGCGACCGCATGCCTAATACGTGCTGAATGCGTTGGCGCCGTGAATACCCGTGGGTGCGCTGAGGTTGGCGTCTCCCCTCCCTGCGTCACCAACTTTGCGACGTCCCTTCAAGGCGGCCCCACGCGCTTGATGTCAATCGCTTGGCCCTTATACGCGAAACTGGAATTGCGAGCGATGACGAAGAGGCTGTGATACTGCGACAACGCCGTGATGATGTCTTCTACCATGCCGTCTGCGAAGTAGTCCTGCTCGGGGTCGCTACTCATATTCTGAATGGCAGCACCGCGATTGGTGGCTTGACCAAGCAGAGCTAACGCACCGTGGTCATCGCGGCCAGCCTCGGTGGGGTGAACGCGGTGCCGTCCGCCGCCGACATCGACGGCGGCGCGATTCCTCTACACCGGCAGCGCGGCGCCGCCGTCCGGTGTCACGACCTGCCACGCTTTCTTGCCGATGTGCTCGCCGGTCAGCAGTTTGGAGGCGATCGGTAAGGTGGCGCACCTCAGTCCCACTCGCAGACGCCGGTGTTGCTCCTCGCCCGGCACCGGCTCGAGGAACTGCTCCAGGCCCTTGCGACGGAGTATGTTGTATTCGGTCATGCCCCGCTGTGCGGTGAGCGCGTAATCGGCGCCGGGCTGGACGTAGAACACCTTGCCGCCCGATAGGAAGCCCGTCGCCTGCAGACCTTTATGGCGGAGGCGGTAGAGCGTCGCCGGCGGCGTCGGCATCTGGTCCGGTTCGATCGGCACGACATCACCCAGGATGCGCGTGGCGGGCAGCGAAAGGGAGGGGCGGCCCGCGGTCGAACCAAGCCCTTCGAGGGGACGGAAGCCTGCGACGCCGAGGAGGAATTCCGCCTGTCGGACGAGCTGTTCGAACCCTGGGTCGAGGTTGAGGTTTCCCCCCAAGGGACGCTGGAGGTTCGCGAGCGGCACTCCGATGTCGTGAAGCCGGTCGACCAATCTGGCCTCGACGTAGCCGGCCGCAAGCTTATGGAAGCGGGGGTCGAAAGAATACAGCACATAGACCTGCGCCTTGTTGAGGACCTCGGCGGCGACGCGCTCGCCGATCTTCCGATCCCCATTGCCTTGGCCGACATATACGACCGACCCGTGGACGAGATAGCAGATATTGCTGGAGGCGGAGGGGAGTTGCGCCTTCAACCGGTCGAGCTGCAGAAACGGCGCCGCGACGACGGCCAGAATGCCGCCCATGGACTGCGACCGGCGCAGTCCGCAGAGCGACGTATCCAGAAATTCGATCGTGGCCACAAAGGGGAGTTCGCGATCGAGCAGCGGATACTGTTGGAAAACTACGGTGTCGTCGGTCGGCCCTTTGAGATCAGCCATTGTTCTCACGCTTGTTGACGGTTTGTTTTGGTTACATTATGTAACCGATATTAGCGCTGAAGCAAGTCCCGCGTGGTTGGGCGGGCTGAAGGAGGTGAAGGGTAAACTAGCGACGTTTGGGCCGGGACAGCCGAACCCCTTCGCCCTTGCCACCGACGGCTTTGATGAATTCAACGCCGCGCTTTTCCAGGCACGCGGCCACTTTCTCGAGCACCGCAACGCGCCGGTAGTCCAGCGCCACCGACTCATCGTTTTCCAGGGAGACTATGGCTTTCCTGGAGACGTGCGCGTACTCGGCAAGCGTTGCCTGATCTATGCCGACGAGACCGCGAGCGGCCCGGATGAGGTAAGGCGGCGGCCATAAGTCCGCCACGGGGATTTCGGTCGGCATTCCCGGCCAAGTCGGTTGTCCGTCGCCGCTGCAAACCTGCGACTCACCGCGCCAGACTATCCCACTTCGACAATCAGAAGAAGATCGCGCGGTTAACCTAACGGGCACAAAAAGACACCGACGCATTGACTCAGGCTTCTTTAGGTGACATTTTGTAACCGACGCGACCTTGAGAAGGCTCATCGCCGTGAGGTCGAGAAGGGGCCGCGCGTCCCCGAAGATCAGGCTCCTTTACCTGGACCCGGCGGGCACGCGCGAGCGGCCATCGCAATAGCTTAGGAGAATTAAGTGAGCACCCAACGCAAACCCAACCAAACGACCGTCCCGGATTTCCGCTCGATCGAGGAACCCTCCTTCAGGGCGCTCGGCTGGTGGCGGAATACGCGCGCGGACAACTTCCACGCCCCTTCCCTGGACGAGATGAAGGCTGCGGTCGCCAACATCGCGATGCTCGCGGAGCCCCGTTGGCGCGACGCGGCTTCCGGCGACGCTGCCGCGGCCATCGCCCTCGTGCTTGCGATGGGGCCGGAGAACTCCCACGCGCTGAAGTTCGACATCTGCATGACCGCCCTCGTCATCTGCGCTTGCGAAGGCGACGCCGCATCGTGCGTGGTCATCGCCTGGGTGCTCAGGCGGCTCCCCAAGGCGAAGACCCGCGAGAAACGGCTCGCCACCTCCTGGACCGTCCGCGCCATGCGGCCGCTCCTTGCCCGGGCAGGAAGGGATAATAGCTGATATGCGGCTGCAGATCGTCAATGACCTGCACCTGGACCGTCCCGGCAGCGGCGGGGCACCACCGCTGGCCAAGGGCGTCCGCATGCTCCTGGTCGCCGGCGACACCTGCGAAGGACTGGTCAACGCCGTGCGGCGGTTTCGTCCCCCCGAAGCCCGCCTCCTCGTCATTTCTCGAGACGGAGCTTACGAAACCGCATGACGGCCCGACGGTCTGCATCTCGCACGATCGCTTTCAGCCCGACCTGATCGTGTCGGGTCTCACGCACTACCCGATGGACCTGACCCGCGCCGCACGCCACCGGCTACCCTGGGGAGAGCCGGTCCTTCGATCCGGCCTGCGTCGTCGAACTGTCTGATCCTTAGTCGGCCCGTACGCTCGCTGTAAGCCAACTCCGAAAGCCATGAAGTCGATGAGCACCTTCTCGCATTTCCAGATCATGAACCAACTTTCCGGTTCGGCAGACAGCCGTGCGAAAGGCTGCGTCGAAGTCGCTTGCCGTTGGTGTCCGTCGAGAGGGCGTCGCGAGTGCGTTGGTGACACCCGACCACATTGCCCTCTCGGCTCATCGGAAGCGCAACCATGAGCAATGATGACGAACAAAATGAGGCGAGCAAGGTCGGCGGCTTCTCCCGTTTGGGCGCCAGCGCGACTATGCGTGAACATCTGGAAACTCGGGAAGATCTCGACGGCGATACGTGCGACGACTCCGCAGCGGATGCGGCGGAAGACACCATTCCCGATTCCTTCACGCCACGCGAGACCCTGGTATCCGCCGCGCTCGCTGCCGCTCTCACGCCCGCCATTAAGGAAGCCCTGAAATCTCCTTCCTCTCGGGCGCTCGTGATCTCGGTTCCCTCAGCGGCTTGGATCTCGCCCGTGAGGGATCTTTTCGTGCGGCGCCCCTTCGGACGAAAGTGGACGTGCATTGCTCGCGACGGATCCGACCGCCGAGGGCACCAGCCGTCCTCCGGTAACACGGAAGCCGCCACCGCTCTCGCGGCGGGAGCCTCGGTGGTCGGCATCGCCGTCGCTCCGGAACAGACTCTTCCGTCGACGCTCATCGGAGCTGCCGATTTCCGGCTCCCCCTGAAGTTCGGTGTGAAGGTCGTCGAGGAGGCGATCCTGAAGATCTACGGAGGAGCTGCGCAGATCCAAGAGCGAGATCTCATCGGCCTCGATCTCGAGGACGTGGTCGCTGCCATGCGAAGAGGCAGCACCGGGCAAGACGTCAAGACTCGTCTGTCAGCCGCAGCAAAGACGCGCCTCGGACAAACCGACGCCGACGACGTGCCGCTCCTCGAAACGGCCGTCGAATACGGTGCCGCCAGGGACTGGGCTTTGGCTCTGGCGCGCGACCTGCGTGACTACCGGGCGGGGAATTTGCCGTGGAGCGCGGTCGACAGAGGCGCGGTCTTCCACTCGGCGCCCGGGATGGGCAAGAGCGTTCTCGCAAGAAGCATCGCCCGCGCGTGCGAGTCGACGCTGATCGTCGGCAGCGTCGGCGAGCTCTTCGCCAGCAGTTCAGGATATCTCGACGGCGTGATCAAGGCTCAGCGCGAACTTTTTGCCAAGGCCGTATCTGCGGCGCCGTCGATCCTGTTCCTGGACGAGATCGACGGTCTGCCCTCGAGAGATTCGTTGAGCTCCCGAGCCCGCGAATGGTGGATGCCGATCATCGAGGATTTCATGTTGCTGCTGGACGACGCCACGAGCGCGAGACGCGAAGGCGTGGTCGTGATCGGAGCCACGAACCGGATCAAGGCGGTGGATCCGGCCATCCTGCGGCCCGGGAGGCTGGAGCGCGCCATCGAACTCACGGCCCCCGGTCCAGAGGGGATCCTCAATATCCTGCGCTTTCACGTGCGTGACAGCCTGCCGGAGAAGGATTTGCACTCGGCGGCGGAGATGTTGGATGGTTTCACGCCGGCGGAAATCATGGAGACGGTGAGAAGCGCGCGCCGCACGGCACGGAGTTCCGGACGCGATCTTTCTGCCGACGATCTCAAGCGCGCGGTCTTGCCGGCGACGACCGTCCCGCCCGCGTCGCTGAGGCGGATCGCATTCCACGAGGCGGGGCACGTGGTCGTCACTATTGCTACGGGCGTGGGCACCGTCAGATCGGCCAGGATTGGCGGTCGTCAAGGCACCGGTGGCGTGACCAGCATCGACCCCATTTCCAGCGATCTCGTCACACGGGGCTCGATCGAAAGGCAGATTGTTGGCATCCTCGCGGGGCGTGCCGCGGAAATCGTGATGCTCGGTGCCCCTTCGGCAGGAGCCGGCGGAAGTGAGCGGTCCGACTTGGCGCTCGCGACGCGCCTCGTGGCAAGCATGGAGCTCTCTCTCGGATTGGGGGAGAACAGCTTGGCTTACGTCGGGGACGCCGACGCGGCCGTCGAGGAACTGCGGCTCGATCGGACCATCCGGCAACGCGTCGACGAGAGGCTGCACCGGCTGCAAGCCCGGGCCTGCGAGATCGTTGAAGCGCGTCGCGATCAGATAGTAGCCGTCGCCGATGCGCTCATCGAGAGGAGCTTTCTGTCGGGCGACGAGATCGAGAGGATTCTCGCTGGCGTCGGCGTTGGGAATGGATGCGTTTCCGACACGGTGGACACCGCGAGCTCCCTCACGTGATACCGGAGGTGACAAACTCACACGAGCTGGAGAAGCTCGCGGCCATGCTCGAAAGCATTGGCGAGTACCGGATTCTCAGGCGATTGCGCCTGGCGGGCGCCACTCCGCCGCCGGTATGGGAGTTCGCAGACCGGAACCAAATCATAAACGCGTGCTCGGTAGGCACGACGAGTACACCTGGTTCTTCCGGTCTCGTCTCGCCGACTGTTGCGCCATACTCTCCTCCGACCGACTACATCTCTGACGACCTCAGGTCGGCCAGGATCACGCCTTGGCCGCGACCGGAGCCCTGTAATTCTCCTGCTTGATAAGTAGCGCCCAGACGATCCGCGCCATCTTGTTGGCGAGCGCGACCGTTACCAGCATGCGCGGTTTGCGAGCCAGCATCTGTTCGAGCCACGATCCCCTTGGCGCACCGCGTTTGCTCGCCTGTTGCACGACCGCGCTGCTGCCGATGATGAGAAGGCGCCTGAGCGTGCGTTCGCCCATCTTGGATGTCGCACCGAGCTTCTGCTTGCCGCCTGTCGATCTTTGAAGAGGCGTGAGACCGAGCCATGCCGCGAAGTCACGGCCTTTGGCAAAGGTCTCGGCCGGCGGTGCTAGAGCGGCGATCGCGGTGGCGGAGATTGGGCCGATGCCGGGAACGGTCATTAGCCGGCGTGATACCTCGTCCTCGCGAGCACGTCGCGCGATCTCCTGGTCGAGATCCGCGATCTTGCCATTGAGGTCGGTCAGCAGGTCCAACATCAATCGGAAGGCCGCTTTGGGAAGCGAGCTGGCCATCTCTTCCTCCTCGATCAGATCGATAAGCATCGCCACGTGCGATGGCCCCTTAGGTGCGACCCAACCATATTCAGTGAGAAGTCCCCGGATCGCGTTGATGAGCTGCGTTCGCTGCCGCACTAACAGGTCACGGGTCCGAAACACCAGACCCGCCGCCTGTTGCTGTTCGCTCTTCACGGCCACGAACCGCATGCTCGGCCGCTGCGCTGCTTCGCAGATCGCCTCGGCGTCGATCGCGTCGTTCTTTTGCCGCTTCACAAACGGCTTTACATAGGCGGGAGGGATCGGCCGAACTTCGTGGCCAAGCCGAGTGAGCTGACGGCCCAGTGATGGGCTCCGCCACATGCCTCCAGCGCTACCGTGCAACTCGGCTGGGCTGCGAAGAAATCCAGCAGCTTTCCTCGGCTGATCCGTTTGCTGAATATAGCTCGCCCTTTCCCGTCTGCTCCATGAGCGTGGAAAACCTGCTTGGCGATGTCCAGACCGATTATGCTAACCTCCGACACGGACGCCTCCCTTAAGTGGTGCTAAACACCTCCACTTTGGCACATCGATGCCGTCGGCGGGGCGTCCACCCCGTCATAAGTCGGGGGACGCTGCTATGCCTCTGATAACGGCCCGGAATCGGAACGTTGCAGGACTGCCGCCTTGGGCCCACAGCCGACGCCAGATGAGTTCCTCACGAGTAAACCCACCGCGCTCTTCAGCCCGCCAAAGCGGCGCTTTACTCAATCACGTGATCCGCGCGGGCAAGGAAGGATGGTGATAGGTTGAGGGTCAACGCTTTGGCGGCCCTTACATTGATGGCCAGCTCAAACTTCGTTGGCTGTTGCACCGGGATCTCGGCCGGCTTCCCGCCCCTAAAAATGGCAGCAACTTGCGACGCCATAAGGCGAAAGAGGTCAGAAAGTTCGACGGAATAAGACATCAGCCCCCCGGCCTCGACAAAATCGCGGAAGGGATAGCTCGCGGGAAGGCGCTGTGCGGTGACTAGCTCCACCAACGTGTGTCGAAGCGAGAGATGCTCACCCTCGTCGGAGACCATGAGGGCGGTTGGCTGATTGCGTTCTATCGAGCGGAAGCTGTCTTGATACGCTTCTTGCGAGACGGTGCGGCCCAACGGTAGTTCGACAATTGGAATACCCGCCTGTTGCGATGCTAACCGCACGCCGATGCCGGCAGCCCGCTCCCAGTATGCGTCGGATGCGAGATAGTGTACTCTCGACAGGTTCGGGATCAACTCAGCAAGCAGTTGAAAGCGTTTGCCTTGAAGCTCTAATCCAGCATCGATGCTCGCCCCCGTGATATTCCCACCGGGACGGCCTAGCGTAGAAACGATCCCCATAGCAATCGGATCGGCAAACAGAGAAACGACCGGTATGTTCTGCGTCACTTTTTTGAGCTGCATTGCGATGGGAGTACTTGTCGAAACGATTAGGTCAGGATGTGTCCCAACCACATCGGCGGCGAGCTGCGCGTAGCGGGCCGTTTCCCCTCCGCCCGAGTAACGCTCAATAAGAATATTCTGGCCCTCGATGTATCCCAGCCGGCTCAGCTCCTGGAAAAAGGCTCGGTAATAACCGGTGTTGCTGTTGGCGGTCATATCCGCGGTTTTGGCGGCAGGAGAAACGATAGCCATACGCTTCAATTTGGGTTGCTGCGCGCTGACCGGCGGTACAACCCCCGCAAGCGTCAGCCCAAGAAGGAATGCGCGGCGCCTCATCGGACACCCTTTCCTCGACTTTATGTTCGATGCATTTGATCACAGAGAAACGGACAGCACTAGGACTTCCGAAATGGATCAAAAGCGGGTCCACGCCTCGACGTTGCGATAGGGCAGCTAAGGGCCCAACAGGCGACATCGCTCGGCGAGCAGACCCTATCGAGTCGGCACAGTTCCTTTAACGGCCCAAGCCGCACTTACAAAACTTCGTGGACCATCTGGTTGACCAGACAGATAGGCGCGGCGAACAGCGGCCTGCACTTGCTCTGCAATGCCCTGGGGTAACGTCGAAAAGAAAGCCGCTAACGTGCCCTGGCCGTTGATGAGCGGAAACCAATAGTCGTCGAAACTCGCAAAATCCATTCGGATAGTCAGGGTCACATCGATGATGTTATCGAGGCCGGCGGCCTTGAAGCCCCGTGCCATTTCGCCTGGAAAGGTCATCGGTCTCACAAAAGAGGAATCGCGCCTGACAAGCGCCGTGGGCTCAATTGCAGCGAATGTATCCCAGAACATTCGCTGGCTAGGCATGCCGCCAAATGTATCCCAGACAGTGGCAGCTACGATGCCACCCGGCCGCACCACGCGAAGCATTTCGGCTATAGCCAGTTCAGGTGTCGGTACAAAATGCAGAACGAGCATCGACATAGCACGATCGAAATAGTTTTCACCGAAGGGTATCGAACAGGCGTCGCCTTGACGTGCAGATATCCGCCGATCGGTGTTGCGCTGTATAAGCGCTTCGACGAACTTCGGTTCGAAGTCGATGGCTTCGATGGCAGCAACATTGGCTCGATCAGGGATCAGGAACGTTAGGCTGCCGGTTCCGCATCCGACATCAATGATGCGCTCGCCCTCTGCAACGCCAGCGAAGTCCAGAAAAAGCGGAGCCAGACGCTTGCTCCATCTCCCCATGTACTGATCATAACCATCGGCGCCCTTTGCAACGAAAGTAGAGGACATGTCTCGCCTCGGAATATGCGATTGCCTTTCGCCGCAGATTAACATCTATCGTTTTGGTGTGAAGATCTGACCGACATCTAAAAATGCTGGTCAACGTCCGCTCAGGGTCACAGGACTAAACCGCTCGCGCGGTAGAACGCGCGGCTGGCGACACGGTGAAGCAATCGGCGGCAGCTCATGGTGACGAGCGATGCAATTCCCGTTGGCGATGATTGGATAATCGAGAGCCTGCTGATCTGAGAGTTCGCGTCGCAGCACGCCAATAACACAAGAGCCAACTCGAACCCGGCATTCTCGACCGTGATTGTGTGCGCCATTGCGCTCGTTGGACCCGGTCCAGGAATCTCGACGCAAGCAGAGTTATGAATGCGATGATGCTCTTGACGAGCGATTCGAAAGAGTTTTTCGGCTCGGTAGCTCAGAAGGCTTTGCAGGTCGATAGAGATCAGTTTGCCTCTTGAGACCGAATAGCAAGAAACTCACGTTTAGATTGTGTGGTGAGGTATTTTTACTGCGGCCAGGTCCTTGAAAGTACGGGTGCCGCCAAACATCAAATCCTCATAGACGACCCCAGTGATCGTCTGAAGGTTGTTTGACGCGACTTAGATCCATTACGAGGCAACGTCCTACGCCCCCAGCGCGGTTTCTGGAGGCTTTCGGACGCCGGCCCTCGGAGCCCGCGGCTCCGTCACTCACTGGGCCGGCATCCGAAACCCTTCACAATTTCGGACTCATGCACCGCGGCAAGAGCTGCCGCTATTCGATTACCTCGTCGGCGCGAGCGATGATTGCTGGCGGGATAGCGAGACCGAGCATCTTGGCCGTTCTAAGGTTGATTGCGAGTTCAAATTTCTCAGGTTGAACCACTGGCAAATCGGCTGGTTTTTCTCCCTTTAGAATGCGACCGACGTACACTCCCGATAAGCGGTATCCTTCCGACAGGTTTGCCCCATAACTTACGAGTCCTCCTGCGCTTACATACTCGCGCCACGGATAGACGCCTGCCATGGCGTAGCGCGCTGCGAGCGAGACGACCTGCTGACGATGATCATTGAAGAGCGCATCCGCGCCCACCAGAACCCCGGCAATGTCACGTTTTGCCAACGTGGCGAAGGCCGCCTCGATCGAAGGCCCGTTATCTGTACGAAGAACCACTAGCTCGCGGCCTAATTTCTTTGCCGCCGCAAGCAAATCATGCTCTTCGGCTTCGACCCCGGGTCGATTGGTATTTACCAGCGCCCCGATTACCCGCGGGGTCGAGGTTAGCTCGCTCAGCAGTTCAAGCCGCTTGGCGTCGAGTTCGATAGTCAACCCGGCGTTCCCGGTGACATTGCCGCCGGGGCGATTGAGACTTGCCACCAAACCGCTTTTTACCGGGTCGGATACAGCTGCGAAAACAATCGGGATAGTGTTGGTCGCCGACTTGGCCGCGAGCGCCGCTACTGGACCACCGGCGGTCGCGATGACTGCAACTGATCTGCTGACCAGCTCGGCGGCCAATGCCGACAAGCGGTCGTATTGGTCATCCGCCCCGCGGTATAGGATGGTTAGGTTCTCGCCTTCCACGAAGCCCGCCTCCTTCAGCCCACGTCGAAGACCTCCCGATTGATCATCACGCAATTTGGCTGGGCCACTGCTGAGGACGCCGATCAATGGCAAGAACTGCTGCGCTCGAACTGCTCTTGGCCATGCGGCCACCGCGCCGCTCAAGAGCGCCATGAATTCGCGACGTCGCATGCTTTCCTCGCATGTCAGAGTTAGCGCCGCAGCAAATTAGCATACTCCATTGGCTGGCACGAGGTAGGTCATGTCCGTGCTGGATCAATATGCGAAGTACTCAACGTGAGAAAATCTGGTCCGCCATGAGGCAGCGGATACTGCCCGGCGAGCAATCCTCTCCAATCCAAGCTTTAGCATGACTCACAGCTTATTGGCGTCAGCTCTGGCCAGACTCTGGCGAGCGGCGGAAGCCAAAGTCGCCGCTCGGCAGGTGTTGGCGCTGCAGCCGTCCTTCAGTTCAAGCGGATATTGCAATGCTGTTGGCATCACCCCGGCGCTTGCGGCAAACCTGCAAGAAGCTTGGCACCAGGCCGGCCTGCCGCCCTAAGAGATTTCTGTGCTAAACGAAGCGACCGCGATTTCGGCTGGCTGGGCCATAAGCAGACTTCGGGCTCACTCCGGCAGTCCCGCCCTGCGAAGGCCTTCGGCATACCTGGCCATGTCTTCCGGACGGCGCATGGCGGTTAGTTCGCCAAGATTGGAAACGCGCAACGTGGGATCGATCTCACGCAACCGCACCATTGCTTTCTTGGCAATATCCAATCGGCCAGCGAGCGCATTTCCGGCTGCGGCCATACGCAGTGCCATGTGGAAATTTGGGGTCTCCCGCAGTATCTGTTGCGCGCACGATGACGCCTCGTCATACCGACCGGAAAAATAGTGCGCGAATGCAATTGTGACACGAACTCCGGCCACATTCGGATCGAGCGGGCTTAGACGTACGACATGCGTTAGGTGCTGGAGTGCCGTTTCCGGACTACCGAGCCATATCTTCACCCACGCGCTCGCAAACCAGGCAAACGCATGGTTCGGATTTAACGCAAGCGCGCGATCGAGGTAGAGGCCTCCAGTGTCAAGGTCGCCGCCCGAAAACGCGATGGAGTCCCCGCCCTTTGCAAGCGCGGCCGCGTCGTCTTTCCCCAGCTCTACCGCAGCATACGCAAGCCGGAGAGCTTCGCTGGTTTCGTGGGATCGGTCTGTCACCCAACGATTGGCCTTCCGTTGGCTATAACACCACGCGGCAAAGCCGTAGGCCAAGGCGAAATCAGGATCAAGTTCGATCGCACGGTAGAAAAGTCGCAAAGCTTCTTTGTTCGCGTCCCTGGTCCACCGATAAACAACTGCCAAGCCGCGCAAATAGTGATCGTAAGCGTCAAGGCTCTGGATCGGCTTGCGCTTGACACGCTCGATCTCGGCCTGCTCCAGCTTTGGTATCAGTGCGCCAATGACGCTCGTCGTCACCTGATCCTGCAGAGCGAAAATATCGCCGAGCGCCCCCTCGAAGCGATCCGCCCAAATATGCACCCCAGTGCTGGCGTCAACAAGCTGGCCGTAGATACGCACTCGCCCTGAAGCGTTGCGCACACTGCCTTCGAGCACGTAGCGCACGCCCAGATCGCGACCGACTTGCTTGATATCGACCGCCCGACCCTTATAGGTGAAGCTGGAATTGCGGGCGATGACGAACAGCCAGCGCGCGCGCGACAGCGCGGTTATGATGTCTTCCACGATGCCGTCGGCAAAGTATTCTTGCTCCGGATCGCTGCTCAAATTCGCAAAGGGCAGTACGGCGATTGAGGGTCGGTCGGGCAGTGGCAAAACATTGGAATCCTTACCCGCCCGCGGTGGTGGTTCAGCCGAAATGCGCTCAGGTACGTCTCGATCAGCGGGATGGGTGGTCCCTTCTCCCGCCTTGGCCGTTGCGGCTATCGGGTTTTCATGTACTGGGGCTACAAACCGCACCCCCTTGCGGGCGACCGTTCGGATCATTTGCTGCTTTTCGCCGGTATCGCCGATGGCGCGCCGAGCCGCATTGATCCGGCTGCTGAGCGTGGTCTCCGAGACGATCCGACCCTGCCAAACAGCAGCGAACAGATCGTTCTTGGTAACGACCCGGTCCCTATTCTCGATGAGGTAGACGAGAACGTCGAAGACCTGGGGCTCCACATGGACGACGTCTTCCTGGAGCCGGAGCTCACAGCGACCCACGTCGATCGTGTAGCCCGCAAAGCAAAAGGTCATTCGACCGCTCCATCTTCGACAGAAATCCGACTGCTCTCAAGACAAAATCAAAGCCGTCTCCAAGCTTTCCTGCCGCTGTCCAGCCAGCATAGGCCATGATGCGGAGACCCGCCATGCCCAGCCTATCCGATCAGATCATGGACCCCTTTCTTGGCCGGTGGCGCCGCCTGGCCTTGTTGTTTGGCGTGCGCACCGCGATGGCATTCCAGTTCGAGAGCGTTGCGGCGCTCGCTCCAATGATCCGCAGCGAGTTCAGTGTTGGGGTGGCCGATATCGGCTTCCTCATTGGCCTCTATCTCGCTCCCGGGATCGTGCTCGCCTTGCCCGGTGGCGCCATTGGCAAGCGTTTCGGCGACAAGCCTACCGTCCTCGTTGGGTTGGCGCTGATGATCTGCGGCGGCCTGATCATGGCCCTGACGGGAGTCTGGCATCTGCAAATTGTTGGGCGGCTGATGGCAGGCATCGGCGGCGTCCTCCTCAGCGTCGTGATGGCGAAGATGGTCACGGACTTGTTCGTCGGCAAGGAGATCGCAACGGCGATGGGCATTCTCATCAACTCCTGGCCGTTCGGAATCGCGCTGGCGCTCCTGGCCTTGCCTCCTGTTGCCGTCCATGGCGGCGTACCATTGGCGTTTCTGCTCTCGACCGCATTCGTCTTTGTCGGGTGGATTGTGCTTGCCGTGTTCTATCGCCAGCCAGAGATCCAGGCCGTCGCCCATGTCGGAGAGGACTGGCCGTCGGGACACGCGTTGTGGGCGGTGATCGTGGCGGGGGCGATCTACGGTCTGGTCGTTGGAAGCTTCGGCATGATCTTCGGTTTCGGTCCTTTGTTGTTAGCCGAACGTGGCTGGACCATCGCCAGTGCAAGCTCGGTGACGAGCATCGCGCTGTGGCTTGCCTTCATTTCCACACCGCTTGGCGGACTTGTCGCCGATCGCTCAGGGCGTCACGACGCCGTCATGGTCATGGGATTCGTCGCCTCTGCTGTCATGCTTACCGCGGCGGCACGGACTGACGCTGTGGTCGCCGCCTTCGTCGGGCTCGGGCTGGTCAGCGGCTTTCCGGTCGGCGTGATCATGAGCTTGCCCGCCCGAGTATTGTCGCCATCGATACGCGCCGGCGGCATGGGAATTTTCTTTGCGCTTTTCTATCTCTTCATCGTGGTCGCGCCTTGGGTTGGCGGGTGGCTTGCCGGGTGGGCTGGAAGCGCGCGGGTGACCTTCGATCTGGGAGCGGCGATGCTGGTCGCGGGCTGCGCGGCCCTGTGGCTCTTCGAGGCCCTGGCCAGTAAAGCGCACCGGCAAGGATCGCATTGGTCAAGCCCCGCCGGCAAATCGTCGTGAATGGAACCCGAGGCCGGAAGTAGCACCAGGAGGATATGATCCATGAATAGCGCAGCTGATGAAGTCATGGACCTGATATTTGGCCGCTGGCGGAGTCAGACGCTCTATGCTGGTACGGAACTGGGCGTATTTGATCACCTCGACAAGGTGAAAGGGAAGCACGCGGAAACGATTGCTCTCGAATTAAATGTTGATCCGGCTCTTCTGTATCGCCTGCTCCGGGCGCAGGCCTCCCTCGGACTCCTCTTGGAGGACGACACTCGAGGGTTTGTCCTCACCGACAAGGGTTACCTTCTACGCGGGGATCATTCCCAATCCCTGAAGCCCATGGCGAGGCTTGAGGAGGGACCACAGCACTATGCGCTATGGAAGCACCTGCCGGCGATGATCCGAGACGGGAAACCGAACGCATTTGTGCGAGAGTTCGGTCGAATGGCCTTCGATTACGCACTGGAGAGCCATGACTACGGCGAGAGATTCAAGCATGCCATGTCGAGCTACTCCGCGGTCCAGTCTACATTGGTGCTGGAAGCGTTGCGTGGCTACGACTTCTCCGGCATTCGAACCATTTGCGATGTTGCCGGTGGCCACGGGCATTTGATGTGCGCCTTTCTTCAAGCCCACCCGCACCTTTCGGGCATCGTTATCGATCTTCCCGAAGTGGTGAAGGATCAGGATGAACTCTGGGCGCCGAAGTTTGGGCTTCAAGATCGTTGTCGGTATGTCGGCGGAGACATGTTCGAAGAAGTTCCCACCGCCGATACCTACAGCCTCAAAATGATCCTGCACGACTGGAATGACGGCGAGTGCGTCGAGATACTGTCGAACCTGCGACGGGCGGCGCCATCTGGGGCGCAGCTCTTCATTGTCGAGCACGTTGTGCCCGGGCATGACGTGGCGCATTTTTCGAAGCTCTTCGACATCCATATGATGTGCTGGGGCACTGGCCAAGAGAGAACGGAAGCCCAATATGTGCGGCTGATGGAGACGGCGGGATGGAAGCCGGCTGGCTCCCACTACCCCGGCAATCGCCTGATCGGAGTCATTGCCGGCGTCTGTGCGTAGCTTGCGGAACTCACGATCGTCGGAGCCGACCCTTGGTTGCCGGTAGGCTTATCTCATCGACTGCGTGCCGTTCTTCCGCAATGGGTCAATCGCGTCGGTTGGGTCAAGGGCCGGCGGCTTCCGGTTTGCCCTGACATGCCGACTTTCTCAGAGCGGGTCGAACGTCGCAGTTGGGCAAAAAGAGACATCGGGGCGAAGGCGCGCAGGGGCAAGGGTCAGTCCGACCGGGCGCCGAGTTCCTCGATGATTTTTTTCCAGTCGACGAGGCGTTCCAACACGAAGTCTCTGTACGCGGCGGTGCCCAGGTAGAACATATCTTCATTCAACCGCGCCAACGTTGCCGTGAAGGCGGACTCGGCCATGCCCTTCCTGAAGGCGTCATGCAGGATCTTGACGACCTTCGGGTCCATGCCTTTCGGTCCGGCAAGTCCGTATGGCGCGGTGACGACGATGTCGATGCCGGATTCCTTCAAGGTCGGGACCGATGGCCAATTCTTGGCACGCTCGGCGCCCCAGGTGACCAATAGGCGCAGGTAGCCGGAGTCCACGTACGGAGCCCAGGAGGAAGTCGTGGTCGCGACGGCGTGAATGTTGCCGCCCAGCAGGCTGTTAATCGCATCCGGATCGCCCCGGAATGGAACGGAGACCCACGTGATGTCTTGCTGCTTGGCAATGCGCTCCATAGTGAGTTGCTGAAAAGTGCCGACGCCGGGCGTGCCATAGCTGATCTTTCCGGGATTTGCCCTGGCGTCAGAGAGAAACTCCTCGAATGTTTTCCAGGGCGCATCCTTCCGCACGACCACACCGTACGCGAAGCCCATCACCCCGATAATGTAGGTGAAGTCCTTGCTCGCATCGTAGGTTGCCTTCTTGAGGTCGGGTGCGATCAGCATCGAGGGAACGGTTGTGCCGTCCCCCGGAACACTGGTCACAAAAGAAGACCTGATGGACCAGGTGTGGCCGGGCCTCAACGTCGGGGAGAACACCATCCAGGTGCATGTGTCGGCGCTACGCAAGGCGCTCGGCGAGGACATCAGCGGGCAGCGCTTCATCGTGACAGTGCCCGGTCGCGGCTATCGTTTCGTTGCAGGAACCGCCGAGCAGGTCCATTCGGCCGAACGGGATGCGGGACCGGGGCTCGCACTTCCCGACAAGCCGTCGATTGCGGTCATGCCATTCCAGAACATGAGCGGAGATCGTGAGCAGGAGTACTTTGCCGACGGCATAGCTGAAGACATCATCACCGCGCTGTCGCGCATAAAATGGCTGTTCGTGATCGCCCGCAATTCAACATTCACCTACAAAGGCCGCAGCGTTGATATCAGGCAGGTCGGCCGCGATCTCGGCGTGCGGTACGTCCTTGAAGGTAGCGTGCGCAAGGCCAGGAGGCGGGTCCGGATCACCGGGCAGCTGATCGACGCTTCCACCGGAGTGCATTTGTGGGCCGATACTTTCGATGGCGACATCGTAAACGTGTTCGAGCTCCAGGACCGGGTGACCGTCCGTGTGGTCAGTGCCATTTCGCCGACGCTTGAAAAAGCCGAGATCGAGCGCGCCAAGCGCAAACCGACCGACAGTCTCACGGCGTATGACTGCTTTCTGCGCGCCAAGGCGTGCATGTACCAATGGACGCGTGAGGGAAGCGACGAGGCATTGCGCCTGTTCAAGCAAGCAAGGGAGATCGACCCCGCCTTTGCCTGCGCCTATTCGATGGCGTCAGCGTGCTACTGGTTGCGAATTGCGAGCGGTTGGATATCCGATCTCGATCGGGAGAAGACGGAAGGCACCGAGCTGGCACGCCGCGGAGCTAGACTAGGCGAGAACGATGCAGTCGCATTGGCGGCGTCCGGACATGCCTTGGCATATGTCGCGCACGATCTCGACACCGCCGCGGTATTTGTCGAGCGGGCGCTGACGCTCGATCCCAATCTGGCGGCGGCGTGGGAATGCAGCGGGGCGGTCCGGGCCTGGCTCGGCGATCCCGACACAGGCATCGAGCACCTGAGCCGCGCGCTCCGGCTGAGCCCGCTCGATCCGCTCATGCCGCGACGGGTGAACATGATCGGCTTCGCGCATTTCATCGCCGGCCGCTACGGCGAGGCCTTGTCCTGGGGGACGCGTGCCCTGCGCGACCAGCCGGATTTCCTAGCCGCGTTGCGGCTGGTTGCGGCGAGCAGCGCGTGCATCGGCCAGATGGATGAGGCGCGGGCCGCAATGGCGCGCCACCTGCAACTTGATCCCACGATGCAGCTGTCGAAGCTGAGGCGATATAATCCGACGCGAAAGCCGGCCGACTTTGCGCGCTTTGCCGGAGCGTTGAGGAAAGCCGGGATGCCGGAATGACCACGTCCTGACCTCGCCCATTTCGGAATGGCGGACCGCACTCGAATCGCAATATCGACTGATGCACAATGACCGCTTGGGGTCAAAATGCGAAGAACTCAACGTGAGCAAATCGGCCCGCCATGCCTCGGTGAGCGGACCTCGTGGGGCGCCGCTGCCACTTCGCTGATGGGCCAGCAACCGAAGTTGCCGAACAAGTCTGGACTATGAACGCGGGAGATCGAACTCGAAAATTCGGCCGTAGTTACGTACGGGTGCGCGAGTGCCGGATAGACGCAGTGCACACCAAAAAGCGACTTGGTTTGCAGTCAGAACTGGGCGTCCAAGACTTTCCTCCAAAGCCTTAATCACCCCAATGGCCCGGAAGCCGTTGCCACCAATGAATACGCCTTCGGCGTTTGTCGGCACATGCGAACGGACCCAGTCATAGAGTTGGTCTGGCTCTATAGCCTGCTGATTCGATGGCAAGCTCGCCGGTCCGCTGTAAACAACTTCCAGCCCTTGGCTCCCGAAGTAGGCAACACCCTTCTGATCCATTTCGGTTGAGAACCATGGTGGACTGATGAGCGCAACCTTTGTAGCGGAGAGCGCACCCAGTGCGGCAGCAGCAGCGGCGCACGGAACGACCACCGGGATGCCTCGCGTGCGAGCTTCTAACCGGGACTTAAGCGTCGCATCATCGGCTGCGCCTCGAACATAGCTGCTGCTACTGAAACCGAAAACGATTGCGTGGAGCGGAGCCATCGCCAGCATCTCGGCAGCATCATCCACCGCAGGCGGATCGGCAAAAGCGCGAACAGGGTCATTCGCGACGGTCGGGTCCATCGTTCCGCCCGGTCTGTAGCCACCAAACGGAATGCGCGCGGCGTGTATCGAAATCCCATCAGGAGCGAGCGCATTGAATTCCGCTTCTGGAACTATATCAGCGTGGGGTGTGAGAACGCCGATCCGTGTCTGGCCCCATCCATCCGGTTGCCACATGATGATCTCCTGCCACAGAAGTCAGTCCCAGCAGATTAACTCGAGGTTACGTCCTTTGCTACCGCATGGTTCTGCGATTGGATGTCCGCTGCGGGTCACAGGACTAAACCGCTCGCGCGGTAGGCACGACGGCCGGCAGCGCGGCTGAGAGGATAGCGCAACGAGGCGTCCTGTCTTGAGATGAGGGGTTCGCAACCTTCACCCAAGACAGGAGCATCCCCATGACCGACGAGGCCACGAGCCCGTTGCGGCGGCGCATGATCGAAGACATGACGATCCGCAAGTTCGCGCCGAAGACCCAACATGACTATGTGCAGAGGGTCAAGAACTTCGCGGTATTCCTCGGGCGATCGCCGGAAACGGCGAGTTTTGAGGACGTGCGGCGCTACCAGCTGCATCTGGCATCGAGCGGCGTTGGCGTGCCGACTATCAACCAGACCGTCTCGACGCTGCGGTTCTTCTTCAAGGTTATGCGCGATGACCAGGACCACGGAATCATCGACGAACGCGTTCACGGCGGCCTTTGCGGCGCGGCAATCAGGATGGAAGTGCAGCGTCAATCAGGATGAGAGAGCTTCGCCGGGCTCGTGACGCAGGGAGGGCGTAGCCCGACCGGAGTTACGAGCCC
>NZ_JBHTFN010000072.1:0-197562 GCF_042666195.1 Bradyrhizobium sp. GCM10028915
CCGGAGCTCAAGGCCGCGCTGAAGAAGCAGGGCCGCGACGACATCATGATCATCGTCGGCGGCGTGGTGCCGCCACAGGATTACGATGCGCTCTACGCGGCCGGTGCCGAAGCCATCTTCCCGCCCGGTACCGTGATCGCAGACGCCGCGGATCAGCTGATCCAGAAGCTCAATGCTCGGCTCGGGCACAGTGAGGCGGCATATAGTAAGCGCCACGGCAGATAGTAACGGCGTATCGGTCGAGATTGAAAGCTCAAAGCCGGGGCGTCGAACGTACGATTTGATCCTGCAGTCCGCAGGCAAAGTGCCTAACAGCGCAAATCTGGGCTTGGAGAAGATTGGTGTAAGATGCGACGCAAAGGTTTCGTTGCAGTCAATAGGCAAATGCGGACGAATTTGCCTCATATTTTCGCGATCGGCGATGTCGCGGGTAACCCGATGCTCGCCCATAAGGCGGTTCACGAGGGGCATGTCGCGGCAGAAGCGGCTGCCGGGCTCAAGAGCTTCTTTGACGCGAAGATCGTCCCGAACGTCGCCTACACTGATCCTGAGGTGGCCTGGGTTGGCATCATGGAACATGAAGCGGCCTCCTCAGGCAGGCACGTTAGATCCGCGAAGTTTCCGTGGGCTGCCTCGGGCAGAGCGATCGCCTCGGGCGCGTCTTATGGCATGAACAAGCTGATCATCGACCAAGAGACGCACCGCATCATCGGCGGTGTGAACGTTGGCCCGCACGCTGGCGACATGATTGGAGAAATCTGCCTGGCGATCGAGATGGGCGCCGATGCAATTGATCTCAGCAAGACCATCCATCCGCATCCGACGTTCGGAGAGACAATAGGCCTGGCTGGCGAAGTGTATGAAGGTGTTTGCACGGATGTGTTGCCGGGTCCGAAGAGATCGACCAAGCGCGCGAGCCACTAGAAATCCAAAAACCTGAGTCGGCATCAGGTGCCTCGCTGCCGTTCGTTCATAGGGGACCCGAATATGGCGGGGAGTTCTCGCAGGGAAGTAAAGGTACCTTTGAGCGTTCAAGAGGAGGAATTTGCCGCGGCATGTCGAGACTTCGTTCTGGAGACGAAACCTGATCTCGCGGCATCCATCGTCATTGTAGACAACCAGCTCAGGATTGTGAACGATCCGCATGTTCGGCTCGCGTTTGTAGAACTTGGTCTTGCCAGATTGATACGAGTTCTACATCTCGCAATCGAGGGCAAGGCGATTGCGCTCAAAAGAGTGCCAAGACTCCTGTTCGACCTGGCGAGCTATAGAAGGAAGATACTCCGCGCGCTAGGTAGGGACGATTGAGGACAGCCCCTCGGGTCACTAGCACGATTCATTCAGCGCGCAGAGTCAAGGAATAGATACTCATCGACGCAACGGGGACCGGCAGTCATCCCTTGGCAGGAGATTCGGATCTCTGAATTGCAAAGGCGGGTACGGCGGTGCGGGCATTGCGAGATCGGAGCCGGGCGATGAAATGAACCGGACGCGTGGAGCCTGGTGATCGGGACCTTCCAAGTCTCGCGCGCGCTCTTTGTCGTGCTGTCGAAATCGTACGACCCGTCAAATGCCGGAAACGGTGCGGAGAGATGCCGACTTCAGCACAAAATGCGGTCTGACATGTACGATAGTATTGCTGCTGGAGGTCGTTCGTTGGGTTTCTACGATCGAATTCCGCATTCGGCGTCTGCGAAAGATTTGCGATCTTTCGTTTTCCTCCCTCTACTCGGCCCGGCGCGATCGCCGGGCCCTTTTTCTCGGCTGCTGACGATATCTAGTGCCGCTCGAAGCCGGTTGATCAGCGTCGTATGATCTTCTTCAAGATTTCGGTGAGCGCTCGAAATTCATCTTGGGTCAGCGGAGCGAATGTCTCGCCGGAAATCTCGCCAATAGTTTCAATCGCTGCGTCCGCTATCCGTCTTCCCTTCTCGGTCAAATCTATCTCGCGTCGCCGCGGATCCAGAGGGTCTTTGGAGCTCTTGATGAGGCCGCGAGATTTCAGGCGATTGATAACGCCGGTGATGGTCGCCGAATCATAATGAATTAGCCGTCCTAAGTGGTTTTGCGAGCAAGGGCCTACCTCCTTCAATTTCGCTAGCGTCGAGAATTGGGGCCCCGTTAATTCTTCAATCATCTTAGCGGCAAAGATGGACGTGTGAGTACGGAGCGCGACTCGCAACAAAAAGCCCGGTGCGTCATCCAGCCGGTACGAATCTATAGCTTCTTTCACTTTCCCGGCCGCGCGCGGCTTTGTCTTGGGTTGCACCACTTTTTACTTCCTTGCCGTAGGTTGCCTCAGTTCAAGAAATACAGGCCTCAAGCTCCGAAGGTCTCCGGTGCCGGCCGATTGTCTACATTTCCCGACCTAGGAAATCCATCTTTGTTCGACTTCATTCTGTTTAATGCGATTTGCTTCGTTGAGAGCCCCGGAAGTGGCTCGCTTCGATGCGTCCGTCGTTCGCATATCGAAATCCGCTCCGCCTAAGAGGCAAACCCATTCTCGCACGCGCTGGGCTAGACCGATTCGCTCCGGCTTGCCTCCGATCACGGGAAGAAAACATCTAATACTTGCAAGCGAGTGCAGCACTTGCATACAAGTGATAGATGTTGTAGTGTCCTAAGATTGCTCCCCGGACCTTGGCTTCACGCCTTACGGACCGGCGCACCAAAGTACCATCGGATTTGCGTATGTCAGCGATTGACAACATGAGTTCCGTTCGGCCCGACCTGATCGAAAAGGTTACGGGCCGCGCCGAGTACGTTACCGACCTGACGGTTCCGGGGATGCTGCATGGGTTTGTGGTTCGCTCGCCAGCCATTCATGCCCGCATCGCTTCTATCGATTCGAGCGTTGCACGGGCCATGGACGGTGTTGTGGACGTGCTGATCGGCGAAGACGTCGCCTCGTTCGGTAACTGGGGCGTTGTGCTTAAAGACCGGCCGATCATTGCGACCGACCGCGTGAGATATGTGGGCGAACCCGTCGCCGTGGTGATCGCGGAGACAATCGAGATCGCAGAAAACGCCGCAGAACTAGTCGATGTGGGATACGATGACCTTCCGCGCGCAACGACCATCCAGGAAGCCCTGGCGGAAGAAGCGCCGCTCATCCACGAGCGCCATGAAAATCTGGAAGACTTTTATTTCAAGGGCGGCGCCCGGCCGACCCAGAACACCAACATTTTCCACACTTACCGGAACAACGTCGGAGACGTTGACGCGGCGGAGGCGACCGCAGCGTATATCCACGAAGATCGCTTCACCTTCCCGGCCATTTCTCACTTCGCAATGGAGCCGCATGCGGTCATTGCGGATTTCCAGCGGGACTCTCTGACGGTTTGGGCAGGTGCACAAACGCCGACCGCTGTTCAGAAAGTGCTATCGCGCCTCTTCGGGCTGCAACTGGCCAAGGTCCGGGTGATCGTTCCGTTTGTCGGCGGAGGGTTTGGCGGCAAGGCCTCGGTGAAGATTGAGCCTTTGGTCGCCGCTGCTTCGTGGAAGGTGCAACGTCCGGTCCGGATTGCCCAATCCATAGCTGAATCGATGCTCACGTGCAGAAGGTTGGGCGCCGACATCACGATTCGAACGGCTGTGGACGCCAACGGACGGATCCTCGCCAAGAGCGCCAAACTGCTGCTCGATGGCGGGGCATATTCCGACACAGGCTCGGCCGTCGCCACTAAAGCGGCAAATCGCATCATGGGCCCCTACGCGGTGCCCAATCTGCGTCTTGAGGCCTGCGCGGTCTACACGAACACCGTTCCAGGTGCGGCGTTCCGCTCGATCGGGGGGCCGCAAGCTGTTTGGGCCAAAGAATCGCACATGGATAATGTCGCGGCGGCAATCGGCATGGATCCGTCCGAGTTTCGGTTGCGGAATTTGGCGTCCCGCGGTGAGCGCATCCGCCCCGATTTGCGGGCGCTCGATATGGATATGAGTGAGCTGATGGACCGAGTGACCCAGTCGTTCGCATCGGAGGTGAAGGCCTCCAACCGGCAGGCGCGCGGATTGGCAGTCGCCGCGACCGATCCGGCCAATACGCCGATTAGTAACGCGATCGTACGTCTCAAGATCGACGGGTCGATCCTCGTTTCGGTCTCCAGCATTGAAGTCGGCCAGGGCGCGCACGCGACCACGGCGCGCATCGCATCGCAGACCTTGAAGCAGCCAGCCTCCGCGGTAACCGTCTTGCGCACCGATACGGCCGTCGCCCCTTACGACTGGGGCACAGGCGCAAGCCGATCGACCGTGGTCGTCGGCCTTTCCGTCGAGAATGCCGCACTCGACGCAGCCGATCAGATACTCGAAATGGTTGCTGATGTTTGGGAGCTTCCCCGGGAGAACCTCTCGCTTGTTGAGGGCGGTGTCACGACCGGATCCGAGGTTCTCACTTTCCACCAGATTTTTCACCGCACGCTGGGTGTCGATTCGGGAGAGGTCATCGGCCGCGGCGCGATTACGCCACGCTCGAAGAAGGGCGCTCTGGTTGAGTCCCCTCTGTTCTGGGAGACTTCCGCGGGCCTCGCTGAAATCATTGTCGATGAAGACACCGGCGAGATCCATGTCACCCGATATGCCAGCGCCGCTGACGTCGGCCGCGTGATCAATCGCGTTGCGGCGGAAGGGCAGGACGAGGGGGCTGCAATCATGGGCCTCGGACACGCACTTTATGAAGTGCTGGAGTTCGAGGATGGCCAGCCGGTCAATGCGACGCCGATCGATTATTCGATACCGCGCATCTCCGACGTTCCCCCCGTGTTTGACACCATCCTTGTCGAAAACGGCGACGGTCCCGGTCCAGGCGGCGCCAAGGGAATGGGCGAGGGAGCGATCCTTCCGGTCGCGCCCGCGATCGCCAATGCGCTGTTCTCCGCCTACGGCATTCGGATCACCGAGCTGCCAATGACGCCCGAAAAGGTATGGCGCGCCCTGCAGAAGAGGAACTGAATTCATGGATTTCAATATGTCGATGGTGGTGCCCGCGACGCCGGCGGAGCTTTGGAGCACGCTGATCGACGTCCCTCGCATATCGGGTTGCATCCCCGGCTGCGAAAACGTCGAGGAAATCGAGCGGCTTGCAACTTACAAAGCGACCGTCAAACAGAAGATCGGCCCGTTCAAGGTCGAGGTCCCGGCCGACATCATCGTTGAATCGATAACGGAGCCGTCTCACGTCCGCACGCGCGCCACGGGCCGCGACAAGATCACCGGGACGAGGCTGGCGGTTGTTCTCGACGTAACTGTGACGCCGGAAGGGGCGGGGTCCACATTCGCCGTGGACGCGAAGGTCGACGTGCAAGGTCGCCTCGCGACTATGGGGTTCGGCGTCATCAAGCGTCGCGTCGATCAGAACTTCGAGGAGTTCGAGAAGCGGCTCAAAGAAATGTTGGGCGCGACCTGATCATGCTGCCTTCACCCTTCGCATTCGAGAGGCCTTCGACGATTGCCGGCGCCGTACGTGCGGTCGGAAAGTCCGGTGACGGCATGTTCTACTCCGGCGGAACCGAATTGCTACTGGCGTTGAAGTTGCGCGTCATCCATACGGACCGACTCATCGACATTAAGGGAATCAACGGACTTGACCGCATTGCTCTGAACGATGCGAATGACATCGAACTCGGTGCGCGCTGTACGCACAACAAGATCGCCAATGATCCCGTTATTCGCGCGCATGTGCCGGCGCTGTCCTCGCTCTGTGCCAACGTTGCGAACATCAGGATCCGCAGCGTTGGAACGATCGGAGGCAATCTGTGCTTCGGAGAGCCCCACGCCGATCCGCTGACTATGCTCGCGGCCTTGGACGCACGGCTGGTGCTTATTGGCCCCAGCGGTACGCGTGTCGTTCACGCTGACGATTTCATCCGAAGTGAGCTGGAAACGGTGCGGGAGCCGGATGAGCTTCTGACAGTCATTGCGTTTTCGCGCCCTACCGGACCGGTGACCTATCGGCGGTTCAAGCATGGTGAGAGGCCCTCGGTGAATGTCGCGATGGCTTGGTCGCTGGGCCCCAGCGGAAGGACGATCAGAAGCGCCCGCGTGCGGGTCGGAGCGCTCGGTTCGCGACCTCAGCCTTTGAAGGCCATCGAAGATGTCCTCCAGGGCATATCCGTCGCTGAAGTCCGCCCGGCGATCGAGGCGGTGCTCCCGACGGCGCTGGGCGAGTTGGAAGTCAACGAGGATCGGCATGGCGGCGCCGAATATAAGCGGCACCTTGCAGGTGTCTTGCTTCTGCGAAACGCGGACGAGGCGATCGCCGCAGCCGGGAGCGCGTGAAATGACACATGTGCTGCCCATTTCGTTCTCGCTGAACGGCCAGGCGATCGCGATCGACGTTCCTGCCCATACGCTATTGATCGACCTGATCCGGGATCGCCTTGGCCTGAAGGGGACGAAGCGCTCCTGTGACATGGAGGTGTGCGGCGCCTGCACCGTTCTGCTCGACGGTGAGCCGATCTCGAGTTGCACCACGCTCGCCGTCGATGTCGATCAGCGGGAGGTCACGACGATCGAGGGCGTAACGCCGCCCGAGGGCCTATCGCGGATTCAGAAGGCGTTCGTGCTTCACGGCGGCCTTCAGTGCGGCTTCTGCACGCCGGGCTTCATTATGGCTGTGACAGCGTTGCTGAAGGCGACGCCGCACCCGACTGACGAAGAAATCCGTCACTACCTGCACGGCAACCTCTGCCGCTGCACCGGATACACCAAGATTTTCGAGGCCGTAAGGAGCCTTGCCGCCGAGCAAGTCTCCGAAGACGCCGCCTAGCCCGTCGCAAGATAGCGCAATGTCGTTTGGAGATATCATGATTCTTGAACAGGTCAGTAAATCGAGTGTCCTCATTGCCGGCGCCGGCATCGGCGGCTTGGCGATGGCGCTTTCGCTGCTTCGTCGCGGCATCGATTGTGACGTATTTGAGCAAGCGTCCGAGTTGCGCGAGGTCGGAGCCGGCCTTTGGATCTCCATGAACGGCGTGCGCGTTCTTCGGGATCTCGGCCTCACCGAACAGGTCGAGCAGAACTGCATCGCGGCCGAGCGACGCTCGATCCGGCTCTGGAACACGGGTGATAGGTGGCCCCTCTACAACCGCAGCTCCGACGCGGCGCGCAATCAGCCCTATCTGCTGCTCCGTGCTCACCTGCTGAAGATTCTCGTCGACGGCGTGCGCGAGTTGAAGCCGGGCGCCATTCATCTGAGCGCCCACGTTGTCGGGTTCAGTCAAGACGACGAAGGGGTTCGGGCCAAGCTTGCTGATGGCTCCGAAGTCGAAGGACGCGCGCTGATCGGCGCTGACGGTGCGCATTCGAAGGTCCGCCTTGGCCTCATCGGCAACATCGAGAGCGAGTACACGAAGGCCATCGCCTGGCGTGGTCTCGTGCCCGTCGACCGCCTTGCGCGGCATCAGCGCGAACCCGAGGTGGCAACCTGGATCGGACCCACCGCTCATGTCACTGCCTATCCGGTCCGTTGGCAGAACACCGTCATGATGACCTTTTCGGGCCAGGTCGACCATGACGACTGGCTCCTCGAATCCTGGTCGGAGAAGGGTTCTGTCGAGGAATGCCTGAAGGACTTCGAGGGCTGGCATCCGGACATCATCGATCTGGTCGGGAATGTGGATACCCTGAACAAGTGGGGACTGTTCGTGCGGCCGTCGCTGGGTACGTGGTCGAAGGGATGCGTCACCCTGCTCGGCGACGCCTGCCATTCGATGCTGCCGTACCTCGGGCAGGGCGTGAACATGGCCCTGGAGGATGCATCCGTCCTCGCCCGTTGCTTCGAGGAGAATCCCGATGACATCGCGGCGGTATTCAAGACGTATCAGGGCCTGCGGCTCGATCGCACCACCAAGGTCGCAAAGTCGGCGGCCGGCATGCTGCCGATCTTTCATAACCAGGCGCTGTGCAAGCCGGAGACAGCGGGTGACTACATCAAGACCCAGTGGGCACCGGACGCGACGGCTGCGCGATACGATTGGATCTACCAGTACGACGCGGCCACCGCGCCGCTTCACTGACATGCTCACGATTGTGACCTCTGGAGCGCAACAGTGACTGGCACCAGGCACCCCTGGGACGACGTGATACCGCTGGACGAGCGCGAAACCTATGCCCTCGCAGGGCTGGGTGGTGCGGCGGGATTCGGCAGACGACCGGCGTTGCTGGTCATCGACGTGCAGTATCGTTCGGTCGGCGACCGGCCGATGCCGATCCGCGACGCGATCAAGCAATACCCCACCAGCTGCGGCGAGGCCGGTTGGCATGCGATCGCACACATCGCCGAATTGGTGCTGCTGTTTCGCGAGAAAGAACGGCCGGTGATTTTCCCGCATGTCGCGCGGAAGGTAGGCCAGGACCAGGGCGCGTTCTCCGCGAAGATCCCGGGTATCATGCGGATCCCGTCCGAGGGCTACGACTTCGTCCGAGAGGTGGCTCCGGAGCCCGGCGAGTTGCTGCTGCCGAAAACTCAGGCAAGCGCGTTCTTCGGCACTCCGCTTGCGACCTATCTGATCGGTGCCGGCGTCGACTCGCTGGTGGTGACCGGCTGCACGACCAGCGGCTGCGTGCGGGCTTCGGTTGTGGATGCGTGCGCGCTGAACTTCAAGTCAATTGTGCCGAGCGATGCGGTCTACGACCGCTCGCCCACGTCTCACGCCGTCAACCTGTTCGATATCGCCAGCAAATACGCGGATGTCTTGCCGACGCAGGTCGCCATCGAGCGGCTTCGCGCGCTGTCGGATGACCACACAAAGGATCAGCAGACGTGAGCGGCGCCGCGGCATCCGGATTGCTTTACGGCGCCAATGTGCACGCCAACGGCATTCGGCAGCATTATTTGCGGTTCGGCGGGGCCGGGCCGGAGATCATCATTGTCCCTGGCATCTCGACGACTGCGGCGCAATGGGCCTTCATCGCAGAACGCCTGTGCTCCGGACACGACGTTTTCGTGCTCGATGTCCGCGGTCGCGGCCTTTCCGAAAGCGGCCCGCATCTCAATTATTCGCTCGACGCATGCGCATCCGACCTCATCGGGTTCGCTGAAGCGCTTGGAATGGGCCCTTATACGCTGCTGGGCCACTCGATGGGCGGCCGCATCGGAATCCGCGCCGCGCGTTGGCGGCCATCGTCCATGGACCAACTGATACTGGTCGATCCGCCGGTCTCCGGTCCCGGACGCCGAGCCTATCCGATTCCGGTCGAACCGCTTCTCAAATTGCTTCAAAGCGCGAAGCGCGGAGAAGCCGACGCGGCGCTGCGAAGCCCCTCTGCTCCGCGGTGGCCCGAGCTGCACATCCGCACTCGGGCCGAGTGGATGCATACCTGCGACGAGCGTGCTCTCATCGAGAGCCATAACGGCTTTCATGACGATGATATCCACCGCGACCTCGCCCATCTCGGCGTTCCCACCGCATTGATCGTCGCCGGGCGGGGAGGGGTCATTCGACCCGAAGATGAAGCGGAAATTCGCGGATTGCTGCCGTCGATCGCGATCAGGACGCTGGAAAGCGCGGGTCACCAAATGCAGATCGACGATACCGAGGGCTTCCTTTCGATCGTCGAAGAGCTTCTAGCGCGACCACGCGATCGGTTCGACGGCCGCGTGTCTACGTTCGGCAAACAGGAGATCAGTGAAGATGTCCCGACAAATCGTTGATGTTGAAATGCTCGAGCTCTTCAAGGCCGAGCTGACACTCTGCAAGGTGAAGAAGGGCGAAGTCGTTGCGGTCCTGAGCGGCGGCGAGGATCAGCAGGAATACGCCCAGGCCTTCATGCTGGCCGCGCAGAGTCTCGGCGCAACGACCTTTCATCTCAACGTGCCCAAATACGGCCAGGGCAAGGTCGCAGGCCTGCAGGGCCGGCATGCGCTCACGGGAAACCAGCCGGCGATCGATACGCTCAAGCGCGTGGACATGGTGATCGATCTCCTGGGGTTGCTGTTCTCTCGCGAGCAAGCCGAAATTCAGGAAGCGGGCACGCGCATCTTGCGCGTGATGGAGCCGTTCCACATCCTCAAGAAGATGTTCCCGACCGAAGATCTGCGCCGGCGAACGGAGCTTTCTCGAACCCTCCTCCAGTCGGCCAGCAAAATGCGGATCACGTCGCCCGGCGGAACGGACGTAACTTATGGCCTGAAGCAATACCCGGTCATTTCCGAATACGGATACACGGATGAGCCCGGGCGCTGGGATCATTTCCCGTCAGGCTTTGCCTTCACTCAGGCGACCGATGGCGACGTCAACGGCACGGTCGTGCTGATGCCCGGTGACATCCTCTGCGCGTTCAAGCGTTACATCCAGTCGCCGGTCACGCTGACCGTGAAGGGCGGTTATATCGTCGACCTCAAGGGCGAGGGCACCGACGCGCTCCTCATCAAAAACTATATCGACAGTTTCGGCGATCCGCGCGGCTGGGCGATCTCGCATATCGGCTGGGGATCGAACGAGCGTGCTACCTGGCACCACATCGCGGCCTCCCAGGTAGTCGCGTCGGAGCACATCATGAATGCGCTTTCCTTCTACGGGAACGTCCTGTTCTCGACGGGTCCGAACACGGAGCTCGGCGGTACGAATGACACGCCGTGTCATTTGGACATCCCGCTTCGCGGCTGCAGCCTGTGGCTCGACGATATCCACATCCTCGACAAGGGCGACTTTGCTTATCCGGAATTGAGAGCGCCGGGCCGCTAGGCCCCCGCGCATCAAAATCGGTGCCCGGAGCCGCATTTGCGACTCCCAACGACGCGGAAAGCGTTTCGATAACGACCATCAATTGTCCAGTTCTCTCAACGGGAAGCGCACCACATGTCTACGGCGATCGGAACTTCGGAAGATTACACGGCGAGGCAACGGTATTCGATTATGATCTCGGCGATGCTGGGCTACATTCTCGACTTCTACGACGTTCTGATCTTTCCGTTTCTTTTGCCCGCGATCCAACGGTCGATGTCGCTATCGTTGGCCGAGGTCGGTTCACTGCAAGCTCTGACATTGTTCGGATCGGCCATTGGCGGCGCGCTGTTTGGCATCGTTGGTGATCGACTTGGCCGAAAGACCTCGCTTCAACTCACAATCGCGCTGTTCTCGGTTGCCGCGATCATTTCGGCCTTCGCATGGAATTACTGGTCGCTTGCCGTGCTGCGGTTGATCACCGGCATCGGTCTTGGCGGCGAGTATGGCGTAGGCATGGTGCTCTTCAACGAGGCCTGGAAAAAGAGCAGCCGAGGTTTGGGCGCGGCCGCGCTCCAAGGCTGTGCCGTGATCGCGTCATCCACGGCTTCAATCGTTGGCATCTGGCTGATTGCGACGTTCAGCGACGAGTGGAGCTGGCGCATCGGCCTACTGAGTGGCGGTGTGCCCATCCTGCTGATCATCTTCATTCGTTTCTTTATGCCTGAATCCAAGATCTGGCTGGAGTATGAGGCGCAACGCAAGGCCAGTCAGGTCACCGCAGAAGCCCGCACACTTCCCCTTGCGGATCTCTTCCGCAATGGGCTGGCACGGCAGACCGTCATCGCCTTCGTATGGCTGATGAGCTACATGCTCTGCTACTACAGCGTCGTCTCCTTTATTCCGACACTGCTGCTGCGCGATATGCATACGCCAGGTGATGTCGTTCGCACGACAGCCGTTCTGCTCTCGGTGGTCAGCGGCATTTGCTACCTCGCGAACGGCTTTTTCAATGACAGGGCTGGCCGCCGCTTCGGAGCCCTCGTGCCCGCGCTGTTCTGGGTCGGGTCTTTGGTCGGTATGGCTGTGTGGGGGAGCCAGCTCTACGTGGGATCGAAGACTGAGTGGCCGATGTTCTGGCTCTACATCGGCTTCGGCATTGGCAACGTCGCGCTGGGTGTGACGGGCGTCTGGATCTCGGAACTCTATCCGGTCAACCTGCGTGCGACAGCGGTGTCTACATTCTATATGGGAGGTCGCGGGCTCGGCAGCATAGCCCCTGTGATCGTGCCACTTGCGGCCGCCCATTTCGGCGGAAGCCTTCTCAACGGCATGGTTGCGGTGGCCCTTCCCGCTGCGGCCGTCTTCATTCTCGCCTCTCTTTTGCTGCCCGAGACCCTCGGCCGGGATTTGTCCGCGAAGGGCTTCAAGGTCGACACGGAAACGGAGGCCACGATGAAGGCTGCGTCGGTGTCGAGCGTTTGACGCTGGTGGAAGGGCTTGACCGGCGAGATGAGGGTTGTCGACCTGCTCATCTCGTCGATGCATGCGCAGTGGAAAGGAGCTGGCACTCCGTCGTCCGATCCTGGTCAACATGGCGCAAGTGTTGGCCGACTTGTAGCGGCTGTAACGAAACCTAAACCGATCACTTGTATACAAGCAATAATCTATGCGCCTGAGCCCGCCGGGCAGTTGCCTTGGAGACGTTCCTTGAAATCACTCAATAACATGCCGATCACTCCCAAGATCAGCATTCTAGTTGCGATCTCGATGCTGGGCCTCTTCTCAGCTGGATCGCTTGCGGGCTATTTGATGCAGAAGGAAGTGATCAATTCGCGTGTCGAACAGACCCGCGCCATCGTCGAGATCGCCAAGAACTTTGCATTAGGCTTGCAGAAGCAAGTCGAGGCAGGCCAACTCACCAAAGAGGCTGCAATTGCTGAATTTTCCCGCCGTGCTCAGACGATGACGTATGACAAGGGCGCGGGCTATATTTTTGCAAATACGATGGAAGGTGTCGCGGTCGCCTCTCAGGATCCAAAGACAATTGGGGTCAATCGTCTTGACGGCAAGACCAACGGACGTGCGCTGATCCGCGAACTGCGGGACGGCGTGGCGGCGAACGGCGATGTCGTGCTGCGTTACGAGTTTATGAGGCCCGGCGAAAAGGAGCCGATCAGGAAGCTGTCCTACGGGGTAGGCATTCCCGGATGGGACATGTTCGTCGGTTCCGGCGCGTATCTGGATGATCTTGATGCCAAGCTGCAACCGATCATGTGGTCGCTCGGGGGTGCCATCATCGTGATCGGACTGGTCTCGGGTGTCATCGCCTGGTTCCTCGGCCGCAGCATCACTAAACCGTTGGCAGCACTTGGCACGTGCATGAGGCGGCTCGCTGACGGCGAACTCGAACAGGACATTCCAGGTGTAGGTCGGAAAGATGAGATCGGCGCAATGGCCGCGACCGTCCAAGTGTTCAAGGACAACACGATTCGTATTCGGGGGCTGGAGCTGGTCGAGGCCGAAGCTCAACGTCGCACGGCTGCCGAGCGCCGTGCCACCTTGGAGAGCATTGCGAATGATTTTGAGCAAAGCGTCGATGGCATCGTTCGTGCGGTCGCCGCTTCAGCCGCCGATATGCAGGGCACAGCGGATATTTTGACCACGACCGCCAGCGATGCCAGTCTGCGCGCGTCCACCGTCGACGCTGCGTCAGAAAAAGCGTCCGGGAACGTCGAAATGGTAGCCGCCGCCGCCGAGGAATTATCTGCGTCGGTAAGGGGGATATCGCAACAGGTGTTGCAGTCGACCGAGGTCGCGCGCCAAGCTGTTGGTGACGCTGAGCGCACAAACGCTACGGTGCAGGTCCTGGCAAGCGGAGCCGAAAAGATCGGCGAAGTTGTCCAACTCATCCATAGTATCGCCACGCAGACCAATCTCCTTGCCCTCAACGCGACGATCGAAGCGGCACGTGCCGGCGACGCCGGACGCGGATTTGCTGTCGTGGCAGCCGAGGTTAAAGCGCTTGCCAATCAGACGGCAAAGGCAACGGAGGAGATCTCCGCGCAGGTCGAGACCATGCAGGCAACTACAAACGACGCAGTTCTCGCCATCAACGGAATTACGCAAACGATCGTCAGGATGAGTGACATCACGCTGAGCATTTCCTGCGCGGTCGAAGAGCAGAGTGCTATGACAAGCGAAATTGCGCGCAACATCCAGTCCGTCGCCGCGGGTTCCAACGAAATCAGAGTGCATATAGGCAACGTCAGCACCGCAGCGGCCGCCACCGGTACAGCAGCCGGCGAGGTTCTCACTAATGCGCGTGGGTTGGAGAATCAGTCGGATATGCTGCGTACGGCGGTAGACCAATTTCTGACCAAAATGCGAGCCGCCTGACCGGACGTTCCTGCCAGCGGCGCATCGCTCGCGGGTACTTGAGACGTCGGCGCCCAGCTCGAGGCAACTCCGCCTTTCACATGGCGATTGGGTGGGAAGTTCTTACGTGATGATCGCGCGACCATTGGACGTTTTTATGCGTTGGGTCGCCATTTTTGAGAGATATGTTTCATTTTGCTCATCGAGGTTGACAGTTTTATCTCGTGCTCCGTAGGAATGCCCGGCTTTGGGGATGCGTGCGAGGTTCGACGGAACTTTCAGATGAAAAAGGTGCTTGCCGCCAAACTTCACGGCATCCATGTCACGGAGGCCAATCTTCACTATCACGGCTCGATTACGCTCGATCCGGATCAGTGCCATGAGGCGGGGATTCTGCCGATGGAATTCGTGGAGATCTGGAACAAGAATTCCGGCGCGCGAATTTCGACCTATGTCATCTTTGGCGAACCCGGCTCACGTTGTTGTGTCCTCAATGGTGCCGCCGCGCGCACCTGCCACGTCGGCGACCAGATCATCGTCTGCAGTTCGACGTACGTGGATGGGGCGGAAATCGTTCGGCTGAAACCAAGAATTCTCGCCTTCGATCGCGACAACCACATTACCGATCGCATGACCTATTCCGTCACTCGGGATGGTGCCAAGCGCTATTGCTTCGAAATCCTGGGCGAGGCAGGCGACGCCAAGACCATAGCACTTCGTGCCGCAGAATCGAACTGATGTCAGTCTTACGGTAGGAGTGGATATGAGCCACAGGTCCGAAACGGCGTTCGAGCGGGTCACGCTTCCAAGGCTGCAGCTGTGGAAGGAGGAGGGGCGGCGCCTCGTGATGACGACCGCCTATGATGCGGTCACCGCACGCATCGCGGATCCCATCGTGGATATGATCCTTGTCGGAGACAGCGTCGGCAACGTCTGCCTCGGATTCGACAATACGCTGCCGGTCAGCATGGCGATGATGAATCACCATCTCGAGGCGGTTGCGCGTGCGAAGCCTCGAGCCTTGCTCGTGGCCGATATGCCATTTCTGAGCTTTCACCTCAGTCCCGAGGACACGATACGTAACGCCGGAGGTTTCCTGCAGCGTGGCGCTGACGCCGTGAAGCTCGAGGGCGGATCCAAACGCGTCGCAATGATACGTGCCCTGGTCGAGTGCGAGATTCCCGTGATGGGTCATCTCGGCCTGACCCCGCAGAGCGTCAATGCAATGGGCGGATTCAAGGTGCAGGGCCGCAAGGGCGATGACGCCTTGCGCCTGCTCGACGACGCCCATCGCCTGCAGGAGGCCGGCTGCTTCGCTCTGGTCCTGGAAGGCATCCCGACCGAGCTTGCTGCGCGAGCGACGGAAACGCTGACGATACCGACCATCGGGATTGGCGCAGGTCCTGGTTGTTCGGGGCAGGTGCTGGTGTTCCACGACGTGCTCGGCTTGATTGAAGGCCATGTCCCGAGATTCGTTCGGACCTACGCTGACGGCTTTCGGGTGTTGCAGGAGGCGCTGTCGCGTTGGGTTGCCGATGTCCGCAACGGTACATTTCCGGCACCGCAAGAATCCTATCGGCTTCCCGAAGGCATAGGTGAGACGATCGCAAACTGGGCGCCTTCCAACCGAACCCGATGTGAAGCGTAGAAATGCAGACAATCACGACGGTCGCCGAGCTTCGCCGCGCGCTCGCGGACGCTCACAGAGCCGACAAACGTGTCGGACTTGTACCGACAATGGGCTATCTGCACGACGGCCATTTGGCGCTGATCGAGGCCAGCCGGGCGCAATGCGACGTCACCGTGGTCAGCATCTTCGTCAATCCCACCCAGTTCGGGCCACGCGAGGATCTAAGTACGTATCCGCGCGACTTCCAGCGCGATGAGAAGCTATGCCGCGATGCCGGTGTTACGATCGTCTTCGCGCCGGTTTCACAAGAAATCTATCCTGCTCAATTCGAGACCTTCGTCGAACCGGGCGAGCTCGCGAAACTGCTTTGCGGCGCTTTCAGACCGGGACATTTTCGTGGGGTCGCGACGGTTGTATGCAAGCTGTTCAATATGGTGCAGCCGGACGTCGCGCTCTTCGGGCAAAAGGATTTTCAGCAGTGTGCGGTCGTGCGTCGGATGACCATCGATCTGAATCTGCCGATCGAGATCGTGACCGTGCCGACCGTTCGGGAGGCGGACCGTCTCGCAATGAGCAGCCGTAACCGGTATCTCAGCGAGGAAGATCGGGGGCAGGCCCTCGCCATCAGTCGTGGACTGTTCGCCGCAGCGGAGGCGTTCGGCTTGGGAGAGCGGAACGTGGACAAGCTGGTTGCAATCGCCAAGAGGCATTTGGAAACGGTCGATCAGCTGCAATACCTCGAGCTCGTCGACGGCGACACGCTCAAGCCCGCGTCAAGTCCGCTGCACCGCCCCGCGGCGCTGTGCGTGGCCGCCTATGTCGGCTCGACGCGGCTTATCGACAACGTGATACTTCAGCCAACTCCATAGTGCGACAGAGGCGAAAGAATCGTTTTGATTGAAGCTGTCCGACGCGAAGCGCCTCAGGCAGGCCGTCCTCACTTTCGTAGGGCGGCTGAACGGATCATCTTCGAAGAAGTGCAGTTTCGGCGCGCGGACCGTCAGGTTCTTGCCATTCCCGAGCTTCGCCTGGACGAGCGCCGGATCGGCCTGGTTGGTGACAATGAGAAGGGGCGCGCGGTGCTCGAGCTCATGGAAGCTCGGCCTTCTGAAGCCGAGGCCGGAAGGCAGGCAGCTGGAGCCGAGCCGCCGCCACCACACCCGCGGCTCGTCTTCCTGCCTCGACCCGGCTCGGCCGGGATCAGCGCCGCCGAGCCGCCCGCGAACGGGCGCGCGCGAAGGCTCCCTGACTCCTCCTGAGCGGCTTCCGTCGAGCCTCTGGTCATCCCGGAAAACCGAAAATCGTTTGCCCAAGGCTCGAATCGCAATGCTCCCTTGGCGAGCTGATGCTACGGTACGTCCAGCAGGGGGACTAACGCTGGGCCATCTACCGAATATTTCAAAACTCACCTCTTGGGTCTGAATAGATCACGCGGCTTTCCAGCGCTTACGAGAAGGCCCTCCGTACGATTGGCGTACAGGATCGAAACGATCCGCTCGCCGAAGTGATACCGCCGGGAAGATCATTGAGATCGGGCAGACGGGCCTCAAGGACCCCGCCAAGATCTGCCTCCGGGCCATCGAGGAGTTAGGCCTACCGAAAGGATAATTGCGAATAAAAAGGTCCGAGGTTCCCGCTGCATGTCAGGGCGCGGACAGGTACTCAGACACATCGCCGAATTACAGATCAGCTCGGCGTCGCCGAATTCACCGGTTCCGGATCGCCCGTGGCTGAACGCGACCGCCTGCGCAGCCGGGTTTTCGCGAGAGCGCTTCGGCTCGCATGACGGCGACATCCGCTCGCGGGTGGCTCGCTCATCCCGTCATGAAACGAGTTCGAGTCTTTCCCGGGGGCCTTTTCCGCCTCATGCGACCGGAGAAGCGCCCTTCGCGCAGAGAAATCGGACGAGGTTTGTAGCTGTTCTCGCGGTAAACGCCCGCAACGAAATCGCAATGAATTGGGTGAAACGACAGTGAACAAAACGGGACGGGAACGACTGCCACACCAAGAAATATCAATAACTTAAAAGATACTCACTGCGTTCGGGACGCAGAGGCCCCACGGTCAGATCGCAACTTGAACCGAATGTCGGTATCGGTGGTTGCGCCTCCGGGATTTGAACCTTATTCGAGCACCATTTGGGTAGCGAGGAATCGCGCTCGAACGGCGGCTTTTGACGGGCTATCGGGAGGCCAGCTCGGGAGTTAGGCTGCCCGCCGATAAGAAAACAGGGCTTCCAAAAGAGTGGGTTTAGCGATGTAGCGCTCTAGGGACTCGAACCCCCGACAAGCAATCCCACGCGGCGCACTCCATAACGTCTTGTCGAGCGCAGGGGCTCTGGGTGCGTGGACGATCGCTACCCCGCGTTGGCCTTCAACCCTGCCGCCTGGATGCCCGCCACCGCGCACGCCTCGTCATTGTCCGACGTGTCGCCGGAGATGCCGACGGCGCCGAGTAGCGTCGTGCCGTCCATGATCAGCACGCCGCCGGGGACCGGCACCAGCGCGCCCTTGGCCATGGTGTTCACGGCGTCGATGAAATAGGCCTGCTCCTGCGCGCGCTGGAAGAGGGCGCGTGAACCGATGCCCAATGCGAGCGCGCCATAGGCCTTGCCGTGCGCGATCTCGGCGCGCATCAGGCTGGTGCCGTCCTGCGCCGCGGCGATCTTGAGCACGCCGCGGGCGTCGAGGATGGTAACCACCAGCGGCTTCAGCTTCAGCTCGGTGGATTTCGCGAAGGCAGCGTCGAGGATCTTGCGGGCAGTGTCGAGGGAGAGGTCAGCCATGGCTGGTTTCCTTTGCAACGGGAGTGGTTGTGGATTGGGTTTCGGCACGATCGAGGCTCATCGCCAGCACGCGCGCGACGTGAAGGGCTTCGCGCTGGGCGCCGTCGTGGATCTGGTGACGGCAAGAGGTGCCGTCGGCGACGACGAGCGTATTGTGGTCCGCGCGTCGCACGGCGGGTAGCAGCGACAGCTCGGCCATCTCGATCGAGGCATCGTAGGTGTCCGCGCCATAACCGAACGCGCCGGCCATGCCGCAGCAGCTCGACTCGATGGTCTCGACCTCAAGGCGAGGGATGAGGCGCAGCACCTGCTCGACCGGCTTGAACGCACCGAAGGATTTTTGATGGCAATGGCCGTGCACCAGGGCTTTGTCAGCGACGGTGCCGAGCGGCAGTTGCAGCCGGCCGGCCTCGGCCTCGCGCACCAGGAATTCCTCGAAGGTCAGCGCGTGGGCGCCGACGGCCTTGGCGTCATCGTCGTCGCGCAGTGAGGCGAGCTCGTCGCGCAGAGTCAAAAGGCAGCTTGGCTCAAGCCCGACGATCGGGACGCCGCGCGCGGCAAAGGGCACGAAGGCGGCGACAAGACGATCGAGTTCGGACCTGGCTTTGTCGACAAGGCCCGCTGACAGGAAGGTGCGGCCGCAGCACAGCGGACGGCTGCCGCTTGCGGGTTTCGGCAGATGCACGCGATAGCCGCCGGCCGAAAGCACGCGCAGCGCGGCATCGAGATTTTCGCGCTCGTAGATGCGATTGAACGTGTCGGCGAACAGCACGACCTCGCGCCCGGTTTCCGGCCCGACCGTTTCGGCCGGCGGCACGAACACGTCGCTGCGGAAGGCGGGGAGCGCGCGGCGGGCGCTGATGCCGGCAAAGCGCTCGAGCAGCTTTCGCAACAGCGGGCTGCGGTTGCGCAAATTTGCCAGCGGCGCAAAGCGCGACGCGAGGCCGGCATAGCGCGGGAGGTAGCCGACCAGCCGGTCGCGCAAGGTCAGGCCATGCGACGCCGCGCGCGCGGCGAGCGCCTCGATCTTCATCTTGGCCATGTCGACGCCGGTCGGGCATTCGTGGCGGCAGGCCTTGCACGACACGCAAAGCTTTAGCGTCTCCATCATCTCGTCGGAGGAGAGTGCGCCCGGGCCAAGCTGGCCGGAGATTGCGAGGCGCAATGTGTTGGCGCGGCCTCGCGTCACGTCCTTCTCGTTGCGCGTCGCGCGGTAGGACGGACACATCACGCCGCCCTCGAGCTTGCGGCAGGCGCCGTTGTTGTTGCACATCTCGACCGCGCCCTGAAAGCCGCCGCCGGCCCCGGGATAAGCCGACCAGTCGAGTTTTGTCTTGAGCTCAGCGACGCGATACTCAGGCGCGAAGCGAAACAGCGAGCGATCGTCCATCCTGGGAGCGTCGACGATCTTGCCGGGATTGAGCACGCCATCGGGATCGAAGCGTTGCTTCACCTCGCGGAAGTCGGCGACGAGGCGCTCGCCAAACATCGTTTCGTGGAATTCGGAGCGCACCAGGCCGTCGCCGTGCTCGCCGGAATGCGAGCCCTTGTATTCGCGCACCAGTTCGAAGGTTTCTTCGGCGATGGCCCGCATCGCCTTGACGTCCTTCTCCAGCTTTAAGTTCAGCACGGGCCGCACATGCAGGCAGCCTTCGGAGGCGTGAGCATACATGGTGCCGCTGGTGCCGTGCTTGGCAAACACCTCGCTCAGACGCGCGGTGTAGTCGGCGAGATGCGGCAGCGGCACGGCGCAGTCCTCGACGAAGGAGACCGGCTTACCCTCCTGCTTCATCGACATCATGACGTTGAGGCCGGCGGCGCGGAAATCGGCGATCCCGCTCTGCAGCGCGGGGTCGGTGATTTCGACCACGCCGCCCCATTTGCGCTTGTCGTTGTTCCAGCCGAAGCCGAGATCGCCCATCAGCTCGCCGAGCTGCTTCAGGCGCACGAGGTTGTCCGCCTGGTCCTCCTCGGCGAACTCAACCACGAGCACCGCATCCGGATCACCCTTGATCGCGGTGGAGATGATGGGCCGGAACATCGCGATGTCGCGGCCGAGCGCCAGCATGGTGCGGTCGACCAGCTCGATCGCAATCGGCTTCAGCTTGACCAGATGCTGGGCCGCGTCCATCGCCTCGTAAAAACTGCCGAAATGGCAGATACCGAGCACCTTGTTGCGGATCACGGGCCACAGCTTCAGCTCGACCTTGGTTGTGAAAGCGAGTGTACCCTCGGAGCCGACGAGAAGGTGCGCCATGTTGTTGCGCGCATTGCGCGGCACCAGCGCATCGAGATTGTAGCCGCCGACACGGCGCTGCACTTTTGGGAAACGCGCCGCGATCTCCCCGGCTTCGCGGGCGCCAAGATCGAGCATGTCGCGGAACAGGGCGCGGGCGCTGTCGTTCGCATCGAGATCGGAGAGATCGCGCGAGACCTCGCCGAAGCGGCTCAGCGTGCCGTCGGCGAGCGCGGCCTCCATCGACAGCGTGTTGTCGCGCATGGTGCCGTAGCGCAGGCTGCGGCCGCCGCAGGAATTGTTGCCGGCCATGCCGCCGATGGTAGCGCGCGAGGCCGTGGAGACATCGACTGGAAACCAGAGGCCGTGCTTTTTCAGCTGGCGGTTGAGGTCGTCGAGCACGATGCCGGGCTCGACCACGCAGGTGCGCCCTTCGACGTCGAGCGACAGGATCCGGTTCAGGTGCTTGGAGAGATCGACAACGAGGCCGTCATTGACGGTCTGGCCGCATTGTGAGGTGCCGCCGCCGCGCGGGGTCACCTTCAGTCCCTCGTCGCGCGCGATCGCCAGTGCCTTGAGGGCGTCGTCCATGGTGCGCGGCACCACCACGCCAGTGGGCACGATCTGGTAGAAGGAAGCGTCGGTGGCGTAGCGGCCCCTGCTGAAAGCGTCGAACAGGACGTCGCCGGTGATTTCCCGAGCAAGACGGGCCGCGATGCCGTCCTTTTTGGCCAAATCCTGTGATTTCCCGGGCACTTCCGCCGCCATGGTCCGCTCTTGCCTGTTCGCCGCCCCCGTCTTGCCCCCGGTCACGGCCCTTGGCAAGGCGAGCCCTGCTTCTTGTGCATTGACGGACCCCGCCCGGCGAGGGACAAGCCCGGCGAATAGTGATATTCGAGCAGCTCGCTCAGCCTCCTTCAGCCAACAGGCTCGAAGTCGAGCTAGGCTCAAGACAGACTCAAAGACCGGGAAGGACGCCGATGACCGTGCATACTGGAAGGCATTTTCTCCAGATTCCAGGACCGACCAACGTGCCCGACCGGGTGCTGCGGGCGATGGACATGCCGACGCTGGATCACCGCGGTCCGGAGTTCGCCGAGCTCGGTTTCGCCGTTCTCGCCGGCATGCAGCGGGTGTTCCGCACCAAGCAGCCCGTGATCATCTTCCCCTCGTCCGGCACCGGCGCCTGGGAAGCTGCGATGGTCAACGTGCTCGCGCCCGGCGACAAGGTCCTGATGTGCGAGACCGGCCAGTTCGCCGTGCTGTGGCGCGGCATCGCCGATAAGTTCAAGCTCGACGTCGACTTCATCCCGAGCGACTGGCGCCATGGCGCCGATCTCGCGGAGATCGAGAAGCGCCTTGCCGCCGACAAGCAGCACGCGATCAAGGCGGTCTGCGTCGTCCACAACGAGACTTCGACCGGCTGCGTGACGCCGCCGCTGGAGGTGCGCAAGCTGCTCGACCGCGTCAAGCATCCGGCGCTGCTGATGGTCGACACCATCTCCGGCCTCGGCTCGATCGAGTACGAGCACGATGCCTGGGGCATCGACGTCTCTGTCGCGGGCTCCCAGAAAGGCCTGATGCTGCCGCCGGGCCTGGGCTTCAACGCCGTCTCGGAGAAGGCGCTCGCGGTGTCCAAGGCCAACCCCGGCATGCGCTCCTATTGGGACTGGCAGGAGGTCATCGGCTTCAACAAGCTCGGCACCTTCCCCTATACGCCGGCCACCAATTTGCTCTACGGCCTGCGCGAGGCGATCAAGATGCTGGAAGAGGAGGGGCTCGAGAACGTCTGGACCCGCCACAAGCGCCACAGTGCGGCGACCCGTGCCGCGATCAAGGTCTGGGGCCTGGAGACGCAGTGCGCCGATCCTGCCGCGCATTCGCCGGCGCTGACCGGCGTGCGCGTGCCTGATGGCCACGATGCCGACGCCTTCCGCAAGGTGGTGCTGGAAAACTTCGACATGTCGCTCGGCACCGGCCTGAACAAGGTCAAGGGCAAGGTGTTCCGCATCGGCCATATCGGTCATTTCAACGATCTGATGCTGATGGGCACGCTCGCCGGCGTCGAGATGGGCCTCGATCTTGCAAAGATCCCGCACCGGAGCGGCGGCGTATTGGCGGCCATGGACGTCCTGAAGGGACGCGACGCGGTGCCGATGACCAAAGCTCAGGTGGCTTAAAGGCTCAGGTGGCCTGAAGGCTCAGCTTGCCTGAACCAACTTCGACAAAAGAGAGCGCGCGATGAACGCACCGACGACCGCCAACGAAGACCTGCTCTACTCCGTCACGGACGGCATCGCGCGGATCACCTTCAACCGCCCGCAGGCGCGCAACGCGCTGACCTTCGCCATGTACGAGCGCATGGCGGAGATTTGCCAGGAGATCAACGCTGACCGCTCAATCAAGGCGCTGATCCTGACCGGCGCCGGCGACAAGGCGTTTGCCTCCGGCACCGACATTTCTCAATTCCGTGCGTTCAAGACCGCGCAGGATGCGCTCGACTATGAAGCCCGCATCGACCGCGTGCTCGGCACGCTGGAGCAGTGCCGCGTTCCCGTGATCGCCGCGATCGCGGGGGCCTGCACCGGCGGCGGCGCCGGAATTGCGGCCTGCTGCGACCTCCGCATCGGGACTGAAACGACGCGCATCGGGTTTCCGATCGCGCGCACGCTCGGCAACTGCCTGTCGATGTCGAACATCAGCCGCGTCGTCTCGCTGGTCGGCCCCGCCCGCACCAAGGATCTGATCTTCAAGGCGCGCCTCGTCGAGGCACCGGAAGCACTGGCCCTCGGCCTCCTCAACGAGATCGTCCCTGATGTCGAGACGCTGCAGCGCCGCGCCGACGAGACGGCCAGGCTGGTGGCGAGCCACGCCCCGCTGACGCTTGAAGCCACCAAAGAGGCAGTGCGCCGCATCCGCCGCACGTTGTCGCGCGAAGAGGGCGAGGATCTGATCCTCAAGGCCTATATGAGCGAAGATTTCCGCGAGGGAATGGACGCCTTCCTCAACAAGCGCACGCCGAACTGGAAGGGCAAGTAGCGCATCTCCGGCTTGGCTTCGTCAGCCGAAAGTCATAGGCGGCTCGATGCCCGCGTGCTTGAACTCGCCGGCATTAGTCCGCACAATGCGCCGATAAATTCCTGGCAAACAAAGCCAACAATAACCAGGGGACGAAACTCGTGCGAATTCTAGTGAAAGCTGTTGGCGTTGCAGCCGCGCTATCGTTGAGCGCGCCGGCCCTTGCCGGCTGGGAGCCGAGCAAGCCGGTCGAGATCGTGGTCGCGGCGGGCGCGGGCGGCGCCTCCGACCAGATGGCACGGATGATGCAGGCCGCCATCCAGAAGAACAATCTGATGAAGCAGCCGATTGTGGTCTCGCTCAAGGGCGGGGCTTCCGGCGCGGAAGCACTGATGTACATGAAATCCAGCGAGGGCGATCCCAACAAGGTGCTGATCGCCTATTCGCTGATCTACATGCTGCCGCTGTCGGCGAAGATCCCGTTCAACTGGCGTGAGCTGACCCCGGTTTCGGTGATCGCACTCGATCAGTTCGTGCTGTGGGACAACAGCGCGGGTCCCAAGACGGTGAAGGAGTTCGTCGCCGCCGCGAAGGCGGCAGCCGCGCCGTTTAAGATGGGCGGCACCGGCTCGAAGCGCGAGGATCACGTGCTGACCGTGTTCCTCGAGCAGAAGACCGGCGCGAAATTCTCCTATCTGCCCTACAAATCCGGCGGCGAGGCCGCGACCCAGCTCGTCGGCAACCACACCGAATCCAACGTCAACAATCCATCCGAAAATCTCGAGGTCTGGCGCGCGGGCCAGGTGCGTCCGCTCTGCGTGTTCGACAAAGAGCGAATCTCCTACACCAGTAAAGTGACGGAGACGCAGTCCTGGGCCGACATCCCGACCTGCAAGGAAGAGGGCGTCGATGTGCAGTATCTGATGCTGCGCGCGATGTTCCTGCCCGGCAAGGTCACGGCGGAACAGCAGGCCTTCTATGTCGAGCTGTTCCACAAGGTGACGCAGACGGCGGAATACAAGGACTACATGGAAAAGCAGGCGCTGAAGCCGATCTTCCTCACCGGCAAGGACATGGTGCAATTCCTCGAGGAGGACGATGCAGTCAACAAGTCGCTGATGACGGAAGCTGGATTCGTCGCGAAGTAGCGGCCTCTTCTCGCTCGCCCCGTTCTTACGGAGGCGCGACGAGCTTCGCTCGCGCTGGGAGGGTTGGGGTGAGGACTCTCTCCGCGAGTCCAACTCTCACCCTCCCCGTCGAGACTTCCCTCACCCCGACCTCTCCCCGCAAGCGGGGAGAGGGGGGAATTGAACTTACTCCGTCCCAAACGGCTCATGCCCCAGACCGATCTTGAAATCGTCGTCGACGATCCGACCGCGCCCGAAGACGACTCGCCTTCCGTCGTCTCCTCCGGCACGATCGAGATATTCGTCTGTCTGCTGCTGCTCGCGCTGGCCGCGACGCTCGGCTACGACAATTGGCGCACCGGCGCCTCCTGGGATTCGACCGGGCCGGAGCCCGGCTATTTCCCGTTCTACCTCTCCGTCATTCTCGGTGGTGCCAGCCTCTACGGCTTGATCGTGGCGCTGGTCGCGCACCGCGCGGCACCCGAGACCTTCGTCACGCGCGCGCAAGCCCGCCGCGTGATGGCGGTGTTCGTGCCGACGCTGCTGTTTTGTCTGGCGACGCAGTTTCTCGGCCTCTATGTCGCAAGCTTCCTCCTGATCGCGAGCTTCATGCGTCTCGTCGGCAAGATCACGCTGTGGAAGTCGCTGCTCACCGCTGTCGTATTCACGGCGATCATGTTCGTTACCTTCGACGTCGCCTTCGACGTCATCATGCCGAAAGGGCCGCTCGAAGCGGCCTTCGGCCACTAAGGCGAGCCCGCGATGGAAGCTCTCGGCCTGTTGCTTCACGGCTTTGCGGTCTTGCTGACGTGGAAGACCCTCGTGCTGATGATGGTCGGGCTGGTGCTCGGCATCTTCGTCGGCGTCTTGCCCGGACTCGGCGGACCCAACGGCGTCGCGATCCTGTTGCCGCTCACCTTCACGATGGATCCGACCTCGGCGATCGTGATGCTGTCCTGCATCTATTGGGGCGCGCTGTTCGGCGGCGCGATCACCTCGATACTGTTCAACATCCCCGGCGAGGCCTGGTCGGTCGCGACCACCTTCGACGGCTATCCGATGGCGCAGCAGGGCAGGGCGGCGGAGGCGCTGACGGCGGCGTTCACGTCCTCCTTCATCGGCTCGCTGGTCGCGGTGCTCCTGATCACCTTCCTCGCCCCGATGATCTCGTCCTTTGCGCTGAAGTTCGGCCCGCCGGAATTTTTCGCGGTGTATCTTTTGACCTTCTGCTCCTTCGTCGGTCTCGGGCGCGAGGCCAAGCACAAGACCGTCATCTCGATGTCGCTGGGGCTGTTGCTGGCCGGCATCGGCATGGACACGGTGTCTGGCAATCTGCGCATGACCTTCGGCTCGTCCGAGTTGCTCCGCGGCATCAACTTCCTCGTCGCCGTCATCGGCCTGTTCGGCATCAGCGAGATCCTGCTGACGATGGAGGAGCGCCTGGCGCTGCGCGGACACGCGGCGAGCATTTCGTTGCGCGTCGTGCTGAGTGTGTGGAAGGACCTGCCGAAATACTGGGTGACGCTGCTGCGCTCATCCTTCATCGGCTGCTGGCTCGGCATCACCCCGGGCGGCGCGATCGCGGCCTCTTTCATGGGCTACAATCTCGCCAAGCGTTTCGCCAAGGACCCCGAGAGCTTCGGCAAGGGCCGCATCGAGGGCGTGTTCGCGCCAGAGACGGCGGCGCATGCCTCCGGCACCGCGGCGCTGCTGCCGATGCTGGCGCTCGGCATTCCCGGCTCCGGCACCGCCGCGATCCTGCTCGGCGGGTTGATGGTGTGGGGGCTCAATCCGGGACCGCTGCTGTTCGTCGAGCACAAGGATTTCGTCTGGGGCCTGATCGCCTCGATGTATCTCGGCAATGTCGTCGGCCTTGTGCTGGTGCTGACGACGGTTCCGATCTTCGCCTCGATCCTGCGCGTGCCGTTCGCCGCCGTGGCGCCGATGATCGTGGTGTCGTGCGCGATCGGCGCCTATGCGATCCAGAACGCGATGTTCGACATCTGGCTGATGCTCGGCTTCGGCGTCGTCGGCTACGTCTTCAAGAAGATCGGCATTCCGCTGGCTCCGTTCACGCTGGCGCTCGTGCTCGGCAACCGGGCGGAGGATGCCTTCCGACTGTCGATGATCGGTGCCGGCGGCGACCTCAAGGTGTTCTGGTCGAACGGCCTGGTCGGCTCGATCACGACCTTGGCGATCGTGCTGCTGTTCTGGCCTGTGATCGACGGCTTCCTTGCCCGGGTCGGATTGACGCAACGCGCGAACTCGCGGCCACGCTAATTCATTAAAATTAGTAGCAAAATCAAGATCCTACGCAGGCTTAACGTGTTCGTCATCCCCAGCTGCTTTGAGCACGATTGTTTCTCAATGTTGTCGCTGCGTGACAGCCAGACGCGGCCCTTAAGCCTATCCTGTGGCCAGATTCAGCGGGAAGGGTTTTTTTGATGAAGCAAATTGCATTGGCGGTTACGACCGTGATCTCCCTATTTGGAACCAACGCCGTGGCGGCGGACTTGGCGGCGAAGCCTTACGCGAAGGCGCCTGTCATGGTCGACCCCGGCTACAATTGGAGCGGTTTTTATGTCGGTGGCAACGTCGGCTATAGCTGGGGTCGCGAACGCGACGACGGCACGCTAAGCGGCGTCTCGAGCGCGCAGGTATTCCGTACGGCAGGTCCGACCCCGGTGGGCGCTCCGGTCGTGACGGCGCTGGGCGCGGTTCCGGTCTGGGGCCGCTCCAACGTCGATGGCGTCATCGGCGGCGGCCAGTTCGGTTACAACTGGCAGCAGAGCAATTGGCTCGTGGGCCTCGAGGCCGACCTTCAGGCCAGCGATGAGAAATCGACTGGCACTATCTGCGTGGCGGTTGGCTGTCCGACAGGTTCGGCGCTGTTTCCGGCCAACTACAAGCTAGATTGGTTCGGTACCGTGCGGGGTCGTGTCGGCTGGCTCGCCTCTCCGCGCATCCTTCTGTATGCGACCGGAGGCTTAGCATATGGACATCTGGACGCGAGTGCTCCGGCCGTCGGAATTGGCTGGGGCGGCACCAACGCCGGTTGGACCGTGGGTGCTGGCGGCGAGTTCGCGATCGACCGCAGCTGGTCGGTGAAGGTCGAATATCTCTACATGGATCTCGGCTCGTTCAACGGAGCTTCGGCCAGCGCGACCACCGTCACCAACGCGCTCAACACGCCTGGCGTCGGTTTCAACACCGTGACCACGACCACGACGACGGCAAACTTCGGCACTCGCTTCACCGACAATATCGTTCGCGTGGGCGTGAACTATCGGTTTTCCGGACCGGTCGTCGCCAAGTACTGAGGCAAGGCCCAGGCTTTCCTGCGCATTCAATGGCAGAGCCCGGCCTCAAGCCGGGCTTTGTCATGTCAGGACACGCGTCCGTCTGTTGTGAGTGGGCCTATACTACTTTGGCTTCTTTGAGCCGCGCAATCTCATCCGCGCCGAAGCCGAACTCCTTCAGCACTTCCTCGGTCTGCTCGCCGAACTCCGGCGGCCGCGCCACCATCCTGCTCGGCGTGCGCGACAGCGTCACGGGCTGGCCGATCAGGCGGATCTCGCGACCCTCGTCATTCGGCACCTCCTGCGCGATGCCGAGATGCTTGACCTGCTCGTCTTCGAACATCTGGTCGATGGCGTAGATTGGCCCACAGGGCACGCCGGCCGCGTTGAGTTCACGGACCCAGGTCTCGGTGGACTTCCTCAAGGTACGCTTCTCGATCTCGGCATTGAGCGCGTCGCGGTTCTTGGAGCGTGCCGGCGCGGTCAGATAGTCGGGATGGCTGTAGAGTTCCGGCGCGCCGATCGCCTGCGCGCAGCGCTCCCAGATCCGGCCGCCCGTGGTGGCGATGTTGATGTAGCCGTCCGAGGTCTTGAACACGCCGGTTGGAATGCTGGTCGGGTGGTTATTGCCGGCCTGCTTTGCCACTTCCTTCTCCATCAGCCAGCGTGCGGCCTGGAAGTCGAGCATGAAGATCTGGGCCTGCAGCAGCGAGGTCTGCACCCACTGGCCCTTGCCCGAGACCTCACGCTCCAGCAGTGCGGTGAGGATGCCCATGGCACAGAATAGACCGGCGGTGAGGTCGGCGACCGGAATGCCGACCCGCATCGGGCCTTCGCGCGGCGCTCCGGTGATCGACATCAGCCCGCCCATGCCTTGCGCGATCTGATCGAAGCCGGGGCGCTTGTGGTAGGGCCCGTCCTGGCCGAAGCCGGAGATGCTGCCGTAGACGATGCGCGGATTGATCCTGGCCATGCCCTCATAATCGATGCCGAGCTTCTTTTTCACGTCCGGGCGGAAATTCTCGACCACGACGTCGGCCTTGGCGGCGAGGCGCTTGAACACGGCGAGCCCGCGCTCGTCCTTCAGGTTCAGCGTCATCGCCCGCTTGTTGCGGTGCAAATTCTGGAAGTCGGAGCCCCGCCGCGGTCCCCCCGGCTGCTCGCCGCCGGCATCCTCGGTCAGCGCGTCGATCTTGATCACGTTGGCGCCCCAGTCCGCGAGCTGCCGCACGCAGGTGGGCCCGGACCGGACTCGGGTCAGATCGAGCACGGTAAAGCGTGACAGGGCTTCCGAGGCATGCGGAAAGGGCATCTTGATGGGCTCCGGGACAGATTGCGGGCCTACCATAGTGCCGAAAGATCACGCGACAAGCGGGCTCGAAGCCGATCCCGCCTGCCGAAACGCCATGCCTGATGCAGCTTTGCTGCGGTGCCTGAAAGCTCAGCGCGACAAGCGCTTCAGTTCCGCGCGTGCCTGCTCGGCCAGGACAGTATCGCCGTGCTGCGCAATGAAGAGCTCGAGCCCCGGCGTTCCCTTGCGGCGGGCGGCTTCGTTAGTCGTGACGGCGCTGACCTGGATGGCGGGCAGGCCGATCGTAACCACGTGCCGCAGTTGGGCGCGGTCACCGCAGCGCTGCCATATTTCAGCGCAGGCCCCTGTCCGCCCAGTCGTAAAGATAGTAGTTCCCGCTGCACAAACTGCCTGATCCGGGGCCCACTGAAAATTTGCGGACACCAAGTCTCGCCAACGAGCCTACCAGATCGCCGGGGTCAGGAACAGGCCGGACAGAAGGAATGCGGTGGCGCGTAGCGGCCTGCGTATAGGCGCCGATCCCGAGCAATGCGGCAAGCTCCATGACCGCGATTACGGTCGCCAGATCGAGTTAGGCGCCGCAGACCGCCGCGAGCTTGATGTCGCCGAGCACTAACCCGTCCCGGCCACGCCAGCAGCGGTGCAGCACCAGCAGGGACGCGACCGCAATTCTCGTCAACCGCATCGATCAGAAGGTCGCGCGTGTGTGGGGGGCGGGAATCGCTCAGCGGCTGGTCGTTGACGTCGGTGTCGCCGCGCGAAATGACATTCAGGCAGGGGGAGCGCAGCGAGGTACTGGCGGCTCCAGGGGCCAACTCGGCCGCGCCCCAAACCCGTCCGTGAGGCCGGGAAGCAAGCTGACCATGCCGGGTTTGCCCGATCCGCCTTCGCCTCCTTTGAGCCGCGCTCCACGCCGAAGAACGGCGATTCGGACGGGCACTGAGCGTGCCTTCCCGGGAGCTTGGGAAGCTTCGGGCGGAGCCCTGAAAGACCGGCTGAACGGGTCCGGCCGAGCCGGGCCGGTTGCGATCCCTGCCGGCTATCGACATTCCGTGAACTGGCTGCTAGCCCGAATTCGCGATGCCTAGGGAAGGACCCCGATCGGTGTGGGCAAGGGCTTGCTGAGGTGATGGCCGGGTGGCTGGCATGACGTTGAGAAAAGCACCGCCCGATCTACTGGGGAATTCCGCCTGGAATGCGATAGCCTTCGTGGTAGCCGTGGTGCTGAACCTGGCCATTCTGCCTTTCGTGATCACCCATCTCGGCCTCGCTGCATTCGGTGTCGCGGGTCTTGTCACCGCATGCATTGCGCCGGCACTGGTGTTCAGCAACGCGCTCGGGCTGTCGACATCGCGCGAGCTTGCACAGCGACTGGAGCCATCCGACCGCGACGACGCGCGACGCCTGTTCGCGACCGCGGCCATGCTCGCGGTCGGCGCGGGCGGGTCGATCGCCATTTTCCTTTTGGTGGCCGGGGCTCCGCTCGCGCGTCTCGGATTTCATCTGGCCGGTCCGGCCGCCGAGGATCTTTCGCTGGCGTTTGCGTTGGCCGGTATCGGCTGGTTGTGCCAATGTGTATCGGCGGTCTTCATTTCGTTGTTCACCGCGCGGCAAGACTATCGCCGGATCGCCTCGATCGGCATCGTCAGCACCGTAGTCTCGACTCTTTCGATGCTCCTCGTGATCCCCGCCGCGCCATACGCATCGACATTCCTGGGTTGCCAGGCGCTGGGGTTGGCGATCGGCCTGTTGCTGGCGCTGGCTTGGTGTCGCGGCCAAATGCGTCAGTGGCTGGCGCCTCCAGCATTGCATCGCGAGGCGCTTGGCAGGCTGGTTCGGTTTGGTGGATGGCAGGTTGCCGCACAGGGTGGTGCGCTGCTTGCGGGGCAGGCCGATCGATATCTGATTGGCGCGCTACTGCAACCGCAGTTCGTCGGCTTCTACGGCGTTGCGCAGCGCCTGCAGGAGGCGACCTATATCGGTATCCTGAAGGTCGGCGAGATCCTGTTTCCCTTCTTCAGCACGCTGCAGGAGGAGAGCGAGGTCCGCAAGGTCGATCTGCTGTTCCGATCGTCTTGGATTCTCAACGTCCTGGCCGCAAGCGCGCTCGGCGGATTGATCCCCGTGGCCGGCCCGCTGCTGCATGTTTGGACCGGCGCCGAGGTCGCGGCCGAGGCTGCACAGGTTCTCGTCGTCCTGTCGATTGCCGGGATCCTCGGATCGAGCGCGAACGTCTTCGGCTTTTACTTGCTGGCGCACGGGCGATCGCGCTCCAACGCGCTCATCGCCTTGATCACGGGGGTCGTCACACTCGTAACCAGCGCTATGGCCTTGCCACGCTTCGGATGGCAGGCCGCGGGCTGGAGCGCATGCGCCGGAATGATCGCGCAGATGGCGACCATTGTCTTCCTGTTGCGCCGTAGTTTTGGCCTCGCCGGCATGTGGTTGCGCATCGTGCATTGCGTGCTGATGCCGCTCGGCATCGGGATCGCGACGGCGCTGGCGGTGCGATACGGTCTCGACCGTGCGCCACTCCAGCCCGCGCCGTCCTGGTGGTCGGTGGGAGCTGTTTCATCGGTGACGGCCGCGATCATTTTCGCAATCGCGGTTGCGGCGTCGCAATTGGGTCCGTATCGAAGGGCTTGCCGGCAAGATATTCGTTCGATCGTCGGTCGCTTCTTGCCCCTCAAGGCTGGCTAGGACATGTGCGGAATCGCAGGCATCGTAAATCTGGGTGGCAATGCGGTCGAACCGGCCGACATCTCGCGGCTGACCAGCCTGATCGCGCATCGCGGTCCGTTCGGCGAGGGGACCTGGTTCAGCGCGGACCGAAGCCTCGCATTCGGCCACCGCCGCCTGGCTATCATCGATCCCGGCGAGGGCGGCTATCAGCCCATGCTGTCGGCGGACGGCCGCCATGTGATCGTGTTCAACGGCGAGATCTACAACTTCCTCGAGCTTCGCCGCGAGCTCGAGGCGCAGGGCGCGGTGTTCCGTAGCCAATCCGATACCGAAGTGATCCTGGCGGCCTGGCAGGCCTGGCGGGAAGACATGCTGCCTCGCTTCAACGGCATGTGGGCCTTGGCGATCTTCGATACCAGCACCCGCGAACTGTTCCTTGCGCGCGACCGCTTCGGCATTAAGCCGCTGCTCTATGCCGCGTCACCGGAACGATTCATCTTCGCGTCCGAGCAGCGGGCGCTGGTGCGGAGCGGTCTGATCGATACGTCGGTTGACATGGAGGTTGCGCGCCGGCTGCTGCTCGATGCCTTCGGGATCGAAGGAAGCGAGCGGACTCTGTTTCGGCAGGTTCGCCGCCTGCAGGGCGGCCACTGCATGTGGCTTCGCCAGGGCAGGGTCAGCGTCAAGCGGTGGTGGCGGACCGTGGATCATCTGCCGCCGGTGCCGGCCACCGAAGCCGAGCGTGTCGCGCGCTTTCGCGAGCTGTTCCAGGATGCCGTGACGCTGCGCATGCGCAGCGATGTCCCGATCGGAACATGCCTGTCCGGTGGCTTCGATTCGTCGGCCGTGATTTGCGCCATGGCGGCGCACGAGAAAGAAGGCATGGGGCCGCGCGACAGCACCGCATGGCGTCACGCCTTTGTTGCGACGTTCCCCGGCGCCTTGAACGACGAGAGGCCGATGGCGGAGGAGGCCGCCCTCTGGGCCAATGTCGCGCCAACTTTTCTCGAAATCGGACAGGCCGATGCGCTGACGGACCTCGATCAGATTCTCGACGATCTCGATGACGTCTACATCGCGTTGCCCAGCGCCATATGGCTGCTCTATCGCCAATTGACCCAAAACAACGTGACGGTGTCACTCGACGGCCACGGCGCAGACGAGCTGATGGGCGGCTATTTGCAGGAAGGACAAGCGCGCGCATTTCAAATACGGAACGTGACAGAGGACCTCGCGTCGCGTTCGAAACTGGCCCGGCGCTGTGTGGATGTCCTGCGTGCGTTGGCCCTCAAGCGGAAGGGCGTGTATTTTCTGCGCGGTGGCCTGCGCAATCTTCCTGCCCCGCTCCCGCTGACTGCGGAGGACGATGTGCTGCCACGTGAATGGGGTGGCTTGAACAAGCGTCTGTATCGGATGTTTCACAGCACGGTGCTGCCCACCATCCTGCGCAACTTCGACCGCCTTTCGATGGCGCACGGCGTCGAAGTCCGCATGCCCTTCATGGATTGGCGGCTGGTGACCTATACGATGGCGCTTCCCGAAAGCAGCAAGTCGGCAGACGGCTATACCAAGGCTGTTGCCCGGCGGGCGATGGCCAATTTGATGCCGGAGTCCATTCGCACGGCGCGCCGCAAGGTCGGCTTCAACTCGCCGATGCCGGAATGGTTGAACGGACCGCTGGCCGGTTGGACGGCCGACTTGCTGGATAAGAATGTGCCGGCGTTTGCGGAACTGGTGGATGAAGCGGGTCTGCGCGCGGCGGTCAGCCGTTTGACGGCGTCGAAGTCCTGGGATTGGGAGTCGGTCGGGCGGATCTGGCCGTATCTGAACATGAAATGGATGTTGGCGAGGTACGTATAAGCAATGCGTCTGTTCCAAAATAGCTGCTTCTATCCATCCTACCTGCCGCGGTTGAACCAGCTCGCGGCAACGGCCGTTAGCTTCGAAGAGCGACGCCGGGTGTTTCTCAACGATCGCTTCGGTGCAATGCATTTTCTGAAACCGGTGCTCGATGGATCGCCGGAGGCCTTCTTCACCAATGGGGATGACGAGGTCCTGCAGCGCCGCTGGGCGCGCGAGCAGGGCATGTCTGGCGAGCCGACGCTCGAGGCCATTCTGCTCGCGCAGATCGAGCATCACGCCACCGAGGTGTTCTACAATCTCGATCCCGTGCGCTACCCGAGCGCATTCGTTGCCAAGCTGCCGGGTTGCGTCAAGAAGACATTGTGCTGGCGTGGCGCGCCGTCGGGAAATGCTGACTTTACGGCCTACGGCGCCGTGCTTGCAAACTTTCCCTCGATGCTCGACATGTGGCGCCGGAAGGGATGCCGGGCCGAGGTATTTTACCCGGCGCATGATCCGGTGATGGACGAGTATGGTCACGGAGAACGTCCGATCGACGTCCTCTTCGTCGGCGGTTATTCACGACATCATCGGGAGCGTGCAAAGACGCTAGAGCGAGTCGCACGCCTAGCCGACAGCCATGATGTCGTATTTTGTCTAGACGCATCGCGCCTCACTAAGCTCGCCGAGAGCGCAATCGGACGATTGCTCCCCCTGCGAAATCACAGGCGTCCTGATGCGATCGCAGCTATTGCTCGGCCGCCGGTATTCGGGAGGGCGCTTTACGAACTGATTGGTTCATCCAAGATCGCGCTCAATGGCTCGATTGATATGGCGGGCGAAGATCGCGGCAACATGCGCTGCTTCGAGTCGATGGGGTGCGGTGCATTGCTCGTATCCGACGCCGGAAGATATATTGACGGCATGCAGGCTGGGACCACGATTGAAACGTACGATACTCCGGAGCAGGCTGCTGAAGTGATCTCACAGAGTCTGCAGGATTGGCCGAGGTCAGCCGAGATCGCAGCGCTAGGTCGGGCACGCATCCGTGACATTTACCACAAAGATATGCAGTGGGAGCTGTTCGGGAAGATCGTAGGGCGCCTTTGACCACGCGGTCGCTCTGTCGGAGGTGTCAATTGAGAATCCGGGCACATTGGATTTTGGTACGTGAGAGGATGCGCTGATGTCCAGCCTTTCCACGCTGGTGCGCTGGTGCGCGCGCGCCATCGACGGCCTCAACTTGCACTACATCGCTCAGCGTCTGATCGGGCGGGCGACCTGCCGCTTGCAACCGGGAGCATTCTTGGCCCATTGCGCGCGGATCAGGAATGCACTCGGCGATAGCGACAATATTGTCATTGGTAGCCATTCGCACGTCAGAGGCGAGTTGATGATCCTCGGTCACGGAGGTCGGATCACGATCGGAGAATGGTGCTATGTCGGAGTTGGCACGCGCCTTTGGTCGGGCGCCTCGATCGACATCGGTAATCGCGTCCTGATCTCGCATTCCGTTAACATTTTCGATAATCTCTCGCATCCGATCCGTGCTGCTGAGCGGCACGAACAGGCGAAGCAGATTTTCTCTACCGGTCACCCAAGGCAGCTTTCTCTCGACGACCGGCCGATCAAGATTTGCGATGATGCGTGGATCGGTGCTTGCGCCATAGTTATGCGCGGCGTGACCATTGGTGAGGGTGGGATTGTCGCCGCTGGTGCTGTAGTCACCAAGGATGTTCCGGCATATTCCATCGTAGCAGGCAATCCTGCGACTATCGTCAGGGAATTGTCGCCGGACGAGCGATGAGGGAGCGTATGGCAGTATCGATATTGTGCTTGCGAGCCAAGCGAGCGTCTCGTTGGCAAGAGTCAAGGTAGAATCATGTCCACGTGGGTTACCGGTGCGAACGGATTCATCGGTCGTCATCTCGTTCGCGAGTTGGCGAGCGCCGGGCATGCGGTCCATGGCGTCGGTCACGGTGCGCTCGATCCGACCCAGGCACAGGCCCTCGGTTTGCAGACCTGGATCAATGGCGAAGTTGACGCTGCCAATCTGAATGCGCTCGCCGCTTTGCACGGCCTGCCGTCGCACGTCTTCCATCTGGCCGGCGGGTCGTCGGTCGGGCTGTCGATCGCGCGCCCGTTCGAGGATTTTTCGCGGACTGTGACGAGCACGGCGCGGCTGCTCGAATGGCTTCGAAGTTTTGCGCCCAGCAGCCGGCTGATCGTGGTCTCGAGCGCCGCGGTCTACGGCGCCGATCACACCGGTCCGATTCCCGAGAGCGCGGCACTTCTGCCGATGTCGCCCTACGGACACCACAAGCTGGTCATGGAACAGTTGTGCCAAAGCTACGTCCAGAGCTTCGGCATTCACTGCATGGTCGTGCGGCTGTTCTCTGTCTACGGTCCTCACCTTCGCAAGCAACTGCTCTGGGATATCTGCTCTGGGCTGGGGAGCGAGGTAGAAACGCTGAACCTCGGAGGGACGGGCGCCGAGATCAGGGATTGGACCGACGTTCGTGACGTCGTTCGCTTGCTGGCGCGCGTCGCGCAAGCGGAGTGGCAGGATGATTTTGGCGTGATCAATGGCGGTTCGGGGCGCGGCGTGAGCGTGGCCGATATTGCCGAGGGACTGATCAGGCATTGGGACAGCAAAACGGTCGTGCGCTTTTCCGGCGTCGGACGGCCAGGGGACCCGACGAGCTTGCTGGCGGACAACGGGCGCGTGCTCGACATGAATTTCGATTGGCGGATCCCGCTGGAGCGCGGTCTGGCCGACTACGTCGAATGGTTCAGGAGCCAGGCTCGTGCCTGAGCGCGCGCCGCTGCGGATTGCATTCACCAACATCCCACGTCGATTATGGGCGGGGGGTTACAACTATCAACGCAATCTGTTCGAGGTGCTCAACCGGCATTCTCCGGGGACGGTGGTACCCGTGCTGTTTGCCGGAACGGCGGACGATCCCGAGGAGATCGCGGTGTTGGCCGGCATTCCCGGCGTTGAGGTCGTGCGCTCGCCGGTGTTCGATCACGCCGCGACCGGGCTTGCCCGCGCGACGGACCTCGGCCGCGCGATCGTCTTTGGTTTGGACGCACCTGCCGCCGCCGCCTTCACGGCCAGCAGGATCGACATGGTGTTCGAATCCGCGCGCTTCTTTGGCTGGCGCCTGCCATTTCCGGCGGTCGCATGGTTCCCGGATTTCCAGCATCGGCTACTCCCGCATCTGTTCTCCAGGAGTGCATATTGGCGGCGTGATCTCGGCTTTCGGGTTCAGATCGCATCGGGCCGGCACATCATGTTGAGCAGCGCTACGGCGCTCGGCCATCTCAAGAAGTTCTATCCGGGCAATTCGAACGGCGTCTCGGTCGTCCGGTTTGCGACCGAGCCGCCCGCCAGTTTGCTCGCCACGCAGCCGCCCGACGTGATTGCGCATTATGGTCTTCCGTCACGGTATTTTTATCTGCCAAACCAGTTCTGGCGGCACAAAAATCATCAGATCGTGGTCGATGCGCTTGATCTGCTGAAAGGTCGGGGGCTGAACGTCGTCGTTGCGGCATCCGGCAGTACGCAGGACTTCCGTGAATCCGGACTTTTCGAGCGGACCATGAGTGAGGTGAGATCGCGCGGTCTCGAGATGAACTTCAAGCATCTTGGAATGATCCCGCTGGATCACGTCTACGCGCTCCTGCGCGCCTCGATGGCCCTCATCAATCCTTCGCAGTGCGAGGGGTGGAGCACCAGTGTCGAAGAAGCCAAGTCGTTTGGTGTCCCGATGATCCTATCGGACATCGATGTCCATCGCGAACAGACCGAGGGCGGCGCGCGATATTTCGGCATCCGCAACGCCGAGGCGCTGGCGGATCAAATGTTGCAGGTTGCGCAAACAGCTGGGGCTCCGACCGTCCGCAATTTGTTGCCGAACCTCGAGCAGTGCGTAGAGGCATTCGTTGCGGATTTCATCCGACTGACCCGGGATGTGATAGCCTCACGGAGCGGTTCGGCTGCTGTGCCTGACTGAGCTGGTGGCGACATTTACAAGTTGAGGCCGCAATGCTAGCAGGTACACGGGTTAGATCTCGTTGCTCGATCAGTTTTAGTCATGATCGATGCTGATGCATTGGGGCTTTTTTTGTCGTCACGGGAACAGTCCTCTCGGCGATCGGGTATCAGAAATCAAATTGATGGCGAAGACTTGGTTGACCAACGCAGCGATAGCGGTTTGGATCTCAGCTAACGCAGTCCTTGTCCTTCTATGGCCACTATGTCGACGCCTTCGAGCGCGACTTTGCGAAGGCCGCCTCCGTCGCGCATTGCGTCTCCTGCGCCAACGGGACGATGCACTCTATCTCGCCATGGCGGCGCTGAAGGTGAAGCCCGGCGACCAGGTCATCACGACGGCGCATTCCTGGATATCGACTTCGGCGATGATCACGCATGCCGGCGCGACGGTCAGGTTCTGCGACACCGACGGGGCGACCTTCACCATCGGCCCCGCGACCATCGAGGCCGCGATCACCGCGCGTACCGTCGGCATCATTCCCGTGCATCTTTACGGACAGCCCGCCGAGATGGATGCGATCATGGCGATCGCGAAGAAGCATGGATTGTGGGAGATCGAGGACTGCGCTCAGGCGCACCTCGCACGCTACAAGGGGCAGATGGTCGGAACGTTCGGAGCGGCCGCCACCTATTCATTTTATCCCGGCAAGAATCTCGGCGCGATGAGTCCAGGGATGCTGCGGGTCGAGCGAGGTCACGACGATCTCGCCGACGTCGCCCGCCGCCACGGGATCGCCGGTACCGGGCTTGACGATCGCCATGATCAGATCCTCGTTCACGACCATGCCGTCGCGCGCCACGGTCTCGAAGGCGATAAGGCCGAGATCGGCGGTGCCGAAGGCCTGGTAGGCGTCGATTTCGCGCGCCTTGATCTCGGCCTGGAGCGAGGGCGGGAAAGCGGCGCCCAATACCATCGCCCGCTTAATCGAGGAGACGTCGCGGCCGGCGCTCGCCGGTGCTGTTCTGTATTGCCAGGACCTGCCGGGATCACGGCGCAACCATAGTCGTTGGTATCGAGGTTGAGCTGCTTGCCGCCGACGTCGCCGTTCTTGTTGACCCCGGCGAAGGTGTCGGCGACGGCCTGGCCGTAGGGCGTGCCGACGTCGGAGGTGTCGCCGGAATAATCGGCGAGATGGCCGATCGCGATCTGCGCTTGCGCACTTGCCGAAAATGCGGCGTGCGCCAGCGTCAGCGATGCGGTGCTCAAAAAGGATTTTGTCTTCATGGGTTGCCTCCTCCAGATCTACCGGGGCACAACATGCGTGAAAGAGTTGAGAGGACGGGCGCGGCACGGAAAACTCATTCGCGCGCATGGGCGCGGCGGAGTAAGAGCGCTTTCAAGCCGCGCTGATAGACCGCGTTTTTCACCACGGCAACAACTTTTGCATGATGCTCCAATGCCAAGCCGTCGAACAGCCCACAATATTGCTACCAGAGCCTGGAGACTTCCCGTATATCGTGCATCTCTTACTCGCCCGAGAAGCGAGGCGAGGTCCATAGCCGGAGAGACGGGTTCGTTTGATCCAGAAGGTTTCGACAGCAACCGAATCCTCGACCGCAGCACGCGAGGGCTGTGCGTCCGGCGCGCGCGCTCCCGGTGGCAGCCGAGCGCGCCGTCTCTTCCAAGGCTGGTGGGCGAGCCTTGTCCAAATGGGTTTAGGCGTCTCCCAGCAAGTGCTCTTGGTACCGATCTTCCTACACTTCTGGACCAGCAGCGAGCTTGCCGCCTGGCTCGCCATGTATGCCGCAGCCAGCCTCGTTCTGATCGCCGATGGAGGCCTGCAGCTGCGTGCGATCAACCGTTTTCTCGCATTCAAGGCGACCGCCGATTGCGATGGCCGCAGCGGTCGCTTCTACGGGGCCATGCTCCGGTTCTACCTTGGGCTGGTGGCGGTCCTCGCAATTGCGATGCTCATTTGCATGTGGCTCCTGCCACCCTCCGCAGTGCTGGGATTTGGCTCGACGCCGGATTTCGACGCTGCATTCGCGGTGATAACTCTCGGCACCTTGCTCTCTTTGCCATCCAATCTGAGCTCGGCGCTGTATCGGGCGCGCGGCTGCTATGGCCGTGCAATCTGGATCCAAAGTGGCGCCATGATGGGGGCGCAGGTTGCCCAACTCGTTGCGGTGGTCGCCACTGGCAAGTTGTTGGCCGTTGCGATTGCCTACGCATTGATGCAACTGCTCGGCGCGATCTATTTCGTCGTTGTCGATGCGCCACGACTGTTTCGATTCCTTCGCAGCGACAGCAACCCGCCGCAATCCTGGCGGTGGTACATCGGCCAGTTTCGGTTGGGGCTTCCCTTTGGGCTGGCCGGAGCCACGGACATGGTGTTACTGAATGCGCCCGTCCTGCTGGTCAGCTCATTTGTTTCGGACCGAGTAGCGGTTGCGCAATGGGCGCTGACGCGCATCATTGCTGGTCTGGTCCGCATGCTCTGCCTCCAGGTCACGCTGCCGCTCGCCGCCGAACTCGGTCACGACTATGCCGTCGGCGAGAAGGAGCGGCTGAGGCGGCTGTATGCGCAGGGATCGGCGTTCGTGAGCTTGCTCGCCAGCGCGATCGTCGCGGGCCTGTTGGCGTTTGGGCCGGATTTCTTCATGCTCTGGACTCGAGGCGGCGTTCCCTACGATCCGGCGCTCACCATCGTGCTGTTGCTGGGGGCGAGCGCTGCGGCGCCTTCGATCCTCGCGCTTGGATTCGCCAATTTCAGCAATCGTGGCGATCTGCTGGTCCGCAGCAAGCCGCTTCAGCTTGCAGCCTTCCTGCTGTTTTCGATCGGGCTGATTCCGTGGATTGGCCCGCTGGGCGCGGCCATTTCCATTGTCGCCAGCGAATTCACTGTTCAGTTCGGGATCCTGACCCTGACAGTGCTGCGGGACACTCTGCAGCGGCCGATTCGTCATGTCGGGGTGCTGTTCGGACTCTCGCTGGCGGTTCTCGCGACGGGATGGGGCTTGGGTACTATTATCGCGCGGCTGGTACCCGGAACCGGAGCCGCGCACTTTATGTTCGAATGCGCTCTCTGGCTCATCATCATCGGGGCGCTCGCCAGCCCGCTTGCGTTCCGGCGCTTTCGCGAGCGCGCAATTTCGGCCATTCCGTGCTAACCTAAGGCGTGTTTACAGTTTGCGGCTTGCGAGAAGCTCGCGACGAGATTGAGAAGGACGGCAAAGCTGGCATCGCTCGCCCGAGCGGACAGTGGTTCCCGTCCCCGCAAAGCAGAGGAGTTCACCCCATCCGATCTCTTTGAGATCGGTTCAAAGGCGATGTCCGGATTGGCAGACAGGCGCTTCAACTCGGACCGCGCTTCTTGGCGAGCGGATCGTCGCCACGGCGGCCGATGATCAGCTCGAGAATTGCTTGCGCGCCCGCTTGACGCAAGTTCCTATCTATCGGCGGACGGCGATCGAGGAATCACGGACCGGCGCCATGCCTGCGATCCCCTCTGGCGTCCTAGGCAGTGACGGGCTTTTCTCCAACAGCAGATGATTCGAGGCGATAGCGCGATGAGCCTTCGGAGCAGACGGGCCGCACAGCGCAGTCGCGTGTTCCACAGCCCGTGTAAACACCGGGTTTGCTATTAACACATGGTTATTGGGGGGCGAACCGTGCCGTCTGCCCAAATTAAACCAAAGGTTTAGGAATAAAGGCTGAAATTATTGTCGAGCGCGTGTCGGCCGCCGACAAGTCTGTCAGGAGAGATGCATTGGTTATGGTTGTCGTAAGCGCCATCCCGAACCCCTGTAGCGGCGGTACAGGCGAGAGACTGAACTGAGGGGCGAGTCGATGCCGTGGAAACTTGGGCAGTTTGATTTGTTTCCCATGTCCGACGATCCGACGTTCAATGTCGACGGAGAGGCGATTTCAGCGACCTATATTCCAGCGGGTATCAATAGTGGCGGGGCAATCTCGGGAGGCTTGTCTACCGGCACGATGGCCGCTACGACCGGCTCCACGGAAACCGTGTCCTCAGGTGGCCTAACCATCAATCTGATCTTCGATTCCGCTGCGATGGCAGCCTCTGCCAGCTTGAGAGACGGTATTGCGCAGGCCGCGTCGATTCTGGCATCGTCGATCATCGATAAGATTACGGTCAATCTTCAAGTCGACATCAGCGGGACCGGGGGCGGCGCGGCGGCTGGTCCTGACAACGGGCTCTACGAAAGCTACTCGCTTGTAAGAAGCGATCTGATCAACAATGCGAGTCTCGGCGATTCCATCTTCAGTGCCCTGCCGAGCGGCACCTCGATCCAGGGACAATCGAGTGTTGCGGTCTGGAATTCGCAACTGAAGCTGTGGGGACTGCTGGGCGCGAACAATACGACCACGGACGATGGCAGTGCGACTTTCGCTGCCGACATCAATCCCAATCTTATCGTCGGCGTCGCTCTTCACGAGCTGACGCACGCACTCGGACGAGTTCCGTACGGCACAGCGCCCGATGTTTTCGATCTCTTCCGATTCACCAGTCCTAGTGTACGACTGTTCCAGGGTGGCGCCACTGCTCCCGCCTCTTATTTTTCTGTGGATGGAGGTTCGACCAAGCTGGCCGATTATGGCCGGGTTTCCGATGCCAGCGACTACCTCAACAGCGGTGTGCAGGGACCGAATGATCCGTTCAACGAGTACTACACGAGCACGACGACCCAAGTCTTATCAGCGGTGGACCTGAAACAACTGGACGCGCTTGGATTTCACTTGACGTCCAGCACGCCGGTAGTCATCGAAGCGTACGGCTCGACCAGTCTAGTTCAGGTTCTATCCAACTATTTTCTCAAACCGATTGCAGGCGGCACGGGCCCGGAGCTTTCGCAGGGTGGGTCACCGGCGGTCGCGGGCTCGTTCGGAGGTTGGGCGCCGATCGGAGCAGAGCAGACGGCCTCCGGTTACGAGGTTGCGTGGAAGTACGGCACCACCGATCAGTACCTGATCTGGAATGCCGACAGCAGCGGAAACTTCACGTCCTACCAACTGGGACTAGTGTCGGGCAGCAACGCTTCCTTGGAGGCCGCGGAAACAAGTTTCCATCAGGATCTGAACGGTGATGGCGTAATCGGAATCCCCGTTCCGGTGACCATTGAAGCCTACGGCTCGACTGCATTGGTGCAAGTCGCGAACCACTACCTGCTCAACCCGGTTGCCGGCGGCTCAGGCCCTACGCTGTCTCAGGGTGGCTCTCCCGCGATCGCAGGCTCGTTCGGAGGGTGGGTGCCGATCGGCGCAGAGAAGACCGGCGCCGGCTATGAGGTCGCCTGGAAGTACGGCGGCGCCGATCAGTACCTGATCTGGAGCGCCGACAACAGCGGCAATTTCATCTCCTCCCAATTGGGACTTGTCTCGGGCAGCAACGCCTCCCTCGAGGCTTCCGAGACAAGCTTCCATCAGGACCTGAACGGGGATGGTGTTGTCGGCGTTCCGGTGACACTAATCGAGGCGTACGGTTCGACCGAACTGGTCCAGGTCGGAAGCAATTATTTCCTCAATCCCGTTGCCGGAGGCACGGGGCCCGAGCTGTCCCAAGGTGGCTCTCCCGCGGTCGCAGGCTCGTTCGGAGGCTGGGTGCCTATCGGAGCAGAGCAGACTGGCTCCGGCTATGAGGTGGCCTGGAAGTATGGCAGCGCTGATCAGTACCTGATCTGGAACGCGGACAGCGGCGGCAATTTCATCTCCTACCAACTGGGACTTGTCTCGGGCAGCAATGCCTCCCTGGAGTCTGCGGAGACAAGCTTCCATCAAGATCTGAATGGGGATGGTGTGATCGGCGCTCCCGTTACGGTCAGTACGAGGGTCATCGAGGCGTATGGTTCGACCGAGCTGGTGCAGGTCGGGGGCAATTATTTCCTCAACCCCGTTGCCGGGGGCACGGGGCCCGAGTTGTCCGAAGGCGGCGCGCCAGCGGTCGCAGGCTCGTTTGGAGGCTGGGTGCCCATCGGAGCAGAGCAGAGCGGTACCGGCTACGAGCTTGCGTGGAAGTACCGCAGCACCGATCAGTATCTGATCTGGAATACCGACAGCAGCGGCAATTTCACCTCCTACCAATTGAGCCTCGTGTCGGGTAGTAATTCCGCCCTCAAGAGCGCAGAGTCCAGCTTCCAGCAGGACCTGAACGGGGATGGTACCATCGGCGTGCTCATGACGACGATAGTCGGCGCCAGCAATGGGTCGTCGCTCCTGACGAGCGTATTCGGCACGGCGGCTGACACTTCCTTTTACTTCTTGCCGGCGCAAACCTATTGGTCTCGTTTGGCCGCAGGCGAACCGACGGACAAGTCTGGGTTCAACTCTGCTCCGTTCCAGGATCAATTCCTTTGGCAGAGCGCCGCTTCGGCTGCGCCGGCCTCTGCGGACCATGTCGGTCCGGCCTTGGTCGATCTCCATCTGGCGGAACTGCATCATGGGACGGCTTTCATTCTCTAGCGTTGTTCCTTATTGTCCGCCGCGTGTCGTCGTCGCGGAGCGCAACCTTCCCGACGCTCGGTGCTTGATTGTCCAACCTAGTGGTCGCGGCCTCGGAACGCGCACACAGCTTGATTTTCGTGATTGGCTTGACATGTCCGAGCCGGATTCTGGAGTAGACTGCCGATATGGCTAAAGTGCCGCGATTTTTCCAGGGCATACATGCGCTCAGGGCTGTGGCGGCGATCTATGTCGTCGGCGAGCATGCGACTTATGTCGCGAACCATTATACTCCGATACGCATGACATCGTACGGTGTCATCCTGTTCTTCGCAATCTCCGGGTTCGTTATCGCGCTGCAACGAACGAAGACGGTGAGCGACTTTATCCGGCATCGGTGGCTTCGGATTTATCCCAGCTACTGGCTGGCCATGATCGTTGCTGCTACTTCACTAGCGATTATTCATTCGCCGATCAGCGCAAGCGCATCGTCGCTGCTGCTGTACCCATCAACGGTCAGCAACAGTACGCTCACGATCCCCTATTGGACGCTTGCATTTGAGATCACCTTCTACGTCATCGCCGCAGCCGTGTTTTGGGCTCGCTTCAGCGACCGAACTCTGACCATTCTTGCACTTTGCTGGATACTGATCGTGAATGTCGTGGCCGCAGCTCCAAGCGTCGGGGTGTATACGTTCCCGGGCTTTCCAGCGATTCTATGGTCGCCCCCCGTGCAAGTCTTTCCGATGGGCGTGATCTGTGGAATTCATTTCGAGCGGCTGAGGACGGTTGGTCGACCGGTGTTGTGCGCGGTCGCATTCGTCGCATTCTGCGTGAGCTTTGCCTTTCCTGAATATGCCGCGCACAAGCTTCTTTTCCTTGGAATCTCCGCAGCGAGCCTGACGTTGGCCGTTGCCGATCTCGATCTGAAGTCGCGTCTGGCCACCACATTGGGCAATGCGTCTTACGGGATCTATTTGCTGCATTTCCCGGCGATCATCGTCGCGGCGCGCGTGTTGCAACAGCACGGCCTTGCCTGGTTCTTCCTTTATTTTGCAATCGGCACGGCCGCAGGCTATGTCTTCGGACTTCTCGATTGCCGGATCTACCGACGACTGATGTCAGGCCCATCCTGGTGGGAACGGGCGACGACCCAAGTTCCGCTCCAGGTGGCATCCGAAACGATCCCCAGCGCGCGGAATCAGTGACACGGCCGGGTCGCGCACACCACCGCTGCCTTCAGAGGCAAGCCGCGGCGCGTTGGCCTTTGGCCACACCGCGTCTGGTGCATGATCGCCGGACCGCCGCCCGGCTGGTTCTCAGGGTGACGAATTGCAGGATGTCGGCGACGCGTCGGCGGAATATGTGTGACGATAGCGTCCTGTCCTGTCCCGCCTTGCTAGCCTTTCGCTTCCCGTCGTCGGTGAGATAGCAATCGATCATGGCGACGCATTCGTCGGCGGACCGCCAAGTGACCGCTTCCCGGTTCGGCTCGAAGAGGGTATGCAAGTGTCCTTGTAGTCGGTCAGCAGGAACGTGCCGACGCCGGTGGCCTCGAATAGGCGCCCATTGCCGGCTTCACGACTAGCCATGTCGATATGCGAGTTGAGCGTGATGCGCGACGACCGCAAGGCCTGATATATCTCGACGCCCCACACCTCGTCCTGATAGCACCGGTGCGGGGGCGAGGCTGCGGGCAGCGCCTGCCCTCCGCTGCCGAACAGCTTCAGATCAAAGCGCCGCGCCACCGCCTCGAGCTGCGCAACTCGTTGCTGGTGATCGGCCGAAAATGCGCCGGCTAAGGAAACGTCGATGCTGCGGTCTGGCGGTGGTGGCAGGACGCCGAGGATCTCCGGTTCGAACGCAAGATGCACCACCTCCGCGCGCGCGGAAGAAGTTCACGGCCGCGGCCAGTTGCGAGATCAGGAGATCAAAGACAGAGTCCTCGCCGTGCGACGGAGAGATGCCGACCTGACCCACCAGCATCGGCCAACAATTCCCTTGATCCGCCGCGCGAGTCGTGTATCGACATGAAAGAGATCCTGGTTGAGCATGAGATCAGGTTTGAAATCTTCGATCTGCGCCAGCAGGATCTCTTGTGATTGCGCATCGAGGCGCGGGCTCAGCCCGATCTTGCGCGCGAGCGGTCGCAGGACCGGCTTGAACGGGAGACCGTGCGCTGCGGCCACGGCAAAAACGAGGCTGCACGCAAGCGTGCCGGCCGGAGGAGGAGGATCGACGGCAAGGCCCTGGTCGCGTGCCCATGCCGTCTGCATCCAGGCGTTGTTGACATGGATGTCCTTCGCGATGTGCCCCGAGCCTTGCGAAATTGCGCGAATAGAAATCCGCGACGCCGAACAGGCTGGCGTTCCGCGCCACCACCTGCGCGGCGTAGCCGGCGTGCTCAAGTCCGGGCTGGCGGCGGTAGAGCCAGCTCAGAAAGCGCTTTATTGGCGTTGAGGATGAGCAATTCAGTTGCCGTTCCAGGAAAGCCTGACCCTGGCTTGAAAGCTTCGAAGATGGGCGATGTCCATATCGCCGCCGGTCTCGATATCACCAATGAGCGTCCGCTTGAAAGCGGAAAGTCGTTGCAGTAGGTTCCCCGTAATCAGGCGCACTAGAGGTGCGTTGCGCGCGCCGGCTTGAACAATGCCTGGCTAACCCATAGCCCGTGCGGCGGTCGATGAGGAGGGCATGGCAATTTTCTTTGACCGGTGGAGCATCCTCGCTCTGTACGTGTCCACCGGACCTATATTGGTCCTTGCCCAGGGGCTCGCAGGCGTAGGCTCGGCATTCACAGCAGCATTCGTATGCGGAACGACCCTGGCATTGCTCCTGCTTGGACGCTGGAGGGAGTTTGAGCCGAATCCGGCCGACATCCTTTTTTGCCTGTTTGTGGGTGGGGTCGCCGTGTCGACGGTCATTCACGGAATTGATGGCGATCGAAGAGAGGCCGTTCTGTTGCTCTTGTCCTTGGCCGCATATCCGGCCGGCCGCTTATTTCGCAGCGGGAAAGAGACCCCCCCAAGATTCATGATTATCATCGCGGCGATCGTCCTTGTTGGTACGGTTGCAAGCATCAATGCTCTGGTTGATCAGTGGCAGCACCCGTTCGGGAAGCCGCACCCGCTCATGTTTGGCCGGTTCGGTGCTGCGCCGGCCCAATTCACGCTATCTCTCGGCTTTCTGATGATCGCCGTGGGCTGCACGCGGCGGATGACTGCGCCGATGTTGGCTGCGGCATTCCTGCTGGCTATTCCGGTAGCTATGTTTGCGGCGTCGTTTGTACGTTTCACATTTGTCGCAATTGGCTTCGCTCTCGCTGGCGCGACCGTGTTCGGCGCGCGTTCGGAGAGATGGCCGCCGTTGACAATGCTATGCGTTCTCGTCGTCGGCTTGGTATTGGGAACCGTTGCGAGGCTGGAGATCGCACCTCGAATGTCCCCAGTTGCGAGCAGCGCCACGTCAGCAACGGCGATTGAGGTCAGGTTCGACGACGCCGAAAGCGTTGCTGCCGGCAGTGGATCCGAACGATCTTGCCCACCGATCGACATCCATAACTCTATCGCAATCCGGAAGCAGCTCTACAGCGAGGCATTCGCGTTGTTGCCCAGCGCCGGCTTCTTCGGAATCGGCATGAACCGGTTCATGCCCCTTAGCTGTGTGCCTGACGTTGAGATCCACAACACAATCTTGCAGGCCTTCATTGAATTCGGCTGGGTAGCTGGCGTCGCGCTCGCACTGCTCGCCTTGTTTGCGGTGATCGCCCCTTTGTCGCTAGTGCGACATGTCCTGGAAGCAAGACTCGCTGCGTGCGGGCTCCTGTTTACGGGCCTTCTCACAATCGCGCACGGACGGATAAGCAGAGATGCGCTGCTGTTCTTCTTCATCGGCTATGCTGCGAGCTTCAGCAGACGAGCGCTGCACCTTGGACGAAGCCGCCTGTCGACGCCGAGCTAGCGCGTGCGCAGGTGAGACCGGCGCTTGGCTCGGGGGGAGAGCCATGCGGCGGAGATCCTCGCCCTGGTCGGGGCCCACACCTGATATGACGCTGGCCGAGATCGCCGACCATCTCTTGAAAGAGTACGGCGAGTACGGAGCGTGGTGTGGCGGTTCTTCGATTGCCGCAATATCCACGTTCAAAAAAATCGCACGCGAGCGACCAGGATTGGCCGGAAGTGGCGCCGACCGCGCCACGTGGAAGGCGTCTCAGCCGGAGATCGAGAGCGGCCGGCTGGTGTTCATCGACGAGACGATGGGAGCCTCGACCACGATGGCACGGCTTTATGGCCATTCGCCTCGCGGCCAGCGCTGTGGCGCAGCTCTTCCGCACGCCGTTGGAGGACGATGACCTTCGTCGGCCCGCTCAGGCCGAGTGGTATGTCTGCGCCGATGGTCCTCGACGGCCCCATAGATGGTCCGGCGTTCGAGGCTTACGTGACGCAGGTCTTCGTGTGCCCACGCTCAGCCCGGCGATATCGTGGTGATTGACAATCTTGCGGCGCATAACCGGGCCGAGACCGCCATCGCAATCCAGGCGTCAGACGCCAGGCTCCTCTACCTGGCCCCCCATTCGACCGAGCTCGATCCGATCGAAATGGACATTGCCAAGCTCAAGAGCGGGCTTGGAAGGGCAGCTGCCAGATCAGTCGAGTCTTTGGTCAATGCTATCGCCGCCACTATTCCCGCCTTCATCGCCCAAGAACGTCTGAATTTCTTTCGCCGCCGCAGGCTTTGATCGCGCCTGATCGGAAGCTACTCCAGGCGCTGATTTCATCTCTCGTCCGCGATCGCCTTGCCGTCGTTCGGCAGCGCGCCCGGCCTCACCAATTCAACCTCGCCTCCGAGTCTCGTCACTGCGCGCAAGGTGCCTGCAATCTCCTCGCGCAACGCATCGTTCGCCGTCGCCGTTTCCGCTTTCAGCGTCATCGCATCGGTCTCGCCCTGGCGCGTGACGACGAGGCGTAATCTTCCGAGCGCGGAATGGCGCTTGCCGATCTCGGCGACCTGCTCGGGGCGGACGAACATGCCTTTGACCTTGGTGGTCTGGTCGGCGCGGCCCATCCAGCCCTTAATGCGCATGTTGGTGCGGCCGCAGCGGCTGGTCCCCGGCAGTGCCGCGGTGAGGTCGCCGAGAGCGAGCCGGATCCAGGGATGGTGCGGGTCGAGTGAGGTCACGACGATCTCGCCGACGTCGCCGGGCGCCACGGCATCGCCGGTACCGGGCTTGACGATCTCCATGATGAGATCCTCGTTCACGACCATGCCGTCGCGCGCGCTGGTCTCGAAGGCGATGATGCCGAGATCGGCGGTGCCGAAGGCCTGGTAGGCGTCGATGCCGCGCGCCTTGATCTCGGCCTGGAGCGAGGCCGGGAAGGCCGCGCCCGAGACCAGCGCGCGCTTGATCGAGGAGACGTCGCGGCCCGAGCTTGCGGCAGCATCGAGCAAGATCTTCAGGAAGTCCGGCGTGCCGCTGTAGCCGATGGGACGGTAGGCCTCGATCAGCTCAAATTGCTGCTCGGTATTCCCTGGACCTGCCGGGATCACGGCGCAACCGAGCGCGCGGGCTGACGCATCGAAGATGAAGCCGCCGGGGGTGAGATGGTAGCTGAAGGTGTTGAGCACGATGTCATCGGGCCGGAACCCGGCCGCGAACAGCGCCCGTGCGCCGCGCCAAGGGTCGGCCTGCCGCCCCTCCGGCTCGAAAATCGGTCCGGGGGAGGTGAAGAGGCGGGCGAATGAGCCGGGCGCCGCCGCGACGAACCCTCCGAAAGGCGTGGAGGCCTTGTGCAGGGCCGGCAGTTCCGACTTGCGCAGCACCGGCAGGCCCGCCAGTGCCGCCCTGGAGGTCACGGCGGCGGGATCGACGCCTTTCAGCCGATCGGCATAGGCGGGCGCGGTCATCGCAGAGCGCAGCACGCCTGGCAGGCGGGAGAACAGATCGGCCTCGCGCGCGGCTTGTTCGCGCGTCTCCAGGGCGTCGTAATGGGCGGTCATGGCTCATCTTTCCGGGTTGGCATCCGTTGCGCGCCGCCGCCGGCGTGGGTATCAGACGGCCATTGGCGAGGTTTGAAGAGGACGCGATGGCGGATGAGGGAATCAGTGCGGCCGACGAGGTGGCGGACGTCGTCGCGCGCCTGAAGCGCCGCATGATCGACGAGGCGCTGCCGCTGTGGTCGACGGTCGGCTGGGACCATGGCGCGGGTGGTTTCATCGATCGGCTGCATCGTGACGGCACGGCGGACAGCGCCGCGCCGCGCCGGGTGTTCGTGCAGGCTCGTCAGATCTGGTGCTACGCCAAGGCCGCGCACATGGGCTGGTACCCTGAGGGGCGCGCCATCGCACTGAAGGGACTCGAGCATTTGCTCGCCAAAGCAAAGGCGCCCGACGGCCGGCCCGGCTACGTGCACCGGCTGACGCCGGAGGGCGCGGTGCTGGACGGCCGGCGCGATGCCTACGACCACGCCTTCATCCTGTTTGCGCTCGCGGCCGTCTATGCGCTCGACCAGGACGCACAAATTCGCGCCGAGATCGACGCGCTGCTCGCCTTCCTCGATGGCCATCTGCGCTCGCCGCATGGCGGCGTCCACGAAGGCCTTCCGGTTTCGCTGCCGCGCCGGCAGAACCCGCACATGCATCTGTTCGAGGCGATGATCGCGTGCTTCGACGCGACCCACGATTTGTCGTTCCAGAACCGTGCCGGCGAGTTCTTCGCGCTGTTCCTCGCCAATCTCTACGACAAGCGGACGCGCGCGCTCGGCGAATATTTCGAAGAGGACTGGTCGAAGATCGCGCCGGTCAGCGTCGAGCCCGGCCACCAGGCGGAATGGGTCTGGTTGCTGAAGGGGTTCGAACGCATCACGGGCTGCCCGACCAGACAGCGGCGCGCCGAGCTGCTGGAAACCGCGCTGCGCTATCGCGACGAGGCCACCGGCTGCCTGATCGACGAGGGTGACGACGCCGGCAACATTCGCCGCACTACGCGCCGGCTGTGGCCACAGACCGAGATTGCGAAGGCGTGGATCGCGCAGGCCGAATCCGGCGAGGCGGGCGCGGCGGAGGAGGCGCGCATGGCGCTGGCGCGGCTCGAACGCCATTATCTCAGCCATCCCGTGCGGGGCGGCTGGTACGACCAGTTCGAGCGCGACGGCAAATCGCTGATCGACACCATTCCTGCGTCGTCGTTCTATCATGTTCTCTGCTCAGTCACGGAAGCGGAACAGGTATTGGAAGGTTAGAGCCAGCGCTTGCGCCGCTTGAAGCTCTTGAGGTTCTTGAAGCTCTTGCGCTGGTCGCCGGCGCCGCCGAGATAGAATTCCTTGACGTCCTCGTTGTCGCGCAATTCGTCCGCGGTGCCGTCGAGCACGACCTTGCCCTGCTCCATGATGTAGCCGTGGCTTGCCACCGACAGCGCAGCGCGGGCGTTCTGCTCGACCAGGAGAATGGTGACGCCGAGGTCACGATTGATCTTGTGGATGATCGAGAACACCTCTTTCACCAGCAGCGGCGACAGACCCATCGAGGGTTCGTCCATCAGGATCATCTTCGGGCGCGCCATCAGCGCGCGGCCGATCGCGAGCATCTGCTGCTCGCCGCCGGAAAGATAACCAGCCAGTCCGGTGCGCTCCTTCAGGCGCGGGAAATAGTTGAAGACCATGTCGAGATCGGCGCCAACCTCGCGGTCCCTGCGGGTGAAGGCGCCGAGCTTGAGATTTTCCAGCGAGGTCATGTCGGCGACGATGCGCCTGCCCTCCATCACCTGGAAGATGCCGCGGCGGACGATCTTGTCGGGATCGATGCCGTTGATGCGCTCGCCCTCGAACAGGATCTCGCCGCGCGTGACTTCGCCGTCCTCGGTCTTGAGCAGCCCGGAGATCGCCTTCAGCGTCGTCGACTTGCCGGCGCCGTTGGCGCCGAGCAGCGCCACGATCGCGCCCTTGGGCACGTCGAGGCTGAGACCGCGCAGCACCAGGATGACATCGTCATAGACGACCTCGATGTTGCGCACGGCGAGGAGAGGCGGCGCGGATACGACGGTCGGGGAGGGGCGAGCTGCTGCTTCGTGAATTTCGGTCATGCCTCATACTCCGCTGTCGTCGCCCGGCTTGACCGGGCGACCCAGTATTCCAGAGACGCCTGAGACTCACGGAGAGGCCCCGGCGTACTGGATCCCCCGCCTTCGCGGGGGATGACATTTGTGTGTGAGGTGAGCGCTAAGCTCACCAGCCCAGCAATTCCGGCTTGCGCGGCAGCTCGACGGTCTTGACCTTCTCGAGTTTGATCGCGCCCTTGGCCATGAGGTCGTTGAGGTCGCCGTCGGTCGCGCCCGCAATCTTGGTGCGGTAGAGGTCGACCTTCAGCGTGCCGCGGTGGTCCTTGTCGGTCCAGGTCGAGGGGTTGCAGACGCCTTCCATGCCTGCCGGCACCCAGTCCTTCTTCTGGTAGAAGCCCTTGGCGACGTTCTCGCCGGTGGCGCCGCCGTTCTTGGCGGCCCAATCGATCGCCTCCTTCATGTAGAGCGCCGAGCACACCGCCGCGATGTAGTGCACGGGCCGATAGACCTTGCCGGTCGGGTCGGACATCTTCGAGATCTCCATCACGGTCTTCATGCCGGGCGCATCGCCGCCCCAGCTCACAGCGGTGCGCAGCGGGAAGATCACGCCATCGGCGGCATCGCCGGCGGTCTTGGCGGCGTTCTCGTCCATGCCCCAGACATTGCCCATGAACTGGATGTCGACTCCGGCGGTCTTGCAGGCCTTCATCACCGAGATGTTGGACGCGGCGGTGTTGCCGAGATAGGCGTAGTTGGCGCCCGAGGATTTCAGGCTCAGGCACTGCGCGCTGTAGTCACCCGGCGCGAGCGCGAACACCAGCGGCGGTAGCACCTCGAAACCGAGCTCCTGCGCCATGGCTTCGCCGGCGGCCTTCGGTGCGTTGGGATAGGGGTGGTTGGCGCCCATGTGGACGAATTTCGGTTTGCCGGACTTGCCCTTGGCCTTCCAGTCCTCGGCGGCCCACATCAGCATGGCGCGGAGCGAGTCCGAATAGCTTGGGCCGTAGAAGAAGTTGTACGGCGCGGGCTTGGCCTTGCCGCTGATACCTTCGGGGTCGGTGAGCGCGGCGGCATAGGAGCCGGACATGTCGGGGATCTTGTCCTGGGCGAGGAAGCCGGTCAGCGCCTCGGTGTCTGCCGTGCCCCAGCCCATGATGGCCGCGACCTTGGAGTCGGGCGCCGACCACTTCTTGTAGAGCGCGATCGCGCGCGGCACCTGGTAGCCGTAATCGTTGGTGTCGACATTGAGCTGCTTGCCGCCGACGCCGCCGTTCTTGTTGACCCAGGCGAAGGTGTCGGCGACGGCCTGGCCGTAGGGCGTGCCGACGTCCGACGTGCCGCCGGAATAATCGGCGAGATGCCCGATCGCGATCTGCGCCTGCGCGCCTGACGAGAATGCGGCGATCGCCAGCGCAAGCGACGCGATGCTCAAAAGGGATTTTGTCTTCATTGGTTGCCTCCTCCTGTTTATTTGTTGGTTAGAGAGTTGCCCGCGCTCAATGGGAGAACGGGTAGAGTTTCCAGTATGCCTTGATCTGTCGCCAGCGATGCGCGAGCCCGTCGGGCTCGAACATCAGGAACGCGATAATGATCACCCCGATCGCGATCTCGCGCAGGAAGGTGATGTTGTTGTTGAGCGACAGCGCCTTGTCGATCGCGCCGCCCTTCAGCGCCACGCTAAGGAACTCCATCGTCTCGGGCAGCAGCACCACGAACGCGGTACCCATCAGCGTGCCCATGATCGAACCGGTGCCGCCGATGATGATCATGGCGAGGAACAGGATCGAACGTTCGATGCCGAAACCCTCTTGCGATACCACGAGCTGGTAGTGCGCATAGAGCGCGCCGGCGATGCCGGCGAAGAACGCGGCAAGGCCGAACGACAGCGTGCGATACTTCGTGAGGTTGATGCCCATGATCTCGGCGGAGAGATAATGGTCGCGGATCGCCACCAGCGCACGGCCATCGCGGGTGCGCATCAGGTTGGTGACGAGGATGTAGCTCGCCAGCACATAGGCCAGCACAACGTAGAAATACTGCCTGTCGCCGCGCAGCGTATATCCGAAGATCGAGAATGTATTTGCGCTCGCCGGCACCGAGCCGCCGGTGAACCACTCGGCGCGGGAGAAGAAGTCGAGCAGGATGTACTGCGCGGCCAGTGTCGCGATCACTAGGTAGAGCCCCTTCAGGCGCGCCGCCGGGATGCCGAAGATCAGCCCGACCAGTGCCGTGATGATGCCGGCAAGCGGGATCGAGAAGAACACCGGGATTGGCGCGTTGTTGGAGATGTAGGCCGAGGTGAAAGCGCCGAGCAGGAAGAAGGCGGCATGGCCGATCGAGATCTGGCCGGTGAAGCCGACCAGGATGTTCAGCCCCAGCGCCGCGATCGAGAAGATGCCGATCTGGATCAGGATACTGAGCCAGTATCCGCTGAAGAACTGGGGTGCGAAGCACAGCAGCAGCACGCCGGCGATCGCAAAATTGCGGCTGGTCGTGGTCGGAAAGATCGTGGTGTCGGCCGCATAGGAGGTGCGGAAATCACCAGCAGGGATGAGGGCGGGGCCGGCCATGGATCAGATCCGTTCGATGTCGTGGGTGCCGAACAGGCCGTAGGGCTTGATCATCAGCACGATGATGAGGACGTAGAACGGCGCGATCTCGTAGAGATTGCCCCAGTGAAGATACTCGCTGTCGACATATTGCGCGATGTTCTCGAGCAGCCCGATGATGATGCCGCCGAGCACGGCGCCGCCGACGGAATCGAGTCCGCCGAGGATCGCCGCCGGAAACACCTTAATGCCGTAGCCGGCCAACCCGGACGAGACGCCGTTCACCACGGCAACGACGACGCCCGCGACCGCGGAAACCGTCGCCGAGATCGCCCACGCCATCGCGAACACGCTTTTCACGGAGATGCCGAGCGATTGCGCGACCTGCTGGTTGAACGCGGTGGCGCGCATCGCAAGGCCGTACTTTGAGGCGCGGAAGAACCAGGCCATGCCGATCATCATCGCGATCGAGACGACGAGGCTCATGACGTAGACGGTCTGGATCTGGAGCCCAAGCAGGCTGACGGACTGGCTCTCGAACACGCGCGGGAACGGCTGTGGATTGACACCGAACATCCATTTCAGCGCCGCCTGCAGCACGGTGGACAGGCCGATCGTCACCATGATGACCGAGATGATGGGTTCACCGATCATCGGTCGTAGGATCAGGACCTGCACTGCGATGCCGAACACGAACATGAACACCAGCGTCATCGGCATGCCGATCCAGAACGGCACCTGGTATTTCGCGAGCAAGGTCCAGCACACCCAGGCGCCGACAAGCAAGAGCTCGCCCTGCGCGAAATTGACGACCTGGCTAGCCTTGTAGATCAGCACAAAGGACATTGCGACCACGCCATAGAGCGTGCCGACCACGAGGCCGTTGACCAGGAGCTGGATGAGGAAGGCGGTATTCATGAAGTGGTGCTCGCTGACAAATCCGGCGCGCTATTCCCCTCTCCCCTTGTGGGAGAGGGTGGCTTCGCGAAGCGAAGACGGGTGAGGGGTTGTCTCAGCAGTAAGGGCGGGGAGAGAGGACCCCTCACCCGAGTGGGGTCTTGGCTAATAGCGGAGATGCCCTCTCCCGCAAGGGGAGAGGACGCATCGACCCGCATCGCGCTCTCAGTTCGAAGTAGGCTCACTCCGCGGCCTCCGCCATGTGCCCGGGTCCGCCCAGCTCCACGACCCTCAGCGTTGTACGTACGCGCTGCGTGCTGCCGTCCTGGAAGCGGATCACGGTGTCCACGGGGATGTCGGCCTGGCCGCGGTAAATCGCGTCGATGATGCCTTCGTATTTTTCGTTGATGACGCTGCGGCGCACTTTCCGCGTGCGGGTGAGTTCGCCGTCGTCGGCGTCGAGCTCCTTGTAGAGCAGCAGGAAACGGGAGATGCGCTGTGCCGGCGGCAGAGTCGCGTTGACGGTCTCGACTTCCTTCTTGAGCAGCGCATAAACCTCGGGCCGCGAGGCCAGGTCGCTGTAGGTCGTAAACGAGAGCCTGTTTTTCTCCGCCCATTTCGAGATGATGGAGTAGCGGATGCAGATCATTGCGGCGAGCGCGTCGCGCCCCGAGCCCAGCACCACGGCTTCCGCGATATAGGGCGAGAACTTCAACTTGTTCTCGATGAATTGCGGCGAGAAGCGCTCGCCGCGCGAGGTCTCGGCGAGATCCTTGATGCGGTCGATCACCACGAGCTGGCGATTCGCGTTGAAATAGCCGGCGTCGCCCGACAGCATCCAGCCGTCCTTTACGTCGGCGACGCTCGCCTCCGGGTTCTTGTAGTAGCCGAGGAACATGTTGGGATGCCGCACCACGATCTCGCCGACGCCGTGGACGTCGGCATTGTCGATGCGGATCTCGACGCTGTCGGCCATCGGCACGCCCGTCGTGTCGGGATCGACCTTGCCCGCGGGATGCAGCGTGTAGGCCCCCAGCAGCTCGGTCTGGCCATAGAGCGTGCGCAGCGGCACGCCCATGGCCTGGAAGAACTTGAAGGTCTCGGGCCCGAGTGCCGCGCCGCCGGTTGCGGCTGAACGCAGGCGGGTGAAGCCGAGGCGGTCGCGCAATGCACGGAACAGGATCGCGTCGGCAAAGCCGGAACGCTCGCCCTGTTCGAGCGCGGCAAGCCCGCTCTTCATGCCGATGTCGAACAGGCGCTGCTTGAACGGGGTTGCGTCCATCACCCTGGCGCGGACATCGGCGGCGATCGATTCCCAAACGCGCGGTGCAAACAGGATAAACGTCGGCGCGATCTCGCGCAGATCGTTCATCATGGTCTCGGGCTCTTCGACGAAGTTGATCTTCATCCGGCACAAGAGGCCTTTGCCGAGTACATAGACCTGTTCCATGATCCAAGGCAGCGGCAGCACCGACACGTATTCGTCGTCCGGCCCTTTCGGGTCGAAAGCGAGATACGTGGCGCAATGGCCGAGCACGCGGCCGGCGGCGAGCATCGCGAGCTTTGGATGCGACGTGGTACCTGATGTCGTGCAGAGGATCGCGACGTCCTCGCCCTTGGTCGCGTCCACCAGCCGATCGTAAAGATCCGGTTCGCGCGTAGCCCGCGCCCGGCCGAGTTCGGCAAACGTCTCCGCCGACATCAAGCGCGGATCATCGTATTTCCGCATGCCGCGCGGATCGGAATAGATGATGTGCTTCAGCTTTGGGACGCGGTCGGCGAGGGTGAGCAGCTTGTCGACCTGCTCCTCGTCCTCAGCGAAAACGAGCTGCGCCTCGCCATAATTGAGGAGATAGGAGGCCTCTTCGTCGAGCACGTCGCGATAGAGCCCGAGGCTCAATCCGCCGACCGCGTGGGTCGCGATTTCCGCCGCGACCCAGTCCGGCCGGTTGTCGCCGATGATGCCTACGACGTCTTGGCGCCCAAGGCCCAGTTCGACGAGGCCGAGCGCGAAGTCGCGCACCCGTGCCTGGTAGTCGTTCCAGGTGAACGGGCGCCATAGCCCGAGATCTTTTTCTCGGAGCGCGATCTCGTTGCCGTACTCCTTCGCATTGAGCCGAAGCATTTTGGGATAGGTGTTGGCCTGCGCGACGCGGCCTGCGTAATCCATCATGCCGCGCTCTCCTGCGCCGGCGGCGCATCGTCAGGGTCGACCAGCACCTCGTCCTCTTCGCCGAGATAGGCGCGCCTGACGTGCGGATCGGCGAGCACGGCGGCCGGATCGCCCTCGGCGATCTTGCGGCCGAAATCCAGCACCATGACGCGGTGGGAGATGTCCATCACCACGCCCATGTCGTGCTCGATCATCACCACGGTCATGCCGAACTCTTCGTTGAGATCGACGATATAGCGGGCCATATCCTCCTTCTCCTCGAAGTTCATGCCGGCCATCGGCTCGTCGAGGAGAATGAGGCGCGGCTCCAGCGCCATGGCGCGGGCGAGCTCGACGCGCTTGCGCAAGCCGTAGGAGAGAGTGCCGGCCGGCGCCTTTCGCACCGACTGGAGATCGAGGAAATCGATGATTTCTTCCACCTTGCGGCGGTGCTCGAGCTCTTCCTTGCGCGCGCCGGTGAGCCAGTACAGCGAGCCCGTGAGGAAATTGTTCTTCAGGAGGTGATGGCGACCGACCATGATGTTGTCGAGCACGCTCATATGGTGGAACAGCGCCAGGTTCTGGAATGTGCGGCCGATGCCGAGCGACGCGCGCGCGTTGGGCGTCAGGCCGGTGATGTCGCGGCCCTGGTAGAACAGCTGGCCTTCGGTCGGCTTGTAGCGGCCGGAGATACAGTTCACGATCGAGGTCTTGCCGGCGCCGTTGGGGCCGATGATCGAGAACAGCTCGCCTTCCCTGATGGCGAAGCCGACATCGGTCAGCGCACGAACGCCGCCGAATCGCAAGGACACACCGCGCACTTCAAGACTGGTAGCCGCCAAACAGATCCCTCCCGGTGATGGCGCTTTCAGTGGCGCTCTTCGTCCGTTCCTGTCGTGCGATCCTAGTACGACCGTGCCGGTGAGGCCATGCAGCAGATGGTCTCGACCGGAGCCGCGCCGCTCTCGCTCCCGTTTGGGATCAAAAGCCGCATCGCCCGAGGTGGTCCTCAATAGGGGAAAGCGCTATTTTGAAATGTCTCCCGGCTGACAATTCTGCGACAAAGTTTTTGGATGGGGGACCATCCATCTTTCGTCGGATGGTGGTCGAAACGGTCATGCTGCGTTGCAGCAGAACAGGAGTGGCGAACGGTGCGGCTGGCTTCGGGATCATGATTTCAGAGGATCAACTGAAGCGCGTCGCTGCCTGGTCGCGCGAGCTCACGCAAGCGGAGATCGAGGTCGCTCGTACCGGGATCAGGGAGCGGTCCTACGGCACCGGCGAGACCGTCTTCATGCGCGGCGACACGTTCGACTATTGGGCCGGCATGGTCTTCGGGCTTGCCCGGATGGGCGGGGTCTCGCGCGACGGCAAGGAGACGAGTCTTGCCGGGCTGACGGCAGGGGCCTGGTTCGGCGAGGGCAGCGTGCTCAAGAACGAGCCGCGCCGCTACGACGTGGTCGCGCTACGCGACAGCCGCGTCGCGCTGATGGAACGCAGCGCCTTCATGTGGCTGTTCGAGAACAGCGTCGGCTTCAACCGCTTCCTGGTACGCCAGCTCAACGAGCGGCTCGGCCAGTTCATCGGCATGCTCGAGGTCAACCGCACGTTGGATGCCACTGCGCGGCTTGCCCGCAGCATTGCTTCGCTGTTCAATCCGATCCTCTATCCGGAATCCACCGCGCATCTGGAGATCACCCAGGAAGAGATCGGCGCGCTTTCCGGCATGTCCCGCCAGAATGCCAACCGCGCGCTGAATCGGCTGGAGAAAGAGGGCTTGCTCCGGTTGGAGTATGGTGGCGTGACTATTCTGGATATCGAACGGCTAAGGGGGTACGGGGAGGAGTGAAGCAGCGTTCGCGGCCGCAACTGCGAGCGCCGCAACCCACCGCTTGCTGTTCCGGCACGACGAGCCCATCCTTGCCGAGATCCTGGGCCATCTGACCGGGTCCAGCAGGCTGCGCCATCGTGGCGCCCGCGGGGTCTCGACCCATGAACTGCTCCTGTTGCGGTTCCGAGGTTCAGAGCGGCTTTGTCTTCTGCCCGAAATGCGGCACGAAGCAGCCGAACGCCTGCCCCGCCTGCGGCTATGCGTGCGCACCGGATTTCGCGTACTGCCCGAAATGCGGCGCCCTCGTCAGTGAAGCCTCCAAGTCAGGCGGGCTGGCATCAATGCGGGCCAGCCGCGTGACAGTCCCGACCAGTGCGTCCTCGCCACCGCTGGCGCCGACGGCCGAAGCCCAATACGGGTTTCGATCGCAGCCGGACAAGATCGACAGCGAAGCCAACCGCCGCACCATTACCGTGCTGTTTGCCGACCTTAGCGGCTTCACCACGATGAGCGAGCGACTCGATCCTGAAGTCATGCAGGCGCTTCAGAACGAATTGTTCGAGGAGCTAACGGCGGCGGTGCAAAGCTTTGGCGGCTTCGTGGACAAATTCATCGGCGACGCGCTGCTTGCGTTATTCGGAGCGCCGGCCGCGCACGAAGACGACCCCGAGCGGGCCGTCCGCGCCGCGCTCGACATGATCGGCCGAACGGCGCAACTCAGCGAACGTGCAAAGGCGTATGCCGGGTCACCGCTCCTGCTTCATGTCGGCATCAACACCGGGCACGTGGTTGCTGGCGGACTGGGTGTTGGAGTTGCCAAATCCTACTCGGTCACGGGTGATACGGTAAATACGGCTCAACGATTGCAGTCGATGGCTTCCACGGGCGAGGTGCTGGTCGGGCCGCTGACCTACCGTCTTACGCGGCATGCATTCTCATATGAATCGCTTGGCGAGGTCTCGCTGAAGGGCAAGATGGGCAGCGTCCTGATCCATCGCTTGAACGGACCGCTCGACACGCCCCGTGCGGCACGCGGCCTCGATACGCTGGGCCTGAGTGCGCCGGTGATTGGGCGCGACGCCGAGCTCGCCCGTCTAGTCGACAATCTTGATCTCGCGTGTGGCGGCGCGGCGCAGCTGGTGCGGCTGGTCGGTGAAGCCGGCATCGGCAAAACGCGTCTGGTGGACGAATTCGTTGCCCACGCCCGCGATGAGGACCGTTTCGCCGGCGTGGCGATCCGGCGCGCTGTCTGCTCGCCGCTGGGCGAACAGTCCTATGGCACCCTTGCCGCTGTGCTGCGCAGCGCCTACGGCATCGCGCAGAAGACGACCGTGGCGGAGGCCCAGGCCAAGCTGGCGACGGCACTGTCGGAGCTCGGCCTTGCGGTCGAAGAGGCCGATCGCCTGATGCCCCTTTATTTCCACGTTCTCGGCCTCGGCGATCCGGACGCCGCGCTGCAGCACGTCGAGCCCGAGCAGCTTCGGCGGCAGATATTCTTTGCGATTCGTACCGTGTTCGAACGGCGCCTGGTCCTGTCGCCGCTCCTGATCATTGTCGAGGATCTGCACTGGGCCGATGCCGTATCGCTTGAAGCGCTGCGGTTCCTGATGGACCGGCTGGAGCGTACGCGGCTGATGCTGTTGTTTACGCATCGGCCTATGCTGGAACTGGATCAGTTCGGCTCGGGGCGGATCAGCCATACAACCCTTCGATTGCTTCCGCTTGGTGATGCAGACGGACAAAAGCTGCTCGCGGCCTACTTCAGCCACGGTTGGAGTGAACCGCCGGGAAATCTGTTCAGTCGAATCCTGGAGCGCGCGGGCGGCAATCCACTCTTCTTTGAGGAAATCATCCGCGGTCTCATCGAAGCTGGCGCCTTGGAGCGTGACGGCTCACGGTGGCGGATCAAGTCAGATGAAGCCGCCGCCGATATACCGGCAAGCATTCAGGCCCTGTTACTGGCGCGCCTGGACCGGCTGCCGCATGACGTGCGCCGCTTGGCCCAGGAGGCCGCGGTGATCGGCCCACGTTTCGATGCGGCTCTTCTCGGTGCGACGGCATCGCAGCGGACGAAGGTGGAAGCGGGGCTCGAACTTCTGTGCGATGCCGAGATTGTCGAGGAGGTCGCGGGCGCGAACTCGATCTCGCTGCGATCTTATCGCTTTACGCAAACCATGCTTCAGGACGTGATCTATCAAAACCTGCTCTTGCAGCGTCGGATCGAGCTCCATGGACGGATTGGTGCCGCGCTGGAGCGGCTCTATGGCAATGAGCCCGAGCGCCTCGAGGACCTCATACTGCTCGGACATCATTTCAGTCTGAGCGCGAGCAAGCCGAAAGGTGCGCGCTATCTGCGCGCGGCCGGCGATCGCGCCCGCGCGACCTACGCCAATGACGATGCCATCCGCTTCTACCAACAGGCTCTCGCCGTGTTGTTGGCCGGCGGGGAACGGGAGCCCGAACGCCTGATCCTCTGCGAGCGGATCGCGGAGCTGTGTGCCGCGGCCGGCCGGAGGATCACGGCTGAGGAGCACTACCAGAGTGCGCTGGAAGGTCATCGCAATGCGGAGGACCGCATCGCCGAAGCGCGAATTCTCCGCAAGCTTGGCCGATTGTTGTGGGACGCCGGCAAGCGGATCAAGGCAGAGGCGCATTATGCCGAGGCGGCCGAACGGCTGGGAGGGACCGACGCGCCCATCGAGTGGGCGCACCTCCTGCAAGAGCGCGGCCGTCTTTCGTTTCGCACGGGCGATCACGTGGCCGCCGCGAGATGGGCGGACGAGGCGCTTGGCTACGCCCGAAGCGTACCGGCGGACGCCGACAGGCAAGTCGGATTCGAGGCGGCGCGCGCCATTGCAGAGTCGCTCAACACCAAGGGGGTGGCACTGGCGCGGCTTGGCCGACACCAGGAGGCGGTGCGCGAGGTGGAGCAAAGTGTCGCAGCAGCCGAGGCCGCCGGGCTCCTCAACGTGGCCTGCCGCGGCTACACCAATCTCGGTGTGCTCTACACGATTGTCGACCCGGCGAAAGCCGTGGAGGTTTGCCGGCGCGGACTCGATGTCGCGTGTCGGATCGGCGATCTCGGGTTCCAGGCGCGCCTTCTTGCCAATTTTGCCGTTGCCTGTTGCACCTTCACGGACAAATGTACTGAGGAGGGGGTGCCGGCCGCCGAAAAGGCGATCGAAATCGACCGCGCGCTTGATCAGCGCGAGCATCTCTCCGTGCCGTTGATCGTGCTCGGGCAAATCCATCAATGCCATTTCCGGCCCGATCTGGCTGCTCGTTGCTACAATGAGGCAATCGAGGTGGCGAGCGAAACCGGCGAGCCGCAGCAGCTGTTTCCATGCTATGATGGTCTTGCGACGCTGAACCTTGATCGAGGCGACATGCCCGAGGCCGAGCGATATTTCGCGCTGGCACAGGACGTCTGCACGCGGCACGGGCTTGATCCCGCAGGGCTGATCGTACTGCCGTTTCTTGACTAGATCATGTGAAGGAGTGCCATCATGTCTGAACGTCACGTCGAGGGACCACTTCAACCGGGCGATCGTGCACCGAACGTCGTGCTGGACGCGATCACACGCGACGGAAAGATCGCGCTCGAAGACTTTCGCGGACAAAGCCCGATATTGGTGGGCCTGTATCGGGGGCTGCATTGCCCGTTCTGCCGCCGCCATATCGCGGCACAGGCGCAACTTGATGCCGCCTTGCACGAGAAAGGCGTCGAAAGTCTCACGGTGGTCAACACGCCGATCGAGCGCGCGCGACTCTATTTTCGTTACCATCCGTTGCCCAACCTGCTCGCTGCGTCCGATCCCGAGCGGCTCTCGCACCGCGCGTTCGGCCTGCCCAATCTCGAGTTCACGGAGAACGAGACCGAGTGGCCGCACAAGGTCGGCATGAACGTGGTCATGAGCATGCAAGTCGACATGCCCGGCGAATTGCCCGCCCCGATGAACCGGCCCGCGGCCGCGGAGTACCTCAATAACAAGGACGGCTATGAGATAACGGAAGCCGATCAGCGCATGGCGGCAACCGGCCAGGGCCAGCTCTTCGGGCAGTTTCTGCTCGACCGCGAGGGGGTTGTGCGCTGGAGCTTTACCGAGGTGCCCGAAGGCGGCCATCGCATGTTTGCCGCGCCGAGCCCGCAGGAGCTGATGTCGGCCGCCTCGCAGATGGCAAGCTAGGCACCGCGTCTGGCGATCATTCCGCCACCTTCGGCCGCTTGTCCACCAATGCTGCCGCCATCGCCGAGATCAGCGGGCGCATGAAATAGTGGTCTTCCACCGGCGAGATGTCCGTGCGCAAGCCGTGCGCTACGAGCTCGCCGGAGACGGCCGGCCCCACTGACGCGATCAGCGTCCGCTCGAATCCTGCGCGCAGGCGCGCCTCGCTGCCATGCGCCCTCGCAGCTTCGAGGAGACGGCGGACCTGGCCGAGATTGGTCAGTGCGATGGCGTCGATCCGCCCTTCCGCCATGTCGTCGATTGCGTTGACGATGCTGGCGTCCGCAGCCTTTGGATCGTAGACGTAAGGCAACACGGTATCGACCTCGGCACCTTGCGCGGCGAGCGCGCCGGTCAGCGCGCTGTGGTCCTTGTCGGGATAGAGCTGGAGGCCGAGGCGACGTCCGTTCAGGTCGAGCTTGCTCAGCATCTCGATCGCACCCTCGGTGGTCGGCTTCTCCGTCATCTGCTGCTGCTCGAGCCCGATCTCGCGTAGCGCCTTGCCGGGCTTCGGGCCGCGGGTGAATTTTCGCGATCGGGCGAGGGAAGCAACCAAGGCCTGGTCGAGACCACGGGTTCGCGCGAGCTTCATGATCCGCCGCAGGCCTTCGCCGGTCATCAGCACGAGATCGTCGAAGGGCTTGTCGATGGCGCGGCGGATCCAGGCCTCGACCGGGGCGGGGTCCGGTGCATCCTGGATGGTGAACATCGGGCATTGCACGACCTCGGCGCCTTGCTCGGCCAGCAGCTTCGAAAACTGAGCCTCCTCGCGCGTTTCCAGGATCAGGATGCGGGTGCCGTTCAAGCGGTCGGCCATGAGCCTACTCCGGTCAGCCAAAGCAATGGTGCGTTCATCCTGACTCCACGGTCGGGATTGGCGCAAGGTGGGGTCGATGATACAGCAGGGCGCAAATCGCGGGTCGTTCCGCAGCCGCTGCCCAAACCTTCATCAAGGCCCATGCCAGATCATCAATATGTCCTGACCCTGTCCTGTCCGGATCGTCCCGGCATCGTCTCGGCGGTGTCGACCTTCCTGGCGAATTCCGGACAGAACATCCTCGACGCCCAACAATTCGACGACACCGAGACCAACAAGTTCTTCATGCGGGTGGTGTTCACCGCTGCCGATCTCGCCGTGGAGCTGTCGGCGCTCCAGACCGGCTTTGCCGCGATCGCCGAGCGCTTCGGAATGGAATGGCAGATGCGCGATCGCGCTGCGCATCGCAAGGTGATGCTGCTGGTGTCGAAGTCCGATCACTGCCTGGTCGACATCCTCTATCGCTGGCGCACGGGCGAGCTGCCGATGACTTTGGCCGCAATCGTCTCCAATCATCCGCGCGAGGTCTATGACGGGCTCGATTTCGGCGGGGTTCCGTTCCACTATCTGCCTGTTACGAAAGAGACCAAGCGCGAGCAGGAGGCGCAGATCCTCGATCTCGTCGCCAAGACTGGGACGGATCTCGTCGTGCTCGCCCGTTATATGCAGATATTGTCCGACGATCTCTCGGCAAATCTGTCGGGACGCTGTATCAACATCCACCACTCGTTCCTGCCGGGTTTCAAGGGCGCAAAACCCTATCACCAGGCCCATGAGCGTGGCGTCAAGCTGATCGGCGCGACCGCGCATTACGTCACGCGCGACCTCGACGAGGGCCCGATCATCGACCAGGACGTCGAGCGCATCAGCCATCGCGACACGCCTGAGGATCTCGTCCGAAAGGGCCGCGACATCGAGCGCCGCGTGCTGGCGCGCGCGATCCGCTACCATCTCAACGACCGCGTCATCCTCAATGGCCGCAAGACCGTCGTGTTCGTGGATTGAAGCGGAGCCGATCACGAACTGCCTCAGATTTGATCGTGCAGTCGATGACCATGACAATGTCCGAGCCCATTAGGACCGCCGTTGCCAAGCTGCGAAACGAGTGGCCTCTCGTGTTGGCTGTGCTCGTGGCATTTTTCCGTTGCGGTCGGCTGCTGGTCGTCTTTCGATGTGTCCAGGATCTATGCGGGCTGCCATTTGAAGTATGATTCGGGAAAGCTTGCCTATGCGGGCTTGTTGCTGCTGCAGACCGTTTTCGCTGTTGGTCTTCTTCTCGCTTCAGCTTCGGCTATTTCACCGGTTTCCACTGGCTGGCATGATCCTAGTTTCTGGCTGAGCTTCTTTTCAGAGCGGGCCCACGACTTTGAAGTCGCGCGAATTTCGGCAATCGTTTCAGTCGCCGGTTTCTTGGTGCCCGCGCTGTTCGTGATGTCGCCGTTGCCGCGCGCGGGAGCCTTGTCTGTCGCCGCGTTCGTCCGGGTATTGGTCTGCGTGATGACCATTGCCGTGCCGCAGGCTACGATTTCAAGTTTGTGCCTTTTGGGCGCGCTTCGACGCTGCGCACCGACCCCTTCCCAGCACTGACAAGATACTTGCTCGGAATGGCCGTTCCTGTTTGCATACTTCTGCAACGGCGAAGTGTGTTGGATTGCTGGCGCAATCCTCCTCCTAGTGTAGTGATCGTGTACTATCCTATCACCCAGAGCCAGACGATTTTGTTCACGCCGGCGTGGCTGATTGTACTGGCCTACTGTCGCGGCTGGTTGCATCCAGAGAAGCGGTGGTTCTTTCCTCGTGGTGCCGACATTGACTGGCGTCATCTTGCTCTCTTCGCCGGCCAGCAGGGAGGTCGCGCTCAAATTGAAGATGTGTATTTCTTCACCGTGAATGTTCGCATGAGCGCAGTTCGTCTTGCGATGGATGTATGCAATGAATTCTTCTCCAAGCACGAACTTATTATTTCTGTCCAATTAGGCTCGTGAACGACTTGAAAGCGGCCTTCGGCTGTCCGTATCAAGAGCAGCGGGCGGTCGTGGTGCTCAAATATTTTCCCGGAGGGGGAACATACAACGGCTTCCTTCGTCCTCGTATCGGCGGTACTTCTGGTGCAGGCTCTGCTCAATGTGCCCCCCCCTCGACGGCCTTGCTTACGCACGGAGGCGGACTTTTGTTCTTGCTCAGGTATCGTACGCCCAGGAGCATCTTCGAATCCGCGCATGGCGACGGGCAATCGCCGATTGCAGCGTGCTGATCGGGTGCGCGAAATAGCTCAAACGCCTCGATTTGCCTTCGTCGCGGCGCGGAAGATCACGAATATCAGTGCGAGCAACCCACCTGCAAAACCGCTGATGATGCTGATGACACCGATCTTCGGCCAGCTTGGCTCTTCGGGTAAGTCCGGCGCGCTGAATACGACGTCCGGTGGCACGCCATTCAAAGAGTTCCTCAAGCCCAGAATAGCGGTGAAGTTGTCATCGCTCCGTTGAATAAGATTTGCGATCGAGGTCGCAAGTTCTACCGACTGGTCCGTCGAGACGAGCGAAGTCGCCTCTTTCTGAACGCGCTCGATCAATGTTGAAACGGTTCTCAGGCTGGTCTCCCGGCGATCGAGCTCGGCTTCGATCTTTGAGCGTTGTTGGGGCGTCGGCTTCGTGGTCTCCAGCCACGCCTCGATGAACGCGGAATTGATCTTCTGTGCGCGATGAGGCTCTCGGTCTGAATACTCAAGACGATACAGTCTCGATGTGCCCGACAGCTCGCCGGTAGCGACGACGATACGGCGGTTCCGGTCGAACGACCGTTTGTTTGCTTCGCGAGTGCCCTGGTCTCCTAGTTCGGAAACAACCCTGTCGAGCACCCTAGGAGAGCGCATGAGGGAGTCGGCGGATCGCGCGCCGGCTTCGTCCAGCGTGAGAAATGCTACGCTTGTGTACCACTTCGGGAGAAAACTCGCGATCGCGAAGCCCAATCCGAACGTAACGAGGGGCGCGAGCAGCAGAAGGAGCAGGTTCCTTCGAATGATCGCGGTGAAGGCTCGCACGCTGAAATCATGAAGGCCCACCCGGAAGTCCGGGCAAACGGCGAAATCAGTCGGGGTGGGGTCGGTGTTCATTCCGATCTCTCAAAAAAGGGTCTACCTACCGGGGAGTGTTAAAACAAGGGCTCCTTTCCGGGAACTATGGCCGTCCCGTCCTAAACGAATACACGGATTCCCGAAATCGGATTTTGACTTGTCATCACAAATTGGGCAAATTGCCAACAGGGTGTTCGAGATCACACGCAAGCTGGACCGGCTTGCTCTCGGCCCGGCATGATTCGGAGGGAGTGATCCTCCCAGGATCAATGCCGTGTGCTAAGCCCGTCGAAGTTCACGCAAATTCCTGCAATCAAATTGCCATGCATGACATTGCGGTCATTTACCTTTACCGATCTGCCGAGGGGGAGGAGCCAGTGTGCAGGTTCCTGGAGACATATCGTCGTCACCCAGCCGGCGTCGATCACGATCTGTATGTCGTATTCAAGGGCTTCCCCGATGAGGAGAGCCTAGCGCGTGCTCGCGCGCTTTTCGCGGGCATTTCGATCCATTCGGTTCAGATCGACGATTCAGGTTATGATCTTGGCGCATACGTGAGATCTGCAAGGATCGCGCCGAATCGGCGACTGCTATTTTTAAACACTTTCAGCCAGATATTGGGCGACAATTGGATGCAATTTTTCGATCGAGCGCTCAGCCGGCCCGGCGTCGGCGTCGTGGGCGCGACCGGATCGTGGGCGGCCAATACCGCCGGTGTTGAATCGAGCTTGATCTACGTCATTCGTAGAATGATGGGCTTGCCCGCGCGGTTGTATCAGGCGTCCGAGCACGGTCAGGCCAGCGGTTCCCGTCCCGCAGCGGGCGCGATGGCTGCAATCAAGTCCGCCGGCTGGGCACCATTCGAATATGCACTGAGATTGTACCGATATGGTCGGTATCCGAATCCACATCTCCGGACGAACGCGATCATGATCGATCGCGACCGGTTCCTTTCGCTAAGGCTACCGGATTGCAAGACAAAATCTGATGCGCACATGTTTGAGAGCGGACGCCGCTCGATGACACGCCAGATCCTGCAACAAAAATTACGGCCCGTGATCGTGGATCGACATGGCAAAGTCTATGATATTGCTGAATGGAAGTCGTCCCTAACATTCCGCGTCTCGCAGCAACAAAATCTGCTCATTGCGGACAACCGCACCGCGGACTACGCTCAAGGCGGCGCCGAACGAAAGCAGTATCTGGAGCGGCTCAGTTGGGTGCATCCGTGGCGATGGGACACTTATTCGCCTTAACGGGAAAGCTTCCTGAGCTCTCGCATCTGGCGTTGAGCGCGGGATCTGCCGCGGATCAAATTACCACGCATCCGGCGCTTTTAGCCAGTTAGGGAGGGCAAAGCCGGATTGCAATCCGAACTGTTTTGCGCCACAACCTGACCACTTGAAAAAGGGCAGGGACGATTTTGAAGGCGGTCATTCTCGCAGGCGGTCTAGGAACAAGAATTTCCGAAGAGACCTCCGTTAGGCCCAAACCTATGGTTGAAGTCGGGGGGCGGCCGATCCTGTGGCACATCATGAAGATGTACTCCGCTCATGGCGTGCATGATTTCGTGATCTGCTGCGGCTACAAGGGTTATGTGATCAAGGAGTATTTTGCCAACTACTTCCTGCACATGTCCGACGTGACCTTCGACATGCAGCGGAACCAGATGGAGGTTCACCAGCAAAAGGCCGAGCCGTGGCGCGTCACATTAATCGACACCGGCGAGGATACGATGACGGGCGGTCGCCTCCGTCGGGTGGCAGACTTTGTCAAGAACGAGCAGGCGTTCTGCTTCACCTATGGTGACGGTGTATCGGACGTCGACATCAGCGCGTCGATCGAATTTCACCGCCGCCACGGCAAGCTCGCAACGATCACCGCCGTCACTCCGCCCGGGCGATATGGCGCAATGACGCGGTCGGGAGAGCAGGTTACCGCGTTCGTTGAAAAGCCTTCCGGCGGCGACGGCGTGATCAATGGAGGTTTTTTTGTCCTCTCGCCCGCATGCATCGACCTAATCGCGGACGACAATGTCAGTTGGGAAAGCTATCCCCTGACGCAGCTTGCGAGACTAGGCGAGTTGATGGCCTTTCGTCACACCGGATTCTGGCAGCCGATGGATACATTGCGGGAGAAGAACATGCTCGAAGAACTTTGGGTGAGTGGCAAGGCGCCGTGGAAGGTCTGGTGACGCTTAGCCCGACAAAACCCAATCCCTCTTTCTGGTCGGGCAAGCGCGTCTTCCTGACGGGCCACACGGGGTTCAAGGGGGCATGGCTGGCGCTGTGGCTCAGCCGGCTCGGCGCCAAGGTTGTGGCCGTCTCGCTGCCGCCCGCGACCACGCTTAACCTCGCCGGCCTGATCGATCTCGACACCATGATCGATGGCCGCATTGCCGACATTCGCGAGCTTGATGGGTTGAAGCGGCATCTCCAGTCGGCCGCCCCTGATATCGTTCTGCACCTCGCCGCGCAGGCGCTTGTGCGGACGAGCTACCAGGAGCCTGTCGAGACCTTCAGCATCAACGTCCAGGGCACCGCGAATGTTCTTGAGGCGGTGCGCGCGGCTGGCACCGCACGTGCCGTCGTGGCGGTCACCACCGACAAGGTCTATCGGAACATCGAGCAGTTCTATCCGTATCGCGAGACCGATCCGCTTGGCGGCCATGATCCCTATAGCGCCAGCAAGGCAGCGGCGGAGATTGTGATCGCGAGTTACCGGGATTCGTACCTTGCCGCGGCAGGAATCGCGGTTGCGTCGGCGCGGGCCGGCAATGTCATCGGTGGCGGGGACTGGTCCGCCGACCGTCTCATTCCCGATGCCATCCGCGCCTGGAGTGCAAGAGAGACGCTGGTGATCAGACGCCCGCAGGCCATGCGTCCCTGGCAACATGTTCTCGAACCGTTGTCGGCCTATCTTGTCCTTGCAGAACGCTTATGGTCGGATCCTAAGCTTGCGGGCGCCTACAACTTCGGTCCTCCCACGTATGAGGCCGCCAGCGTTCGCGATGTCATCCTGCTGGCGCGGCAATGTTACCGCGAAGGCGAGATCATATGGGGCGATGGCACGGAGGGCCCACACGAGGCGGCCTGGCTTGCGTTAGAAGTTGCCAAGGCGCGCCACGTGCTTGGCATAGGAGCGCGCTGGAGCTTGCAGCAAGCCGTCGGGCGAACGATAGACTGGTACCGTCGCCTCGAGCGGCAGGAGGGGCGCGCCCGAGAGCTGTGCATTCGCGACATTGAGGAGTTCGAAAGAACGGCCAGGCAGGATGATTCGACATGAGCCGCTTCAAGATCCTTGATGCGCCGATGGCCGGACTGAAAATTGTCGAGCGGTTCAAGCATGCGGATGAGCGCGGTTTTCTCGCACGCCTGTTCTGCTCGGAGGAACTGCAAGCCGCCGGCTGGAGCAAGCCCATCGCGCAGGTCAACCAGACTCTGACAGTGCGGCGGGGCGCGGTTCGCGGACTGCATTTTCAGCGAGCTCCGCACGCCGAAATGAAGTTCATCAACTGCATTCGCGGCAAAGTGTGGGACGTCGCCGTCGATCTCCGGCGGGATTCCCTGACATTCCTTAAATGGTTCGGCATCGAGCTTTCGCCGGACAACAACCGGGCGCTTCTCATCCCGGAAGGCTTTGCTCACGGTTTTCAGGCGCTGGCTGCAGAGACCGAACTGATCTATTTTCATAGTTGTGCCTATCATCCCGACAGCGAGGGTGCCCTTCACGTCGAGGAGCCGTGCGTCGGAGTGCAATGGCCGTTGCCCATTGCCGAACTGTCACCACGGGATCGTGGACATCCCAAGCTGTCTGAGTCTTTCCAGGGAATCGCATTGTGAGCTGCCGGCACTGTTCATCTGAACTCAAGCTCGAGTTGATCAATCTCGGCACTTCGCCACCGTCCAACGCGTATCTCACGTCCGAGATGCTGGCGCGACCGGAGAAGTATTTCCCGCTCAGGATCATGGTCTGCGAGAACTGCTGGCTGGTGCAGACGTTGGATTTCGCCCAGGCGGACGAGCTGTTCTCAAGCGAATACGCCTACTTCAGCAGCTACTCGACCACATGGCTGCGTCACGCCGAAGCCTATGTCGATGAAATGACGAATCGCTTCGGCTTGGACCGGAACAGCCTTGTTGTAGAGGTCGCCTCTAATGATGGGTATCTTCTGCAATATGTCAAGGCGCGTGGCATTCACTGCCTTGGGATCGAGCCGACCGCGAGCACCGCGCGCGCGGCACGGGAGAAGGGCATCGAAGTTCTTGAAGAATTCTTCGGCGCGGAGCTTGGCTCGCGCCTTGCGGCCGACGGCCGGCAGGCCGACCTCACGGCGGCAAACAACGTGCTGGCGCATGTTCCGGACATCAACGATTTCGTTGCAGGCTTCGCTAACATCCTGAAGCCCAACGGTATCGCGACTTTCGAGTTTCCGCACCTGCTCCGCCTGCTCGCGGAGACCCAGTTCGATACCATCTACCACGAGCACTTCTCCTACCTTTCGCTAACGACGGCGGCGCGGATATTCGAAGCGAATGGTCTTGCGATATTTGACGTCGAGGAAATTCCTACCCATGGCGGCAGCCTTCGCGTTTTTGCGCAACGCGCGGCGTCGGGCAGGCACCCCCAGAGCGACCGCGTCAAAGCGCTCATGGCCAAGGAGCGCAAGGCTGGACTGACGACGGCAAGCGCCTATGAGGGGTTTCAGGTGCGCGCTGAAAAGATCAAGGACGACTTCGTCTCGTTCCTGATCGACGCAAAACGTCGCGGCAGGCGCGTCGTCGGATACGGGGGGGCTGCAAAGGGAAACACCCTGCTGAATTTCGCCGGATGTCGCCACGATCTGATTGCGTATGTGGTTGATCGCAATCCGGCGAAGCAGGGGAAGTTCTTGCCGGGCAGCCGCATCGCGATTGTCAGCGAGTCGTTGCTGTACGACGATAAGCCGGATTACGTTGTTGTGCTGCCCTGGAATCTGAAGGCCGAGGTGATGAGCCAGCTGAAGAGTGCCGGACTTTCCTCCGTGCAGTTCGTGACCGCTGTGCCTTCGCTCGAAATCGTGTGACGACTGCTGATTGGTTTAAACGGGTCATCAGATGAAGATAGCCGTCACCGGGGCACGCGGATTCGTCGGCCGTCATGTGCTTTATGAGCTCGCGCTTCGCGGTGTCCAGATCGTTGCGATCGAGAGGAAGGGCGTCGTGCGCGAACGGCCCGCGATCGAGAACGTGCAATGGATACCAATCGACATCGCAAACCCGCCTGCGGACTGCTTTCTGGCGCTCGAGCGCCCCGATGTTCTGCTGCATCTCGCCTGGGACGGTTTGCCAAACTATCGTTCACTTTACCACTTCGAGACCGAGCTGCCGCGTCAATATGGCTTTCTGAGCAACGCGGTCCGCGGCGGCCTGCCGGCGCTGGTTATCGCCGGCACCTGCCTTGAGTACGGGCTGCAGTCAGGAGCTCTCTCTCCTCGTCTCCAGACCCGTCCGACGACTCCTTACGGATTTGCAAAGGACACGCTGCGACGAGAGCTGCAGTTCCTCAAGGCGGCGCAGCCCTTTCAACTGACCTGGGCGCGCCTCTATTACATGTACGGCGACGACCAGCCGGCGACCTCGCTTTATCCGATGCTGAAGGCGGCCGTTGCCGCTGGGCGGACAGATTTTCCGATGTCGGGAGGTGAACAGCTGCGCGACTATTTGCCCGTCTGTGAGATCGCTCGCCGGCTCGCGGACCTTGCCGCTTGTCCAGCAGATCGCGGCCTGCTCAATCTTTGTTCAGGGCGACCGGTCTCGGTTCGTCGGCTCGTGGAAGGCTGGATCGAACAGAACGGCTGGACTATTCGGCCCCGCTACGGCGAGCTACCCTATGCGGACTATGAGCCGATGGCGTTTTGGGGTGAGCCCGAGGCCTGATGACGTCCACCGATCGACTGGCTGCAGGCAATCCCATCCGATGACGATTTCGATCGAGCGGAAATATGGCTCTGATGCAATCGACAGGGGCGCGAACATCGTAACGCGCGTCCTGCTCGTCGCGTTCGTCCTGGGTTGCGTGTTCGATCCGGCCGACCGCATTCTGGGCGCGAAGGTGTGGGTGTTCGTGGCGCTTTGGGGCGGCACTTTCGCCACCTGCGTTTGGGCCAGCGACAGAGTCCGGCTGCCCATCGATCTGCTGCTTATCATAGCGATTTTCGTCGCCATTCCCCTTTTGTCGATCCTTCGGTATTATTTCGTGAGCGGGACGGAGCCCTATGCCGGGTTTGCTCTGCTGAAGAGCTACCTTTTTGCCTCGCTGGCGATCGTTCTGGTCGTCAGCCGGTTTGACATCGTTCCGGTTCTGGCTGGAGCCTTGACGCTGGTTGCGGTGTTGACCATCGCGATTTCGGTGCTCGTGCGGTTGTATCCCTGGCTATTTCTGGTTCTGCACGAAGCGGGCGCAAGCGCAGGCAATTTGATCTTGCTTGAGCGGAGCTACGGTCAGAACCTGACGATCACGCAGGTGGCGTTTGCCACGGCTCCGATGCTCGCAATATCGATCTCCTACCATTTCGATCGGGCTATGGACGGCGCGTCCCGCAGTGCGAAACTTAAGAGTTTCACTTGGCTCGCCGTCAACATGATCGGCATGTTCCTGGTCGGCTTGCGAAACACCATGGCGGTCGCCTTGCTGTTGCCGTTCTTTCTTTGGCCGATCTATACGCGTCGCGTGCTGCGCAACATGGGTGTCAGCCTCGCGATTCTCGTTGTCTTGTCGCTACCGCTACTGGGGAAACTAAGGACTCTGCTCAATCCGGCCGAACTGTCGAACGATGTCAAGTTGACGTTTCTGCGGGACTACGCCGCCATCTTCAGCAATCCCGTGGACTTGATGTTTGGCCAGGGGCTCGGCGCCTATTACCGGTGGAGCAGCTCCGGCCAACCGAATTTCGAGACGACGGGCGCAAATTTCTACTTCGTCACCGAGTTGACCTACGCCGAAATGATCAGATCGTTCGGATTGATCGGCGCATTGATCATGCTGGCACCCTTGTTGTATCCGGTCGCCTCTGCTTTCCGCGCGGCTCCGGGCGACCGCCGTCGGGCCTTAGCGATGGGATTCATCGCCTATCTCGGCATGAGCGTGACAAACCCGCTGCTGTTCTCGTCGTCGGGAATGCTGATCTGGACGGTTCTGCTGGCCGACAGTTTCCGCACTTCCTGTAACAATTCTCTCGCGCGGAGCCCGTCTTGACAAAGTTCAGCGTCGTGCTGCCTGTGCGTAACGGTTGGCCCTATGTGAGGGAATGCGTCGAGAGCATTCTGGCGCAACGCTATCCGCATTTTGACCTGGTGGTGCTGGATAATCAAAGCACCGACAACACGGTCCCTTGGCTCAAGTCGCTGAGAGATAGCCGTATTCGCCTGTACGGTTCGTCATCGCCGCTGTCGATCGTGGACAGTTGGAGACGTGTGGTGGGCATCGAGCGGCAGGAGTACATGACTCTGATCGGGCACGACGATCTGCTCGACCCAGGTTTTCTGGAGACGATACAGCGCACCATCGAACGATATCCTGATGCGAAGCTGTATCAGACAGGGTCTCGCTTGATCGACACCTCCGGCAACACCATTCGGAGTTGCCGTCCTACCCCGGAGAGAGAGACGCCGGCGCAATATCTCCAAGGCCGCTTCACGTATAAACGGGATATCACCGGGACTGGCGTGGTGATGCGATCTGTAGACTACGACCGGGTCGGTGGCATTCCAGCCTTCGAGCGGTTGTTCTTCGCGGATGATGCGCTTTGGCTGTCGTTGATGCAGGGCGGCTACAAGGCGTTCGATCCGAACGAGCTCTTCTCGATCCGCATGCATCCAAAGAAGGAGTCCACCACCAAGCCATCATCATGGCCGGCCCTGTTGCTCGGGCTGAACCAGTTCGCGGAGTTCCTCAAAGCGTATGCCGCAGGCGACAGCCAGGCGTCGGTGGCGGTCGCCAACGAGGGTACGAGCTTTATGCTGCGCTATCACCAAAATCTCTACATTCTTGCGCTGGTGGAAGCATCGCAATCGGGCCAGAGGATCGAGCCAGCGACAACCAGTCGAATATCGGAGTCTTTGCGAAATTGCGCTCCGGCGGCGGCTGACTTGCTGCGGAACTCATTCAGTCTCCGGGCGGTCGAAGCGCTGAATGCTGGGCCGCTCCGCAGGACGGTGCCCCTTTTGTGGGGGGCCTATCACCGCTACTGGATGCGTGCGCAGTAGCGCCACGGCGCGATGCGCCGGCGCTTTTTGTGCCAATTTTTGTTTGCCCTTCTCGTTGTCCGCGCATAATAGAGCTCTGGTCGAGCACAGTAAGTCGACCGCTTTGCTGCAGGAATTTTAAACGCTTTCGGATCTTGATGCCATGAGGATATTGGTGCTCGGGGCGACCGGTCTGCTTGGCAATGCGGTGTTCCGCAGCATGTCGAAAATGCCTGGGGCGCAGGTGACGGGAACGGTTCGGCAAACTAGCCCCCGATTTGCGCATTCGGACACGTCTCGTCTGGTCACAGTCGCTGATATCGAGGATCCCAAGCAGCAGGCCGGGTTATTCGACGCCGTTCGCCCCGACGTCGTGGTCAACTGCATTGCGGTCGGCCGGGCGGCACCCGCCGATCCGATGGGCATGATGTCGGTATATGCGCTGCTGCCGCAACGTCTGTCCTATTTCTGCCGGCGCGCCGGCGCGCGGTTCGTGCAGATCAGCTCTGACGGCGTATTTTCCGGCAAGAAGGGCGCCTATACCGAAGACGATCTGCCCGATGCCGAGGACGTCTATGGCATGGCAAAACTTCTCGGCGAGGTCGATGCGCGGCATGCTATCACCCTGCGGACCTCGATCGTCGGTCACGAATTGCAATCGGGCGCGGGGCTGCTAGAGTGGTTTTTGTCCCAAAGGGGCGCGTGCCGCTGCTACGCGCGGGCGATCTTCTCCGGCTTTCCGACAATCGTGCTGGCCGATCTGATCAGGGATGTCGTGATCCCGCGACCCGATCTTTGCGGCATTTATCATGTGGCGACCCAGCCGATCTCGAAGCTCGACCTCCTGCGCCTCGTTGCAGAGCGGTACGGCAAGGAACTTCATCTGATTGCGGACGATCGGTCGGCGCCGGATCGTTCGCTGGTTGCACGGCGTTTTGAAAAGGCGACCGGCTACGAGGCACCGGACTGGCCCGCGCTGGTCGATGCAATGTATCGTGACAAATTCGGTTCGGTGGGACACGATGTTCAAGGATAAGGTTGTAGTCATCACAGGTGGAACGGGGTCGTTCGGCCAGCACATCCTCAAGGGTTTCCTGTCGACGGACGTTGCTGAGATACGCATCTTCAGCCGCGACGAGAAGAAGCAGGAGGAGATGCGCACGGCGTTCAACAACAGCCGCCTGAAGTTCTACATCGGCGACGTGCGTGCCTACGACTCCATTCATCAGGCGCTGAAGGGCGCGCACTACGTGTTTCACGCCGCAGCGCTGAAGCAGGTGCCGTCTTGCGAATTCTATCCGCTCGAGGCGGTCCGCACCAACGTTCTCGGCACCGAGAATGTCATGCGCGCGGCGATCGCCAACCATGTCGAGAAGGTCGTCGTGCTCTCGACCGACAAGGCGGTCTATCCGATCAACGCCATGGGGCAGACCAAGGCGCTGATGGAGAAAGTGATGGTGGCGAAGGCGCGCCAGCAGTCACCGTCCGAGACCCTGTTGTGCGCGACCCGCTACGGCAACGTCATGGTTTCGCGTGGTTCGGTGATTCCGCTGTTCGTCCAGCAGATCAAGGCCGGCAAACCGCTGACCGTGACCGATCCGAACATGACGCGCTTCCTGATGTCGCTCGACGATTCCGTCGATTTGGTCCTGCACGCCTACGAGCATGGCCAACAGGGCGACATCTTCGTGCAGAAGGCGCCCGCAGCCACGATCGCCGACCTCGTTCAGGCGCTTAAGGAACTCTTCAAGGCCGACAACCCGGTCCAGATCGTCGGTACGCGCCATGGCGAAAAACTCTACGAATCGCTCGTTTCGCGCGAGGAGATGGCCCGTGTCCAGGATATGGATCGCTACTACCGTATTCCGGCCGACAATCGCGATCTGAACTACGCGATGTATTTCACCGACGGCCAGCGGGAGATTTCGACCCTCGACGACTATACGTCACATAATACCGAACGTTTGACCGTTCCTGGCATCAAGGCGTTGCTCCTCAAGCTGGATTTCATCCAGCAGCATCTGCGGGGCGCGGACGGCGAAATTGCAGAGATCTAGTTTTTCCCGGGTTATCGACCTGACGAAATGATTATGCTACCTCGCACCTCGTCGCCGACGGTTGTGCCAAGGTCACTCCCGAAGGCAGGAACAGGGGACTTTTCGCTATGGAACCGGGTGATTCCACCCAGCCTTGCTGCGCGTTCTGCGACAGTCGGCGGCTCGGCCTGGTGATGGATTTCGGCAGGGTCGGCCTCGCGGGCGGCTTCCTCAAGCCTGAGCAGTTCGCGACCGAGCAGACGTTTCCGATGCGCCTGCACTTCTGCAAGGACTGCTACGCCGTGCAGGTGACCGACAAAGTACCCGCCGACGTGATGTTCAAGGACTATTTCTATTTCTCGTCATCGATCGGCACCCTGCGCGATCATTTCCGCGACTATGCCGGCGAGGTTACCAGGCGCTTTCTCGATCCGGCCAAGGCGACAGTTCTCGAATTCGGCTGCAATGACGGCGTGCTGCTGCGTCCGCTCGCGGACCAGGGCATACGGACCGTGATTGGCATCGATCCGGCTTCCAACGTGGTCGCAACCATCAACGACCCGCGCATCAAGGTGGTCAACGACTACTTCACCGAGAGCGTGGCGCGCAGCGTCGCCGCCGAGCACGGCGGTGTCGATCTGATCATGGCCAACAACGTCTATGCGCATATTCCCGATATCCAGGGCACGACGCGCGCGGTTGCCGCGGCGCTCGGCCCGGACGGCGTGTTCGCCTTCGAGGTGCACTACCTCGGCAAGGTGATCGACGAGCTGCAATACGATATGGTCTATCACGAGCACCTCTACTACTACTCGCTGTTGTCGGTGATGAACCATCTCGCCCGCTATGACATGATGGTGTTCGACATCAAGCCGATCCCGATCCACGCCGGCTCGATCCGCTTCTACACCTGCAAGAAGGGCAGTAAACACAGCGCGTCCGTTTCCCCCGCGGTCAAGGCGCTCGAGGCGGAGGAGCGTGCGCGCGGGTTCGATCGCTTTGAGACCTTCCAAGCGTTTTCCGCGACCGTCGCCACCCATCGCGATGAGCTGATCGGGCTGTTGAACCGTCTGCGGGCCGAGGGCAAGCGCATCGCCGGCTACGGCGCGTCAGGCCGTGCCAACACCATGATCCAGTGGTGCGGCATCAGCCACGATCACCTCGACTACATGATCGACGACGCACCGGCGAAGGTAGGGTTCTACACGCCGAAATCGCATTTCCAGATTCACCCGAGCACAATTCTCGGCAGTGACAATCCGCCGGATTATCTACTGGTCTTCGCCTGGAGCTTCTTCGACGAGATCATGAAGAGAAACGCGGCCTATCTGGAGAAGGGCGGCCGCATGATCCTGCCGCTGCCCAAAGTCTCGATCTTTCCGCCGTCCAATCTAAGTTCTTGCTCTTAAGCACCGGTTTAACGAAAGCCATACGGAACACGCAAATGAAGGTGATGTCGATTTTCGGTACGCGGCCGGAAATGATCAAGATGTGGTCGACGCTGAAGAAGCTCGACGACTACAATTTCGATCATGTGATGGTCCATACCGGCCAGAATTTTACACCTGAGCTGCGCGAATTCTTCTTCAAGGATCTCAAACTCAGGAAGCCCGACTACGAGCTGGACATCGACACCTCGGGGTACGGCCCGGAAGTCGCGGATGTGATCAAGAAGTCCGACGCGTTGATGGAGAAGGTGAAGCCCGATGCTCTGCTGATCCTGGGTGACACCTATAGCGGGCTGAGCGTGCTGCCCGCGTCGCACCGCGGCATCAAGATCTTCCACATGGAGGCGGGGCTGCGCGCATGGGATCGCCGCATGCCCGAGCAGCGCAACCGCATCCTTATCGATCACATCAGCAACATCCTGCTGCCCTACAACCACTATCATCGCGAGAACCTGCTGCGCGAGGGCATCCACCCCTCGAAGATCATCGTGACCGGCAATACGACCTTCGAGGCGATGCGGGCCTTCATGCCGGAGATCGAGAATAGTGACATTCTCACCCGCCTCGGCCTCGAGCCGAAAGGTTACATCCTGGTGACGGCACACCGCAGCGAGAACGTCGACGATCCGCAGAATCTCGCCAATATCTTCAAGGCGCTTGGCGTCCTCAACCAGCGGCTCAAGCGCGAAATCATCTTCCCGATGCATCCGCGCACGACCAGTAAGCTTAAGAACATGGACGTACCGCCGAACATCCGGATCATGGCGCCGCTCGGTTTCTACGATTTCAACCAGCTACTGAAGCAGTCCTACGTGGTGCTCTCCGATTCGGGCACCGCGGCCGAGGAGGGGCTGTTCTACAAGGTGCCCAATGTCAGCCTGCGCATGGCGACGGAGCGCATGGAGACGCTCGAGAGCGGTGCCACGATCGTTTCGGGTATGGAGGCTGAGAACATCGTCGAGGCGGTGACGCTGGCGGTCAGCCTTCCCTGGAGCGCGCGCTACGAGTTCGAGGAGGACTATTCGCCCTCGTCCGTGGTGGTGAATGCGATCCGCACCAAGATCACGAACTTCTTCTGAGCCTCGCAGCGAGCGGCGGTGACCCGCTGCCGCTGATACTGTGAAGCACTGACATGAACCGCGGCCTGCTGATTGCGCTGATCTCGACGGACTATCCGCCCCTGCGGACGTCCGCGGCGGTGCAGTTGCGGGATCTCTCACGGGAGTTTGCCGCGCACGGGCATAGGCCGGTCGTCATCGTTCCGTCGCCGATGTCGGAAAAGCCGTGGGTGGTAGAGCAATTCGACGGGGTCGAGGTGTTGCGCGTGGCTGCGCCGCCGACGCGCTCTCCGTCGTTCGTCCGGCGCGCCATCGCCGAGATGTGGCTGCCGTTCGCCATGTACCTCAACATCCGACGCAGCCCGTATGCCGCGGCGAACTGGGACCTTCTGGTGTGGTATTCACCACCGATCTTTTTTGGTCCGCTGATTGCGAAATTGCAGAGCAAATCGAAGGGGAAGGGCAAGAACAAGCCGAGGACCTATCTCATCCTACGCGACATCTTTCCGGAATGGGCGGTCGACCTCGGCCTGGTCCGGCGGGGCCCGGTCTACCTGGTGTTCAAGGCCATTGCGGCATTCCAGTATGGCGTCGCCCAGGTGATCGGCGTGCAGACCGAGTCCAATCTCCGCTACCTCGAGAAGTGGGATCGCGCCCCGCGCCGCATTGAGGTACTGCGCAACTGGCTCGAGGTGACGCCTGATATCGGCAGCAGGATCGTGGTGAAGAATACGCCGCTCGCCGGCCGTAAGATCTTCGTCTACATCGGCAATATGGGCGTGGCCCAGGGCATGGATATCTTCATCGATCTGATCCACAGCCTGCGTGACCGCACCGATATCGGGTTCTTGTTCGTCGGACGCGGTACCGAGTTCGCGCGCCTCGAGGCCGAGAAAGCCTCGCGCAATCTCAGCAACGCGCTGTTCTTCGGCGAGATCGATTCGACCGAGATTCCGGGGCTTCTCGCGCAGTGCCATGTCGGCATGGTCGCACTGCATCCCGACCATAAAACGCACAATATTCCGGGTAAGTTCGTCTCCTATGTGCAATATGGGGTGCCGGTTCTCGCGCGTGTAAATCCGGGTACGGACCTGATGAAGTTGATCGAGGCCGAACACGTGGGGAGGGCGTATGCCGGCAACTCCGTCGCCGAGTTGAAGGAGATCGCAGAACAACTTATGAATGATGAGGAATTGCGGCAGTCCATGTCAGAGCGCGGTCGGGAATTGGGGCGCTCTATGTTTTCGCCGTCTGCTGCGGTGCGGCAAATTGTGGCATCCGCGGTTGCGCCGCGCCGCTAGAGTGATCCGAATGTCGAGATTTATCGTCCTTGGGTAGTTTGCATGCACCACCTAGTGGAACATTCCGCCCAAGCGGAAGCTTCCGTCTTTTCTGTCTTTTCGGCCATTGGGGCGAGTAAGCGGATGTCATTGCGGATATTGGTGACTGGCGCTTCCGGCTTCATAGGGTCTGCCCTGACCCGCGCGTTGGCAAACGATGGCCACTTCGTTCGGGCGGCGTCCCGCAAGCCGATGGTGCTGACCAATGCGCCAGGAAGCGAATGGGCGCAGTTGTCCGATCTTGAGCACGAGGTGGATTGGGCGCCACTCCTCGAGGGTGTGGACGTTGTCATTCACCTCGCGGCCATTGCTCATCGCACCCACATTGACAGCGGCCAGTACACCCGGGCTAATCGTGTGGCGACGGCGCAGCTGGTAAAGGCCTGTGCGGGGCGCGGGATCAAGCGCCTCATCTTCATGTCGTCAATTGGCGCGCAGGCGGGCTCCGCCGCCGACCATGTCGTCACCGAGAAGGACGAACCGTGGCCCATCACGGCCTATGATCGGGCCAAGCTCGCCGCGGAAGAGGAGGTTCGTCACTGCGGCGCACCGTTCACCATTCTGCGGCCGGTCATCGTCTATGGGCCGGGCGCCAAAGCCAATATGGCCATGATGATGCGGATTGCCTCGCTGCCCATGCCGCTCCCGTTCGGCGCCTTCAAGAACCGCCGTTCGCTGCTCTCGATCGACAATCTCGTGCAGGCGGTGACGTTCTGTCTCGGCAATCCGGACACGATCAATCGGACTTTCATCGTCTGCGATCCAGAACCGATCACGCTTGCGGAAATGATTGGGACGTTGCGCGAGGCGTCCGGACGTACGAGCAATCTAGTTCCTATACCGCCGGCTGCCGTGCGAGCGCTGGTTTTTGCCGCGGGCCGCCGCGGGCTCTGGGATCGCATCGGACGCGACCTCGTCGCAAGTTCGGCCGATCTTCAGAGCGTCGGGTGGTCTCCCCGCGTGCAGACAAAAGATGGGCTGCGGGCGATGGTGCAGGCGGCCGGGTCGCCGCCGCAGGCGTCCTCCAGATGAAGCGTCTGCTGGATGTCTCGGTCTGTGCGGTGCTCCTGCTCCTGCTCTGGCCGATCTTCGTTCTTGTCGCTGGTGCCATCCGGCTCGATAGCCAGGGGAACGCGATTTTTCGGCAGGTTCGCGTCGGGAGAAACGGACAGCGCTTTACGTGTTACAAATTCCGGACAATGGCCTCGGACACCGGGGATCTTCCGACCCATCAGGTCTCGGCCGCGAAGGTCACGCGACTGGGCTATTACATGCGGCGGTTCAAGATCGATGAACTGCCGCAGGTTTTCAATGTATTGGCCGGTGACATGAGCCTTGTCGGCCCGCGGCCGTGCCTGCCGACGCAAGTCGAGCTTGTCCAGGCGCGGCGCAAGCGGGGCGTGTTCGACGTACGTCCAGGGATTACCGGGCTGGCCCAGGTAAGGGGCATCGACATGTCGAATCCGGACCGGCTCGCCGAACTCGATGCCCAATACGTCAAGTCCCAGAGCTTTATTGGCGATCTCGGCCTGCTCTGGGCGACGTTGCGCGGCCAGGGCGTCGGTGTCGACCAAATCGTCAAGACTTGACCCGCAATCCTGGGCTCGCGCGCAACGTCTCGATCGGAACGGCTTAATCGAAGACAGGACGGAACATCCGCGGATTCCAGCCGAAATCCTCGATCGCCGGCCTGGCGTCGAACGTCATGTCCTTCATCATGCGCAAGCCCATGGCAACGTTCGCCGTGGGAAACAGCGGCTTCGCTACCGCAAAGATGACGCGCCACAGCCACGGGGAGATGGGAACCAGTCGTCGGGGGCGACCCATGCCGTCAAACACCCGGCCAATCATTTCGCTGTAGGGGAGCGTTTCCGCTCCCGGCAGCGAGTAGAATTTGTTGCGTGCTGCTGGACTCTCGGCTGCAGCGATCGCGCCGATCGCGAGGTCCTCTGCATGCACCGGCTGCCGAAGACCCTTCGCGCCACCGACGACGGGCATGAAGCCGGCCCGACGAATCAGCCGTGACAACGGTGTGATGTTGGTGTCCCGACCTTCTGCGTAAATTAAAGTCGGTCGCAAGATCGTCCAGCTGACCTGGCGCTGTTCGCAGAGCTTGGCAATCGTCTGTTCGGCGTCAGTCAGGTTTCGGATGGTCTCGCGCTCTTCCGCAACTTCAGTATCCTGCTTGGTGAGCACGCTGGTCGAACTCAGAGCCACCACACGATCGATGGTGGATGCGAGGATGAGGGGCAATGCCCTCGCCAGCAGAATTGCGTCGCTGGTACAGTACAGGGTGGTAACATCAGGAAATTTCAGAGTGTCCGGTCGCGTCAGGTCGGCCTGAATCCATTCCACGCTAGTGGTCACGCTGCGGGGCGAGCGGGAGACTGCAAACACGCGCCCATGCCGCCGGACGAGATGGTCGACGAGGTAACCGCCGACCAGTCCGCTGCCGCCGATCACGAGACATTCAGTTCGCTTGCCTGTGCTGTCATCCAGCATGCCGCTGTCCCACCCTCAACCGACGTTTACAAGCAACCCTATTGCGCAGGGTCAAGCCTGCTCCGACCAGTTTTGGCTTCGTCGCGCGCTGCTGCAGGCTGGAGCCGCTTCTGCTCTCGCTCCTTCATCCAAGCCTCGTATTGCGGCGTCCCTGGTCGCGGTGGGGCGTCCGCCGGCAGACCGCCGGCCCATTGCGGGACGTAGTCGCCCATGCCGGACGTGAGCTTTTCGTTGACTGTGCCGCAGCCGGACAGGCCCGCGGAGAGCGCGAGGAGGATCAGGAGGGAACAAGAGGATCTAGGCATTGTACGGAGGCGAGGTCAGTCGTGTTGGACGCCAGGTCAGGCTGTCGCCCGGACATTAGCCTTCAACAAGGTAAAAGAGACTTATTCGAGGTGGGTAATTTGATACCGGATTGTGCCGGCGCCAAGCCTTGCCATGTTCAAATTTTGCAAACAAAAGGCAAACTCCTCCCTCCACGCGACTGGCAGCGTTTCTAGACTGCGGCAAGGGGCTCGCGACAAAGTGGCTTGGTCGGAGAGGGGCTTTCTCGTTGACAGGTCCATTTTGTTTGTACAATCGTACAAAAGATAGCGATCGCAGTCACGATGCCGGGGTTACCCAGATGTGACCCGATATTGCTTCTGCCGTCGGCAATCGGAACGCTCGGCTTGCGCCGAATGGTCGCCAAACGTCCGATTGACAATAAGGGCGCGAAAGACGCCATGTTGCGCGCGGCATCACGCGTGCGTGAGCTAGACTTAAGGCAAGGATCGGGCACTCGGTCCGGCGCACAAGAGATCAGGAATGAAGGGGAGGGACATCTGATGTTCGAACGCAAAAAACTGTCTCAAAAGACTGCTTGGGCCACAGCAGCTGCCGCCATCGCAGGCCTTGTGGCCGTCGCTCCGGCCAAGGCCGAGGACAGCGTCAAGGTCGGCCTGATCCTGCCGATGACCGGCGGTCAGGCCTCGACCGGCAAGCAGATCGAGAACGCGATCAAGCTCTACATGCAGCAGAAGGGCGACAGCGTCGCCGGCAAGAAAATCGAGATTATCCTCAAGGACGATGCTGCGATTCCCGACAAGACCAAGACCGCCGCGCAGGAGCTGATCGTCAACGACAAGGTCCATTTCATCGCCGGCTTCGGCGTGACGCCGGCCGCGCTCGCGGCGGCGCCGCTCGCCACGCAAGCCAAGATCCCGGAGGTCGTGATGGCGGCGGGCACCTCCATCATCACCGAGCGCTCGCCCTATATCGTGCGCACCAGCTTCACGCTGGCGCAGTCGTCCACCATCATCGCCGACTGGGCGGTGAAAAACGGCATCAAGAAGGTGGCGACGCTGACCTCGGACTACGCGCCGGGTAATGACGCGCTCAACTTCTTCAAGCAGAACTTCACCGCCGGTGGCGGCGAGGTGGTCGAAGAGGTGAAGACGCCGCTTGCCAATCCCGATTTCGCACCGTTCCTCCAGCGTATGAAGGATGCCAAGCCTGACGCGATCTTCGTGTTCGTGCCGGCCGGCCAGGGCGGCAACTTCATGAAGCAGTATGCCGAACGCGGACTCGACAAGGCCGGTATCAAGGTGATCGGACCGGGTGACGTGACCGACGACGACCTCCTCAACAACATGGGCGACGCCGTGCTGGGCACGGTCACCGCTCACCTCTATTCCGCGGCGCATCCGTCGCAGATGAACAAGGATTTCGTCGCGGCCTACAAGAAGGCCTACGGAAACCGGCCGGGCTTCATGGCGGTGAGTGGCTATGACGGCATTCACCTGATCTACGAAGCGCTGAAGAAGACCAATGGCGACACCGACGGCACCAAGCTCGTCGAAGCGATGAAGGGCCAGAAGTGGGAGAGCCCGCGCGGCCCGATCTCGATCGACCCCGAGACCCGCGACATCGTGCAGAACATCTACATCCGGAAGGTCGAGAAGGTCGACGGCGAGCTCTACAACGTCGAGTTCGCGACCTTCGAGGCCGTCAAGGATCTCGGCAAGACCAAGAAGTGACGCACGAAAGCGCGTCATCCCGGAGCGCGCATTAGCGCGCATCGGGATCTCGCCCGCCACTCTCGTCATGCCCGGGCTTGACCCGGGCATCCACGCGAGAGCCGAACCAAGAACGTGGATGGCCGGGACAAGCCCGGCCATGGCGCCCAACTCCAAGTTGAGACGATGACCTCTATCCTCACCAACCTGTTCGATGGCGTTGCCTACGGCATGCTGCTGTTCGTGCTGGCTTGCGGGCTCGCGGTCACGCTCGGCTTGATGAACTTCGTCAACCTCGCCCATGGCGCCTTCGCCATGGCCGGCGGCTATGTCTGCATGGTGCTGGTCAACCGGATGGCCTGGCCATTCTTCGCTGCGTTGCCGCTTGCCTTCGTCTCCTCTGCTGCGATCGGCATCGTGCTCGAGCGCACGCTGTACCGACACCTCTATGCGCGCAGCCATCTCGACCAGGTGCTGTTCACGATCGGCCTCACGTTCATGTCGGTCGCGGCCGTCGACTACATCCAGGGCTCCTCGCGGGTCTTCATCAACCTGCCGGCGGCGCTCCAGGGTCAGTTCGACCTGTTCGGCGTTGGCATCGGCCGCTACCGGCTGATGATCATCGTGATCTGCGGGCTGCTCACCATCGGTCTCCAGATGGTGCTGGCCAAGACACGCTTCGGCAGCCGCCTGCGCGCCGCGGTCGACGATCCCCGCGCCGCGAGCGGCCTCGGCATCAACGTGCCGCAGGTGTTCGCCTTCACATTTGCTTTTGGCTGCGGCCTGGCCGGTCTCGGCGGCGCGCTGAGCGCCGAGATCCTCGGCCTCGACCCGTATTTTCCGCTGAAGTTCATGATCTACTTCCTGATCGTGGTCACCGTCGGCGGCTCGTCCTCGATCACCGGCCCGTTTCTGGCCTCGCTGCTGCTCGGCATCGGCGACGTCGCCGGCAAATATTACGTCCCGAAGATGGGACCTTTCGTGATCTACACCATGATGATCGTGATCCTGATCTGGCGCCCGAACGGTCTGTTCGGCCGCACGGCCGCGCGTTGAGTTCGCCGATGAGCGCCTCCTCCGACGTCGGCTATCACGCCCAGCGCCAGGCACGCTGGCACTATGGCGAGGCCGCTTTCTGGCTGATCGTGCTGGCCTGCGGCTTCGTATTTCCTTCGCGCTACTTGATCATGACGGATATCCTGCGGCTCGCGCTGTTTGCGATGTCGCTCGATCTGATCCTCGGCTACGCCGGCATCGTCTCGCTTGGCCATGCCGCCTTCTTCGGCGTCGGCGCTTACGCGGCGGGGCTTCTCGCGCTGCACGGCATCATCAACGAGCCCGTGCTTGCGCTTGTTGTCGCTGGCGTTGTCGCGATGGTGCTCGGCTTCGCCACCAGCTTCCTGGTGATTCGCGGCGTCGACCTGACGCGGCTGATGGTGACGCTCGGCATCGCCTTGCTGCTTGAGGCATTGGCCGAACGCTTCTCCAACATCACCGGTGGCACCGACGGCCTGCAGGGTATCGAGATGCAGCCGATCTTCGGTGAGATCCCGTTCGACATGTTCGGCAAGACCGGCTTCTTCTATTCGCTCACCGTTCTGTTCCTGTTGTTCCTGTTCGCCCGCCGGGTCGTGCATTCCCCGTTCGGGCTGTCATTGCGCGCGATCAAGAACAATCCGCTGCGCGCGGCCGCGATCGGCATCCCCGTCAACCGCCGCTTGATTGCGATCTACACGCTCGCGGCGTTCTATGCCGGCATCGCAGGCGCGCTGTTCACCCAGACCACCGCGATCGCCTCGCTCGATGTGTTCGCCTTCGAGCGCTCGGCGGACCTGATGCTGGTGCTCGTGATCGGCGGCACCGGCTATCTCTACGGCGGGCTGATTGGCGCGGTGCTGTTTCGCATGCTGCAGGAATTGTTCTCGACCATCACTCCGCAATACTGGCAGTTCTGGATCGGCCTCGTGCTGGTCGTGATCGTCCTGGTCGGCCGCCAGCGCCTGCATCGCTGGATGCTGTATGTGCCCAATCTGGTCATCAGGCAGATAGCGGGGCGCAAGGCTGTCGTCGTGCCGGAGAGCGACGCATGACCATCGTGCTCGAAACCCAGAATCTCGAAAAGCAGTTCGGTGGTCTGCGCGTCACCCGCGACTTGTCGCTAAAAATCGAACAAGGCGCCCGCCACGCGCTGATCGGCCCCAACGGCGCCGGCAAGACCACGGTGATCAACCAGCTCACCGGCGTGCTCAAGCCGAACTCGGGCCGCATCCTGCTCGAAGGCCAGGACGTCACGGATCTGCCCGTGCACAAGCGCGTGTTGCGCGGGCTGTCGCGCACCTTCCAGATCAACCAGCTCTATCCCGACCTGACGCCGCTTGAGACCATCGGTCTCGCTGTCTCCGAGCGCCTCGGCCATGGCGGCGACTGGTGGCGGCGGATGGGCACGCGCAGCGACGTCAACGGCGAGATCGCCGACCTCCTGACGCGTTTCCACCTGCTCGACGTCATGAACGAACAGACGGTGACGCTGCCTTACGGCAAGCAGCGCCTGCTCGAGATCGCGGTCGCGATCGCCGCCAAGCCGCGCGTGCTGCTGCTGGACGAGCCCGCCGCCGGCGTGCCCGAGAGCGAGCGCCACGACATTCTCGCCGTCGTCGGCAGCCTGCCGCGCGACGTCACCGTGCTGCTGATCGAGCACGACATGGACCTCGTGTTCTCCTTCGCCGACCGCATCTCTGTCCTGGTCTCCGGCGCGCTGCTCACCGAAGGCCCGCCCGAACAGGTCGCGCGCGACCCGCAGGTCAAGGCGGTCTATCTCGGCGAGGAGGCGGTCAATGTCTGACCTGCTCGCGATCGACTCGCTTCGCGCCGGTTACGGCGAGGCAGTGGTGCTGCCGAACATGTCCCTGCGTCTCGCCGAAGGCCAGGTGCTGGCGCTGTTGGGGCGCAACGGTACCGGCAAGACCACGCTGATCAACTCGATCGTCGGCGTCACCCGTCGCTTCTCCGGAACTGTCAGGCTCGCCGGTACCGACGTCACGACCTTGCGGCCCGACCAACGGGCGCGCTCCGGGATCGGCTGGGTGCCGCAGGAGCGCAACATCTTCCGCTCGCTCACGGTGGAGGAGAATATGTCCGCAGTGGCCCAGCCCGGTCCCTGGACCGTCGAACGGGTCTACGAGATGTTCCCGCGGCTGAAGGAGCGGCGGAGCAATTTTGGCAACCAGCTCTCCGGCGGTGAGCAGCAGATGCTGGCAATCGGCCGCGCGCTGACCCTCAATCCCAAAGTGCTTCTCCTGGACGAGCCGACCGAGGGCCTTGCCCCCATCATCGTCGAGGAGCTCTTGAAGGCGATCGGGACCATCACGCGGGCGGGCGGCATCTGCTCGATCATCGTCGAGCAGAATGCCCAAAAGATTCTGGGGCTGGCCGACCGTGTTGTGATATTGGAGCGCGGAACGATCGTCCACGACGCCCCGAGCGCCGCGCTGAAGGCCGACCCGTCGGTCCTCGAGCGCCACCTCGGCGTTGCAGGGGCGGCGGCCCACTAAAATAACTGGGAGTAAGAAATGCAGCGAACCAAAGCCCCCTTCCGCGCCGACGAGGTCGGCAGCCTCTTGCGTCCCGCCAAGATCAAGGAAGCCCGCGCCAGGCTGGAGAAGGGCGAGATCTCGGCCGACGATCTGCGCAAGATCGAGGATTTGGAGATCGAGAAGGTCGTGCATAAGCAGGCTTCGCTCGGCCTGAAGCTCGCAACCGACGGCGAATTCCGCCGCTCCTGGTGGCATTTCGACTTCCTGGCCAAGCTCACCGGCTGTGAAATGTTTCACCCCGACACCGGCATCCAGTTTGCGGGCGTCGAGACCCGGCACGACGCGGTGCGCGTGATCGGCAAGCTCGATTTCCCAGATGACCACCCGATGCTGGATCACTTCCGCTTCCTGAAGAAGGTTGCCGACCAGGCTCACGTCACCGCCAAGATGACGATCCCGTCGCCGGCGGTGCTGCATTTCCGTGGCGGCCGCAAGGCGATCTCCAAGGACGTCTATCCCGATCTCGATGCCTTCTACGAAGACCTCGGCAAGACCTACCGCAAGGCCGTGAAGGCGTTCTACGACGCCGGCTGCCGCTATCTCCAATTCGACGACACCGTGTGGGCCTATCTCTGCTCGCCGGACGAATTGCAGAAGGCGCGCGAGCGGGGCGACAATCCCGAGGGTCTCCAGCAGATCTATGCGCGTGTCATCAACTACGCGCTGGCCGAGAAGCCCGCCGACATGGTGGTGACGACGCATGTCTGCCGCGGCAATTTCCGCTCGACCTGGATTTCGTCAGGCGGCTACGAGCCGGTTGCCGAGACCATGCTCGCCGGCACCAATTACGACGGCTATTTTCTCGAATACGACAGCGACCGCGCCGGTGGCTTCGAGCCGCTGCGCTTCCTGCCCAAGGGCAACAAGGTCGTCGTGGTCGGCGTCATCACCTCGAAGTTCGGTGAACTCGAGAACAAGGACGCCATCAAGCGTCGTCTCGAAGAAGCTGCCAAGTTCGCCCCGCTGGAGCAGCTTGCACTTTCCCCGCAGTGCGGTTTTGCGTCGACGGAGGAGGGCAACGTCCTCTCCGAAGAGGAGCAGTGGGCCAAGCTCAGCCTCGCCGTGGAGATCGCGAAGGAAGTGTGGGGCCAATAAGGCGCCACTCGCTCACTGTCATCCCCGCGAAGGCGGGGAATCCAGTACGCCGCGGCTTCTCGGAGAATCGCTGACTTCTCGGCGTACTGGATCGCCCGGTCAGACCGGGCGATGACAGCTGAGGGTGAGGCACACGCCCCTCACTTCTCCGCCAGATAAACCTCGCCCAGCAGCGACGAGTTCGACCACGGCACCTGCTTGTTCTTCGTGGTCGAGACCACCTCGGCCCGCACCCGCGTCAGCATCTGCCGCACTTCCAGGCCGGGGTGCCGAGATGGCGGGAGAGCGCGGCGGAGAACGGCGAGTTGGCGCCTTCGCCGTCGAGCGCGACCTGGCCCGGCGCAGTGGCGAAGGCGATCAGCGTGCCGGCGCCGAGCGTCGCGCCGGCTCCGAGACTCGTTGGCGCTGCGAGGCCCGAGGCAGCCTCGATGGCGCGGTTGGTGCCGGCTGATGCGATCTGCTGTGCCATCGGATTGTTGCGGCAGGCATCGAAGATCAAAATGTTGGTGCGGACCTGGTCGTCCAGGCCGGCCATGATCGTGTCCATGTCGATCATCGCGTCCGTCATCCTCGCGCCCGCCTTGAGTTCGACGTCGACGGGAATCAGATAGTTGCGGCCGTCGACCTGCACGCCGTGACCGGCATAGTAGACCACCACGACCTGCGCCCGCGCCGCCTCCCGCAAGAAGTCACGCGTCATCTTCTGCATCGCCGCGCGGTCGAGGTCGACGCCTTCTGACACAGTGAAGCCGATATCGCGCAGGCTCTTCGCAACGGCGCGCGCGTCATTGGGCGGATTGGGCAGCGCCTTGACATGTGCATAGGCGCCATTGCCGATGATCAGCGCCATGCGTGTGCCGCGCGCGGCCGGAGCAGGCGAGGGGGGGCGCGGCACCGGTCTGCTGGGGAGCCGGTGCCTTTGCCGGCTCGGTCGTCGGTGACGGCGCATCGCGCGGGATCGGTGCGCTTGCGTCGGTGATCAGCGACAGCCGCACCTTTGCGGTGGCTTGATTGGCCTTGCTGCCGGCATCGGACGCCGCGATCGCCAGCGTCGTCTTGTAGTCGTCGCTCGCGTGCGCGTAATCGCCTTTCGCCTCATAGGCCAGCGCGCGATGGGTGTAGCCCGAGATCAGCACGCTGTTCGGCGGCGTCATGATGTTGACCGGCGGCTTCTCCTTCGCGAGCCGGATCGCCTCGCTGCCGTCGGCAATCGCGCGATCGTAATCGCCTCTGACACGCCAGATCGCGGTCCGGTTGATCAGCGGCTGCGGCAGCGTCGGGTCGAGCCGGATCGCCTGGTTGAGGTCGGTCAGCGCGCCGTCGAGGTCGCCGAGCGCCTCCTTGGAGATGCCGCGGTTTTGGAATGAGAGCGCCGATTTTGGATTGGCCTTGATCGACATCTTGATCGACATCTTGATCGACATATCGTAGTCGGCGATCGCCTTGGCGTAATCGCCTTTGCCGCGCCAGGCATTGCCGTGATTGTGGAAGATGATGCCAACAGGCGGGCCAAGCTTCAGCGCATCGTCGAAATCAGCGATCGCGATCTCGTAGTCGCCTTTGTCGTAATACGCCGAGCCGCGCAGGTTGTAGACTGCCTGGCTCGGCTGGAGCCGGATCGCTTCCGTGGCGTCAGTGATGACCTTGGCGTAATCGCCCTTCTTATTCCAGCCCACCGCGCGCCAGAAGTGGACCGTCGCGAGCTGCTCGCCTTTGAACACCTTCAGCGCAATGATCTTGCTGCAGGCATCGATCATCTGGTCTGCGGGCGTCGTGTCGGTGGTGCAGAACGGCCCAAGCTGGCTGCGCGCCTGCGCAAAAGCGGGCGCCGACCAAAGGGTTGCGGCGAGCAGGCAGAGCGTGACGAGCAGGCGACGCATTGGTGGTGGTCCGGTGAGGAGAGGCGTCTGTTTGTTGCCCGGCAGGAGAAGGTGGTTCACGGCCTCGCTGTTGTGCACACGGCAAACGGGGGTGTCGCTATCCCTATTCCCTCAGTGGGCAGATTTTGCTAGGAGGCGCTACCCAATCATTCTGCCCACCGCGTCCCACTCCATGAAGAATGACGAAATCCTGAGCCAAATCACCGAGTTCTGCCGCAAGGCGGACATGGCTGAGTCGACGTTCGGCCGACGCGCGGTGAACGATGGGAAGCTCGTGCATCGCTTGCGCGAGGGCAAGCGCATCACGATCGACACGCTGGACCGGATCCAGGCCTACATGGCCGCATCGATGCCCGGCGGTGTGCCGCCGCCGCGGGGGCTTCAGGTGCCCCCGGAAAAGCGCGATCCGCGCGGCAATTTCCGCTTTTTCGAGAATCGGCAGAAATACCTGCTGTTCGTCCACACCTGCAGTGAGAAGCGGGTGGTCGCCGAGCGTGTGGCGCTGGAGCTTGCCAGCATCCATCCCCGGCCCCCGGCGCTGCGCGTGTTCGATGCCGGTGTTGGCGATGGCACGGTACTGGCGCGCGTGCTGCGCTCGATGCATCAGCGCTTTCCGCACATGCCGTTCTATGTCGCCGGCAAGGAACTCAGTCTCGAGGACCTCCGCCTGACGCTGGACAAGGTGCCGGATCGCATTTTCGAGCACCCGGCCTCGGTGTTCGTTTTTACCAACATGCTCTACGCGGAGGCGCCCTGGCTCACGCCGGCATCGCCCGCGGCGGCCGCCGCGACCGTTTGGCACGAGGTTCCCTTGCGGGGGGCTTCCTCCGGTGAGTTCGAGACGCAAATCGCGGAGTTGAAGCCGTTTTTGGAGCAGAACTGGCGGGCGGCGGTCAGCCCGCGCACGGGGATGCCGCTCTATGAGCGGCCTGTCGTGCTGGTGCTCTACCGTGAAGATCAGCGTTTTCTGCTCGATTCGACCATTCCCCGACCGGGCCAGGCCGAGGCCAATTTCGACCTCGTTATTGCATCCCAGCCATACCGCGCGCTGTCCTCAGTCAATTTTCGGGCAAAACGGATCATTGCGCCCCTGGCCCGGGCCTTGCGGGCGGGTGGCCGCCTGATCGGTATTCACTCCCATGGCCAGGATCCAGGCATGGAGATGATCCAGGCGATCTGGCCCGGAGAAAATCCTTTCTCGGTGAGCCGTCATGAGCTATTGCGCGCGGTGAAGTACGAGCTCGGCTCGGTGGGCCGCGACTTAAATTTTAATGCTTACGCTGATAACCGCTCGATCTTCAGGTATGATATGGAAGCGCTGCCCAACGAGGTGACGGGCACTATCGGAACCTCGACAGCCTTTGCAGCCTGGAATGCGGCGGTGTATGTCGCTCAGATTGAGGACGACCGGTTGACGGAAATGACTCAAAACGGCCGCACTCTGGACGCCGCCAGGGACGTGCTGCGAAAGTACAATGGGCTCTGGTTTCTCGACGAATCCTACGTCATCTCGCGCCGGCGTGATTGACATCATTCAAAGCTAAATATCGCAACGCCCGCCAGCTAGCGGCGGAACAAGGGGTTACTGATGCGCGCGTCCTATCTCTTCACCAGCGAGTCCGTATCCGAAGGCCATCCGGACAAGGTGTGCGACCGGATCTCCGACGAGATCGTCGATCTGTTCTACCGCGAAGGACCGAAAGCAGGCATCGATCCCTGGCAAATCCGTGCCGCCTGCGAAACGCTCGCGACCACCAACAAGGTCGTGATCGCCGGTGAGACCCGCGGTCCTGCATCCGTCACCAATGAGCAGATCGAAGGCGTCGTGCGCGCCGCGATCAAGGACATCGGCTACGAGCAGGAAGGTTTCCACTGGGAGAAGGCGGACATCGAGATCCTGCTGCATCCGCAGTCGGCCGACATCGCGCAGGGCGTCGATGCGCTGCAGCCGGGCGAAGTCAAGGAAGAGGGCGCGGGCGACCAGGGCATTATGTTCGGCTATGCCACTAACGAGACGCCGGATCTGATGCCGGCGCCGATCTTTTACGCCCACAAGATCCTGCGCCTCATCTCGGAAGCGCGCCACTCCGACCGCGAGAAGGTGCTGGGCCCGGACTCCAAGAGCCAGGTCACCGTGCAGTACGAGAACGGCAAGCCGGTCGGCGTGCGCGAGATCGTGGTGTCGCACCAGCATCTGATCGAGGACATCTCGTCCAAGCAAATTCGCGACATCGTCGAGCCCTATGTGCGCGAGGCGCTGCCGAAGGACTGGATCACGGCGAAGACCATCTGGCACATCAACCCGACCGGCAAGTTCTACATCGGCGGTCCCGACGGCGATTCCGGCCTGACCGGCCGCAAGATCATCGTCGACACCTATGGTGGCGCGGCTCCGCACGGTGGCGGCGCGTTCTCCGGCAAGGATCCGACCAAGGTCGACCGCTCCGCGGCTTACGCTGCCCGCTATGTCGCCAAGAACATCGTCGCGGCCGGTCTTGCCGACCGCTGCACGCTGCAGCTCGCCTACGCCATCGGCGTGGCGCGTCCGCTGTCGATCTACATCGACACCCACGGCACCGGTAAGGTGTCGGAGGATCAGCTCGAGAAGGCCGCGGCCAAGGCGATGGATCTCACCCCGCGTGGCATCCGCAGCCATCTCGATCTCAACCGCCCGATCTACGCGCGCACCTCCGCCTATGGCCATTTCGGCCGTACTCCCGACAACGAGGGCGGCTTCTCCTGGGAGAAGACCGATCTCGTCGAAGCGCTCAAGCGCGCGGTCTGATCACCGACGACCTTTCGGGGCGCCGCGATAGCGGCGAACCCGGAATTCCTAATCCGTCGCCTCGAAATTCCGGGCTCGCCCCTCCAGGGTGACCCGGGATGACCAATTCAACAACAGGACGCCCGCAATGAACGCGAAGCCCGGCTTCACCGATTACATCGTCAAGGACATTTCGCTGGCCGATTTCGGCCGCAAGGAGCTCTCGCTCGCCGAGACCGAGATGCCCGGCCTGATGGCCACCCGCGAGGAGTACGGCCCGAAGCAGCCGCTGAAGGGCGCGCGTATCGCCGGCTCGCTGCACATGACGATCCAGACCGGCGTGCTGATCGAGACGCTGGCCGCGCTCGGCGCCGACATCCGCTGGGTCTCCTGCAACATCTATTCGACGCAGGACCACGCCGCGGCGGCGATCGCAGCCGCCGGCATTCCGGTGTTCGCCGTCAAGGGTGAGAGCCTTACCGAGTACTGGGACTACACCGCCAAGCTGTTCGACTGGCACGGCGGCGGTCACCCGAACATGATCCTCGACGACGGCGGCGACGCCACCATGTACGTCCATCTCGGCCTGCGCGCCGAGAACGGCGACACCAAGTTCCTGGACAAGCCGGGTTCGGAAGAAGAGGAAGTCTTCTTCGCGCTTCTGAAGAAGCAGCTCAAGGAGAAGCCGAAGGGCTACTTCGCCGAGATCGCCAAGAGCATCAAGGGCGTTTCCGAAGAAACCACCACGGGCGTGCATCGTCTCTACGACATGCAGAAGGCCGGCACGTTGCTATGGCCCGCCATCAACGTCAACGACAGCGTCACCAAATCGAAGTTCGACAACCTCTATGGCTGCCGTGAATCGCTGGTCGACGGCATTCGCCGCGGCACCGACGTGATGATGTCCGGCAAGGTTGCGATGGTCGCGGGCTTCGGCGACGTCGGCAAGGGTTCGGCCGCCTCGCTGCGCCAGGCCGGCTGCCGCGTCATGATCTCCGAAGTCGATCCGATCTGCGCGCTGCAGGCGGCGATGGAAGGCTATGAAGTCGTGACCATGGAAGACGCCGCGCCCCGCGCCGACATCTTCGTCACCGCGACCGGCAACAAGGACATCATCACGATCGAGCACATGCGCGCGATGAAGGATCGCGCCATCGTCTGCAACATCGGTCACTTCGACAACGAGATCCAGATCGCGGGTCTGCGTAACCTGAAATGGACCAACATCAAGCCGCAGGTCGACGAGATCGAGTTCCCCGACAAACACCGCATCATCATGCTGTCGGAAGGCCGCCTCGTGAACCTCGGCAACGCGATGGGCCATCCGTCCTTCGTGATGTCGGCCTCCTTCACCAACCAGACGCTGGCGCAGATCGAGCTTTTCGCCAACAACAAGGACGGCAAGTACAAGAAGGAAGTCTACGTGCTGCCGAAGTCCCTCGACGAAAAAGTCGCGCGCCTGCACCTCGCCAAGATCGGCGTCAAGCTCACCGAACTGCGCAAGGACCAGGCCGATTACATCGGTGTCAAGCAGGAAGGTCCGTACAAGTCGGACCATTACCGCTACTGATCCGCTGATCGTATCTATTTTCGATGCAAAGCCCCGGAGCGATCCGGGGCTTTGTTGTCTTGAGCGTGACGCACGCGTCTCCCCGAGGTTGTGTCAGGCCGATTGCCGTTGACGAGCAATGATCCCGGTCAGACAATCCTTGGCAGCGGAGGAAACAATGGCTCAAGACCATTTCGACGTGCTGATCGTCGGTGCCGGCCTGTCCGGGATCGGCGCGGGCTATCATCTTCAGACCAAATGTCCGACCAAGAGCTACGTCATCCTTGAAGGACGCGACTGTATCGGCGGCACCTGGGACCTGTTTCGCTATCCCGGCGTCCGCTCCGACAGCGACATGTTCACGCTCGGCTATTCCTTCAAGCCCTGGACCGATCCGAAGGCGATCGCCGACGGCGCGCAAATTCTTAGCTACGTTCGCGAAACCGCAGCCGAGAACGGCATCGAGAAGCACATCCGCTTTCACCATCGGGTCAAGCGTGCGGCGTGGTCGACGAGTGAGGCGCGCTGGACCGTCGAGGCCGAGCGCATCACCAGCGAGGGCACGGCACAAACCGTGCGCTTCACCTGCAATTTCCTGTTCCTGTGCTCGGGCTACTACAAATACGAGGCGGGCTACACGCCGGAGTTTCCGGGCGTTGCGGATTTCGCCGGCCGCATCGTGCATCCGCAGAAGTGGACCGACGACATCGACTGCGCCGGCAAGCGGGTCGTCGTGATCGGCTCGGGCGCGACCGCGGTGACGCTGGTGCCGGAGCTCGCCAAGTCGGCCGCGCAGATCACCATGCTCCAACGCTCGCCGACCTATGTAGTGTCGCGCCCGGCGCAGGATCCCGTCGCCAACAAATTGCGGCGCAATCTCCCGACGCGGCTTGCCTATCACCTGATCCGCTGGCGCAACGTGATGTGGGGGATGTTCTTCTTCCAGCTCAGTCGGCGCCGCCCTGCGAAAGTGAAGGATCTGGTTCTCAAGGGCGTGCAGATGGCGCTCGGCCCCGACTACGACGTCGCGACCCACTTCACGCCGCGCTACAATCCGTGGGACCAGCGGCTCTGCCTCGTGCCGGATGGCGATCTGTTCAAGGCGATCCGCGAGAAGCGCGCCTCGGTGGTCACCAAAGAGATCGACAGGTTTACGCACGACGGTATCCGCCTGAAGGACGGCAGCGAGCTTGCGGCGGACATCATCGTGACCGCGACGGGGCTGGTGCTCCAGGTGGTCGGCGGGTTGGAGGTTAATGTCGACGGCCGCGTCGTCGATTTTGCCAACACGCTGACCTACAAGGGCATGATGTATGCCGACGTGCCCAACATGGCCTCCGCGTTCGGCTACACCAACGCATCATGGACGCTGAAATGCGACCTCACCTGCGAATATGTCTGTCGGCTCATCAACTACATGGACCGGCACAATTTCCGGCAGTGCATGCCGCATAATGACGATCCCACGATCACGGCGCAGCCGTCGCTCGATTTCACCTCGGGTTATGTGCAGCGCTCGGTCGCAAAGATGCCGAAGCAAGGCTCGAAGCGGCCGTGGCGGCTCTACCAAAACTACGCGCTCGACATCGTCTCCTTGCGGTTCGGCCGGATCGACGACGGCGTGATGCAATATTCCTGATCGCGACGACCGCGGCGTTCTAAGCCTTGCGCGTGGCAAGCGGCAGGGCGAGATCAATTGCGAGTGCGAGCACCACGGCGCCGGCGCCCAGCGCGAACAAGACGAGATAATCGCCGCCGGTCTGTGCGTAGATCCAGGAGAAGCCGTAGGCCGCGGCCGCCTGGAACAGCGCAAAGCTGGTCGTGGCATGGCTCCATGTCGTGCGCTGCTGCTCGGCAGAATGTGGGACCAGCTCATGGATGCGTCCGAGCACGAGCGGTACGATGCCAGGTGTGAAGCCGCCGACCACCACGCTCGATACGATTAGCGGGAGAGGCGCGGTACTGACGGTCGGGAGCAACACGGCGGCCGCTTCGATCAGGAAGGCGGCGCGCAGCGCCGGTCCAAACCCAGCGCGGTCCCCGAGATGACCGGTGACCAGCGGGCCGACGATTGCGCCAAGGCCATAGAGCACCCAGTAGTGCGATCCCGCAACAATACCCTGGCCGAGGCCGCGCGCGACGAAATCGACGATGAAGACCATGTGCGGCACCAGCGCCACCGCGTTGAGGCCGTATTGGACGAGCAAGCCGCGAGCAGCGGGCGAAGCGTGCTTCGCCCGCTGCGATGACACGGTATCGGCCTTGGCCTCAGCGGGCCAGTTCCACCAGCTCATCAGCGTGAGCGTGCCCGCGAGCACGCCAAGACCATACCAACTCTGTTGCAAGCCTTGCTGCAGCAACAGCGGCACCAGCGTGCCGGATGCGGCGACACCGAGCCCGACGCCCGCAAAGATCACGCCGCCGACGATGCCGCGCCTCGCGGCCGAGATATGCGGCAGAATGACGGAGGCCGCCAGTACCATGATAATTCCGCCGGTGAGCCCCGACAGGAAGCGCCAGGCGAAGAACCAGGTGAACGACACCGGGGTCGAGCTGGCAAAAAAGGAGAGGGTCGCAAGCAACATCATCGCCCGCAAGCCGCGAACGGCGCCGATGCGCGCGGCCACGGTCCGCGCCGCGAGCGCGCCGGCAAGATAGCCGACCAGGTTCGCTGCACCGAGATAGACGACGTCGGACGGGTCGAACCATTTTGCGGCGATCAGGGCCGGGATCAGCGGCGTGTAGGAAAAGCGCGCGAGGCCAAGCCCGACCAGCGATGCGGACAATCCTGCTACCGCATATCGCCAGGTTTGCTGTGAGCAAGTCTGTGATGTCGAACCGGACCGCTGATGCGATCGGGGGTGGACTTGCTGCTTGGCATCTGCGTCTGTCATATCGTCCTCCTGCGCGAAGGCGCCAGCGTTCAGTGGCCGGCGCTCTGGCCGCCGTCGACATGCAGGATTTCGCCGGTGACGAAGGAGGCGCCCTCGAGATAGAGCACGGCATCGACGATGTCGGACATCTCGCCCATATGGCCGACGGGATGCAGCGCATCGAGCTGGGCGTGCGTCGCGACGGGATGCATCGGCGACTTGATGATGCCGGGCGACACCGCGTTCACGCGGATACCACGCTTGGCATATTCGATCGCCAGTGACTTCGTCGCGGCGCTCAACCCACCCTTGCTCAGCGAGGCCAGCACCGAGGGCACGTTCGAATTGGCCTGGTCGACCAGCGTCGTCGTGATCTGGACGACATGGCCGGACCCCTGCTTTTCCATCTCGGCGATGCCAAGCTGCGTGACGTGGAAGAAACCAGCGACGTTGGTGCCCATCACCGCTGCATAGTCCTCCGCCGTATACTGCGTGAACGGCTTTGCGACGAAGATACCGGCGTTGTTGACCAGCGTGTCGACGCGGCCGAAGCGGGCGACGGCTTGCGAGACCACGCGCTCGGCGGTCTTCCGGTCGGCGATGTCGCCGGCAATGGTGAGGACATCTTCATCGCCCGACGGCTTAATGGAGCGCGCCGTCGCGACGACGCGATAGTTGCGATCGCGAAAACCCTGGACCAGGGCGGCACCGATGCCCTGCGAAGCACCGGTGATGATGGCAACCTTCTGTTCGATACCCATGATGGGCTCCTGTTGTTGGCTTTCAGAACCTGCGCCAGCAGCGGCTGGCTTAGTCGATGAGGTACGCCGCAGCGGGCCGGCTGCGAATACGCGCTGTCCGGCAGACACTCTTTCGCGGCGCGAACGAATGCCGGACCGGCCCCCGTCGGTGGTTGTCGCAGCGGGAGCGAACGCCTAGCTTGCAGTCGGAGCTCGATGGGCTGGCGGGAAACGTATGGATCGTCTGGATGCGATGAAGGTGTTTGTCCTTGCGGTGGACGAGGGCAGCCTCGCGGCCGCGGGCCGCAAGCTCGGCCGTTCGCCGGCGGCAGTCAGCCGCGCCATTGCTTTCCTGGAGCAGCGGGTCGGTGCCGAGCTGCTGCACCGGACCACACGCTCCATCAAGCTGAGCGAGGAGGGCGAGCGCTATGTCGCGGTCTGTCGCCGCGTGCTCACCGAGTTGGAGGAGGCCGACGACATCGTGGCCGGGCCGCGCACGGCCCCCCGCGGCCTGCTCACGATCACTGCGCCTGTGGTGTCGGGTGAGATGGTGCTGCGGCCGATCCTCGATGCGTTTCTCGACGCCTATCCGACCGTCTCGGCAAAACTCCTGCTGTTCGATCGCGCGGTCAATCTGATCGAGGAGGGGGTCGACGTCGCGCTTCGTATCGGTCATCTCGCGGATTCGGCAATGGTCGCGATGCGGGTCGGTGAGATCAGCCGCGTCGTGGTAGCATCACCGCGCTATCTGAAGCAGCATCCGCGCATTACCGAGCCCGGCGACCTCGCCAAGCACCAGATCGTCGCGATGGCGCACCTTCCCAATTCCTGGACCTTTGCACCGCAGGCCGGGTCGTCGGCCGCCCGCACGGTGCAGTTCACGCCGCGGCTCGTCGTCAACAGCACCTATGCGGCGGTGGCCTCGGCCGTCGCCGGCCGCGGTGTGGCGCGAATGTATTCGTACCAGGTGGGTGAGCAGGTCGCGCGCGGCGAACTTGAGATCGTCCTGACCGGCGACGAGGATCCCGAGATGCCCGCGCATTTGATCTGTCCGCAGGGCCGGCTCTCGGTGCCGAAGGTGCGGACCTTCACGGACTTTGCGGTGCCGCGGCTGAAGAAGCAGTTTGCTCAGCTCAAGAAGGGCATCAGTGCCCGGTGAGCCGCTGCGCACACGGGCAATGCGTTGTTTTGCGTATACGGCGGGTCGGGTGAATCGGCCATGTTGCCCGAACGGTTAACGCCGGATTAACCGCGGAGTCCTAGCCTGTCTCGGCCGGGGTTACTTGCAAGGCCGAGGTGAGCGCAATGGAAGCCCAGAGAATCGCGGTCGACGCCGTCGTCGCGTTGACCGATTGCGACCGCGACGCCGTCATCGCGTTCATCCGCCGCCTGTATCTTGCCGGCGTCACCGACCCCAAGCGCCTGACCTTCAAGGGCCTCCAGGCCCTGTCACGGGCCTGATTCGGCTCGGTTCGGCCTCAAGTTCCCAGCCCTGATCTCCGGAGCGTGATTGCAACCCACCGGCGAATATCTTGCTGCTCGGGCCGCGTCGGGATAGATGACGTCCCCGGTTGAATCACTGGGGAACGGGGGAGATGTTAAAACAGCTTTTTGCGCCGCAACTCGTCATTCTCTATGTGCTGGCGGCATCGACGATCTACGTTCATTTCCGCGGCAAGCAGCGACTGCGCTTAGCGCGCCAGCTCGGGGACCACTCCACCTATCTCGCGCCTTACAATGTGCTGATGTACGCGGGCTCGGCGGTGCCGAACAAGCCGGTGATCCCGGTGGAGCAGTTTCCGGAGCTGAAAGCCCTCAGCGAAAATTGGGAGACCATTCGCGACGAGGCCGTTCGCCTGTTCGACGAAGGCTTCATTCGCGCGGCGGCGAAGAACAACGATTGGGGCTTCTATTCGTTCTTCAAGAGCGGCTGGAAACGCTTTTACCTGAAATGGTACGATGACTTCCTGCCCTCGGCGCGCACGCTGTGCCCGAAGACGGCGGAGCTGCTCAACTCCATTCCGAGCGTGCATGGTGCGATGTTTGCGATGCTGCCGCCGGGCGGCAAGCTCGGCGCCCACCGCGATCCCTTCGCCGGTTCGCTGCGCTACCACCTCGGTCTTGTCACGCCGAACTCGAACAAGTGCCGCATCCTGGTCGACGGCGTCGAATGCGTCTGGCGCGACGGCGAGGCCTTTATGTTCGACGAGACCTTCATCCACAGCGCCGAGAATGCCACCGACGTCAACCGCATCATCCTGTTCTGCGACGTCGAGCGTCCGATGAAATACGGCTTCATGACCGCGATCAACCGTTGGGTCAGCCACCACATCGTCAAGGCCTCTGCAACCCAGAACGTCGACGGCGAGAGCGTCGGCCTGCTCAACAAGGTGTTCGGCAAGCTCTACGAGATCCATCTTGCGAGCCGCAAGGTCAAGGAATGGAATCGCAACGTCTACTACACGCTCAAATATTCGCTGACGGCGCTGATCCTCGGTCTCATCGTGCTGTCGGCGTTGCGGTGATCGCCTTTAGTGACGGTGCTTGTGTTCTTCGGAGCCATCAGGGCGTTGGTAACCGCGCAGCTCCGCGTATCGCTGCATTTGGCTCTGATCGAGCAAGGCAGTTGTCGACAGATGATATTTGAGGTGGCTTTCGCGGAGCAGTGCCTGGGTTTCCGAAATGGCCACGAGGGCTGCCTTGAGTGACTCCGATGTCACGACGCGGGCGGAGAAGAGGCGGTCCAACTCCGTTTCCTGCTCGACCAGCTTGTTACCTAGCGGGACCGCCTCTTGCTTCATGGCATCGAAGAGGCGCTGAACCTGGATGCGCTGATCCGCGGTCAAATCAAGCCGATCACCGAAGTCGAGAACATGGCTCGGACCGGGATATCCATTGAGCTCGGCGGCAAGTGCCAGGCCCATGCCACGTCCGACTCGCAGATCATCGATCTGCTGCTGCGACAGCGCCTTGATGGGGCGATGCTCAAGACCGGCATAGGGCTGAACGGACTGCGCGCTGGCAACGTTGCACGAGACGATAAGCGTGGCTGCAAGCAGGAGAAGGCGTCTCATGAGTCTGGCTCCATGAAATCGGCCCGGCTGGTCGATCGATCTCCACCGGTGCTCTCCACATATCTTGCTGGACGGTTCGCCTCATGGCAACAAAGATTGCCGCGATTGAGTTGCGAACATGGAGCAGACGATGGTCTCTTTGCCGACCGCGAATACCGTGATCACGCAGTTCTTTCAGCACTGGCTGGAGACCTTCGCGGGCTATGTCCGCGAGGTCGACTATGCTTCGGCGCGGCCGCTTTTCCATCCGGAAGTGCTGGCCTTCGGCACGCACAATGACGTCATTCCCGGCCTCGACCAATGGGTCACCACGCAATGGGACAACGTGTGGCCGAAGACGTCCGACTTCCGTTTCGTCATCAACCAGGCGTCGGTCCTGGCATCGTCCGATGACACGATAGCGACCGTGATCGTGCCGTGGACGAGCACGGGCTATCATCCCGACGGCAGCGCGTTTCCACGTCCCGGCCGGGCCACGATGGTGTTTTCAAGACATGGCGATGGTTGGCTGTGCGTGCATTCGCACATGTCGCTCAATCGGGGTGTGCCGCAGACAAGCCACGCCAATCGGCCGGTGAAGGCTTGGTAGTGCCGCCGGGCTTGTGGGCCGACTAAAGTTTTACCCCCTCATTCCAGCTCGGCTGGAACCCTTGGAACCCAATGTCGTTTTTTCAGCAACAATAACAGGTGAAACCACGCAAGCGGGGGCCTATCTGAGGATGCGCTCCCATGGCAACCCTTGATCTCGACGCCACCCGACTTACCGCCCCCGAGCATCAGCGCCAGCTTCGCCGCGCCGTGATCGCCTCCACAATCGGGACCGCGATCGAGTGGTATGACTTCTTTCTTTACAGCACCGTCACGGGGCTGGTTTTCGCAAAGCTCTTCTTTCCTCACTCCGATCCCTGGGTCGGCACGCTGGAGGCGTTTGCGATCTACGCGGTCGGATTCGCCGCGCGGCCCGTCGGCGCGGCAATCTTTGGCCATTATGGCGACCGCATCGGACGTAAATCCACGCTGATCGCGACCTTGCTCTTGATGGGACTGGCGACCGCTGCGGTCGCCGTGGTGCCGACCTATGCCAGCATCGGTATCTGGGGCGCCGTGATCCTGACCGTGCTGCGGTTCATTCAGGGCGTCGGAGTCGGTGGTGAGTGGGGCGGCTCGGTACTGATGTCGATGGAATGGGCGCGCAACGACCGATCCCGCGGATTGATCGCATCATGGCCGCAGTTCGGTGTGCCCTGCGGGCTTTTCCTCGCCAATCTTGCCGTGCTGGTGTTCAGCCAGATGGCGGGTGATCAGTTCCTGGCATGGGGCTGGCGTATTCCCTTCGCGCTCAGCATCATCCTGGTCGGCGTGGGCCTCTATATCAGGCTCGGCATTCTCGAAACCCCGGTGTTCTCCAAGCTCGTGGCCGAACGCCAGGTCGATCGAACGCCGATGCTCACGGTGATCCGGGAATACCCGAAGGAGATTCTACTGTCTGCCTTTGCGCGCATGTCGGAGCAGGCGCCGTTCTACATCTTCACGGCGTTCGTGTTCTCCTATGGCATCGGCACCCTGCACGTATCGCGCGACTTCCTGCTGACCGCGGTGCTCTCGGCCTCGGTGCTGTCGTTCGTGTCGATCCCGCTGTGCGGACATATCTCCGATCAGATCGGCCGCAAGAACATGTATATGCTCGGCGCTGCCGTGACGGGCATCTTCGGCTTCGTCTATTTCGCCATGCTCAATACGGGGTCGCTGACCATCATTTTCCTCGCGATCATCCTGTCGCTGATTCCGCACGACATGCAGTATGGACCGCAAGCCGCCTTGATCGCCGAGAGCTTCACCGGACGCCTGCGCTATAGCGGCTCCTCGCTCGGCTATCAGCTCGCATCCGTGATCGCCGGCGGCCCCGCACCGCTGATCGCCACCTGGCTGTACGGCACGTTCCACTCGGCGACCGCGATCGCGATCTACATCGCGATTTGCGCGGTCGTGACGCTGGTCGCGACCGCGATGATGACCGATTACACCGGAAAGGACATCAACGCGGCGGGGGCGTACGAGCGACGAACTTGAATCCGCAAAAAAGCCCCGGGACGCGATGCCCGGGGCTTTGCTGTCCCGTGATCTCGAGCTCGGCCTTATTCCGGCTGACCGATGCTCACCTTCAGCGTACCGATGCCGTCGACGCCGCATTCGAGCTTGTCGCCGGGCTGGAGCTGCGACACGCCGGCCGGCGTGCCCGTCATGATGATGTCGCCGGCGGCGAGCTTCACCTGCTGCGAGAGCTGCCAGATGATCTCAGGCACGTTCCAGATCAGCTCGGTGAGGTCGCCCTTCTGCGCTTCCTTGCCGTTGACTGTGAGCCAGATCTTGCCCTTGGCGGGGTGACCGATTTTCGATGCCGGCTGCACCGCGGAGCAGGGCGCCGAATAGTCGAACGACTTGCCGACCTCCCACGGACGCTCCTTCTTGCGCGAGGCGATCTGCAGGTCGCGGCGGGTCAGGTCGATGCCGACGGCATAGCCGTAGACATGGTCGAGCGCCTTGTCGGCGGGAATGTTGAGGCCGCCGCTCTTCATCGCGACGATCAACTCGACCTCGTGATGGAGATCTTTGGTCAGCGGCGGATAGGGAATGGTGGCGCCGTCGGGCACCAGCATGTCGGCGTGCTTGGCGAAGAAGAACGGCGGGGCGCGCTCGTCATTGCCCATCTCGCGGATGTGCTCGAGATAGTTGCGGCCGACACACCAGATGCGGCGCACGGGATAACGGCCGCTTTCCCCGACGACGGGAAGCGAAGCCTGGGTCGGAAGCGGGATGACGTAGGAGGCGGCGTTCATGGTGCGATCTCGCTGCTCTTGAGGTGAAGGGAACTCTATGCGGTTGCGCTGATCGGCGCCAGAGCACCGGCGTCGTGATGTTGCAGGCGGAAGAACGAGGCGTAGCGGCCGCCGCGGCGGAGCAACTCGTCATGCCGGCCCTGCTCGACGATCTCGCCGCCCTCGACCACCAGGATCGCATCGGCGTGCATGATGGTGTGCAGGCGGTGCGCGATCACGATGGTGGTGCGGTTCTGGCAGAGATGCTCGATCGCCTCCTGCACCTGCCGCTCGGACTCGGAATCGAGCGCGGCGGTGGCTTCGTCGAGCAGGATGATCGGCGCGTTCTTGATCAGCGCGCGCGCAACCGCGATGCGCTGGCGCTGGCCGCCGGACAGCTGCGTGCCGTGCTCGCCGACGGGCGTGTCGTAGCCGAGCGGGAAGCCCATGATGAAATCATGCGCGCAGGCTGCTTTCGCAGCATCGATGATCTGGTCTTCGGTCGCGCCGGCGCGGCCGAACGCGATGTTGCTGCGGATGGTGTCGCGGAACAGATAGACGTCCTGGCCGACATAGGCGGTCTGAGCCCGCAGCGATTTTCGCGAGACGGCGCCGATCGACTGGCCGTCGATCACGATGTGGCCTTGCGTCACCTCGTAGAAGCGCAGTAGCAATCCCAGCACGGTCGATTTGCCGCCGCCGGAGGGGCCGACCAGCGCAGTGACCTTGCCGGGTTCGGCAACAAAGCTCATGCGGTTGAGGACGGTCTCACCGTTGCGATAGGAGAAGCTGACGTCGCGCAGCTCGATGCGGGCAGTCGACAGTTTCAGCGCCGGCTTGTCGTCGTCGGAATGCTCGCTCGCGGGGCTGTCGACGACTTCGAGCAGCATGCGGGCGCCGACGAGCTGGCTGTTGAGGTCGATGTTGAGCCGCGCCAGCCGCTTGGCCGGCTCGGTCGCCATCAGGAACGCGGTCATGAAGGAAAAGAACGCGCCAGGCGTGGCGTTGAGGGCGACTACGCTATAGCCGCCGTAAAGCAAACAGCCGGCGACCGCGAAGCCGCCGAGCATCTCCATCAGCGGATTGGAGCGGTTGGCGACGCGGGCCATCTTGTTGGCGTTGCGCTCGACGATCGCGATGTTCTCGTCGATGCGGGTCTGCATGGTGTCTTCGAGCGTGAATGCTTTCACCGTGCGGATGCCCTGCAGCGATTCCTGCATCGTCTCCAGGATGTCGGCGGTGCCGGTGAACTGGTTGTAGGCGAGCCCCTTGATGCGCTTGACCAGCTTGCGCAGCACCAGCATCGCCGGTGGCACGGCGACGAGGCCGATGAACGACATCACCGGATCCTGCCACACCATCACGCCGATCATGGCGAGCAACATCATGAGGTCGCGCCCGACCGCATTGACCAGCAGGTTGAGGACATCGGTGATGGACTTGGCGCCGGCCGTCAGCCGCGCCAGGAATTCCGACGAATGCCGCTCGGAGAAGAATCCGACGCTCTCGCGCATCAACTTGGCGAACAGCTGGCGCTGGTTGGTGGCGAGGATGGCGTTGGAGATCTTGGTCAGGATCACCATGTGACCGTAGGTCGCCACGCCCTTGATGAAGAGCAGGATCACGGTGATGCCCGAGAACATCGCGATGCCCGGGATGTTCTTGTCGACATAGGCCTGGTTGATGACCTGGCCGAGCACGTAGGTCGCGCCCGCGGTCGATCCGGCGGCAAGCGCCATCAGCGCGAAGGCGACGAGGTAGCGCCGCCAGTAGATGATGCCCTGTTCTGTGACCAGGCGGCGAATCAGCACCGCTGCCGCATAGGGATCGTCGGTGATTTTCTTTGGAAACTGAGCCATCCGCAGTCCATTGACGGCACAGGAATAAGCCTGCCCGCGCGTCAGGGATCGAACGGCCTCTGTGCCCGCTAAGCCAGCGCTTTTCAAGCCCAATTAAGGGCTTGCGCTCGGATGGAATCTAGGCCGAGGCGGCCTGGCGGAGCTCGCCGTGACGCTCGCGGAACAGCTTGTCCTCCCAAGCCAGCGCATGCGCTGCGATGGTCTCGAGGTCGTCGTATTGCGGCTTCCAGTCGAGCAGGCCGCGGATGCGGCTGGTGTCGGCGACCATGGTCATGATGTCGCCGGGCCGGCGCGGGGCGTATTGCACGGCGAAGCTGCGGCCCGAGACACGGCGCACCGCGTCGATGGTCTCCAGCACCGAGTAGCCGCGGCCATAGCCGCAATTGAGCGTCGTCGAGGCACCGCCGTTGCGCAAATAAGCGAGCGCCGAGCGATGCGCCTGCGACAGGTCCGTGACGTGGATGAAATCGCGGATGCAGCTGCCGTCCTGGGTCGGATAGTCGGTGCCGAACACGTCGATCTTGGCGCGCTGGCCGGTCGCGGCTTCCACCGCGATCTTGAGCAGATGCGTGGCGCCAGCGGTGGCAAGGCCGATGCGGGCCTGCGGATCGGCACCCGCAACGTTGAAATAGCGCAGGGTCACGTATTGCATGCCGTAGGCGGCGGCGACGTCGTGCAGCATGATCTCGGTCATCAGCTTCGACGAGCCGTAAGGCGACAGTGGCCGCGTCGGCGCATGCTCGGGCACCGGCACCTGGTCCGGATCGCCATAGACCGCCGCGGTCGAGGAGAAGATGAAGCGGTCGATGCCGCGCTTGACCGCGACGTTGAGCAGGTTCCGCGCCGTCGTGAAATTGTTGCGGTAATAGCCGAGCGGATCGCGCATCGAATCCGGCACGACGACCGAGCCTGCGAAATGGATGATGCTCTCGATGTTGTGCTGGGCGATCACGCCTTCGAGCAGGTTCTCGTCGCCGGCATCGCCAATGAACAGCGGCACGCCTTCGGGCAGATAGGCCGAGAAGCCAGTCGAGAGATCGTCGATCACGACGACGTCCTCGCCGGCTTCCGCCAGCGCCAGAACCGTGTGGCTTCCGATATAGCCGGCACCGCCGGTGACAAGCACAGTCATGATCTCACCCGTCTTCGATCAACGCTCCAAGCTAACGTTTACGTGGTGAAGAGTGGGTATCGGCGCGGCTGAACTGGTCACTATGCTTAATGTTGCGTATAGGGACTTTCGAAACGGAGCGTGGCGTGGCGAATTCCCCAAGCGATCTCGAAGTGATCGTGCCAAATCTGCACAGGCGCTATTCCGGGGTCACCGCGACCAACCGGATGGTGGCGCCGCGGCTGGCGAAGCTGTTTCGCGCCGCGTGGTTCGGCTCCGACGCGCCGGAGGGGATCGCGCGCCTGAACTGTGCCGATCTCCTGAGATTGTGGCGCCGCAAGGCGCCGCTGATCTGGCACGCGCGCCGCAACAACGAGATGATCGCGGGTGTGCTGTTGCGCGCGCTCGGCTGGCCGCTCAAGCTCGTCTTCACCTCGGCGGCACAGCGCCATCATAGCTGGATCACGCGCTGGCTGATCCGGCGCATGGACACGATCATCGCGACATCGGATCTTTCGGCCTCGTTCCTGAAGGTGAAGGCGACGGTGATTCCGCATGGCGTCGACACCGCAATCTATGCGCCGCCGCTCGACCGCACTGCTGCCTTCGCGGAAACCGCGTTGCCGGGCCGCTATGCGATCGGCTGCTTCGGCCGGGTACGCGCGCAGAAGGGCACCGACGTGTTCGTCGACGCGATGTGCCGCTTGCTGCCGCGCTATCCGGATTTCACCGCAATCATCGTCGGCCAGGTCACACCCGAGCAAGCCGTTTTTGCAGACGACCTGAAGAAGCGGATCGAGGCCGCCGGCCTGCAATCGCGCATCGTCATCACTGGCGAGCTGCCGATCGAAGACGTGCAGCGCTGGTATCAGCGGCTGACGATCTACGCCTTCACCTCGCGCAACGAAGGTTTTGGCCTGACATTGATCGAGGCGATGGCGGCCGGCAGCGCGCTGGTCGCCGCGCGCGCCGGCGCGGCCGAACTCGTGGTCGAGGATGGCGTGACCGGCGTGCTGATCCCGACCGGTGATGCGGACGCGCTGGCTGCAGCGGTCGAACCGCTGATGCGTGACGTGGCCGCCGCGATCGCGATGGGCAAGCGCGGGCGGGCACGGGTGCTCGAACGATTCAGCCTCGATGCCGAGGCAGCCCGGATCGGTGAGGTCTATCGGCCACTGCTCTGAGCGAGCGGAGAAAATATATCCCCATGCACTAGCCGGGCAGCGGAATCAATGGCTTGGCGGCCTGCGCAATGCAATGCGGATTTACGAACTTGTTTTGAGCCGTCAGACGAGACACTGCAATTAGACGGCATTGCAGATTATGCGCGACTCCCGGGGATACACTCCGGCACGACACCCGTTGACGTCCTTTCTCGACTCGATGTCCCGCCGGATCGCCGCGGTCTACGGTCGTTTGGTCCGGGCGAGCACCTCGGTCACGAACGCGTCGAGGTCGCCGCCTGGAAAGAGAAAGCCCGGCAGTCCGAGCGCCTTGCCGGCCTCGATGTCCCGAGCCTGATCTCCGATTACGAAGCTGCCGTCGAGTTGCACCGGCCAGTGCTGGACGAGATCGCGCAACATACCTGGTGCGGGCTTGCGCCAATCATGCTCTCCGATATAGCCGGCGACCGTTCCTTGCGGATGGTATGGACAGAAGCGGATGTCATCGATCCGCGCGCTGTCACGGGCGAGCTCGGCGCACATCCAGCCGTGCAGCCGGTTCACGTCGGCGTCAGTGAAGAGGCCGCGCGCGACGCCGGACTGGTTTGTGAAGACGAATACCCAATAGCCGGCCTCGTTGAGGCGGCGAATGGCCCTGGCAACGTTGGGCATCCAGCGGATGCGGTCTTGCGTGCCGATATAGCCATCGTCACGGTTGATGACGCCATCCCGATCGAGGAATGCGGCGGGTTTCGCCGCGCGGCCGTCAGACATTTCCAAGTCCCTGCGTCCTCGCCAGCACGTCTCTCGCGATCTCGACCACGTCCTGCGCCGCGATATCTCGCATGCAGCGGTGGTCGTTCATCTTGCAGATCGTGCTCTGGCAGGGTTGGCAGGAGAGCACGCTCTTGTCCTGCACCACGGTCGCGGCGAGGCCGTTGAGGGGGGCCCAGAGATAGGGGCTGGTCGGGCCGAAGATGCCCATGGTCGGCGTGCCCAGGGCGGCTGCGATGTGCATCAGGCCGGAATCATTGGAGATCGCGACGCCGGCCGCAGCCATGGCCAGCACGCCGTTGCGCAGATCATTGCCGGTAAGGTCCCGGACCCCCGGGCCGCCGGCCGCGACGATCTCCTGGGCGAAGCCCTTTTCCCCGGGGCCGCCGACAACCCAGACCTCAACGCCGCGCTCGGCGAGCAAGCGGGCAGCCTCGGGATAGTAGGTCCAGCGTTTTGAGACGCCGACCGAGCCGGGAGCCAGGGCCACCGCGGCGCCGGCGCTGAGGCCGTTGGCCTGCCGCCAGCGGAGGATGTCCTCGGCCTGAACCCGCAACTGCGGCACCGGCCATTCTGCCGGCAGCGGGGCGCGATCGGGCTGGGCGAGGGCGGCGTTCTTGTCGATGAAGCGGGGCAGCTTCTTTTCGCCCCAGCGCCAGCGATTGAGCAGGCCGAACCGGAACTCGCCGACGAAGCCGACCCTTTCCGGAATCCCGGCCAAAGCGGGCGCAATGGCGGCCTTCCAGGTCCGGGGCAGCACCAGGGCGGTGCCGTAGTTTCGCTCGCGCAGGAGCTTCGCCAGGCCGAGCTGGCGGCCCGCGGCGAGCCGGCCGCGCGGCAGGTCCCAGACGATCGCTTCGCGCACGCCCGGCATGTAATCGACCAAGGGCGCGCACAGGGAGGTCGTGAGCAGATCGACCGGCCGGTTCGGCCAGCGCTCATTTAGGACCCGCACGACGGTGTGATTCCGGACGAAATCGCCGATCCACATGTAGGGGACGATCAGGATCGGGCGCCTGTCGCCCCGATCTGCCTCGCCGCTAAGTTGCGAATCTTGGTTCATTCGTTGATAAAGTCGGGTACCTGATGTGGCGGTTCGGTTAGCCGCTCCGGGCCGGCAGGTAAAGCCGGCTGAGTGGCAATCCCAAAACCGCTTACACTTTGGCGGATCATGCGCTAGGGCAGAACCGGGCCGCAAAACTTCGGGCACGCGGAATCTGGCAGGGAACTTGGAATGTTGCTGGTGACCGGCGGGGCCGGTTTTATCGGATCGAATGTCGTCGCCGTGCTGAACGAGGCCGGGCGCAGCGACGTGGTCGTCTGCGATTTCCTTGGCAATGAGGGCAAATGGCGCAACCTCGCCAAGCGGCAGCTTTTGGATATCGTGCCGCCGGCTGAGCTGCCGGACTGGCTGCAGGGCCGCAAGCTTGACGCCGTGATCCATCTCGGGGCGATTTCCGCGACCACCGCGACCGACGGCGACCTGGTGTTCGAGACCAACTTCCGCCTGTCGATGCGCCTCCTGGACTGGTGCACGGCGAATGCGGTGCCGTTGATCTACGCCTCCTCGGCGGCGACCTACGGCGACGGCGACGCAGGATTTGACGACGATGCCTCGGTCGCTGCGTTGAAGAAACTGCGCCCGATGAACCTCTACGGCTGGAGCAAGCACCTGTTCGATCTTGCCGTCGCCCAGCGCGCTGCGAACGGCGAGAAGCTGCCGCCGCAATGGGCCGGACTGAAGTTCTTCAACGTGTTCGGCCCCAACGAATACCACAAGGGCTCGATGATGAGCGTTCTGGCGCGCCGCTTCGACGACGTCAAAGCGGGCCGCGTCGTGCAATTGTTCAAGTCGCATCGCGAGGGCATCGCCGACGGCGATCAGCGCCGCGATTTCATCTATGTCGACGACGTCGTGCGCGTGATCATGTGGCTGCTGGCAACGCCCTCGGTGTCCGGGCTGTTCAATGTCGGCACCGGCAAGGCACGCAGCTTCAGGGACCTGATGTTGGCGGCTTATGCTGCGCTCGGCGCCGGCCCCAACATCGAATACATCGACATGCCCGAGCAGATCCGCGGCAGCTACCAGTACTTCACCCAGAGTGAGGTCGATCGCCTCCACCGCGCCGGCTACAATGGCGGTTTCACGACGCTCGAGGACGCGGTGAAGGCCTATGTCGGGGATTATCTCGACCGGCCCGACCGCTTCCGCTGAGGTCCATCACCATGCCGACGCCCATTCTCAATTTCGATGCCCTCGCGCAAGCCATCTCAGGCTGCACGGTGCTGTGCATCGGCGACATCATGCTGGACGAGTTCGTCTATGGCGAGGTGTCGCGGATATCGCCGGAGGCGCCGGCGCCTGTCATCGCGGCCCAGCGCAGCGAGATCCATATCGGCGGCGCCGGCAATGTCGCGCGCAACGTCGCCGCGCTCGGCGCGCGCTGCATCTTCGTCGGCCTCGTCGGCGAGGACGAGGCGGGCAGGCAGCTCGCCTCGACGCTTGCGGAGCAGGGCGCCATCGAAAGCGTGCTGGTGTGCGATCCCTCGCGTCCGACCACGCGAAAAGTGCGTTTCGTCTCCGAGCATTTTTCCACGCACATGCTGCGTGCGGATTGGGAGCAGGCACAGCCTGCTTCCGATACGATCGAGACCAAGCTGATCGAAGCGATCCTGCCGCAGATCGCGCGCGCCGACATCGTGCTGCTGTCCGACTACGCCAAGGGCGTGCTGACCGCCCGCGTCATCCGCCACACCATCGACGCCGCGCGAAAACTCGGCAAGCCCGTGATCGTCGATCCCAAAAGCCTAAACTGGGCGATCTATCGCGGCGCGACGGTGCTCACGCCCAATCGCAAGGAATTTTCGGAAGCGACCCGAAGTCGCGCCGACACGCCGCAGAGCATCGTCGATGCCAGCGAGGACCTGATGCGGCTCGCCGATTGCGAAGCGATCCTGGTCACCCAAGGCGAGCACGGCATGACGCTGGTGCCGCGCAACGGCGAGGCCGTTCACGTTCCGGCGTTTCCGGTCAAGGTGCGCGACGTCTCCGGCGCCGGCGACACCGTTGCCGGGGCGCTCGCGGTGTCGCTCGCCACCGGCGCGGACTGGGACACGGCGCTGCGCATGGCCAGTGCCGCGGCCGCCGTCGCCGTCGGCAAGCAGGGCACCGCCAGCGTTACTGCGGCCGAGCTGAAGCGAAAGATATTGCCGCATGCCTATCACGCGGCCGAGGAGAAGATCGTGCTCGAGCCCGGCGCGCTCGACCCGCAGCTCGCGGAATGGAAGAAGCAAGGCCAGCGCGTCGGCTTCACCAATGGCTGCTTCGACATCCTGCATCCCGGCCACGTCAAGGTCCTGACAGCGGCGCGCTCCGCCTGCGACCGCCTGATCGTAGGGCTGAACAGCGACGCCTCGGTACGGCGGCTGAAGGGCGCCGACCGCCCCGTTCAGGACGAGCGAGCGCGTGCGGAAGTGCTGGCGGCGCTCGAAGCCGTCGATCTCGTCGTTATTTTCGATGAAGATACGCCGATCGACCTGATCACCCGCATCAAGCCGAGCGCGCTGATCAAAGGGGGCGATTACACCCGCGAGCAGGTGGTCGGCCATGAGGTCGTCGAGGCCGCGGGCGGGACGGTGGTGCTGGTCGACATTCTCCAGGGCTTCAGCACGACCGCCCTGGTTCATCGCGCGCGGGGAGAGAGCAAGTGACGGCACTAGCGCGGGACTCGGTGTGGGGGAGGGTGCAGCGGCGCCTGCGCAGTCCAGCAGCCTGGTCCGAGACGGTCGATCTGTTTGCCATACTGACCGCGGCCTCGCTGCCGTGGTCGACGTCACTGGCGGCGATCTTCAATGTCGCGATGCTCGCTTGCATGGTGCCGTTTCTCGACGTCAGGGACTTCCTGCAGTCGCTGAAGCGACCGATCTGCGCGCTGCCGATCGCGCTGGTCCTGCTCGCGCTGGTCGGCACGCTGTGGTCGGGGGCGCCCTGGGGCGCGCGGTTTTACGCCGTGAACCCGACGACGAAGCTGCTTGTGCTCCCGGTCCTGATCTATCATTTTGAACGTTCGTCGCGCGGGCATCTCGTGTTCATCGCATTTCTGGCTTCGTGCGCGCTGCTGTCGGTGATGTCCTGGCTCGTGTTTTTCCATCCCACGCTCTCGCTGAAGCCGCCTGATGAACCCAATTCGCGCGGCATCTTCGTGAAGAACTATATCGACCAGAGCCAGGAATTCACGCTATGCGCGGTCGGGCTCGCCTATCCGATCGTGAAGCTGCTGCAGCAGAAGAGGGTCTGGCTGGCTGCGCTACTGGCGGCCATTGCGCTCAGCTTGTTCATCAACATGGCCTTTGTGGTGATCTCGCGCACCGCACTCGTGACCGTACCGATCATGCTGGCCGTCTTCGGGCTGCTGCATTTGAAATGGCGCAGCGTCCTGGTCATCTTCGCGGCTCTCGCGGCCATCGCCGCGCTGACATGGAAGACCTCGTCGACGCTGCACAACACGATTGAAACATTCTCCGTGCAGTACGAGCTCTACAAGGACAAGGGCATCCCGACATCGATCGGACTTCGGCTCGAGTTCTGGCGCAAATCGCTGGGTTTCTTTGCCGAGGCGCCGGTCTTCGGTCACGGAACCGGCTCCACGCGCGGCCTGTTCGAGCAGGCTGCGACCGGGGGCCCCCACCAGGCCTCAAGCGAGGTGATCGGCAATCCTCATAACCAGATGCTGAACGTGGCCGTGCAATGGGGCGTTGTCGGCATCATCATACTGTATACCATGTGGGCGGTGCATCTCCTCCTGTTCCGCGGCGACGCGCTCGCCAACTGGATTGGGTTGCTGGTCGTTGTCCAAAACGTCTTCACTTCGCTCTTCAATTCCCATCTTTTCGACTTCCATGAAGGCTGGATGTACGTGCTTGGTGTCGGTGTAGCCGGCGGCATGGTGTGCAATTCGCGCCGGACCGGCCGGAGCCCGGGAGAAGGCCGCAACTGAGCTTCAGGGCGCTGGCAAGTCCCCGACAGATGGGGTATCAGCGCGATCAGGTTGTGTTGAAGAACTGGATATAGTCGGCCGGCAGATGACGCGTCTTTCGCATCTTACCTTGCGCAATTTCCTGATCGCGCTTCACGACGTGGTGGCGACGGCCGCGGCCCTGTTCGTTGCGTTCTATCTACGCTTCGAGGGTGGTGCGGGCTTCACGGCCCGCTTGCCGCTGCTGCTCCAGATCTTGCCCTATTTCCTCGCCTTCAGCGTGGTCGTCTTCTACGTCTTCAACCTGACGACAACGAAGTGGCGCTTCATCTCGCTGCCCGATGCGCTGAACATCATCCGCGTCGCTACGGTGCTCACCGTCGCCCTTCTCGTGCTCGACTACATCTTCGTCGCGCCGAACGTGCACGGCACCTTCTTTCTCGGCAAGATCACCATTGTCCTGTACTGGTTCCTGGAAATCTCCGCGCTAAGCACGCTGCGGCTGACCTATCGCTATTTCCGCTATACTCGCGTGATGCACCACGTCAGGAACGAAAATGCCGCAGCGACGCTCCTGATCGGACGCGCCGCCGATGCCGAGGTCGTGCTCCGCGGCATCGAGAGTGGCGCCATCAAGCATCTGCGGCCGGTCGGGGTGCTGTCGCCGTCGCGCTCCGATCTCGGCCAGCTCATCCGCAACGTGCCGGTCGTCGGCCCGATCGATGACATCGAGGACGTCATCGCCAGCTTCGCCAAGCGCAATAAGCCGATCGCCCGGGTAGTGATGACGCCGTCTGCGTTCGCACCGGAGTCGCATCCAGAATCTGTGCTGATGCGGTCGCGGCGGCTTGGCCTGATCGTCAGCCGCCTGCCGTCGCTTGAGCAGGGGGATATGCCGCGGCTCACCTCGGTTGCGGTCGAGGACCTGCTGCTGCGGCCGAGCGAGACGATCGACTACGCGCGGCTGGAAGCCCTGATCAGGGACAAGGGCGTTATTGTCACCGGCGGTGGCGGCTCGATCGGCTCGGAGATCTGCGAGCGCGTGGTTGCGTTCGGCGCGGCGCGTCTCCTGATCGTCGAGAATTCGGAGCCGGCCCTTTATGCGGTCACCGAGGCGCTCGCCGCGCGCGGATCCGGCGCCGAGATCCAAGGTCGGATCGCCGATATCCGCGACCGCGAGCGTGTCATGCGTCTGATGGCGGAGTTCAAGCCCGACATTGTGTTCCATGCCGCGGCGCTCAAGCACGTGCCGATCCTTGAGCGGGACTGGAGCGAGGGCGTCAAGACCAACATCTTCGGTTCGATCAACGTCGCCGATGCGGCGCTTGCCGCCGGCGCCGAGGCCATGGTGATGATCTCGACCGACAAGGCGATCGAGCCTGTCTCGATGCTTGGTCTGACCAAGCGTTTCGCGGAGATGTATTGCCAGGCGCTCGACCACGACCTGGTGGCGCAGGCCGGCGGCAGCAAGCCGGCGATGCGCTTCATCTCGGTCCGGTTCGGCAATGTGCTGGCTTCGAACGGGTCGGTCGTGCCGAAGTTCAAGGCGCAGATCGAGGCTGGCGGTCCGGTTACCGTGACGCATCCCGACATGGTCCGGTATTTCATGACCATTCGCGAAGCCTGCGATCTCGTCATCACGGCCGCCACCCACGCGCTCGGCGCCAAGCGTTTCGACGTTTCGGTCTATGTGTTGAACATGGGCCAGCCGGTGAAGATCGTCGATCTGGCCGAACGGATGATCCGGCTCTCGGGTTTGCAGCCCGGCCACGACATCGAGATCGTGTTCAGCGGCATGAGGCCGGGCGAGCGGCTGAACGAAATTCTGTTTGCCTCTGAGGAGCCGACCGTCGATATCGGGGTCGCTGGCGTCATGGCGGCGAAGCCGAATGAACCGCCGATGCAGACGCTGCGCAAATGGATCTCCGCGCTCGAGCTCGCCATCGCGCATGACGATCGCGCCACCATCAGGACAATCCTGAAAGATGCCGTTCCGGAGTTCGGGGTCAACGCGAGCGCCGCATCCAGAGGGATGCCGGCGAGCGGAGCTGAAAGATCCGCCGGGCAAAGCGCAGGAAGAACGCGGCGTCGATGACCGGCGCGTTCAGATGCCGCTGGCGCGACCGCAGGCACTCCAGATTGCCTCGCAGGGTCACGCGCCAGCCGCTGGTGCTGATGCCGCCCATCTGGAAATCGGCGATGACGCGCGGAAGGTAGGCGACCCGGTAGTCGTTCAGCGCCAGCGTACGCAGCATGTAATCGTAGTCGGCGGTCGTGACATAACTCAGATCGTAGTCGCCGACCGTCTCGGCGACCTGGCGCCGCATATAGAACGTCGGATGCGGCGGGACCCAGCCGAGCTGAAACGAGTAGCGACCGTAGTGCCCGCCACGCCAGGCTCGCACGAGAGCCTTGGATTGATGATCGGTGACCATGTCGAGGTCGCCATAGACGACGTCCGCTTGTTCCAGCGCCGCCGCGATCGCCGCCAGCGCGCCGTCGTCGTGGAACGTGTCGTCCGAATTGAGGAATCCGATCGCGTCGCCCTTGAACAGATGCAACCCCTTGTTCATGGCGTCATAGACACCCTTGTCGTGCTCGGAGATCACGCGGATCTCGCTGGACCCGAACGACTCCACAACCTTCAGCGTCGCATCCTTCGAGGCGCCGTCGACGACCAGCATCTCCTTGTCGGGATGGGTCTGGGCGAGAAAGGATTCGATGGTGGCGCCGATCGTCGCCTGGGAGTTGTAGCTGGCTGTGATGACGCTGATCTTCATTCCGGATCCGTGATGCTACGCGCCGGATACTATAGGAAACAGCTCCGAAGATTGATAGGTAACCGCCGCGGTCGCTTGCTTTCGTGCCGGCCTTGTGAACCCTTATTGACGCACCCCGAGCGGCGCCGATCCCTGCGCGGCTTTCTCGGCGCTGAGGATCCAGACCAGACCGCCGATCGCGCCGACGATGAAGTACACGGCGCCGAACAGCAGCGAGACGTTGACGCCCTCGTTTGCGGCCAGGCCCGCGAAGCCGAACGCGAGGCCCATGGTGGCTTCCCGCACGCCCCAGCCGGCGATCGAGATCGGCATCATCGTGATCAGCATCACCGGTGGCACCAGCATAAAGACGTCGCTGAATCCGACCGGCGCGGCGATCGACTGCACGACGCACCAGGCGACCACGACGGCCAGCACATGCACGGCGAGCGACAGGATCACGACGGCCGGTCCGCGCGAGCGGCTGAAGAGCACGCGGTTGGCGATCACGGCACAGGCGTGGATGTGATGCGTGGCCCACCAGGTTTTCAGCCAGTGCCATTTCAGCGCGCCGAAGACCAGAAAGCCGAGGCCACCCGCGAGCGCCGCGAGGTCGACGAGCAGCAGCGCCGAGCGCCCGTGCGGATCAGCGATGAGGCCGTAGCTCCAGGGCAGGCTCGCGACGATCATGATCGCGAGCGCGATCAAACCGATCGCGCGGTCGACGAAGATCGAGTAGGTCGCAGCGCGCCAGCCGGCGCCGGCGCGCGCGACGAGCCACAGCCGGACCGCATCGCCGCCGATCGCCGAGGGCAAGGTCTGGTTGAAGAACGATCCGATCACGTTGTAGCGCATGGCCCGGCCGAGCTCGAGCGGGGCGCCGCATGCGGCGCTGATCTCGCGCCAACGCAACACGCCGACGAAGATTTGCAGGAACGTGATCGCGATCGCCAGGCCGATCCAGAACAGGCTGGTCACGGTGAAACGCGAAAACAGTTCGGACAGATCGACCTTGCGCAGCGCCAGGTATAGCAGCGCTCCGGAAATCAGGATCTTGGCCGTCGACAGCAGGATTCGGCGCATTTCGCCCGCATGAACAAGGGATTTGAAGCAACCCGACGCAAGGCGCCGAATTCGGCCGCTTTGGTATGGTTTTGGCGCTGATCTTGCAATAGCGGTGATCAGGAGCCCGCATGCCGGGCGGCCGGCTATTGCGGCCCCGTCGATGCGGAGGCTAAAGAGGCGCCGCGGGCGAAAGATCGAGCGACGGATCGGGCGAAGCGGTCCTTGGGAACAGGATGAGGGATCACCGCAGATCGTCCGGCTGCCGCAAATGCGCCGTCTAAGGTCTACAATGTCGGAAACCACCACCCGGAAGAGCTGATGCACGTCGTCGGAGTTCTGGAGCTGGGTCGGACGGCGATCAAAGAATTGCCGCCGAGAGACCTTTTGGAAACGTCCGCGGATGTCGATGATCTGATGCGCGATACCGGCTTTGCACCGTCAACGCCGATCGCGCACGGAATTCGTAATTTTGTCACCTGGTATCGGAACGACCTCAAGGTTTGAAATGACGATGGACAAACGCATTATCCCCCTGATCATGTGCGGCGGTGCCGGAACGCGGCTGTGGCCGGCTTCGCGCGAGGTGCGGCCCAAGCAGTTCCTGCCGCTGTTCGGCACGCGCTCGACCTTCCAGGACACGCTGCTCCGCGTCTCGGAAGCCTCGCTGTTCGATCGCCCGATCGTCATCACCAATGCCTCCTACCGCTTCATGGTGCTGGAGCAGCTCGCCGAAATCGGCATTGAGGCCGACGTGATCCTCGAGCCGATGCGGCGCGATTCCGGTCCTGCGATCGCCGCCGGCGCGGTGTTCGCGCAGAACCGCGCCAGTGAGGCGATCGTGCTCGCGCTCGCCGCCGACCACGTGGTGCAGGACAATGCCGCCTTCGTCGCGGCGTGCCGCCAAGGCCTCACCGCCGCGAGCGCCGGGCGCATCGTCACCTTCGGCGTCAAGCCGGAGCGGCCGGCGACCGAATACGGCTATATCAGCCCGGGGGAGGTCATCTCCGGCGAGGTGCACGCGGTCGCGCGCTTTGTCGAGAAGCCGGATGCGGTGAAGGCGGCCGACTACCTAAATTCCGGCTATCTCTGGAACAGCGGCAATTTCATGTTTCCGGCCAGCGTATTGCTGGACGAATACCGCAAGGTCGATGCGGCGAGCGTGGAGACCATCTCCAATGCCGTGACCAATGCCGGCCGCGATCTCGGCTTCGTGACGCTGGAGCCCGAGGCGTTCGGCGCGGCCAAGGCGATCTCGATCGACTATGCGGTGATGGAGAAGACCGCGCGCGCCGCGGTCGTGCCGGTGTCCTGCGGCTGGTCCGACGTCGGCTCCTGGCACGCGGTGTGGGAATTGTCGGACAAGGACGCGCAAGGCAATGCTTCCCATGGCACCGCCGTGTTCGAGGATAGCCGCAACTGCAACGTCACCACCGATGCCGCGCTGGTCGCACTCGAAGGCGTTGACGATCTCATCGTGGTCGCGACCGCGGACGCGGTGCTGGTCTCGCGCCAGAAGGATGCCAACGGGCTGAAGCGGCTGGTCACAAAACTCAAGTCGGTCGCACCGAAGGTCACCGAGGAGCACCTCAAGGTGCATCGGCCCTGGGGCAGCTACCAGTCGGTCGACAATGGCGAGCGCCACCAGGTCAAGCGCATCGTGGTGAAGCCGGGCGGGCGTCTGTCGCTGCAGAAGCACCATCATCGCGCCGAGCACTGGATCGTGGTCCGCGGCACAGCCCGCGTCACCGTCAACGACACCGTCAAAAGCGTGCACGAGAACGAGTCGATCTACATCCCGATGGGCGCGGTACACCGGATGGAGAATCCCGGTAAAATCATGCTGGAGCTGATCGAGGTCCAGACGGGAAGCTATCTCGGGGAAGACGACATCATCCGGATTGAAGACGACTATCAAAGGTCGTAACCAGCACACTCCGAATCACGCGACCCGGGCCAAAAGAGTGGTCTCTTCCAAATGCTTAGGCCCGGGGAACGTGTAACTGTTTGAATCAAATCGTGTCCGGACCGCTAGCTCCGCATTCGCCACAAATGTGGCGTCCGTGCTAGAAGCGCCCCCGGGGATTTGCGTTGAATCGGGGTTTGCTCAAATGAGTTCCACAGGATCTGCACCGGCAAAGGCCGGCTTGCGCGTCGGCGTCATTGGCGCCGGCGTGATGGGGAGCAACCACGCACGCGTGCTCGCGGGTCTTCCCGGCGTCAGCCTCGTCGGCGTCGTCGATCCTTCGCCGGCACATCGCACGCGGGCGATGGAGCTTGCCAATTGCGCGAGCTTCGAGACGCTCGACCAGCTCTTGGCCGAAGGCGTCGATGCCGTCACCATTGCGGCGCCGACCCATCTGCATCACGAGGTCTCGCTCGCCTGCATCGCCAAGAACATCCACGTGATGGTCGAGAAGCCGATTGCGTCCACGGTCGCGGAAGGCCGCGAGATCGTCACGGCTGCGCAAAAGGCCGGCGTGACGCTGATGGTCGGCCATGTCGAGCGCTTCAATCCAGCCGTTGCCGCCGTCAAGCAGGCGATCGCGGGCGAGGATATTCTGTCGATCGCGATCACGCGCGTCGGCCCATTCCCGCCGCGCATGTCCAATGTCGGCGTCGTCATCGATCTTGCCGTGCACGACATCGATCTGATCCGCTGGTTCACTGAATCCGACATCGTCGAGGTGCAGCCGCAATTGTCGAGTGCGGTCGCCGAGCGCGAGGACATCGCGCTGCTCCAATTCCGCACCGCCAACGGCGTGCTCGCCCACATCAACACCAACTGGCTGACGCCGTTCAAGGCGCGCAGCGTCACGGTCGCGACCCGCGGCAAATACGTGATGGGCGATCTCCTGACGCGCCAGGTCACCGAATGTTTCGGCTTCAAGCCTGACGGCAGCTATTCGATGCGGCATCTGCCGGTCGGCCATGACGAGCCGCTCCGCGCCGAACTGATCGCGTTCCTCAAGGCCGTGCGCAACGGCGAGACGCCGGCGGTCACCGGCGACGAAGGCGTCGCCAGCCTCGAGATCGCGACGCAGTGCCTGGAAACGCCGTCGCGGCCCGCCGCCAAGTCGTCCGCCCTCAAGGGCCCGCGCCGCGTCGCCGGCTGATCCCATTCCATGTTGACCGATCAAAACCCGCAAGGCGCCATGAACCAGCATCTGCGTTCCGAACCCATTCCCTTCATCGACGTCGCCTCGCAGCGCCGCCGGCTCGGCGACTCGCTCGATGCCGCCGTGAAGCGCGTTCTCGATCATTGTCAGTTCGTCAACGGCCCTGAAGTCGCCGAGCTCGAGAAGCAGCTTGCGGCCTATTGCGGCGCCAAGCACGTCATCGGCTGCGCCAGCGGCACCGATGCGATCCTCATGGTGATGATGGCGAAGAATGTCGGGCCTGGCGACGCCGTGCTGTGTCCGTCCTTCACCTTCATCGCGACCGCTTCGCCGGTGGCGCGGACCGGCGCGACGCCGGTTTATGTCGATGTCGACGAAGCGACCTTCAACATGAGCCCGGAATCGCTCAAGCGCGGCATTGCGACCGCCCGCAAGGCCGGCCTCAAGCCGGTCGCGGTGATTCCGGTCGATTTGTTCGGCCAGCCCGCCGATCACGATGCCATCGCGGAGATCGCCAAGGCCGAAGGCCTGTTCGTGCTCGATGATGCAGCCCAAGGCTTTGGCGCGAGCTACAAGGGCCGCAAGCTCGGCACCTTCGGGCTCGCCACCGCGACCAGCTTCTTCCCGGCAAAGCCGCTCGGCTGCTTCGGTGACGGCGGCGCGATCTTCACCGATGACGACGAACTCGCGGCGACGCTGCGCAGCATCCGTGTGCACGGGCAGGGCGTCGACAAATACGACAACGTCCGCCTCGGCCTGACCGGCCGGCTCGACACCATGCAGGCCGCGATCCTGATCGAGAAGCTGAAGATCTTCGACGACGAGATCGCCGCCCGAAACAAGGTCGCCGAGCGCTACGCGCGCGGTCTCAGCAATGTGGTCACCGTGCCGCGCGTGGCGCCCGGCAATACGTCGGTCTGGGCGCAGTACACGATCCGCCTTCCTGAGGGCACCGACCGCGACGGCTTTGCCGCCGCGCTGAAGGCCCAGGGCGTGCCGACGGCGATCTATTATGGCAAGTCGATGCATCAGCAGACCGCCTACAAGCAGTATCCGGTGGCCGAGGGCGGCCTGCCGGGCTGCGAGAGCCTGTCGCAGGACGTCATCAGCCTGCCGATGCATGCCTATCTGACCGAAGCCGATCAGGAGCGAATCATCGCGGCCGTGCGCGGCGCGCTTTCAGCCTGATTTCCCCGTTTTGCTGCGCGAGCTCTTCCTTTAGAAGGGAACGATGCTCGGACGTATCTTCACGGTTGGTGGCTACACGCTGCTCTCGCGGCTGACGGGATTTGCCCGCGACATCATGCTTGCGGCGATTCTCGGTGCCGGCCCCGCGGCCGACGCCTTTTTCGTGGCGCTGCGGCTGCCCAACCATTTCCGTGCGATCTTCGCCGAGGGCGCCTTCAACGCCGCCTGGGTGCCGGCCTATGCGCACGTGCACGGTGAGCGCGGGGAGGGGGCGGCAAGATTGTTCGCCGACCGCATCTTCACGCTGCTGCTGGCCTCGCAGGTGGTGCTGCTGATCGTCGCCTGGGTGTTCATGCCGCAGGCCATGAGCATTTTGGCGCCCGGCTTTTCCGAGGACGCCGAGCAGCGCAAGCTCGCGATCGAGCTGACCCGGATCACCTTTCCCTATCTGTTGCTGATCACGCTGGTGACGCTCTATGGCGGCATGCTCAACGTGATGCAGCGCTTTGCGAGCGCCGCAGCCGCGTCGATCTTCCTCAACATCTCGATGATGATGACGATGGCACTCGCCGCATGGTTTCCCGGCGCGGGCCACGCTGCCGCCTGGGGTGTCCTGATCTCGGGTTTTTTGCAGTATTTCCTGCTCGCCGGCGATCTCGCCCGCCATGGCGGCCTGCCGCGCTTTGCGCCGCTCAAGCTCGACGAAGACGTCCGCGCATTCTTTAAAGCACTCGGGCCGGCGACGCTGGGCTCGATGGGCACGCAGCTCGCGCTGTTTGCCGACACCATCATCGCGACTTTCCTGCCGGCGGGCGCGCTGTCGGCGCTGTATTACGCCGACCGTCTCAACCAGCTCCCGATCGGCGTGATCGGCATTGCCATCGGCACGGTGCTGCTGCCGGAGATGTCGCGGCGGATCACGGCCAACGACCATGACGGTGCGATGAAGGCGCAGCGCCGCGCGTTTGATTTCACGCTGCTGTTCTCGGTGCCGTTCGTCGCCGCCTTCCTCACCGTGCCCGACGCGATCATGCGCGCGCTGTTCGCCCGTGGTGCGTTCTCGAACGCCGATGCCGCCGCTGCCGGCGCCACGCTCGCGGCCTATGCCATCGGCCTGATCCCCTTCGTACTGATCCGCAGCGCGGTCGCGACCTTCTACGCGCGCAAGGACACGGCGACGCCGGTGCGGGCGTCGCTGACCGGCATCGCGGTCAACGTCGCCTTGAAAATTGCCTTGATGGGATCGCTGGCCCAGATCGGGCTTGCGCTGGCCACTGCCGTCGGCGTGTGGACCAACCTGCTGCTGGTACTGTTCTTCGCGGTGCGGCGAGGCTTTCTCGTGCCGGACCGCGCCTGGCTGTTGTCGCTCGTCAAATTCCTGCTGACCGGGATTATCCTGGCCGCCGCCTTCTGGCTCATCGCGCGCTTCAGCAGTCCTTCGTTGGGCGCGATGCACTTCCGGGACGAATTGACGCTGCTTCTGCTGGCCGTCGGAGGTACGATCGTCTATGCGCTCGCCATCCTTGCGCTGTTCGGGCGCCGCTGGCTGGTCTCACTGGTGCGGGGTTAACTTTTCATATTTTCAACGCATTGACGGCTCGAGCTTGTCGGCACGGGCCAGTCTCGATCGTCCTTGGATGGACACATCTCGGAAGTGCGGCGGATGGACCCTGCACACGTGACGTGATGCCGTCACCTCGAGCCGGCAAAATTCGAACCAGGAGCACTGTTTATGAGGATCACCGTCGAAACCAACGTAGCAGCCCCCATCGATCAGGTCTGGCGCGCTTATACGACGCCTGCCGACATCATGAAGTGGAACGCCGCGTCCGACGACTGGCATACGACCAAGGCGACCGTCGACCTGCGAGAAGGCGGTGTCTTCTCGTCGCGCATGGAGGCCAAGGACGGCAGCATGGGCTTTGACTTCGCCGGTACCTACACGAAAATCGTCGAGCACAAGCGGATCGAATACGCGTTCGGCGAGCGAAATGCGGAAGTCGAGTTTGTGCCCGGCCCGAAGGGCATTCTGGTTCGCGTGGTCTTCGATGGCGAATCGACGCACTCGGTCGAGCAGCAGCAAGGCGGTTGGCAGGCAATCCTCGACAACTTCGCACGATACGTGGAAGCGAAGCAGACGAAGTCCTGAGGCGTGCGTAGGGGCAAGAAAGCGCCAGAATAAGGGGCTCGCTTCCAGGGTGCAACCGACCTCCACACATCTCTTGATTTTGCGCGATTGCTGTGGTAATTGCGGCGCATGATCAAATCAGCGCGCAAACTCAACCGCAACCACATGACCCGCTTCGGCCGGGCCGTGGAAGGAGTCGCGCGCTAGAAATTCGACGACGACATCTTTTCACCAGGCCCCGCCGGCATCGGACGGGGCCTTTTGTTTGGCCACGCTTCCCTGGCGGCACAACAGCAGGAGCGTGCGATGCCACCCCAACAGACGATCATGACATCCGAGCCGGAGAGGCTCCCCCTCGAGCTTGCCTCGACGTGGAGCATCCCAGGCTTGCTCGCGCGATACTGGCGTGCGCTCCAGGACTGGCGCTGGCGGCACGGCCCACAAATCGCCTTGCGGGACCTGAGTGACCGGGAGCTGATGGATATCGGCCTGACGCGCGGCGAGATCGACTACATCTCGCCGGAACGGGCTATCGATAGGCTGAGGGATCACGCCAGAGATCTATGGAGCCGCGGGGGGATGTAACTGATGAGCCATCCGAAGCGGAGATGCGCTTTGCGAGCAAGCAGCCGTCAGCACGGCTGCTTGTTCTCAGGCGTGCACTGCGGGCGGGTTCGGCAACTATCATGCCATCAAGCGGACCGTTCCTCACGGCGAAATGACCGAGTTGCGGCGCTCCCGTTCCATCCTGCTCTGACAGGTGAGGGCGCTGGACGGTTTTCGCATGGCTAAACCCGTTTGCCTTGCCAGTTTTTCCACGGCAATATGCCGGCAAAACAACCATGAGAAACGGGACGAGAAAATGGCGGCTCCCATCAAGTTCGGCGTTGGCCAAAGCGTGTTGCGCAAGGAGGATGACGCGCTCATCCGCGGCAAGGGCCGCTATACCGACGATTATGCGCCGCAGGCCGTGCTTCACGCCCTGATGCTGCGCTCGCCGCATGCGCATGCCAAATACACCATCGATGCGAGCCGCGCCCGCACCCTTCCCGGCGTCGCGCTGATCCTGACCGCCGATGACGTTGGGGATCTCGGCAATCTGCCCTGCCTGTTCAATCTCGAGACAGATCCCTTCACCGGCCCGCCTTACCCGATCCTCGCCAAGGACGAGGTGCGCCATGTCGGCGATTCCATCGCCTTCGTGGTCGCCGAGACCATCGACCAGGCCCGCGACGCGATCGAGGCGATCGAGGTCAAATGGAGCCCGCTGCCGGCAGTGACCGGCGTCGTCAATGCCGTGAAGAAGGGCGCGCCGCAGGTCTGGCCGGACAAGCCCGGCAACGTGCTGTTCGACGTCTCGATCGGTGACAAGAAAGCGACCGAAGCTGCCTTTGCGAAAGCGCATGCGGTGGCCGAGATCTCGATCGTCAATCCGCGCGTGGTCGCGAACTTCATGGAGACGCGCGCGGCGGTGTGCGAATACGACGCCAAGCGCGACCATCTGACGCTGACGGTCGGCAGCCAGGGCAGCCATCGCCTGCGCGATATCCTCTGCCAGAACGTGCTCAACATTCCGACCGACAAGATGCGGGTGATCTGCCCCGACGTCGGCGGCGGCTTCGGCACCAAGCTGTTTCCCTATCGGGAATACGCCCTGTTGGCAGTCGCCGCGCGAAAGCTGAAGAAGGCGGTGAAATGGGCGGCCGACCGCACCGAGCATTTCATGGGCGACGCGCAGGGCCGCGACAACGTCACCACCGCGAAGATGGCGCTGGCCGAGGACGGCAAGTTCCTCGCGATGGATTGCGACCTGATGGGCGACATGGGCGCGTATCTGTCGACCTTCGGGCCCTATATCCCGCATGGCGGCGCCGGCATGCTGCCGGGCCTCTACGACATCCAGGCGTTCCACTGCCGGGTGCGCACCATCTTCACCAACAGCGTGCCGGTCGATGCCTATCGCGGCGCCGGGCGGCCCGAGGCTGCTTACGTCATCGAACGTCTCGTGGACGCCTGCGCGCGAAAACTCGACATGACGGTGGATGCCATCCGCCGCAAGAATTTCATCCAGCCGAAGGCGCTGCCCTACAAGACCGCGACCGGCAAAGTCTACGATTCCGGCGACTTCGCCGCGCATCTGAAGCGCGCGATGGAGATCGCCGATTGGAAGGAGTTTGGCAAGCGCGCCAAGGCGGCCAAGAAGAACGGCCTGATCCGCGGCATCGGACTTGCGAGCTATGTTGAGGTCTGCGGCACCATGGGCGAGGAGACCGCCAATGTGCGGATGGACCCCAATGGCGATATCACCGTCCTGATCGGCACCCAGTCGAGCGGGCAGGGCCACCAGACCGCCTATGCGCAGATCGTTGCCGAGCAGTTCGGCGTGGCGCCCGAGCGCGTGCACGTCCACCAGGGCGACACCGACATGATCGCCACGGGCCTCGGGACCGGCGGCTCGGCTTCGATCCCGTCGGGCGGTGTCAGCGTCGAGCGCGCGACCCGCGAGCTCGGGCAGAAGCTGAAGGAAATCGCGGCCCAGGCGCTGGAAGCCAGCGCCGGCGACCTCGAGATCACCGACGGCATCGTGCGCATCGCCGGCACCGACCGCTCGATCTCGTTCGCCGATCTCGCCAAGCGACCCGGCGCGGATCCCTCGAAGCTGAACGCGAGCGCGACCTTCGCCAGCGCCGACGGCACCTATCCCAACGGCACCCATGTGGCGGAGGTCGAGATCGATCCGGCCACCGGCATCATCAAAATCGTCAACTACGTGATCGTCGACGATTTCGGCATGACGCTCAATCCACTGCTGCTGGCCGGCCAGGTCCATGGCGGCGCCATGCAGGGCATCGGCCAGGCGCTGATGGAGCAGGTGGTCTATGGCGCGGGCGACGGCCAGCTCGTCACCGCGACCTTCATGGACTACGCGCTGCCGCGCGCGGCGGACGGCCCGGCCTTCGTGTTCGAGACGGCCAACGTTCCCTGCAAGACCAATCCGCTGGGGGTGAAGGGCGCGGGCGAGGCCGGTGCGATCGGGTCCTGCCCGGCGGTCGTCAACGCCATCGTCGACGGGCTGTGGCGCGAATACAAGATCGACCACATCGACATGCCGGCGACCCCGGAACGGGTGTGGATCGCCATCAACGAGCACCATCGCCGTCACAGCCTGTGACAATCTTCCACGGGAATGAAATCTGCCGAGCGGTGTTGGCCCATTGAGGGGTCAGCACGATCCTGCATCAAGGAAAGGGATTTTGCGAATGAAGCGAGTGTTGGTGGTTGGGGGTGCGCTCCTGCTCGGTATGGGCGCGGTTTGGGCACAACAGGACTCCGTCAAGGAAGTGCAGACTCTCATGAAGGGCAACGGCAAGAACGCCGGCGCAGTGGCGGCCATGGTCAAGGGCGAGAAGCCCTATGATCAGGCCACTGTGGACAGCGCGCTGGCGCAGTTCGAGGACACCGCCAAGAAGCTGCCGCACCTGTTTCCGGCGAGCGCAAAGGGTATGAAGCCCGACGGCGACTACAGCGCCTCGCCGAAGATCTGGGAGGACAAGGCCGGGTTCGATGCCAAGGTCGCGAGCTTCGCCAAGGTCGTCGGCGAGGCCAAGGGCAAGATCAAGGATCTCGACTCGCTCAAGGCGAATTTCCCCGCGGTCGGCAAGGAATGCGGCGGCTGCCACGAGACGTTTCGTGTGAAGAACGGTTGACGGAAGAAAAAGATTCGTAGCCCGGATTGCGCTTTGCTCCATCCGGGCTACTAGGAATCGGGAAAAAGCGGTTGCGAAAGCAGCCGCTTTTTCCATGTCGGCGCGCAGCGCTGCTGGAAATTCTATCCGCAAGGCCTGACGGATCGCTGCCGGAGCAGCTATCTTTGCTCCAGCCGCCGCGGCATTGGCGTGAGCTTTTGACGCTGACGCATCTCTCTCCTGACTGCGTCACGACATCAGGAGTTCCAACCCGCGGCGAGCGCCTCAATCAGCAACAGCGAGACAAGCCATGGTAAAACCGTTCCCGTCTAAGACGCACATCGGCAACCATATGCTGCATCCGGAAACGCTGATGCTGACCTATGGCTACGATCCGCAATTGTCGGAAGGCGCGGTCAAGCCGCCGGTGTTCCTGACCTCGACCTTCGTGTTCAAGACGGCCGAGGACGGGCAGGACTTCTTCGATTTCGTCTCCGGCCGGCGTGAGCCGCCGGAAGGGATGGGCGCAGGCCTGGTCTATTCGCGTTTCAATCACCCCAACAGCGAAATCGTCGAGGACAGGCTCGCGATCTACGAGCGCACCGAGAGCTGTGCGCTGTTCTCATCCGGCATGGCGGCCATCGCGACCACGATCCTGGCGTTCGTCCGCCCCGGCGACGTCATTCTGCACTCGCAGCCGCTCTACGGCGGCACGGAAACGCTGCTGACGAATACGCTTGCGCGTCTGTCGATCGGCGCCGTCGGCTTCGCCGATGGCGTCGATGAAGCCGTGATCAGCCAGGCCGCGGAGGAGGCCATGCGCAAGGGCCGGGTTTCGATGATCCTGATCGAGACCCCGGCCAACCCGACCAACGGGCTGGTCGACATCGCGATGATGCGGCGTGTCGCTGAGAGCATCGGAAAGACCCAAGGACACGTTCCGATCATCGCCTGCGACAATACGCTGCTCGGACCGGTGTTTCAGCGACCGATCGAGCACGGCGCCGATATTTCCCTGTACTCGCTCACGAAATATGTCGGCGGTCATTCAGATCTGATCGCGGGCGCCGCGCTCGGCGCGAAGGCGGTGGTGAAAGGCATCAAGGCGCTGCGGGGCGCCATCGGCACCCAGCTCGATCCGCATTCCTGCTGGATGATCAACCGCTCGCTCGAGACGCTGAGCCTGCGCATGGAAAAGGCGGATGCGAATGCGCGCCTCGTGGCGGACTATCTGCGCGATCATCCCAAAGTGGCCAAGGTGCACTATCTCGGTCATCACGACGCGGCGTCGCCGGACGGACTTGTGTTTGCGCGGCAATGCTCGGGGGCAGGGTCCACGTTCTCGTTCGACATCGTCGGCGGCAAGGCCGCCGCCATGAAATTCCTCAACGCGCTGCAAATCCTCAAGCTGGCGGTGAGCCTTGGTGGAACGGAGTCGCTTGCGAGCCTGCCTGCCACCATGACCCACTCCGGCGTCCCCGCTGACATCCGCCGGAAGATCGGCGTGCTCGATTCCACGATCCGGCTGTCGATCGGCATCGAGCACCCGTCGGATTTGATCGCCGACCTCGCGCAGGCGCTGAACGCAGCCGAACCTGAGGTGTGACGCCTGCGCCAGCGCTACGCGGAATCGAAAAGGGCGGTTGCGCAAGCAGCCGCCCCTTTTGTTGGATCGCTCGAAAGCTTACTTCGTCACCTGACCGCGGATCTCGCCGCCCGGATTGGCCGCGGTGTGGATGTTGACGTAGAGTTTGCCGCCGAGCAGATCGGCGGCCTGCGCGTCGGTCAGCGTCGCCGAGCCCTCGGCCGGGCTGGTCGCAGCGCCTGGGATCGGGATCGCAACGCCGGCGTTCTTGCCGGGCTCGGCAGGTCCGTGGAAATGCGCGGCGGTGGCGGGCCCGGACAGGCCGGAATAGGTGACCTTCCAGGACAGCTTCTTGCTGGCGGCGTCGTAATCCAGATCGGCCGTTCCGGTGCCGCTGCTGGTCGTTGCGGGGACCTCGGACTTGGCGTCGAGCGTTGCTTTCAGCTTTTCCGCGCTGGCCGAACCCGCAAAAGCAACGGCGCCAAGCACTGACATGGCGATGACGATCTTGTTCATGATTTTTCTCCCTGCTGAACCCGTTTGGGCTGCCAAACTTCCAACAGCCGGCATTGCAGTTTATTCCCGTTTCAGGCCGCGGTGGGCTAAATTCTTCGTGGCTGGAGCCGCGAGGACATCGGTCATAAGCTTCGCCGCGATGACGAAAGGACCGCATGTTGCGACGAACAATCTCCGTGGCGCTGCTCGCCGCACTCGCCACAGCCGGCGTCTATTGGTGGCTCAGCGCGCCGGTGGGGGCGGCCGTCGGCACCGCGCCTGCCCGCGTCCCTGATCTTGCCAATGGCCAGGTGATGTTCAACGCCGGCGGCTGCGCCTCATGCCATGCCGTCCCCGACCAGCCCGATCGTCTCAGGCTCGGCGGCGGCGTCGCGATCAAGTCGCCGTTCGGAACGTTCTACGCGCCGAACATCTCGTCCGATCCGACCGATGGCATCGGCAAATGGAACGATGCCGAATTCGTCAATGCGGTGATGCACGGGGTCTCGCCGGACGGAGGGCATTATTTTCCGGCCTTTCCCTATACGTCCTATCAGCACGCCAGGCGCGAGGACGTGATCGATCTCTTTGCGTACCTGAAAACGCTGCCGGCCGTCGCAGGCAAGGTGCGCGACCACGATGTGCGCTTTCCGTTCAACATCCGGCGTAACGTCGGCATTTGGAAATTCTTATTTCTGGACGACAAGCCCTTCGTCCCCGACAGCGCGAAGTCACCGCAGTGGAATCGCGGCGCCTATCTCGTCAACAGTTTTGGCCATTGCGCGGAATGCCACAGCCCGCGCAACGCGCTTGGCGGCATCACCGCCGCACAACGCTTCGCTGGAGGCCCCAATCCGGAAGGCGAGGGATGGGTGCCCAACATCACCCAGAAGGGCCTTGGCGAGTGGAGCGCGAAGGATATTGCCTATTTCCTGAAGACCGGCGAATTGCCCGACGGCGACAGCGTCGGCGGCGCGATGACGCGGGTGATCAAGAACACCTCGCAACTGCCGGACGACGATCTCGCGGCGATGGCGGACTATCTCAAATCGCTGCCGCCGGTGGACGGTCCGCCGCGTCCCAAGCGCAAGGAGGGCGGCGCCTGATCAGGCCCGCTCTTTTCCGGACGGTCAACTCGCGCCAAACGCCTTGAAGGTGATGATGGTGAGGGTGTCCTGGATGCCGGGCAGCACCTGCACCTTCTCGTTGACGAAGTGGCCGATATCGGTGTCGTTGTCGACGTAGAACTTCACCAGCAGGTCGTATTGCCCGGCCGTGGAATAGATCTCGGAGGCGATCTCGGCTTCGGCAAGCGCATTGGCGACCACATAGGATTGGCCGAGCTTGCATTTGATCTGGACGAAAAAGGGAACCATCGCGGTCACTCCGAAAGCATATCTGACGGCTAATAGGCCAAACCCGGCCGGATTTAGCAAGCGAACTTGCTGGGCTGGGAGAGGCGCGCTAGGACGGGCCATGGCTTCGAAAACGCTGAAGATCGCCCCATGACGACACCCGTAGCGCTGACCATTGCCGGCTCCGATTCGAGCGGCGGCGCCGGCATCCAGGCCGACCTGAAGACCTTCGCCGCGCTCCGCGTTTTTGGCGCTTCGGCCATCACGGCGCTGACGGCGCAGAACACGCGCGGCGTCACCGGCATTCACGCGGTGCCCGCCGAATTCGTCACCGCGCAGATCGACGCGGTGTTTTCCGATCTCGAGGTCGGCGCGGTCAAGATCGGCATGGTGGCGCAAGCCGCCAGCATCGATGCGATCGCGGCCGCGCTGTCGCGCTGGGCGCCCGGGCATATCGTGCTCGATCCCGTGATGGTGGCGACGTCGGGCGATCGCCTGCTCGCGTCCGATGCCGTCGATGCCCTGCGCATCAAGCTGATGCCGCTGGCCTCGGTGATCACACCCAATCTGCCCGAGGCCGCGGCTCTGCTCGACGAGCCGGTCGCGGCCAGCGAGGCCGAGATCGAAAGCCAGGGGCGCCGGCTGCTGGCGCTCGGCTGTCGTGCGGTCCTGATCAAGGGCGGCCACGGCGAGGGCGCCGAGAGTATCGATTATCTCGTCGATGCCAGCACCACGATCGCGCTCGCCGCGCCGCGCGTTGCCACAAGCAACACCCATGGCACCGGCTGCTCGCTGTCCTCGGCGGTCGCCGCAGGGCTCGCCAGGGGCGAGGATCTCGAGCGCGCCGTGCGCAACGCCAAGGCCTGGATCAGCGCGGCGATCGCGGCCGCCGATCGCTTCAGCGTCGGCCACGGCCACGGCCCGATCCATCATTTCCACAAATTTTACTGAACGCCGCTCGCGAGCGCGCCACCGCTAGTCCGTCCCGCCATGCAGCTCCGGGTTCTTGCGGAGGGCGCTGCGACGCCATGTCGCCTGATTGTCGCATGCGACTGATATTCGCGGGGTGGGCGAGGCAAGCGCGATTCGTATCTGAGGGTGCCTCAAAGGTTCGATTGGTCATCCCCCTGTCACGGGACATTGTTACAGGCTGGCGCATGGGAAGTTACGATGTGAGTGACGAGAGCCCGGAGCGGCGCTTTCGCACGTTGTTCATCTCCGACGTTCATCTCGGAGCCCGCGGTTCTCAAGCCGATCTTCTGCTCGATTTCCTGCGTTTCCATGATGCCGACACGATCTATCTCGTCGGCGATATCGTCGACGGCTGGGCGCTGAAATCGAGCTGGCATTGGCCGCAATCGCATAACGACCTCGTCCAGAAGCTTTTGCGCAAGGCGCGCAAGGGCGCCAAGGTCATCTACATCCCCGGCAATCACGATGAGTTCCTGCGCAACTATTACGGCACGCATTTCGGCGGCATCGACGTGGTCGAGAACACCGTCCACATCGGCGCGGACGGCAGGCGTTATCTCGTCATCCACGGTGACATCTTCGACCTCGTGGTGCAGAACGCACGCTGGCTCGCCCATCTCGGCGACAAGGCCTACGATTTCGCGATTCAGCTCAATCGCTTCGTCAACTTCTTCCGGCGCATGTTCAAGGTGCCCTATTGGTCGCTGTCGCAATGGGCCAAGCAGAAGGTCAAGAACGCCGTCAACTATATCGGCGCATTCGAGCAGGCACTCGCTGCCGAGGCACGGCGCCACGACGCCGACGGCGTGATCTGCGGTCACATCCATTACGCGGTGATCCGCGACGAGGGCGGAATCCGCTACATGAATTGCGGCGACTGGGTCGAGAGCTGTACGGCGCTGGTCGAGCACGACGACGGCCATTTCGAGATCATCACCTGGGCGGACCAGGCCGAGAAGCCGGCACAGGTCCCGCAGGTCGCAGCCAGAGCTGCATGACAAAGGCAGCCTGATGCGCATCCTGGTCGCGACCGACGCCTGGCACCCGCAAGTCAACGGTGTGGTTCGGACGCTGACCAAGCTTGCCGACGCCGCCAAAAGTCTCGACGTCGAATTCTCGTTCCTGACGCCGCAATCGTTCCGCACCTTTGCGATGCCGAGCTATCGGGACGTGCGGGTGGCCATGCCGCGCCCGGGCAGAATCGCGAAGCTGATCGAAGAGGCGCGCCCGGACAGCATCCACATCGCGACGGAGGGGCCGATCGGCCTGATGGTCCGCCGCTATTGCCGGCAGCGCAAGCTGCCCTTCACGACCAGCTTCCACACCCGCTTTCCCGAATATGTCCGCGCCCGCGTGCCGGTGCCGGGCTCGCTGATCTGGCGGGCGCTGCGCCGATTCCATAGCCCCAGCCGCGCCGTGATGGCGGCGACGCCGGCGCTCGCCAGTGAGCTGACCGAGCGCGGCTTCGACAATGTCGTGCTGTGGCCGCGCGGCGTCGACCCCCATCTGTTCCATCCCCGCGAGATTGATCTCTGCCTGCCGGCGCCGGTGTTCCTCTCGGTCGGCCGCGTTGCCGTGGAGAAGAATCTCGAGGCGTTCCTCGACCTCGAGCTGCCCGGCACCAAGGTGATCGTCGGTGACGGCCCGGCGCGTGTCGCGCTGGAGGAGGCCTATCCGGACGCGATCTTCCTCGGCGAAAAGCACGGCGAGGAGCTGGCGGACATCTATGCTGCGGCCGACGTCTTCGTATTTCCGAGCAAGACCGACACGTTCGGCCTGGTCCTGCTCGAAGCGCTGGCGAGCGGCCTGCCGGTCGCGGCTTTCCCGGTGAAGGGCCCCCGCGACGTGATCGGCGATGCGCCGGTTGGCGCGCTCGATCACGATCTGCGCAGCGCCTGCTTTGCCGCGCTCGACATCTCCCGGCAGGACTGCGTGGAATTCGCCGCCAACTACACCTGGGAGGCCTCGGCCCGGGCTTTTATCGACAGCATTTTGGCCGTCGGCGCGGTAATGCCCGGCCGAAACGGGGCAGAGCCGGCGCGATTCGTCGCCTGAGAGCCCAAAGCCTCGCGCGGAGATGCCTTGCCCGGGCCTCATCCGGCGCGATAACATCAGGCATGACAGAACAGCTTCTCCCGATCGGCCCTGCCGATATCGACGCCGCAGCACGCGTGATCGCACCTTTCGCCGTCCGCACTCCGCTGTTGTCCTTTCCCGTGCTCAACGAGCGTGTCGGTGCAAAGGTCTATCTCAAGCCGGAGATGCTCCAGCGCACCGGGTCGTTCAAGTTTCGCGGTGCCTTCAACAAGGTCGCCTCGATCCCGCAGGACAAGCGCGCCGGCGGCGTGGTTGCGTTCTCCTCCGGCAACCACGCCCAGGGCGTGGCGGCGGCGGCCAAGATCCTCGACATGCAGGCGACCATCGTGATGCCCGCGGATGCGCCGTTGTCAAAGCGCGAGCGCACCAAATCCTACGGTGCCGAGGTCGTGCTGTACGACCGCGACCGCGACGACCGCGAGGCGATCTCGCGCGGCATCGCCGAGAAGCGCGGCGCGACTCTGGTCAGGCCCTATGACGATCCCTTCGTGATCGCCGGTCAAGGCACCGCCGGCCGCGAGATCGCCGAGGACATGGCGGCGCTCGGTCTCAGCCCCGACATCGTGGTCGCCCCGGCCTCCGGCGGCGGCCTGATCGCCGGCGTTGCAACGGCTGTGAAGGCGCGTTTTCCGCTGGCCGAGATCGTGGTGGCCGAGCCCGACGCGTTCGACGATCACGGCCTTTCGCTGACCGCGGGCCATCGCGAGCCGCACGCACCCGCCGGCCGCACCATATGCGATGCGCTGATGGCCCTGATCCCCGGCGAGATGACGTTTGCGATCAACAGCAAGCTGCTCGCGCGCGGCGTCACTGCCTCGGACAAGGAAGTCGGCGCGGCCGTCGCCTTTGCCTATCGCGAGCTGAAGCTCGTGGTCGAACCGGGCGGAGCGGTCGGCCTGGCGGCGCTGCTTGCGGGACGACTTGATGTTGCCGGCAAGAACGTCGTCATCGTGCTCTCCGGCGGCAATGTCGACGCCGATTTGTTTGCGGAGCTGGTGGCCTGATAATCAATCCTCTGACATCAAGAAGGGCAGAGCGTCTCCGCTCTGCCCTTTGTCGTGTGTGGCCGACCGCGATCAGTGCATGAAGCCGCGGTGGTTGTTGCCGCCGTTGGCACCCTGGCTCTGGTTCATCGACTGCCGGAAGTTGTTGCTGCCGTTGTTGACGATCCGGTTGGTCTCATTGAACTGCGGGTGGTTGTTGTTCTGCACCTGCACCTTGTTCACGGGGTTGTTGCTGATCCTCGCCCCGTTGTTGATGCGGATCGGGTTGTTCTGCGTCTGAACGTTGACGGGCTTCGTATCGATGGTCGTGCCGCCCTTGCCGACATTGACCGGCATGCTCACGATCTTGCCAGGATTGCCACTGGTTGTGCCGTTGGCAGTACCATTCGGCGTCTTGTTGGTCGCAGGCAGCGTCACGATCTTGCCGATGCCGCCATTGTTGTTGGTGGTGTTGGTCGGCGCAGGCAGGGTCACGATCTTGCCCGGGGTCTGCGACGGCGTGCCGTTCTGCTGGTTGGGCTGGTTGTTGCCCGCGGGCAGGTTGACGATCTGGCCGCCATTGCCGAGCTTGCCGATGCCGTTATTGTCGCCCGACTTCTGCACGATCGGCAAATTGCCGTTCACTTGCGCGCCGCCATTACCCTGCTGCTGCGGCATGTATTTGGGCTGGCCGAGATTGCCGATCTTGAAGGTCGGGGCGATATTCTGCGGCGCCAGGAACTTGGTCGCCTGCATCAAGGGGATCTGCTTCGGCTGCATCTGGAGCTTCAGTGCGACCTGCGCATAGGGCGTGTTGCCGTAGTTGTCGTAGAAGTTCTTGTAGGCGACCGGCGAGTTCGCGAGCACCGTCTTGTGCCAGGCCTGCGTGAGCAGCAGGTTGTTGAGCAGCCAGCGGACGTGATCGCACAGCGGGTCGTGGGGATACATCGTGATGAACTCCTGATAGTACTCCGGCCGGGCTTCGGACACGACGTAGTCATAGGCCTGGCGGGTCGAGCGGCTCGGCAGGTTGGAGGCCATCTGCACCACAGGCGCATTCACCGGCGCGCGGTTGGCGGCAACAGCGGTGTCGCCGAAGAAGGTGAAGTCAGACGTCAGCGACGAGCTCTCCCACGGGATCTGCGCGCCGCTGGTGGTCTGGTTCACTTCGAGGCGCACGCGCTTGAACAGCTGCTCGATCGGCACGTTGGGCTCGCGCGCGACGTTCAGGAAGGCCTGCGTGTAGGGGCTGTGGCCGCCGGCGCCGTCCTGGCTTCGGCGCCCGGCGCGGTCGAGTAGCCGACGATCGAGCCGTTCGGGGCATCGACGATGGCCAGACCGCGGCCGGCATCGTTCACGTTCGGGAACGGGTTATTGCGGCAGGCGTCGAGGATGACGATGCGCATGCGGCTCGGGATCGTCTCCAGCGTCGACATCACGTCGACCAGGCGGACGGAGTTGTTGACGAGCTCGGTCTGGCTCGAGACCTTGGCGTCGACGGGAACGAGGTAGTTCTCGCCGGCGAGCTGCACGCCGTGACCGGCGTAGTAGACCATCGCCACCGTGTTCGGACCGCGCGCCGACACTTTGGCGGAGAAGTCCTGGACGACGCGGAGCATGTCGTTCTGGGTCAGGTCGGTCGCGGCGACCACTTCGAACCCGGCGGAGTTCAGGAACTTCGCCATGGACTCCGCGTCATTGTCGGGGTTGGCGAGCTGCGGCGCGTTCTGGTAGTTCGAATTGCCGATCACCAGCGCGACGCGCTGTTCCGGGCCTTGCAGCGCGGTCGGGGCCGGCTCGACCGGGGCGACTTGCGCGGAAACTGGGCCGCAGGCAAAGCCGAACAGGCTCCCCAGCAGGCTAGCCGTCATCAGGAAAGGTTTTAGGCGGAACATGGCGTGCTCCTTTGGCACTGATCTCGATACGAGATTGGTTGCCGGCAAACTTGGCCGCGTTCGAGTTTGATGTCCGTGATCCCCATCACCATGGTAGGCTGCGTGATCTGAATCACGCTTGGACCTGCCGAGGTGGGCGCCCAATGGGAGGACAGTCCGTCACATGCTGAAATCGATCGATCCGATCCTCACGCCCGACCTGCTTTGGCTGCTGGCTTCCATGGGCCATGGCGACGATCTCGCTTTCGTCGATGCCAATCACCCCTCGGCGCGCATCGCGCAGAGCACGCATTCGCAGCGCTTGATCCAGTTGCCGGGCATGAGCATGGAGACCGCGATTCGCGCCATCATGTCGGTCTATCCGCTCGACGATTTCGATCCCGATCCGGTCCGCGTGATGATGCCGGTCGACGATCCCGACCGCGTCCCCGACGTGCAGCGCGCGGTGCTCGCCGAGATCGAACGCGCCGCCGGCCGGCCCGTCACGCCCGGAAAACTCTCGCGGCCGGATTTTTATCGCGCAGCGGCGGCGAGCTTTGGCGTCGTGCAGGTCGGCGACAGCAGCAGTTACGGATGCTTCCTGATCAGGAAGGGTGTGATCAGCTAGCAGCGCACGATCGAACCATGCGGGACGGCGTCACGCGTGCTCGAATGGTCCGACCTCGCGGATCACCTTGCAGATCTGCAGGAAGCCGCTGGCGTAGAATTCGGCATGTCCCCGCTTCATCGTCTCGACATGTTCGGGATGGGTGCGCCAGGCTTCGAGGGCTTCCTCCGAGGCAAAACGGAACACGGTGAGCTCCTCGCCGTCGTCGGCCTTGAACGACTTGACCGATACAAAGCCGGGAAGACGGCTGACGACGTCGTACATGCGCGCGCCGAGTCGGTCGTGTTCGTCGACAGAGGCGCCGTCACGCAATTGCAGATCGCCAATGACAATCACTTCACCAATCATATTTCTACACCTTAATCGATAGGATTCCTGCCGCTCGATCTGCTATTCGGTTTCGTGAGGGCTTTGTTACTTGGCACTCGAAATTGAATGGTCATTCCGCAAGCGGCCGTCTATCGTCCATCCATGTCACGCTTTTTATGTCTATCTGTCGCTATCGTCCTATCGCTGCTGCCGGCTGTCGCGCCGGCTGCGTCAATCCAAAAGCGTCCCAAGCAAGCTTGGCATGGCTACGGCTTCCTGCCGGGCTATCGCCAGCCGCTGAGCAACAGCATTCCGCTCTACAAGCAGAAGGAAGCGATGCGGCGGATGTCGCCCAGCGACCGGCGCCATTGGTACATCGATCCGGTTCCGCAATATTACGGCTGGGATGGTGAGTGGCGCTATTTCGGCCGGCCCGGCTTCGGCGGCGGCCGCTACAATGGCGGCAGTTTTGGGCCGTGCTGGACGCGGACGCCGATCGGTGCGGTGTGGAATTGCGGGTGATCGGCTGAGCATCCGTCATTGCGAGCGGAGCGCGCTGCGCTCGCAATGACGTTGAGGAGAGAGTGTTTTCCTCATTCCGCTCTCGTGCCGCGGACGCAGCGTGGCGTCTCGTCGATGGTGCGCTGCAGAGCCGGGGCCATGTGGCGACGGAAGCTGTGGCTCGTGGGTCCCGGATCTGTGCTTCGCTTGTCCGGGACACGAGACGGAGCAGGCCGCATCCCCTTACGAGAAGAACGCGATCTTCTCGGCCTGGGTCATGCGGCGGATTGGCGCCATGGGATCGTTGGCGGCGGCGCGGGGCTTTTGCAGGATGCCGCTGGCGAGGATGGTGGCGCCAAGCGAAGCTTCCGGAACCGGCGACGTCATCGGGAGCGTCGTGACCTGCGCCGCGCCGAATGTCGCGGATGCTGCCATGACGGGCGCCGGCTGCTCCATCACTTCGGCGGCGGCTTCCGCAATGGCGTTGGTGAGGCGCGCCAGCGATTCCATCGCGATCGGCGCTTCCTCTACGGGCTCCTCCACCACCGCTGCGGCGGCGACTGGCTCGGCTGCGGCCGGCTCCGGTATCTCGGCTGCGATGGGCGCTGCAGCCTCCGCAACCACCGGTTCCGGAACGGTCGCTTCCATGTCGACCGGTTCGATGATCTCGTCGAATTCGGGGTCGGGCGCGGCCATCTCCAGCGCGATGGCCTCGAGGATGGCTTCGTCCTCGGCTTCGGCGGCGGCATCGAGCGAAAATTCGTCCGTCACCTCCCCGAAGGCCTCAGTGGCCGGCTCTTCAAAAACGATGTCTTCAGGCGCGATCCGGCTCTCGGCGACGGTCTCCGGCTCGAGCGCGGCGTCCGTCGCCTGCTCGGCAACGGAGAAAGCCTCGGAGACGATTCCGGCCGCTTCCACGGCGGCTTCGGGCTCGATCGCCTCTGCGATGTCCTGCGGCGCCTCCGTAAAAGCCACGGGTGCTTCGCTGGCCATCGCCGCAGGCGCGGCCTCCGCCAGCGGAGCTTCCGCAGCGGACGACGGTGCCTCCTGCACCGGAGCCGGCGAGGGGCGCGCGGCCTGCGGTGTTGCGTCAGCGTCGGTTTGGTCGATCCGGTCCTTGAGCAGATCGAATGCGGCCTTGAGGTCGGCGCGGGGGTCGATGGTCGAAACCTGCGCGCAGGCCGCCTCGATCGAGGCGAGCTGCGAATCAATCAGGTCGCAGATTCGCCCGTCGGCGCCGATCTCGCGCCAGCGCCAGGATATCTCCTTGATGATACGCAGGCCGCGCGGAATCGGCGCGAGGCTCGCCTCGATCGCCGCGGGATCGAACGCCGCGATCGCAATCGTCTCGGCTTCGCGGATCGCGTGCCGGATCGCGATCAGGGCCTCGGGCAGGCGGTCCTCGACGACGGGTTGGCGCTGTGCCGCAAGGGTTTCTTCGATTTTCGCGACCGCGTCGAGCACCATGCGGGTATCGGCATTGCGGTTGCGCTTGGCGTATTCGCCGAGGAACCAGCGGCCGCGCGCGGTCTCCATGAAGGCTTCGCGGATCGCGTCGTAATCCTGCTCGTTCGGCTCGGCCGCACGGGCAGACATAGGCGAGAGGGCGAATGCTTCGTTGGCCATGTCAATCTCGTCGCGCAAATCACCGCGCGTTACAGTAACGATCATCACGATATCAACCGAATCGCAATTGGTTTGATGGCACCCGAATCACAAATCCCCATTGCAGCATCTCAGAAGCGGCGATTCGCCGTGAGCCTCGCGCTGTTCTATTCGGCCGTGTTCGCGGTGTCGGGAACGCATCTGCCGTTCTTTCCGGTCTGGCTGAAGGCGATCGGCATCGACGCGGCCTGGATCGGCCTCATCAACGCGCTGCCGGCGATCACACGCTTCACCACGCTGCCGCAGATCACCGCCTTTGCTGAAAAGAGACATGCGATTCGCGCCGGCATGATGGTGTCGGTGCTGGCGACGGCGATCGGGTTCACGGCGGTCGGCTTGCAGCAGCAGCCGCTGGCGCTGTTCCTGATCTATGCGCTGACCTGCATGATGTGGACGCCGACCATGCCGCTGACCGACGCCTATGCGCTGCGTGGCGTCGCCCGCTACGGGCTCGATTACGGGCCGGTGCGGCTGTGGGGTTCGGCAGCCTTCGCGGCCGGCTCGCTCGCCTGCGGCTATCTCGTAGACCACATCGCGGCGCGCGATCTGATCTGGGTCATCGTCGCCTGGGCCGTGGTTGCGGTCGCCGCCGGCATGCTGCTGCAGCCGCTCGACGATGTCAGGCGAAGGACGACGGCGGTGCACGCCGGCAAGGCGCTGCTGCGCGATGCCGGCTTCTGGGCCATCATCGTTTCGGCCGCGCTGATCCAGGGCAGTCACGTCGCGTACTATACGTTCTCGGCCATCAACTGGCAGGCCCACGGCCTCGGCGGGCTGACGATCGCGGGCCTCTGGACGTTAGGGGTGATCGCGGAGATCGTCGTGTTCGCGCTGTCGCCGCGCTTCTCGCTGCACCCGTCCTCGCTCATGGCGATCGGGGGCGCGAGCGCGGTCGTGCGCTGGGTCGTCACCGCGTACGACCCGCCGCTCGCGCTGCTCGCGGTCGTGCAGCTCGGCCACGGCCTCACCTTCGGGATGACCATTCTCGGCACGATGAGTCTGCTGGTGCAGCGCGTGCCGTCGCATCAGATCGCGCGGGGGCAGGGCTATTACGCCGCGTGCAACGGGCTGCTGGGTGCGACCACCTCGATCGCGTCGGGCGCGATCTACGCCCGCATTGGCGACGGCCTGTATCACGTCATGGCCGCGATGGCCGGTGTGGGTGCGCTTTTGATCTGGTCGGCGCGGCACCGGCTGAAAGCTCATCCCCAGAGCGACGAGTCCGGCGGGTAGACCAGGCTGTCATCATAACGCAGGCCATGATCGCGGTCGCGCGTCAGCAGCAGCGGGCCGTCGAGATCGACGAAGCGCGCCTGCGGCGTCACCAGCATCGCAGGCGCCATCGACAGCGAGGTCGCGACCATGCAGCCGATCATGATCTCGAAGCCGAGCGCCTGCGCGGCATCGGCCATCGCCAGCGCCTCGGTGAGGCCGCCGGTCTTGTCGAGCTTGATGTTCACGGCGTCGTAGCGCTCGCGGAGCGACGCCAGCGAAGTGCGGTCGTGCACGCTCTCGTCGGCGCAAACCACCAGCGGCCGCTTGATCCGCGCCAGCGCGTCGTCTTGGCCCGCGGGCAGCGGCTGCTCGACCAAGGTGACGCCGACGGCCTCGCAGGCCGCAAGATTCTGCTCCAGATTGGCTTCGGTCCAGGCCTCGTTGGCATCCACGATCAGCTCGGATTCGGGTGCGGCGTTGCGCACCGCGGCGATCCGCTCCCCGTCGCCGTCGCCGCCGAGCTTGATCTTGAGCAGCGGCCGGTGCGCCGCCTTGGCAGTCGCCGCCGCCATGGCCTCGGGCGTGTCCAGCGAGATCGTGTAGGCCGTGGTGCGTTCGCCCGGCGCCGGGCGGTCGAGCACGCTCCAGGCCCGCAATCCGGCCGCCTTGGCTTCCAGATCGATCAGGGCACAATCCAGGGCATTGCGGGCCGCCCCGGGCGGCATGGCGGCTTGCAGGGCCTGGCGGGTGAGGCCGCCGGCCACGGCCTCCCGCATGGCCTGGATGGCGGCAAGGGTCGCCTCCGGCGTCTCGCCATAGCGGGGATAGGGCACGCATTCGCCGCGGCCGGTCAGGCCCTTCCGGCGGACCTCGGCCACAACGGTGACGGCCTCGGTCTTGGCGCCCCGGCTGATGGTGAAACTGCCTGCGATGGGAAAGCGCTCGATTCGCGCAGCGAGGGCAGGAACTTTGCTGGAAGTCATTTTGAACTCTGGCGAAATCTGAACCTGCTGGTTACCTCTAGCAACTAAGGTTAACCAGTTGGGGATACCTTCTCCGGGTAAGGGCGCGTGCGCAACCATCTGATTTCAACCGTTTCTCGCGCCCCGGCACGGGAGCGGACATCTTGAACGGCGATCCGAAGCTGGAACGGATTGCGAAGGGCAATGCGCTGGCACTCTGCGCGACCGGAACCTGGACCGCGAGCTTCGCGCCGGTCCTGGAGCGGATGGTGGCTGACGCCGAGAAGCTCGCCGGCGGCCCACAAAGCATCTTCATCGACGTTTCCGAGGTCGCCAAGCTCGACACCTTCGGCGCCTGGCTGATCGAGCGGCTGCGCCGCAGCCTGACGCAGGGCGCCGTCGAGGCGCAGATCGCCGGCCTCTCCGCCAATTATTCGAGCCTCGTGGACGAGGTGCGGCGGGTCAGGGCGACGCCCGTCATCGACACCAGCACGATCACCATCACCGGCATGCTGGAGCAGATCGGCCAGACCGTGGCCGGCGTTGCCGGCACGGTCGCAGGCCTGATCGACATGCTCGGCGCGGTGCTCGCAGCGGGCGCGCGTACCCTGATTCATCCGCGCTCGTTCCGCCTGACCTCGACCGTGCATCATCTCGAGCAGGTCTGCTGGCGCGCGGTGCCGATCGTGGTGCTGATCACCTTCCTGATCGGCTGCATCATTGCCCAGCAGGGCATCTTCCATTTCCGCAGGTTCGGCGCCGACATCTTCGTCGTCGACATGCTCGGCGTGCTGGTGTTGCGCGAAATCGGCGTGCTGCTGGTCGCGATCATGGTCGCCGGCCGCTCGGGCAGCGCCTATACGGCCGAGCTCGGCTCGATGAAGATGCGCGAGGAGATCGACGCGCTGCGCACCATGGGCTTCGATCCGATCGAGGTGCTGGTGCTGCCGCGCATGCTGGCTCTGGTGCTGGCGCTGCCGATCCTGGCCTTCCTCGGCGCGATGGCCGCACTCTATGGCGGTGGTCTTGTCGCCTGGCTCTACGGCGGCGTCGATCCCGAAGCCTTCCTGCTGCGCCTGCGCGACGCCATCTCGATCGACCATTTCATCGTCGGCATCGTCAAGGCGCCGGTGATGGCTGCGGTGATCGGCATCGTTGCCTGCGTCGAGGGCCTCGCCGTGCAGGGCAGTGCGGAATCGCTCGGCCAGCACACGACCGCGTCGGTGGTGAAGGGCATTTTCTTCGTCATCGTCATGGACGGCGTGTTCGCCATCTTCTTCGCCTCGATCGGGATGTGAGGATGGCAGGCGAGATCCAGAACCCCATCATCCGCGTCCGCGACATCACCGTGCAGTTCGGCGCGACGCGCGTGCTCGACGGGCTCGACCTCGACGTCAAGCGCGGCGAGATTTTGGGCTTCGTCGGCCCTTCCGGCGCGGGCAAGTCCGTGCTGACACGCACGATCATCGGCCTCGTGCCTAAGGTCGCAGGAAGCATCGAGGTGTTCGGCGTCGACCTGGATGCCTCCAATACGTCGCAGCGTCGCAACGTGGAGCGTCGCTGGGGCGTACTGTTTCAGCAGGGCGCGCTGTTCTCCTCGCTCACGGTGCGGCAAAACATCCAGTTTCCGATGCGCGAATATCTGCGGGTGTCGCAACGGCTGATGGACGAGATCACCATCGCCAAGCTCACCATGGTGGGTCTCAAGCCCGAAGTCGCCGATCGCTTTCCCTCGGAACTTTCGGGCGGCATGATCAAGCGCGTGGCGCTGGCGCGCGCGCTGTCGCTCGATCCGGATCTCGTCTTCCTGGACGAGCCGACCTCGGGCCTGGACCCGATCGGCGCCGGCGACTTCGACGAGCTGGTCAGGACGCTGCAGCGTACTTTGGGGCTGACCGTTTTCATGGTAACCCACGACCTCGATAGCCTTTACACAGCATGTGACCGCATCGCCGTTTTAGGCAACGGCAAGATCATTGCGGCAGGGTCGATTGCCGACATGCAGGCCTCGCAGCATCCCTGGCTGAGGCAATATTTCCATGGCAAGCGCGCTCGCGCGGTGATGGGCTGAGGTGCCGGAGTAGCTGATGGAAACGCGGGCAAATTACGTGCTGATCGGGTCGTTCACGCTGGCGGTGATCGCCGCCGCGATCGGCTTCGTGCTGTGGTTTCAGTCGCTGCACACCACCAAGCAGCGTAGCCCCCTGCGCGTCGTGTTCGAGGGCCCGGCCGCGGGCCTGCGCAACGGCGGCAGCGTCAATTTCAACGGTATCCGGGTGGGCGAGGTAGTCTCGGTGAAGCTCGACAACCCGCGGCGGGTTGTCGCACTTGCCATGGTCGAGAACAATGCCCCGATCCGCAAGGACACCCTGGTCGGCCTCGAATTCCAGGGCCTGACCGGCGTCGCCGCGATCTCGCTCAAGGGCGGCGAAGAGGCGGCGCCAGCGCCGCCGCTGGACGAGGACGGCATTCCGACGCTGACGGCCGATCCCAACAAGCTCCAGGACGTCACCGAGGCGATCCGCGGCACGCTCCAGAACATCAACAAGATCGTCGCCGACAATCAGGAGTCGGTGAAGAACTCGCTGAAGAACCTCGAGACCTTCACCAACTCGCTCGCCCGCAACTCCGAGAAGATCGACGGCGTGATGGCCAAGGTCGACGGCGTGATGCTCAAGGCCGATAGCCTCATGCTCGGCCTCAACACGCTCGCCGGCGGCAAGGACGGCGGCGAGCTGTTTCTGGCGGTGAAGTCGATCCGCGAACTGGCCGACGATTTCGACAAGCGCTCCGGCGCATTGATGACCGACGGCCGCCGCACGCTCGGCGACATCAGCCGCGCCGTCAACAATTTCGACCGCAACCCCACCCGCGTCCTGTTCGGCGCCAGCAACAACGCGCCGGCGGCCGCGCCGCCACCGCCGCCAGAGCCGCCGAAGCCCGCGGTGCCGGAGCGCCGGCGGCAATAGCGACGTTGCACTCGTCTCTCACCTCGTCATTGCGAGCGAGCGAAGCAATCCAGACTGCCTCCGCATAAGCAGTCTGGATTGCTTCGTCGCAAAGCTCCTCGCAATGACGAGTTTGTGGAGACGCAACGACCTCTCAAAACAAAACGGAGGCCGTGAGGCCTCCGTTTTCATTCGTCATCCGTCTTGGCGACTGACGGCTTATCCCAGCCGGCCCGCTGCGTGAGCGAGCAGCGTGTACACCAGGCCCGTCTCCGAGGTCAGGTGGTTGCGCAGCTCCTGCGGGCCGCGGCCGTCGCGGGCGACTTCGTCGAGCAGGCGTTCGAACTCGGCGACATAGCGGTCGACCGTGGCTTTGAAGTTGCGGTCGGAGCGATACTTGCGGGCGACCTCGTCAAAGGCCTTCTGGCCGGCGGGCGTGTAGAGGCGCTTGGTGAAGGCCTTGTTCTCGCCGCGCTGGTAGCGGTCCCACATCTCGGAGGCGAGGTTGCGGTCCATCAGCCGGCCGATGTCGAGCGACAAGGATTCCAGCGGATTGCCGCCACCTTGCGGAGCCTGCGGCTGCGGAGCCGGTGCAGCCTGGCGGCCGCGCTGGGGCTCACGTCCGCTGGGCGCGCCCTGGTTGGCGTCCGTGCGGCTCAGCAGGTCGGACAGCCAGCCGTCACGGCCCTGGTCATTGCCGGCCGGCGCCACCGGCGGGGCTTCGGTGCGGCGCGAGGAGGCCGGCATGCCGAGGTCCGGCGGCGGCAGCGTCGAGGCGCTGGCGCTCTCGCGCATGCGCGTCTCGGTGCTGCGCGCGCCGACGGCCGCCAGCATCGGCTCTTCCTGGCGTTGCACGCTGGCGCGGCCCGTCGTGGAGACGTCGAGGCCGCGGCCGTGCTGGGCCACGATGCGGTTGAGCTCGGCGAGGGCCTCGATCTGGTCGACGATCACCTTGCGCATCTGCGCAGTGCTCTCGGCGGCCTCCTGGGGCATCTCGAGCACGCCGCGGCGCAGCTCGTTTCGGGTGGCTTCGAGCTCGTTGTGCATCTCGAAGGCCATCTGCTTCATGCTGGAGACGAGATTGGTGAACTTCTCGGTCGACTGCTTGAACATCGCATCCGCCTCGTCGGTGGTCTGGCGGTAGATGTCGTGCATGGCCTCGACGGTCTGCCGGTGCTCCTCTTCGGAGGCCGACCGCACCGCCTCGAACTGGCGGGTGATCGCGGCGGAACCGGCGCCGGCGGTCTCCGCGACGACGCGGGCGATGTCGCGGGCACGCTCTTCGGCAGCCGCCAGCGATTCATCGAGCAGGCCGGTGAAGCGCGACAGGCGCTGGTCGAGATCGGCCGTGCGCAGGTCAATCGTGGTGACGAGCGATTCCAGCGCCTCCTTGCGTTCGGCGAGCGAGGCGGTGGTGTTCTTGTTGCTCTGTTCCACCACCTGCGCGGCCTCGACCAGTGCCTTGCCGTGCGCGTCGAACTGGGTCGACAGCTCGCCGAGATCCTGGAGCGCCCGCGTGGTCTTGCTGTTGAAGACGTTGAGCTGGTCTTCCAGGTTCTGCGTCGCAGCGCCGTTGCGCGAGGTGACGTCGTTCATCGCCGAGACGAAGTCGGCGACGCGCGTCACCAGCGCCCGCTCGAGCGAGTTGAGGTTGTCGTGCGCACCGGTCAGCACCTCCTGGAGCAGGATGTTGCCTTCGCGCAGGCGCTCGAACAGGGCGACCGTGTCGGTGCGCAGGATCTTGCTGGTCTCCTGCATCTCGGTGACGGCCGCGATCGAGACCTGGCGCGACTGGTCGATCGCCGCGCGCGAGGCCTGCTCGAGGTCCTTGAGCGACTTGTTGACGGCACCGGTCGCCATCTCGCTCGCCGAGTTGATGGTCCGCGCCACCTCGGAGCCGTTGCCCATCATGGTCTGCGAGAACGCATGGCCGCGCGTCTCGATCGACTTCAGCGCGTCGGACGTGACGCGGTCGATGTCGAGCGTGAGCTGGCTGGTCTTCGAGCCGATCGCGTCCACGAGCGAGCCGCGCTTGGCGTCGATCATGTTGGCGAGACGGTCGGACTGCTGCTGCACGTAGGTGACGATCTCGTCGGTCTTGCCGGTCATGGCCTGGCCGAAGCTGCTGCTGGCGGCGAGCACCGACCGCTCGACGTCGGCCGAACTCGACTTGACCCGCGAGCTCGCCTCGTTGGAGGCGTTGATCAACGCGTTCTGGGCGTTGAGCGCGCTGGTCTGGATGTCGTTGGTCGCGTTCGCGGTGGCGGTGCTCAGCGTACGCTCGATCTCGCTCGAGATCGTGCGGATCTGGCTTGCGGCATCCGCCGAGGTCGAGGTCAGCGAGGTCTGCGCCTCACGCGCGCTGTTGAGGATGGTCGAGGCGGTGTCGGCGCCGACCGAGGTCAGCGTGCGCTCGATGTCCGTGGTCAGCGACTTGATCTGGCTCGCAGCGTCCGTCGAGGCAGAGATCAGCGTGCCCTGGGCCTCGCGTACGCCGCTGGTGAGCGCCTCGATGGTGGCGCCGCCGGCGGTCGCCAGCGCGCGCTGCATCTCGGCCGCCAGCGAACGAACCTGGCCGGTCTGTTCGGCGGAGACCGCCAGCAGGGTGCTCTGGGCATCGCGGGCGCTGGTCGTGATCGTCTCGGCGGTCGACTGGCCGACCTGCGAGAGCGAGCGATGCACTTCGGCGGCGAGAGACTTGACCTGGCTCGCCGCATCCGAGGACGCGTTGACGAGCGTGCTCTGGGCTTCGCGGGCGCCGGTCATGATGGTCTCTGCCGTCGCGGTGCCCGCCATCGAGAGCGAGCGCTGCACGTCCGAGGACAGCGCCTTGATCTGGTTGGCGGTCTCGCTCGAGGCCGCGATCAGCGCGCTCTGCGCATCGCGGGCGCCGGCGGTGATCGATTCCGCCGTGGTGGTGCCGGCCATCGACAGCGAGCGCTGCACGTCGGCGGTGAGGGTCTTGACGTGGTTGGCGGCGTCCGAGGACGCCGTGACGAGCGTGGTCTGTACCTCGCGGGCACCGGCCAGGATCGAGGCGGCGGTCGCCGAGCCTGCCGACGACAGCGTGCGTTCGACGTCGGCGGTGAGAGACTTGACGTGGTTGGCCGCATCCGAGGACGCCGTCACGAGCGTGGTCTGCACCTCGCGGGCACCGGCCAGGATCGAGGCGGCGGTCGCCGAGCCTGCCGACGACAGCGTGCGTTCGACGTCGGCCGCGAGCCCCTTGATCTGGTTGGAGGCATCGCCCGACGCGGCGACCAGGGTCGACTGGGCTTCGCGGGCGCTGGTCAGGATCGAGTTCGCGGCACCGGTGCCGACGGCGGTCAGCGCACGCTCGACCTCGGCGGAGGTCATCTTGAGCTGGGCGTTGACGTCGGAGGAGACCGTCATCAGCGACTGCTGCGCGGTGCGCGCACCGGTCTGGATGGTCTCGCTGGTGTTGACCACGAGGTTGGTGAGCGAGCGCTCGGCGTCCTCGACATGCGAGCGAATCGCGGTCGAGATCATCTCGGCGCGGGACATCATGTCGTCGCTGGCCTGGCGTCCGCTGCTCTCGATGCGGCCGGCGACGGCCTCGACGCGCGAGCCGAGCAGGTCCTCGAACTGCGCCACGCGCACGTCGATGTCGCTGGCGACCGCACCGACCTTGGTGTCGATGGCCTGCTGGATGTCCTGGAAGCGCGCCGTGACCGTGTCGGTCAGGTGCATGCTGCGGCCATCGATGATCTCGGCGACGCCGGTGATGCGGCGATCGACCGCCTCGATCGCCTGCGCGGTGCCGTCCGTGAGTGTCGAGGTCAGCAGGGTGAGGCGGGAATCGATCGACTGCACGGCCTGCGAGGCGCCGTTCGTCACCGCGCTGGTCAGGTAGGTGAGGCGCGTGTCGATGGATTCGAGCGCCTGCGACGCGCCGCCGGTGAGGGTGGTCGTCAGATGCGTGAGGCGCGTGTCGATCGTCTGGATGGTCTGCGACGCGCCATCGGTCAGCGAGGTCGCGAGGTGGTTGAGGCGGTCGTCGATGGTCTCGACAGCCTGAGACGCGCCGTCGGTCAGCGACGTCGTGAGGTGGGTGAGGCGGGAGTCGATCGACTGGATCGCCTGCGCGGCGCCGTCGGTCAGCGACGAGGCGAGGGTGTTGAGCCGTCCGTCGATGGTCTCGGTAACCGACTTCGCACGGGTATCGAACGACTGTTCGAGCGCGGCGACGCGGCCGACGAGCTGCTCGTCGAAGGTCTTGATGTGACCGTCGATCGTGGAGTCGAGGCTCGAGATCTTGCCGTTCAGCGAGGCATCGAGGTTGCTGACACGTTCGCCGATCGTGGTCTCGAACTGCACCAGGCGCTGGTCGAGCACAGCGGTGATCGCGCCGCCATTGGCGGTGAAGCGAGTGTCGAAATTATCGACATAGGTCTTCAGCGACTCATGGATGTCCTGCGTGCGCTGGCCCATCCGATCGACGATCTCGCCGCCGAAGGTCTTCACGGTGCGGTCGAACTCGGAGATGTGGCGGGTGATCAGCGCGCCCAGCGTGCCGGAGTCGCGGGCGAACTTCTCGACCAGCTCGGTGCCCTGGTTCTTCACCAGCTCGTCGAAGGCGCTCATCTGGAGCGACAGCGAGTCGTGCGCGGTCTCGGTCTGGCTGACGACCTTGGCGACCAGCGTGTTGACGGTGGCGTCGAGTGCTTCGCTCGCCTTGTCGCCGGAGGTCATGATCTGGCCGGCGAGGCGGTTGCCGGCGTCGTCGATCTTGGCGGAGAGGTCGTTGGAGCGCAGCTCGAGCTCGAGCAGCAGCGAGTCCGACGAATTCTTCAGGCTGTCGTGCACCTGCTCGGTGCGCTCGGAGATGCCGTCGACGATCGCGGCGGAGCGCTGCTCGAACTCGCCGGTGATGCGGTCGATGCGCTCGTTGAGCATTTCGTGGACGCGGTCGGCGAGATCGACAAACTCGTCGTGAACGTGGCCGGTCTTGAAATTGAGGCTGGTGGTCAGCCGCTCGCTGGCGTCGAGCACGGCGCGGGTGGTCTCGTTGCTGGCCTCCTCGAGGCGGTCGAGCAGGTCGCCGCCGCGCTCGCCGAGCGCGAGGATCATGTTGTCGCCGGCGTTGCTGAGCGCACCGGTGATGTGGGCGCCGCGCTCTTCGAGTGCGCCGGTGATGGACTTGGCGACCTCGTCGACGCGCGAGGCAATCGCGTCCGAGATCAGTGCGATGTCATGGCGCAAATCGATCTGCACGCCGGAGATGGCGCTGCGGACCTGCTCGGCCTGGCCGACCAGATTGTCGCGCTGATGCGCGATGTCCTGGAGCAGGGCGCGGATGCGCACTTCGTTGTCGGAATAGGCGCGCTCAAGCGCCGCGACCTCGTTGGCGACCAGCGTCTCGAGTTCGCCGGCGCGCGCGATGGCGCGCTCGATGCCGTCGCCCATCGCCGCAACCTCGCGGCGGATGGCCTGGCCGACGGTCACCATGGAATCCGAAGCCGAGCCTTCCGGCTCGGAGAAGCGGATCGCAACCTGGGCCATAGCCTGCGCGACCGAGCTCATTTGCTGGCCGCGCCAGACGAGGCTCGCCAGGAAGAAGAACAGCATGATCGGCGCGAAGAACATCGTGACGAGGCCGGCAATGGCCAACACGCCGCCGCTCTGGCCCATCGCCGCCTGGATCGAAGGCAGGAAGCCGACTGTCAGCGCGGCGCAGGCCGCCAGCCAGATGACGGTGAAGATTGTCGCGCCGGTGTAGATGTTGCGGGTCGGGCGTCCCGTCTGCAACGTCTGCAAGAGCTGGCCGATGGTCGCACGGTCGTCATTGGCGGCGCGGCGCGAGGAGCGCGGCTCCTCGATCTGGTCGAACATCGCACGTTCGTTCGCCGCAGGGCGCGCGTCGAAGCTCGGTTCGTCGAACATCGGGGGAGCCGGTGGCTCGACCGGGGGCGACGTTTCGCTGCGCATCGAGGCGTTGCGGCTGGTGTCCGCGGCCGTGTCGCTGATGTTCAGGGCCTCCTGGATTGCAGAAAGCGCATCTTCTGTGGGGTCTTTGACCTTTTTCGGAGTGTTTGCCATGTTCAGTCCGAGCCCTCGTTACTTGTACGCGTCCCCCCGCGAGCTCTGCGCGCTACGCAAGCCCACAGTCCGGATCATGCCGCTTGCGCGGATCTCCGAGCCATCCCCACCCGGACGGCTTGTCCGCCAATTTCTCCAACATCCTATTGGCAGAGCGTCGCGAATGAAATGCCCGCGATTAAGACATTCTTAATCATCGTTAACAGGATCGTGCCGTAAGGCCTTAGCAATAAATGGAATTCTCCACCGGACTCGCCGGATTGCGGCAACTTTTCGTCAATAAACAGGCAGATTTGCGCAAAACGGCCGGAACATTTCGTTAACCATTTCTATGCTTGGGTGGAGGGAACTTCACCGCCGGACCGGCGGACATCGCGCGATGCCGGGGCCTGCGCCATGATACCTGAACTGCAACGGATGGACTGGATGCCCTCGCCCCCGCTTGCACCCATCGACAGCCCGCTCGACCTCGATCATCTCTCCCGCATGACGCTCGGTGATTCCGAGCTGAAACAGGAAGTGCTGGCGATGTTTGCCGAGCAGGCGGTGCGCCTGATCGCGGCGATGGCAGCGCTGCCGGCCGAGGCCGGCGCACTCGCCCACAAGCTCAAGGGCTCGGCGCGCGGGATCGGCGCCTTTGCGGTGGCGGACGCCGCAGCCAGCCTGGAGACCGCGATCCAGACCGGCCAGGGCCGGCCTCACGCCTTCGCCGCACTGAAAGAGGCGGTGACCGAGGCTCGCGCCGCCATCGAGGCGATCCTGAATCCTTAGGCCGACAGGGCCAGAACCGTGCTGTAGTCTTTTGTTTTGACGGGTCTTCTTCCCGCGAAGCGGTATTCGCGACTTCATCAAAACGCTATGGCGCCGGGCTGACCGACCCGTTATAGGACAGCCCGGACCCTCCTTCATTCCCTAGATCGCGGCAGCACGAGCACACATGGCCAAAATCCACTTTGTCGATCACAAGGGCGAAACCCGTACGGTGGACGTCGAGAACGGCGCGACTGTGATGGAAGCCGCCATCCGCAACAGCATTCCCGGCATCGAGGCCGAATGCGGCGGCGCCTGCGCCTGCGCCACCTGCCATGTCTATGTCGACGAAGCGTGGCGCGAGAAGGTCGGCAGCCCGACGCCGATGGAAGAGGACATGCTCGACTTCGGCTTCGACGTGCGCCCGAACTCGCGCCTGTCCTGCCAGATCAAGGTCTCCGACGAGCTCGAAGGCCTCGTGGTGGCGACGCCGGAACGCCAGGCCTAACTCTCTTAGCTATCATGTGCTGGGCTGCGCGACCTGGATGCCGCGCTTGTGCCAGGGGCTGAGCTTCTCGAGCACTTCCGCGGTCAGCGGCGTTGGCCGGCGCGACGCCTCGTCGATCATCACGGCGACCGATGTCGCTGATGCAATGCACTTCCCTTCCGAAAACACCACCTGCTCGAACGTCACCGACGTTCGTCCCAGCTTCACGACGCCGAGACCGAGCTCGATCGTGTTCGGCCAGTGCAGCTCCGCGCGAAAATGAATGTCGAGCCGCACCATGATCCAGGCAAGTCCGGGCGGCGTCAGGCCGTATTCCGGGAGCTTCATCAACGTGACGCGGCCGGTCTCGAAATAGGTGGCGTAGACCGCGTTGTTGACGTGCTGGTTAGGGTCGAGATCGCCGAAGCGGACATTGTCGCTGAGGCGAAAAGGGTAGTCCTCCAGGCGCGGCGTCGTATCGAGGCGACTTGGTGCGTTCACCGATTGATCTCCGTCATATCGTTGCTGGTTACAGCCCAGTTATCCTGACCCGGCAAGTGGGCGCGGCCGCGGGGCGCTCCCGCTTTTATGCCTTCCCTGATCCATCCCCGTTGGCTAGACAGGCAGGGTCACCTCGGCCCAAAGGGCGCCGTCCCACCGAACGACCGATAAAGAGACGACATGAGCGACGCGATCAAAACCGATGTGCTGATTATTGGTGCCGGCCCCTGCGGTCTGTTCGCCGCCTTCGAGCTGGGCCTTCTCGACATGAAGACACATTTCGTCGACATCCTCGACAAGGTCGGCGGCCAGTGCGCAGAACTCTATCCGGAAAAGCCGATCTACGACATTCCCGGCATTCCGCAGGTTTCGGGGCAGGGCCTCACCGACGCGCTGATGGAGCAGATCAAGCCGTTCCATCCGACCTTCCATCTCGGCGAGATGATCGAGACCGTCGAGAAAATCGGCGATCCGCTGTTCCGCTGCACCACGGACGCCGGCAAGGTGTTCGAATGCAAGGTGCTGGTGATCGCTGCCGGCGGCGGCTCGTTCCAGCCCAAGCGTCCACCGGTGCCGGGGATCGAAGCCTACGAAGGAAGCTCGGTGCACTACGCCGTGCGCAAGATGGAGACGTTCCGCGACAAGAACGTGCTGATCGTGGGCGGCGGCGATTCCGCGCTCGACTGGACGCTCAATCTGCATCCGATCGCCAAGCGCATCACGCTCTTGCACCGTCGCGACGATTTTCGCGCCGCCCCCCACAGCGTCGAGCAGATGCGCGCGCTGGTCGCTGCCGGCAAGATGGATCTGCGCCTCGGCCAGGTCACCGCGCTGTCAGGCAGCGAGGGCAAGCTGAGCGGCGCCACCGTGAAGGGCAACGACAACAGCGTGAGCGAAATTACCTGCGACACCATGCTGCCGTTCTTTGGGCTGACCATGAAGCTCGGTCCGGTCGCGAACTGGGGCATCGCGCTGGAGAACAATCTGGTGCCGGTCGAGACATCCGCGTTCGAGACCAATGTGCCAGGCATCTTCGCGATCGGCGACATCAACACCTATCCCGGCAAGATCAAGCTGATCCTGTGCGGCTTCCACGAGGGTGCGCTGATGTCGCAAAAAGCCCATCGCTACGTCTATCCGGAGAAGCGGCTCGTGTTCCAGTACACGACATCGTCCTCCAGCCTGCAAAAGAAGCTCGGCGTCAACTGATGGCGGCGGGCGATGCCCCATGTTTCTGGTGCTGGAACAGTTCGCGAAATCGCCGTAGTCTGCGGCCATTGCAGTTGGCGGCTTAGCAAGGCGATTGGCTCAGCAAGGTGATGATAATGCGGACTCTCTTTTCCAGCTTTCGGCTGTTCTCGCTCCTCACGCTCGCGATGACGCTCGGTGCGGTGAGCCCGGTTGTGGCGCAAGTGCAGCAGCCGACCGCCGCAGGCCTCTGGCAGAAGGTCGAAGACGGCAAGACGGTGGGATGGTTTCTCTTCATCGACCACAACGGTGTGTTCGAAGGCGTCATCGCAAAAACCTTCCCGCGGCCCGGCGACGACCCGAACGAGGTCTGCGCGAAATGCACGGACGATCGCAAGAACGCGCCGGTGCTTGGGCTCTCCTTCATCCGCGACATGAAGCGCGACGGCCTGAAATATGACGGCGGCAACGTGGTCAATCCTCGCGACGGCAACATCTGGAAGGCCAAGATGACGGTCAGCCCGGATGGGCAGACGCTGACGATGCGCGGTTTCCTCGGCATCTCCCTGTTCGGCAAGGACGAGACCTGGACGCGTCTTCCCGACGCCAACATCGCGCAGGTCGATCCCGCCATCGTCGCCAAATATCTCCCGGCGCAAGCAACCGCCGCGACCAAGCCCGTGCCCGGGCCCGCGGCGAAGAAGGGCGGCGCGATGATGGCGCCGGTGCCGAAGCAGTAGGTCTACGTCGCGCGCTGTGCCGCCCGAACTTCCGTAGCTCCACACACCGCCGTCATCGCCCGCGAAGGCGGGGACTCCAGTACGCCGCAGCCTCTCGGTGTTCTTGCGCGGTGTCCGTGGATCCCGTGCGCAATCGCGCATGCGGCCGGCTGAGACAGCGGAGAACTTGGCGCGCGAGCAGCGGTCATACCCGTCGAAAGACCAATGCGTGCCGGACGCGCGCCAGTAGTTCCCCGGAATGCGCGGTGGCGCCGGATTTGCATAGCTATCCGCAAAGCTGTTGGGGGATGAGTCGCCGTCCTTGACGCCTTCGCCGAGTCGCGAAAGGCGGACGGCAGCGATCGCCCGCGGCGATGATCTCGATCCGCGGAGACGACATGAGACGTGCAATATCGTGTGCCGCCATGCTGCTGGTCCTGACGGTGCTGCTGACGGCCCCAATGATGGCGCGCGACGACGGGCGCTACGCCAACTCGCCATTAAAACCCTGGTTCGAGAGCCTGCACAGCGAATACGGCCAATGCTGCTCGGATGCCGACGGCTATATGGTCGCCGACGTGGACTGGGAATCCGACAAGGGCCGTTATCGCGTGCATCTCGACGGCGAATGGGTGGTCGTGCCCGACGGCGCCGTCATCACCGAGCCGAACAAGATCGGCCGCACCATGGTGTGGAAGCACTATATCGACGGCCATCCGCGGGTGCGCTGCTTCATGCCAGGCAGCATGACGTAAAGTGAAACGTCATCCCGGGCGACGCGCAGCGTCGAACCCGGAATGGCGTCGAGGCTTAGCGCGCCTCGTTGTTGGCGCTGACGCTCGCAAGCCGCTTCACGCGTGGCGACAGCACCGACATCTGCGCGGGCGAGGCGGGCATGCCGGCGACGATCATCGCGGGCGCAGTCGACTGCTCCTCGACGCCTGCGCCGCCGAGCACCTGGACTTGCGTCGCCGAGATCGGAAACGACGTCACTTCGTAAGAGGGAAGCTCGCCAGCAAACGCGCCTGACGAGTTCATGGCAGTGGCAACGGCAATCATCGAAAGAACGCGCATTGGAAAGTCTCCGTGAGAAGTGGCAATCGGAGGTTAGGTCGCGGCGATGCCGCAACAGGTTCGCTCGTATGCGAACATTCGATCGCGGTCGCTGATCTATTTGATTGCGTGATGTCGAGCGACGAAGCGCGAAGGAAGTTTTCCGCGCCAATGTTTCCGGACGGTTTCGCGGGAGTGGTCGCGCGGTGACGCGTCCCACGTCCCGAAACGGCACCAATGCATCCACGCGGCGAGGCAGCGTCCGCGCGCGGCGCTCAGGTCACTGGCGCCGGATTGAACAGCGTCAAATCGTTGTGGATGCCCCAACGATCCGACCAGGGCTTGGTGCGGCCGCTGGCGACGTCGAGGATCAGGCGGAACAGGTCCCAGCCGGTCTCCTCGATGGTCTTCTCGCCGGTGGCGATCCCGCCGGCATCGAAATCGATCAGGTCCTTCCAGCGTCGCGCCAGCTCGCTTCGAGTCGCGACCTTGATCACGGGCGCAGCCGCAAGGCCGTAAGGCGTGCCGCGGCCCGTTGTGAACACCTGCAGCGTCATGCCGGAGGCGAGCTGAAGCGTGCCGCAGATGAAGTCGGACGCCGGCGTTGCCGCAAACAGCATGCCCTTCTGCGTCGCCTTCTCGCCGGGCGAGAGGACGCCGGTGATCGCGCTTGATCCGGACTTGACGATCGAGCCGAGCGACTTCTCGACGATGTTGGCGAGGCCGCCCTTCTTGTTGCCGGGCGTGGTGTTGGCGCTGCGGTCCGCGCCGCCACGGGCCAGATAGGAATCGTACCAGGCCATCTCGCGGACCAGCGCGCGGCCGACGTCCTCGTTGATGGCGCGCCGCGTGAGCAACTGGATCGCGTCGCGCACTTCGGTGACTTCTGAGAACATCACGGTGGCGCCGGCGCGCACCAGCAGGTCGGCGGCGAAGCCAACCGCAGGGTTCGCGGTGACGCCGGAGAACGCGTCGCTGCCACCGCATTGCAGGCCGATGACGAGATCGGCGGCCGGGCAGGTCTCGCGGGTGCGCTTGTTAAGGATCTTGAGGCGGGCCTCTGCCTGAGTCATGATTGCCTCGACGATGGCGCCAAAACCGTCGAAGGCTTCGTCCTGCATGCGCACGATGGCATTGCTGACGCCTTCCGGCACCAGACGTTCGGGCGCAAGCTTCTCGCAGCCGAGGCTGATGACCAGGATCTCGCCGCCGAAATTCGGGTTCTGTGCGATGTTTTGCAGCGTGCGGATCGGAATCACGGCATCAGGCGCGTTGATGGCGACGCCACAGCCATAGGCATGCGTCAGCGGCACGACGTCGTCGACATTCGGATATTTCGGCAGCAGCTCGGCGCGGATGCGCTTCACCGCATATTCCATCGTGCCCTTGACGCATTGCACCGAGGAGGAGATGCCGAGGATGTTCTTGGTGCCGACCGAGCCGTCGGAATTGCGAAAGCCTTCGAACGTAAAACCTTCGAGCGGCGGCAGCGGCGCGGGAACGGCGGTCGAGATTTCCAGCTTGTCGAGGGCAGGGGCCTCCGGCATACGGATGCGCGCTTCGTCCACCCATTCGCCGGCCAGGATCGGCGCGAGCGCATGGCCGATCACCTCGCCATAGCGGATGATCGGGGCGTCCTGCGGGATGTCGACCAGCGCCGTCTTGTGTCCCTGCGGCACGAAGGCGCGCAGCGTCAGCCCGCTGGCGAAGCGGGAGCCGGCGGGAAGCCCGAAATCATTGACAACGATCGCGACGTTGTCGCGCTCGTTGAGCTTGATGTAGCGAGGCTGCTCTTTCGCTGCGACTGACTGGTCCATCTGCTTTACCTCGGAAACTCAAGTCGTAGGGTGGGCAAAGGCGCAAAGCGCCGTGCCCACCATGCTTCGTGCCGAACGTAAGCGGTGGGCGCGCCTCGCTTTGCCCACCCTACGATATCTTGCCCGTGGTTAGCCGGGATAGGTATAGGCGGTCTTCACCGTCGTGTAGAACTCGCGGGCATAGGAGCCCTGTTCGCGGGCGCCGTAGCTCGAACCCTTCCGGCCACCGAACGGCACGTGATAGTCGACGCCGGCCGTCGGCAGATTGACCATCACCATGCCGGACTCGCTGTTGCGCTTGTAGTGCGAGGCGTATTTAAGGCTGCTGGTGCAGATGCCGGAGGCGAGGCCGAACTCGGTGTCGTTGGAGATCGCGAGCGCCTCCTCGTAGTTCTTGGCGCGAATGACTGCGGCGACCGGGCCGAAGACCTCCTCGCGCGAAATGCGCATGTTGTTGTTGGCCTCGGTGAACAGCGCCGGCTGGAGGTAGTGGCCGGGCGTTTCGCGCTTGAGCAACTCGCCGCCCCAGGCGAGCTTGGCACCCTCGTCCTGGCCGATCTTGATGTAGCGCAGGTCCTGGTCGAGCTGGCTCTGGTCGACCACCGGGCCGATATGCACGCCGGCCTTGAGCGCGTCGTCCACCGTGAGGCCTTTCAGGCGCTCGGTCACCGCCGCAACGAAACGGTCGTGAATACCTTCGGTGACGATCAGGCGCGAGGACGCCGTGCAGCGCTGGCCGGTGGAGAAATAGGCGCCGTTGACGGCGACTTCGACGGCGGTCTTGAGATCGGCGTCGTCGAGCACGACCAGCGGGTTCTTGCCGCCCATCTCGAGCTGGAATTTCTTCATGTTGCTCGAGGTCACGCAAGCCTGCGCGATCTTGCGCCCCGTCTGCACCGAGCCGGTGAAGGTGATCGCGGCGACGTCGGGATGCTCGATCAGGGTCTGGCCGACCACGGAGCCCGAGCCGACAACGAGGTTGAACACGCCGGCCGGGATGCCGGAGCGGGTGATGATCTCGGACAGCGCATGCGCCGAACCCGGCACCAGTTCGGCAGGTTTGAACACCACGGTGTTGCCGTAGCAGAGCGCCGGCGCGATCTTCCAGGCCGGGATCGCGATCGGGAAATTCCAGGGCGTGATCATGCCGACGACGCCCATCGGCTCACGGGTGAGCTCGACGTCGATGCCGGGACGGACGGAAGCGCCCTTCTCGCCGATCATGCGCAGCGCCTCGCCGGCGAAGAATGCGAAGATCTGGCCGGCGCGCGCGACCTCGCCAATTCCTTCCGGCAGCGTCTTGCCTTCCTCGCGGGCGAGCAGGCGGCCGAGCTCTTCTTTGCGGGCGATGATCTCGAGCGAAATCTTGTTCAGCGCGTCGTAGCGCGCCTGCGGCGTCGACTGCGCCCAGGCGGGGAAGGCGGCCTTGGCGGCTGCGATCGCCTTCTCGGTCTGGGCCTTGTCGGCCTTGGCGTATTCGCCGACGACGTCGTTGGTGTTGGAGGGGTTGATGTTCTTGGTGACGGCGGAGCCATCGACCCATTCGCCGCCGATGAAGTTCTTCAGGATCGCAGTCATAGCTTCCTCCAGAGTTTTTAACGAACCAGGCAAGGACGCTTGTCGTCGAAGGTCCAGCCGGGGATCAGGTCCTGCATGGCAATAGCGTCATCGCGGGCGCCGAGTCCATGCTGCTTGTAGAGGTCATGCGCGGCGTCGATGGCGGCCCTGTCGATTTCGATACCCAGGCCCGGCCTATCCGGCACCGCGATCTTGCCGGCCTTGATCTGGAGCGGCTCCTTCGTCAGGGCCTGACCGTCCTGCCAGATCCAGTGTGTGTCGATCGCGGTGACCTTGCCGGGGGCGGCGGCGCCGACATGGGTGAACATGGCGAGCGAGATGTCGAAATGGTTGTTGGAGTGCGAACCCCAGGTCAGGCCGTTGTCGCGGCAGGTCTGGGCCACGCGCACCGAGCCTTGCATGGTCCAGAAATGGGGATCGGCCAGCGGAATGTCCACCGCGCCGAGGCGCAGCGCATGGGACAATTGCCGCCAATCGGTCGCGATCATGTTGGTCGCGGTGGGCAGGCCAGTTGCGCGGCGGAACTCGGCCATGATCTCACGGCCGGAGAAGCCGCCTTCGGCGCCGCAGGGGTCCTCGGCATAGGCGAGGATGCCGTGCATGTCCTTGCAGAGGCTGATGGCCTCGTCGAGCGACCATGCGCCGTTCGGATCCAGGGTCACGCGCGCATTCGGAAAGCGCTTGGCGATCGCGGTGACGGCCTCGATCTCCTGCTCGCCGCGCAGCACGCCGCCCTTGAGCTTGAAATCGGCGAAGCCGTAATGGTCGTGGGTGGCTTCCGCGAGTCGCACCACGGTCTCCGGCGTCATCGCCTCCTGATGGCGGAGGTTGAACCATTCCGCCTTGCCGGTCTCGCCGCCGACATAGTCGAGCTTGGATTTGCGGCCGTCGCCGACGAAGAAGAGATAGCCCAGCGTCTCGACGCTGGTGCGCTGCTGGCCCTCGCCGAGCAGGGCTGCGACCGGCAGGTTGAGATGCTGGCCGAGCAAATCGAGCAGCGCGGACTCCACGGCCGTGACGGCGTGGATCATGACGCGGAGATCAAAAGTCTGCTTGCCGCGGCCGCCGGCATCGCGATCGGCGAAGGCGGTCCTGATATCGGCGAGGATGTTGTTCATCGCGCCGACGGTCTTGCCGATCACGAGATCACGGGCGTCCTGCAGTGTCTGCCAGATCTTCTGCCCGCCAGGCACCTCGCCGACGCCGGTGTGACCGGCATTGTCGGTGAGGATGACGATGTTGCGGGTGAAGAACGGCGCATGCGCGCCGCTCAAATTGAGGAGCATGCTGTCACGGCCTGCGACCGGGATCACCTGCATCGCGGTGACGACCGGTGCGCCAGTGATCTCGGTGTTGGCCATCGCAGGCTCCTCCCTGTGTCGTTTGTTATTCTGCAGCCTGTTGTGACGATCGGATGGCGGGCAGATTCTTCACCAGCGCCGCGACCTCCGCGATCTCCTGCTCGGTGAGGTCGGTCAGCGGCGGGCGGACCGGGCCGGAATCGCGGCCGATCACCTTCATGCCGGCCTTGATGATCGAGACCGCATAGCCCTTCTTGCGGTTGCGGATCGCGATGAGGGGCAGGATGAAGTCCTTCAGGCCGGCGTGGATCGTCGCGTGGTCGCGCTTGCGCACGGCGGCGTAGAAGTTGGTGGCGAATTCCGGAACGAAGTTGAACACCGCCGAGGAGTAGGTGGTCACGCCCATATCGAGGTAGGGCAGTGCGAAGGTCTCAGCGGTCGGCAGGCCGCCGATATAGGTCAGGCGGTCGCCGAGCTTGGTGTAGACGCGGGTCATCAGCTCGATGTCGCCGATGCCGTCCTTGTAGCCGACGAGGTTCGGGCAGCGTTCGGCGAGGCGGGCGAGCGTATCGGGCTGGAGGATGGCGTTGTCGCGGTTGTAGACGATGACGCCGATCTTCACGGAGGCGCAGATCGCTTCCACGTGGGCAGCAAGCCCGTCCTGCTCGGCATGGGTGAGATAGGGCGGCAGCAGCAACAAGCCGTCGGCGCCGGCCTTCTCCGCGCCGATCGCGATCTCGCGCGCGGTGGCGGTGCCGTAGCCGGTGCCGGCGAGCACGGGCACGCGGCCCTTGGTCTCATCCACGGCGATCTTGACGACCTGCGGAACCTCGGCCGCCGTCAGCGAGAAGAACTCGCCGGTGCCGCCTGCGGCGAACAGGCCTGCGACGTCATAGCCGCACAGCCAGTCCATGTTGGCGCGGTAGGTCGCCTCGTCGAAGGAGTAATCCGCCTTGAACGGCGTGACGGGGAAGGACAGGAGGCCGGATCCGATCTTCTGGGCCATTTCCTGCGGGGTCATCTTGCTCATGGGCGCTGCTCCCTGGTCTCGTGTTGTGGAGGACGCAAAGGCTGCGCGTCCATGCGCCGTGGTTTAGGAGACCGTTCGATGCGGGTCCAAGCCAAAGCCTATATCGACCAATGCGAAATCAGCATCAATCTTCCATCACCTCCGCCGAGGACAATTCGCTCGCGATTTTGACGAGCGCCGACAGCAGCGGATTCTCGTCGTCGCGGCGCCAGACCATGAACAACTCGACCGGGACGCGGGTGCGCAGCTTCAGCGGCCGCAGGCGGACGTCCGCGATCTTCAGGCTCGCGGCCGCCGCCGGCACGATGGCGAGGCCGAGGCCGGCGCGCACCATGGCGAGGATGGAGTGGATCTGGCTCAGGTGCTGCACATAGCGCGGCAGGATGTCGGCGCGGGTGAACAGCGCCACCAGCACGTCGTGAAAGTAACGGCTCTCATAGGGCGAATACATCACGAAGGGCTGGTTGTCGAAATCCTTGATCGTGATGGTCTCGGCATTCGCCAGCGGATGCTTTTTCGGGATCGCGGCGAGCAGGGGCTCGGCGACGACGCGGCGGCTGGCGATTTCGGGGCGCGCGATCGGCGGCCTGAGCAGGCCGGCATCGATCTGGCCCGAGGTCAGCGCCTCGAACTGGTCGCCCGACACCATCTCCTTCAGCGAGAAGTCCACCTCGGGCAGCTTGGCGCGGCAGGCGGCGACGAGCTCCGGGAGGAAGCCGTAGGCTGCGGCCGCGGTGAAGCCGATCTTCAGCGAGCCGGACTTGCCGAGCGCGATACGGCGGGCGACCTGCGAGGCGCTTTCCGCAAGCTTCAGGATGCGCCGCGCTTCCGGCAGGAAGCTGCGCCCGGCAGGCGTCAGGCGCACCGAGCGGCTGGTACGCTCCAGCAGCGGCGCGTCGATGATGTGCTCGAGCACCTGGATCTGCCGGGACAGCGGCGGCTGGGTCATGTTCAGCCGCGCGGCGGCGCGGCCGAAATGCAATTCCTCCGCCACCGTGACGAAACAGCGGAGCTGGTTGAGGTCGAACATCGATACATGCCTTAGATGGATAAGGCGTTTCCCCGGCGCTTCTAGCATCGATTACTCCCAAAACAAAGACGGCGGCCGTGAAGCCGCCGTTAAGTTGCCTGGTCAAGCTCCCATGGGGAGCCCTCAGGAGGAACGTTTGAGCACCACGCGCTCGATCTTGCCGACGACCACGAGATAGGCGAATGCGGCCACCAGCGCATTGGCGCCGACGAATATCAGCGCACCGTTGAAGGAGCCGGTCGCGGCCAGGATGTAGCCGATCACGATCGGGGTGCTGATCGAGGAGAGATTGCCGAAGGTGTTGAACAGGCCGCCCGAGACGCCGCCGGCTTCCTTCGGCGAGGTGTCGGAGACGACAGCCCAGCCGAGCGCGCCGATGCCCTTGCCGAAGAAGGCGAGCGCCATGAAGCCGACCACCAGCGCCTGGCCGTCGACATAGTTGCAGGCGATGATCGACATCGACAGCAGCATGCCGCCGACGATCGGGATCTTGCGCGCCATCGTCAACGAGCCGGTCTTGCGCAGGATCGCGTCGGAGATGACGCCGCCGAGCACGCCGCCGATGAAGCCGCACAGCGCCGGCAGCGTCGCGACGAAGCCGGCTTGCAGGATCGACAGGCCGCGCTCCTTGACGAGGTAGACCGGGAACCAGGTCAGGAAGAAATAAGTCAGCGTGTTGATGCAGTACTGGCCGAGATAGACGCCGAGCATCATGCGGTTGGAGAGCAACTGGCGGATATGCTCCCATCCGGAGCCGGCCTCGGGCGCGCGCTCTTCCTTGGGAGCGTCGAGGTCGACCAGCGCACCCCCTGCCTTGATGTAATCGAATTCGGCCTCGTTGATGCCGGGGTGCTCTTTCGGCCCGTAGACGGTCTTGATCCAGACCAGGCCCATGACGATTCCGAGCGCGCCCATCACGAAGAATACGTAGCGCCAGCCGTAGTCGTGCGCGATCCAGCCCATCAAGGGTGCGAAGATCACGGTGGCGAAATACTGCCCGGAATTGAAGAACGCAGACGCGGTGCCGCGCTCATTGCCCGGAAACCAGGCCGCAACGATGCGGGCGTTGGCGGGGAAAGACGGCGCTTCGGCGATACCGACGAGGAAGCGTAGGCCGAACAGCACGGTGATCGCGGTGCCGGCGCTGAAGAAGCCGACCCAGCCCTGCATCGTCGTGAACAGCGACCAGACGATGATGCTGAAGGCATAGACAAGCCGGGAGCCGTAGCGGTCGAGCAGCCAACCGCCCGGCACCTGCGCGATCACATAGGACCATCCGAACGCCGAGAAGATGTAGCCGATCGCGACGGGATCGAGGTGCAGCTCCTTGGAGAGCGCGGGGCCCGCGATCGACAACGTGGCGCGGTCGGCATAATTGACGGTCGTGACCAGGAACAACATGGTCACGATGAACAGCCTGACGCGAGACCTTCTCACATCCGCTGCGGACATCACTGCGCTCATTGCGCGCCTCCTTAGAACTCGAAACGTTTCCCCACTGCGATTCCTAGAGGCGCGCGCGGCAAAGTGTCCAAGTTCAAGGCAGTATCGATCGATGCTGCTTTTGGATTGATGGAACGGCAGGTGGGAGGAACGATCGAGGTGACGGCGAACCCGATCGCACCACGCGCGCCGTTGTCATTCCCGCGAAGGCGGGGAATCCAGTACGCCGCGACGTCTCGATTCAATCACGTCTGTCACGGAGTACTGGATCGCCCGCCTGCGCGGGCGATGACAGTGTGCGGGTAGAGGCTGCGCGCGTCTACTGCCGCGCGGCCGGCAGCAGCGGCGCGAGCAGCCCGCGTGTCACGCCCGGCGGTGCCGCATCCAGACCCAGCACGGCGCTTGCCGCCGGCAGTGCCGCGTCCGCCATCGCGGCGTGGCCTTCGGCGCTCGGATGCACGGCGCCGCCATAGACGGCGGAGAGCACGCCCCAGGTCGCGTCGTGGATGTCGGTCGGCTGGCTCGCCGCCGGCAAGCCTTGCGGATAGGTCATCGCGGCGAAATAGCTGTCGTTGGCGTCGCGGATCCACCGCGCGCGCGGCAAATAGGCGCGGAATTCGGAGGCGCCGCGGCCGCACAGCATCGGCTGGCTCGCCGCACTCACGATATCAGGATTGAAGCTCTGGCCGTTCTCGGCAAAGCAGGTGCGGTCGAATTCGGGATCGTTGCCCGAATGCGCGCAGAAGCCGTGATCGGCGAACGCCGCCTGATGCGAATCCACGAAGGTCATGCGGTCGGCCTCGGGATCGCGGCACAGCGCGCCACGGGTGCAGGTGGCGAGCCCCTTGAGTTGCGGCAGGAATTCAGTGTCGACGAAAGTCGAGACGCGGGCGAGGCGCTGCGGATCGGCGTTGAAGGACGGATGAACGTCGAAGCCGGCGCGGCCGCCGCGGCAGGGCACGCCGCCATCGGCGAGCGCCGGGTTGGCATAGGAGACGTAGACCACATGCGAGAGGTCGCCGCCGACCAGCGGCTTCAGCGCCTCGCGCAGCTTGACGAAATTCTGCGGCAGTTCGCGCGCCAGCGCATCGCGGGAATCATCGACGCTCGCCATCACGCCGGAGCGGCGGAAAATCGCGCGCTCGGTTGCGGTCTCGACGATCACGTCGGCGACGAGGCCGGAGAAATAGACGTCGTTCGCGCCGACCGAGAGCAGCACGAGGTCGAGCGTGCGCTCGGGCTGGCGTTTCCTGGCGGCGGTCAGCGCCTCGCGCAGCTCGGCGACCTGCGCGTTCACGCTGATGTTGCAGACGCCGGTCTTGCCGGGCGGGCATTCGCGGGCGCGTTGCGAGCCGAGCAGCCCGTCGCTGATGCTGGCGCCGGTGCAGGCGAGCGGCAGAAAGGTCACCGCGACGTGGGTGTAGCGTACCGCAAGCGCCAGCGCGGTGCGGGCCTGATAGCTGTAGAGCGATCGGTGGCAAGGCGAGTTGAACCAGAGGGCGCTGTAGCGCTGCCAGTTGGCAAGCGTATCCGGCGCTTCGCAAGCGCGGCCGCCCTTGAAGCCGGCGCGGCTCGGCCGATAATACTGCGCGCCGGCGGTGCCGAGATAGGAGCGGAAGCAAAAACCTTCGTCCGACAGCGCCAGCGGCCGGTCCGGATTGCCTTCGCCCGAGGCGATGCTGTCTCCGAGGCCAGCGACGAAGATGTCGCGGACCTGGATCTCGGTCTGGACCCGCTGGGTCGGATCGGAGCCGGAGGAGACATCGACGCTCGCGACCGTCTGCTTGCCGTAGCGGACCCGCAGATTGATCGGCTCGGCGCAGTCGAAGGTGGATTGCTGCGGCCCGTCGCCGTCGTCGAACGACCAGGCGCAGGTGGCGCCGACCGGCACCGGGCCGGCGAGGCGCACGGTGACGGGATGGTCGATCGGGGTGAGGTAGTTTTCCTTCGTGTTGTCGCGGGTGCAGGGCTGGTTGACCCGGCCTTGGAGGTCGATGCAGAGCCGGTTGACCATGTTGCGGGCCCAGCCGCGGCCCTCGCTCTGGAGCTCCAGCGATTGCTCGGCGGCGAGGATGCTGCGGTTACGCGCGTTCTCGACATGGAGCAGGAAGTCGCGCTCCTCGCGGAACAGCCGGAAGCGGTTGCGCACCTCCCAGCTGATCTGCATGGCGCCCGCGTCCTGCGCGGCCGTCCGCTCCGGCGGGAAGGCGGTGAGGAGCCCGGCGAGCAGCAGGGCACCGGCGAGGAAACGGCGATGGAAGAAAGGGATCATGGCCCGCGTCTTCAACGGCAAAGTTGAGGCGGAAATAAGAGAGCTGCCCTCCGCCTGCAACATTGGTTTGACGGTTTTGCCAGTCGGCGTCTAGCGGACTATCGTGGGAGCATGATCTTTCCGGAAAAGCGCTTCGCACTTTTCCGGATCACGCTCAGCGTTTGCTGGCCTGCCGCAGCGACCGCTCGCGCTCCATCGCTGCCACCTGCTTGGGCAGGTTGGCCTGCGCGCAGGCCTCCGCCAGCCGTCGGCGCTCCTGCCAGGGCTCCACCACATTCATCCAGAGCTCGCGTGCGCCCATGATGGAGATGGCAAGACCGAACGGGATCACGAAATAGAGGATGCGGAAGACGAGGAGCGTGGCCAGAAGCTGCTCGCGGCCGAATTCGGGCAGCGCCACCAGCATGGCGGCGTCGAACACGCCGAGCGAGCCGGGGGCGTGGCTGGCGAAGCCGAGCAAAGTCGCCAAAATGAACACCACGGAGAGCGACAGGAAGTCGATCTGCGGAGTGGCCGGCACCAGAAGGTACATCGCCAGCGCGCAGAATCCGAGATCGACGACACCGATCAGGATCTGCACCAGCGTCAGCGGCGCTGAGGGCAGCACCACCTTCCAGCCTTTCTGGCCAAGCTCGCGGCGCTTCTCGCCCATGCACAGCCAGACCAGATAGGCGCCGATCGAGGCGAGGCCGCCGATCGCAATCAGCCGGTTGATCGACGACGGCAGCTGATCCATGTAGGAGGCGGCATCCGGATGGATGGCCATGCCGATCGAGAGCACGAAGATGTTACCGAGCCAGAAGGTCAGGCCCGACAGAAAGCAGATTTTTGCGACGTCGATCGCATTCAGCCCGTAATCCGAATAGATCCGGAAGCGGATCGCGCCGCCGGTGAAGACGGTGGCGCCGATATTGTGGCCGATCGAATAGGACGTGAAGCTGGAGAGCGCTGCGATGCGATAAGGCACGTGCTTCTTGCCGATCGTTCGCAGTGCAAAAAAGTCGTAGAAGGTCAGCGTACAGAACGCGAAGCATACGCAGATCGCCGCCAGCCCGATATTGCCGCGGGGGATCTCGGTCAACGCGGTCAGGATGACCCCGGTGTCGATGCCCTTGAGCGTCCGCACCAGCGTGGTGATCGCGAACGCGATGATGAAGACGCTCGCCGCAACGCCGAGTCGCCGCCAGCCGATCCATCTCTTGAAGCCGCGCTTGAGCGCGGTCAGCAGTCCGTGCATTCATCCTCCCGGCGGGGGGCAAGACCGACCAGGCCAGACATTGGCCGGTCGGATGCGATCAGTGCCCGATGTGGGCTTGGATCGCTAGGCATGATGTAGCTCATTTAAGGCAAAAACAGTGACTTGTGCAGCCCTTGACAAGGATAGGTTCTGCCTTGGACCAGCTACTTTGTCATACGCGGTTCACATCGGACGCTCGTTAAGCATATGAGTCGTGGCACCGGTCGCGTCCGTCCGTGACATAGTCTCAGACCCTGCATGGCCGGCATTGTTCCAGCGCAAGGGATGCGGGCTTTTTTGGAACGACGATGCCGTGCGCTGGTTAGTGCCCCATCAGCAATCGAACATGGCGGAATAACCGGCTTCTCCTGCGAGCCGGTGCCTCCGTGTTCCCACAACCCGAGAGGATCGGACCGATGGGATTGTTCACAAAAGACATCAAGACCATGAACGACCTGTTCGTGCATCAGCTCCAGGACATCTATTACGCCGAGCAGCAGCTCACCAAGGCTCTGCCGAAAATGGCGGATAAGGCGACCGATCCGCAGCTGAAGCAGGGATTTTTGACGCACCTCGAAGAAACCAGGGAGCACGTCAAGCGCCTCGAGGAAGTGTTCAAGATGCACGGTGCGCAGGTGAAGGCGGTCGATTGCCCCGCGATCGACGGCATCATCGAGGAAGCCGACGAGACCGCCGGCGAAGTCGCCGACAAGGCAGTGCTCGACGCCGCGCTGATCAACGCGGCACAGGCGGCGGAGCATTATGAGATCGTCCGCTACGGCAGCCTGATCGCCTGGGCCAAGCAACTCGGCCGCAACGACTGCGCCAGCGTGCTCGCCAAGACGTTGGAAGAAGAGAAGGCGACCGACAAGAAGCTGACCACGATCGCCGAGAGCAAGGTGAATCTGCGCGCTGCGAGCTGAGGGCCAGGCGTAGCCAGGATCGAGCGTCGCGCGGTCATCCGCGCGACGCTCGAACATGACGCATCCGTCCCGCATCCATCATTCGACCCTTGTCGTAACATGACGAGGGGCAGGAAGCGTATCGTTCGCATGGGGCTGCAACCGAGATGGGAGCATGCGAGTAAGCACCGCCAGATACGAAGCCTTCGAAGCCGGCGTGCCGCATTCCGGCTCCCGGCTTGCGACGTCCCTCACCCTTGCCGCGATGAGCCTTGGTTATGGCGTGGTGCAACTTGACGTCACCATCGTCAACACCGCGCTCGACGCGATGGGCAGGACGCTCGGCGGCGGCGTCGCTGAGCTGCAATGGGTTGTCAGCGCCTACACCATTGCGTTTGCCGCCTTCATCCTGACGGCCGGCGCGCTCGGCGACCGAATCGGCGCCAAGCGCGTCTTCATGGCGGGCTTCGCAATCTTCACCGCGGCCTCGCTCGCCTGTGCGCTGTCGCCCAATGCGACCGTGCTGATTGGGGCGCGGCTGGTCCAGGGCCTGGCGGCGGCGATCCTGGTGCCGAATTCTCTTGCCCTGCTCAATCATGCCTATCCGGACGACCGCGAGCGCGGCCGCGCCGTCGCGATCTGGGCGGCTGGTGCGAGCCTCGCGCTCACCGCGGGCCCCTTCGTCGGCGGCGCGCTGATCACGCTGGTCGGCTGGCGCGCGATCTTTCTCGTCAACCTTCCGATCGGCCTCATCGGCCTTTGGCTGAGTTGGCGCTATGCGACCGAGACCACGCGCGCGCCCTCACGCGAGATCGATCTGCCCGGCCAGCTCGCGGCAATTGGCGCGCTGGGGGCGCTCGCCGGCGCGATCATCGAGGGAGGCGCGCTTGGCTGGCAGCATCCGGCTGTGCTCGCGTCGTTCGCTTCAGCCGCTCTCCTGGCGGTGCTGTTCGTCTGGCGCGAGAGCCGCGCGACGCAGCCGATGCTGCCCCTGTCCCTGTTCGATCACCGGCTGTTCAGCCTGACCGCGCTCGTCGGCCTGCTCGTGAACGTCGCGATTTACGGGTTGATCTTCGTGCTCAGCCTTTACTTCCAGAGGATCAACGGCCTGTCAGCGTGGTGGACCGGTCTCGCCTTCGTGCCGATGATGGCGGTGGTGCTGCCGGTCAATCTGCTGGCCCCGCGCCTCGCCGAGCGTATCGGCCCGTGCCCGACCATCGTCGTCGGAGCCTGCGTCTCGGCGCTCGGCTGTCTCGGCCTGCTGTGGATCGAGGCCGGCACAAGCTATTGGGCGATCTTTGCGCAGATGATCGCGATCAGCAGCGGACTTGGGCTGCTGGTGCCGCCGCTGACCTCGACCTTGCTGGGCAGCGTCGAGAAGGCACGCTCCGGCATCGCGGCGGGCGTCCTGAACGCGACGCGGCAGACAGGCAGCGTGCTCGGCGTTGCGCTGTTCGGTTCGCTGGTGGCCTCGGAAGGCGCGTTTGTGACCGGCCTGCACCTGTCGCTGGTCGTGTCGGCGGCCGTGCTGCTGCTCGCCGCCGCCGTGATCGGCCTCGGCGCGCCTTCGCGCGGATGAACAATCCGAGCGATTGAACACAGCTTCCGTTCACCATCCCCGAAACAGGCACGTAGCCGGTTACCGACTGTCCATCTCTGTCGGCTCAAGTGTGGGTCGATAGGGGCCCGCAATGCATCAAGTTCTCTACTGTCTCACCGAGGAGCACGACTGGCGGCTCGTCGCGCTTGGCGGCGCGGTGTGCCTGCTCGCAAGCGCGGCGGCGATCAGCCTGTTCCACCGGGCACGTGCGACGCACGGCCCGGGGCGCCTGGCCTGGATCGCCTTGGATGCGGCCGTCAGCGGATGCGGCATATGGGCGACGCATTTCATCGCGATGCTCGCCTACGGGCCTGGCGGCGCCGGCGCCTACAACATCCCGGTGACGATCCTTTCGCTGATCTTCGCGATCTCCGTAACCTTTGTGGGGCTGAGTCTCGCAGCATCTTCCGCGCGCGCGCCGTGGATCGTGCTCGGCGGCGCCATCGTCGGCACCGGGGTCGCGACGATGCATTATACCGGAATGGCGGCCCTGGAGATGCCGGCACGGGTCGACTGGATCGGGAGCACGGTTGCCGCCTCGGTACTGTTCGGAATTGTTTTCGCGGCGCTCGCGCTGTTCGTCGCTGCGCGGCGCGACGACCTCTTCCACGCGCTGACCGCAAGCACACTGCTGACGGTCGCCATCGTCGCACATCATTTCACCGCAATGGGCGCTGTCGTTCTGACGCCGGATCCGACGCTCGCGATCAGCGGGTTATCGATCCCGCCGGCCTCATTGTCCTTTGTTACCGCGGGTGCCGCAGTTGCGATCATCGCGATTGCGCTGGTGGCCGCGCTGCTCGATCGCCGCGCCAAGGGCGAACTGGGCCGCCAGCAGGTCGTGCTGGATACCGCGCTCGAGAACATGTCGCAGGGACTGTGCATGTTCGATGCGGACGGCAAGATCATCCTGTTCAACGAGCGTTATGCTGCGATGCTTGGCCGCACCGACATCCTGCTCACCGGCCGACTGCTGGTCGACGTGCTGCGGGAGGAGCAGGCGAAGGGTCAGTGGCAGGGCGATGCCGGCGAATTCTTCGCGCGCCTCGTCGCCGACGCGCGCGAGAGCCGCACCACGACCGACATCGTGACCAGGTTCGGCCGCTCCATCCGGGTCGTCAACCAGCCGATGCAGGGTGGTGGCTGGGTCGCGACCTTCGAGGATATCACCGAATGGCTGGAGGCCCAGGCCAAGATCTCGCACATGGCCCGCCATGACGCGCTGACCAGTTTGCCGAACCGCGTGCTGTTCCACGAGCAGCTCGTGCAGGGACTGCGCCGGACCGGATCGGGCGACCAGCTCGCCGTGCTTTGTCTCGATCTCGATCACTTCAAGGACATCAACGACTCGCTCGGCCACCCCACCGGCGATGCGCTGCTCAAGGAGGTCGGGCGCAGGCTGAAGGTCACCGTCGGGGAGAGCGACACCGTGGCGCGGCTCGGTGGCGACGAATTCGCCGTGGTCCAGATCGGACGTTCCGAGGAAGCCGCGGCAAGGTCCCTTGCCGGCCGCCTGGTCGAGGTGATCTCGGCGCCTTACGAGATCGACGACCATCAGATCATCATCGGTGTCTCCATCGGCATCTCGCTGTCCCCGCAGGACGGCGACAATCCCGATGAACTGCTGAAGAACGCCGACCTCGCGCTGTACCGCGCCAAGGCGGATGGTCGCGGGACCTATCGCTTCTTCGAGACCGGCATGGATGCGCGCGCACAAGCACGGCGTCTGCTGGAGATGGATATGCGCGCGGCGCTGCAACGTGACGAGTTCCAGCCGTACTACCAGCCGATCCGCGACGTCGCCAGCGGTCGCGTCGTCGCGTTCGAGGCGCTGCTGCGCTGGAATCATCCGCAGCGCGGCCTGATCGCGCCCCTCAGCTTCATTCCATTGGCCGAGGAGACCGGCCTCATCATCCAGCTCGGCGATTTCGTGCTACGCTCCGCCTGCACCGACGCCGCGACCTGGCCTGACGATGTCGACGTCGCGGTCAACCTGTCGCCCGTGCAGTTCAGGAACCCAAATCTGATCGCATCCGTGACCGAGGCGTTGGCGTTGTCGGGCCTCGACGCGCGCCGCCTCGAACTCGAGATCACCGAATCCGTGCTGCTGCAGAACAGTGAGGCGACGCTGACCACCCTGCACGAGCTGCGCGCAATGGGCGTGCGCATCTCGCTCGACGATTTCGGCACCGGCTATTCGTCCCTGAGTTATCTGCGCAGCTTCCCGTTCGACAAGATCAAGATCGACCGCTCCTTCGTGTCGGAACTCGCGACGCGCGAGGATTCCATGGCGATCATCCGTGCCGTGACTGGCCTCGGCCGCAGCCTCGGCATCGTCACCACGGCAGAGGGGGTCGAGAACGACGGGCAACTCGAGCTGCTCCGGCGCGAAGGCTGCACCCAGGCGCAGGGCTATCTGTTCAGCAAGCCGCGGCCGGCTTCCGATGTCGCGATCATGCTGGACCGACCGCCGTTGCGCGCAACCGCCTGAGGTTAGCCGCGGCGCAGTGCGAAATGCGCGCCGCAGAACGCCATCACAGCACCGAGGCCCAGCGCGGCAATTCCGGCCAGCACGCCCGAGACCGTCGGCACCGGGCTCGGCGCCGAGGCCACCTGGCCAGCACCCGCAAGCAGCAGCACGCCGACCGCGATCAGGAATTGTCGCATCCGTTGCGGGATCTGGCCCGAGACGGCGCTCTGCATCAATGTCGCCGTGAAATAGCCGCCGGAGAAGCCGACGGAGGCGATCAGCCACCAGGCGATCGCCGCGCCCGCCGGTATGAACTCCTGCGTGTCCGAGTGCCAGAGACCGCCGAGATCGAGCCCGTAGCGCGCGCCCAGCATGTGCACGGCAAGCGCGAGCAGCACGCCGGAGATCACGGCGGCGCCGAGAATCAGGCGGCGCGGAAAAAAAATCGTCTCAGCCATGTCTCGCTTGTAGGATGGGGCAGGGCGCTCACGCAAGCGGATCGCAGAGTGGATCGCCCGGATAGGATCGATTGTGAAGATGCGGGATTCGGGAGCTGAGATGGCTGCGGGCGCGAGCTATGCCTACAAGGCATCGCTGATCGGCTCGGCGCATCGCTTCGAACTGACGGAGGAGGGGCTGTCCTGGCACATCGGCGGCCGCAGCTCGCTGTGGCGTTATGACGAGATCAGTGCAATCCGGCTGTCGTTCCGCCCGGTGTCGATGCAGCAGCACCGCTTTCGCGCCGATGTCAGCCATGCCAGTGGCGGCCGCATCGCGATCCTGTCCACGAGCTGGCAGACCGCGGCCCTGATGGCGCCGCAGGACAATGGATTTCGCAACTTCGTCGTCGCGCTGCACGCGCGCATGGCGCAGGCCGGCAGCCGCGCCGAATTGACCGCGGGCCTTGGCCGCAAGACCTACGCGACAATGCTGGCTTTTCTTGCGGTGCTTGCAGTGGCGATGACGGGGCTACTGGTCCGGGCGCTCGCGATCGGCGAATTCGCCGGCGCGCTGTTCATCATCGGTTTTGCCGCGCTGTTCGCCTGGCAGATCGGCGGTTTCGTCCGGCGTAACCAGCCGCGGAGCTACAGCTTCGATCGCCTGCCGAGAGCGTTGCTGCCCTAAATGCCTTGCCTTTGGTGCAATGGGCCGCAATCAAACGTGACTTCGCGCCGTTGCGGCGGTGTCGCATCGTGCTGCCATGTCAACCCTGGATCGCAGCACGCGGAGGCCTTCGGCGGATGAGATCTCCGAGATCAACCGCGCCCATCTCATCGATACGCCGCTGCAGCCGGCGGACCTCCTGTTCATGTTCGGCACCCGAGAGGACGTGGCGCTGCGGGCCGATACGGCGGGGCGACTGTGGCGCCAGGGCTATTTTCGCTGGTCGATTGTCAGCGGCGGCGTGACGGCGGGCTCGGAGCAATCCGAGTGCACGATCATCAAGGCGGCGATGGTCGCGGCGGGCATTCCGGCTGACCGAATCCTCGAGGAGCATCGTGCCCTAAACACCGGCGAGAACGTGATCCTCTCGCTGCCGATCATCGACGCGGCGCTCGGGCTGCACAATGTCCGCCGCGTGATCTGCCTCGGCAACACCTGGACCGCGCGGCGTTATCCGATGACGCTGCACCGGCACTGGCCGGAGGTCGAGAAAATGCTGCTCACGGTCGACAGCTTTGCGACGTCGCGCGCGCTCTGGCACACCGATCCCGAATTTTGCCGCCGCATGCTGCATGAATGGGACAAGATCGAGCCTTACAAGGCGAGGGGCTTCATCGCGGAATGGCCGGCGGCCTGAGCTTGGGGCAAGCGCGCGCTACTCCGTCGAGTCGAAATCCTCTTCCTTGGTGCCGAGCAACGACACGAGCGTGCGCAGACCGGAATCGAGCTGCTCGAACGAAGGCGGAGCGAGGGCGAGCCGCACTGCGTTCGGTGCGTGGCCATGGGCGATCGCGAAGGTCGAGGACGGTGTCAGCGCGATGCCGCGCCGGGCTGCCGCGGCGACGAAGGTCTGCGAGCGCCAGTGCGCCGGCAGCGTGAGCCAGAGATGATAGGAGCGCGGATCCGCGGCGAGCTGGTAGCCGGCGAGCAGCCTTGCCGCGGTCTGCTGGCGGCGCGCGGCGTCGATGCGTTTCAACCGCGTCAGCTCGGCGACGGTGCCGTCTGCCATCAGTCGCTGTCCGGATGCCAGCGCATGACCGGACGCGATCCAGCCGCCGGTGCGGACCGCGCTCATCACGTTCTCGCGCAATCGAGGCGGCGCGACCAGGATGCCGAGCGCGAGGCCAGGGGCGACCTTCTTGGACAGGCTGTCGATCACGATGCAGCGGTCGGGGCCGAGCGCGGCCAGCGGCGTGTCATCGGCCAGGAAGCCGTAGACGGCGTCTTCGATGATGGTGAGATCGAGCTTCTCGGCGACGCGCATGATGTCGGCGCGCCGCGTGGCGTTCATGGTGACGCCGAGCGGGTTCTGGATGATGGGCTGGAGATACAATGCCGACAGATGCGCCTCGCGATGCGCCTTCTGGATGGCGTCGGGGCGCGCGCCAAATTCGTCCATCGGTATCGGGACCAGCGTCACGCCGAGCCGCGCGGCGATGCTCTTGACGTAAGGATAGGTCAGCGCCTCGACGCCGCAGCGACCGCCGGTGGGAACGAGGGCTGCGAGGGCGGCCGCGAGCGACTGCTTGCCGTTCGCGGTGAAGACGATCTGTTCGGCCTGCGGCGCAAAATCCTTGCGCGCGAGATAGGCGGCGGCCGCATTGCGCGCGCTCTTGGTCCCGGTGCTGGTGGAGACGCGCAATGCGGATTCGAGCGCGTCGACACGCTCGAGGCCCGCAAGGCTTTTGGCGATCATTGCCCATTGCTGCGGCAGCAGCGGGTAATTGACCTCGAAATCGATCCGCGCGTCGCGCGGCTCGCTCAGCGCCTCGACCTCGCGCCTGATGTCGCCGGAGATGAAGGTGCCACGGCCGACTTCGCCGACGACGAGGCCGCGGCGGAGCAACTCCGTATAAACCCGGCTCGCGGTCGAGACCGCGATGCCGCGGTCATAGGCAAAATTGCGCTGCGGCGGCAGCCGGTCGCCGGGCCTTAACGTGCCGTTAGAGATATCCGAGGCAATGGCATCGGCAAGCTTCACGTACTCGAACTTGGACATTATTGCACCGAGAGCAATGTTTCACTTGCTCCGAGTAGTGTACTGGAGCATTTAAGTTCCATCAAGCTTCACGATTGAGCCGAGGAGAGCGAGAGCAATCCAACGGCAAATGAGGTGCATGCGCTCAGGCGCTTGCGCCAACGGCATCCGCTTCGCCGCGTGGACAACAGGCCGGAGAAGGACAATGACCACGATCTCGCAGACCGCCGGGCGGAGTTTACGCTCATCCTCGTCAAACGGATTTTTCCGCAAGCTGGCCAACGGCGCCTATGCGCTGTTCGACAGTCTAGAGCGCCGCTCCGCCGTCAAGACGCTGAACGACCTCGATGACCGCGCCTTGCGCGACATCGGCATCACGCGCAGCCAGATCGAGGACGCGGTCTACGGTCAGGCTAAAGCAGAGCTGACGCGGTATCTGTAGGACGCTTTCGCCCTTGTCCCGGGACGCGCAGCAGCGTTCTGAGGCTGCTGCGCTGCGTCCGGGGGCACGAGACTGGCGTTTCGGGCACGCCTGCTTCAACATCGTCACTGCGAGCGCAGCGAAGCAATCCAGAAATCCCACCGCGGAAAGACCCTGGATTGCTTCGCTGCGCTCGCAATGACGGCGTTTGTGGATAGCACTGTCGCTCCTTTAGCTCGCGCTTTCATTGCAGACACACCTTCGCCCTCTCGCGGCTTGTTCGCCCGAGCTTTGCCTCGATGCCTCACCCTCAAATGAAAGAGGGGCGCAGGGAAGACCGGGCGCCGGGCGGTCCACTGTGCGAAGTTGCAGTAAAAAATCTGCACAGCGGCATACAGGTGAAGCCAAAACGTCCGGCCTTCCCTGCGCAGCGGTTTTACGGCTTATGCCGTGCTCTCCCCGGGGAGCGATGCACTATTGCCCCCGTCGCCTCAAGGATGGCTGATGCGCGAACCCGGTCGGGCCGCCACATCACCACAAGACTTGACGCACAGACTCCGGGCGTCAGGACGACACGGTTTTGCCGTACGCTGTCAGCACCGGTCGTGTGCGCGACGCCTTCGCTCACGGTTGCCCGCCCTGCGAAACCATTCGCGCCGGTGTGGCCCAGCGTCCGCCGCTGTCCGGCCCGCGTTCGTGACGATCGCGATACGCCCCTCTTCCTTGGGCCGGGTTGCCGCGACACATACGCCGTTTCCGAATTTCGGTAAGTGGAATATTTTTCGCGGCGCGCGTTGACCGACAGCTTGGGTGTTTTGCCCGACGGGCGATGCAAGGCTTGTAGCCCGGCTGAGCGAAGCGATATCCGGGAATCGTGATACGAGCTGTCCCGGGTATCGCTTCGCTGACCCGGGCTACGAGCTTGTATATGGCTCAGGCGAAGGCGGCCTGGTCCCAAACACCGCCGAGAGCTCGATCGTCTTCGGAGCGCTCGGGCTTGCGGTGAGGTCGTGTCGCTGCGCCGCGTTGGCGCCGATGCCGGACATCCCGACGCGGCAAATGTGCAGCGACGTTGCCCGCGAACTTGGCGATACGTGCGGCGGCCTGTTTAAGGACGAACAGCATCGTCGTGACGCGGCTAAGCGCGCCGAGCAGGATCAGCACCGCGAAGATGTCGATATAGGCGAGGAAGTCGCCGACCAGCATCAATTCCGGCGGGATTGGGATCCTGTGGTAGTAAGCCAGTACGAGGATCACGACGGGGATGAAGGCGATCACCTTCCGCACCGTCAGCCTGTCCAGCAGTGCGGCCAGTTGCACGACCAGCACCTCCCATAAAGCATCGCCGATCGCGAGCGGGATCCCGTACGTCCATCTCCGCCACCATTGCTTCACGACATTGCTCCGAGCTCAGTGCCTGACCACCAGCACGGAGCATTTTGCGTAGCGCACGACGTGCCCGGCATTGGAGCCGAGAAAGTAGGTGCGCATCGCCGGCCGGTGCGAGGTCATCACGATCAGCTCGGCCTTCATGTGAACGGCTTCCTCCAGGATCTCGTGATAGATGCCGCCCTGGCGCACCACGCTGGAGATGCGGGAAGGCTCGATGCCGGACTCGCGTGCGACGATGGCGAGGGCTTCTTCCGAGGTCTGGCGCTGCTGCTCGTCGAAATCGGCCGGCACGTATTCGGCCAGCATCACCGGCGTCATCGGCAGCACGTTGAGCAGGCGCACCACGCCGCTCCAGGTCTGCGACAGCGTTGCGGCGGTCGCGATCGCCGGCTTGGCCAGGTCGGTGTCGGCGAGGTCGATGGGCACGAGGATGGACTTGAACATCTGCGCCTCCAAATCTTCCAGTCAGGACGTCTTGCCGGCACGTCGCGCGATCAACCCGATCGAAACAGCCTTAGCTTCGAAGCAACCTTAACTTCGAAGTAGCCTTAGCTTCGAAGCAGCCTTGGACTGACGAACAGCACCAGGCTGCCGCGGCGGTAAGCCACGTCACCCCAATCCTTGACGTCAAAATCGAAGATCGCAAGCCCCGACGTGGGCAGGTTGTCGGCGAGCGCCTTGGCGGCGGCCGGATCGCCGCCGCCCGTCAGCATCAGGGCGATCTCGTGCATGCCCGGATTGTGGCCGACCAGCAGCAATTGCCTCGGATCAGCCGGAATGGTTGCAGTGCGAATGGATTCCAGGATCTGGGCGGGATCGGCGGCGTAGAGTTCCGGCAGGACCTCGACCTGCGGCGCGGCGACGCGGTCCTTCATGGTCTCCCAGGCAATGTCCCAGGTCTGCCGCGCCCGGACGGCATGCGATACCAGTACGGCCTCGGGAAAGGGGGGATGGGAGGCCATCCAGTCGCCGATCTCGGCGGCATCCTTGTGGCCGCGGTCGTCGAGCCGGCGGTCCTGGTCACGGCCGCTCGGCGCGTCAGTCTCGGTCTTGGCGTGACGCAGCAGCATCAAACGGCGCATGGCACTCTCGAATCGTTACGCGTTCCAGAATAATCTACAGGTGCCGGTTGAGGGCAAGGTGACAAGGGCCTGCACAGTCCTCTAAAGCGCGATGAGATTAGGACAATCCCCATCGCGCTTTAAATTTTTGTTTTGAGCATGATCTTTTCGGAAAACCGCTGCACACTTTTCCGGATCATGCTCTAAGAAACGGCATGAGCGAGACTTTCACAAGCGTGTCCCAGGAAGAAGCCGGCTTTCGTGAACGCGCGCGACTGTCGTTTGATCTCGACGCCGATATCTGCGTGATCGGGGCGGGGCTTGCAGGGCTCTCCATTGCGCTCGAGGCGGCCCGGCTGGGGGCCAGCGTCGCGGTGCTCGAGGGCCGCCACATCGGCTGGAACGCTTCCGGCAATCAACTCGGCACCGTGATGCCGGGCTTCGCGCTGCCGCTCGCCGAGCTGATCGAGCGCATCGGCTTCGAGGATGCGCGGGAATTGTGGACACTGTCGAAAGAGGGCGCCGAGTTCGTCCGGGCCAACGCCACCGAAGAGAACATGCCCGGGATCGGCCCGACCGACGGCGTGCTCGAGGTCTCCAACGTCGATGCCGGCGACCGGCTGATCAGCCGCTTGCAGATGCTGAACGAGGATTTCGACACCGAGGCCGAGGGCTGGCAGGTCGATCGCGTCCGCGCGGCACTCAAGACCGATCGCTACTTCCACGGCGTGTATTATCCGAAGGCGTTCCAGGTCGACGGGCGCAAATATGTGCACGGCCTCGCGGCGCTGGCGCGGCGCGCAGGCGCCCGCATCTTCGAGGACACGCCGGTCGTCAGCATCGATCATTCCGGCATCCGCAAGCGCATCGTCACGCCCTCGGCGCGGCTGCGCGCCACCCATATCGTGCTCGCCGGCAACATCCATCTCGGCGCGCCGTTGCGGCGCCTGTCGGACACGCTGCTGCCGGTCTGGCGCTATGCCGGCATCACCGCGCCGCTCGGCGAGCGCGTGCACGAGATCATCGGCTTCAAGGGATCGGTGATGGATTCCGACGGCGTCGACCATTTCCGGATCGTCGATGGCGACCGGCTGATGTGGGAAAGTCCGGAGACCACTTGGGCCGCACGGCCGCAGCGCTTTGCAGGCAGCGTCAGGCGGCGGATCCGGTCGATCTTTCCTCAATTCGGCAATGTCGAGATCACCGACATGTTCGGCGGCGCCACCGGCCAGACCGTGCACGGGATGCCGCAGATCGGCCAGTTGCGCAAAGGCCTGTGGGTCGCAAGCGGCTTCGGCCGCCAGGGCATGAACACCTCGGCCATGGCCGGGCAGATGATCGCCCGCAGCATCCTGTGGGGCGACGAGCGCTGGAAGCTGTTCTCGCCGTTCGAGCTGGTCTGGGCGGGGGGAACGACGGGGCGGGTTGCCGGGCAACTGGTCGGAATCTGGGGCAGGGCAAGTTCCGCCGCCGCAGGCTCGCTTGCCCGCTATCGCGAGCGTGCCAGGGTCAAGGACCGGGAACGCGAGGCGCGGCTGGCCGAAGCCAACCGGGCCGCCGGGACCGGTCCGCGCCGTCCGCCGCCCGGGGTTCGGCCCCGGCCGGCCCTACCGCCGAAGCCTGTGGCGGAAGCCGTGGAACCAGTCCCGCAGGACGACAGCGCCTCGCGATAAGGTGAGAAAAACTCCGCCCGGAAGTGTAACGTCGACGGTTAGAGCCCGTATCTCAGGGCGTAGACGCTCCCGCATGGAGAATGAGATGTTTGACCGCCGCATCCTGTTGACGACTGTCGCCGGCCTGTTCGGCCTTGCGGCCTTTCGCTGGCTCAGAGCATCGCCGGCTGAGGCTGGAGAGAAAGCCGCGCAAAAATTCGAGATCGAGAAGACCGACGCCGAATGGCGTGCCCAGCTCACGCCGCAGCAATATGAGATCCTTCGCAAGGAGGGTACCGAGCGGCCGGGCTCCAGCCCGCTGCTCAAGGAGCACCGCAAGGGCGTCTTCGCCTGCGCCGGCTGCGACCTGCCGCTGTTCGCCTCGGACACCAAATTCGAGAGCGGCACGGGCTGGCCGAGCTTCTACCAGCCGATCGAGGGCAATGTCGGCAAGACCGAGGATCGCACCTTTGGCATGCTCCGCACCGAGGTGCATTGCCGGCGCTGCGGCGGCCATCTCGGCCACGTCTTCGACGACGGTCCGAAGCCGACCGGATTGCGCTACTGCATCGACGGTTTCGGGCTGGTCTTCCACCCCGCGGCTGCATCCGCAACCTAGCTTTTGTCCCGGCAATTGTTGCCGGTCCCGGCAATTGTGCCCCGGTCATCAGGCCGGGGCTTTTTCGTTAAGTCATTGATTTCATGAGAAAACCAGCATTGGCATAGCCCTTGCGACAGTCTCCTCCGACTGCGGCCATGGTCGACCGGCCGCCGAGATCGGATCTGGAGACAAAGTTATGGGTATCTTCGATGCAATGAACACCTCGGTGGGTGGCCTGCAGGCGCAGTCCTACGCGCTGCAGAACATTTCCGGCAACATCGCGAACTCATCCACCACCGCTTACAAGGGCATCGGCACCAGCTTCGTCGATCTCATTCCCGACTCCTCGGTCCCGAGCAAGCAGGTCGCGGGCGGCGTGACCGCCAACGCCAAGGCCACCATCACCACGCAGGGCACAATCTCGGGCTCCAGCGTCGCCACCAACATGGCGATCACCGGTGACGGCTTCTTCTCGATCCAGAAGGCGACGGGCGTCGTCGACAATGCGCCGGTGTTCAGCGGCGTCACCTATTACACGCGGCGCGGCGACTTCCAGCTCAATGCCAACGGCAATCTGGTCAACGGCGCCGGCTACTATTTGATGGGTGTCACAGTCGACCCGAAGACCGGCAACCCGCAAGGCAACGTTGCGACGGTCCTGAAATTCCAGAACAACTTTATCCCGGCGCAGGCGACGACCTCGATCCAATACGCGGCGAACTTGCCGACCCAGCCGAACACCGTGGCAAGCACGACGGCGGCAACCAAGACGCTGCTGGCCGCCGGCGGACTGAACCCGTCGGACTTCGCCGCCAACCCGCTGCCGGTCGGCACGCCGCCTCCGCCCTATGCAAACGCCACGACATCCGGCGCTGCCGCGACCGGCAATGTCCGCTCGCCGTACTCGTCGACCACGGCGACCGGCACAACGGCGCTCCAGAACAACTCTGCGGCGGTCGCATCGACCACCACTTCGCTCGACAACGCCCTGGGTACGCATCTCGCCTCCACCACCCTCACCGCGCTGAGCGGCCAGGTGCTCAACATCAACGGCAACACGGTCACGTTCAACGGCGGCACCACCGTCACGACGGTCGGCAGCAACACCACGATCGGTCTCGGCGCGGGCACGACGGCCACCGTGGCCAGCATCCTGAGCGCGATCCAGACCGCCGGCGGCGCCGGCGTTACCGCATCGCTCAGCGCCAGCGGCAACATCGTGATCTCCAGCGGCACGAGCACCGACGTACCGGTTGGTAGCGGCCAGGCGGCCACGGCGCTCGGCATCAGCAGCGTGACGCGCGGCGGCAACGTGCTGTCCTCGCCCGCGATCTCGGGCGCCACGGTGCTGAGCGGCGCAGCGGCGGCCGGCGGCGCCGAGGTGATCACATCGGGCTTCTCCGCCGGCGACGTCATCACGGTCAATGGTCAGCCGCTGACCTTCGTGGCCGCCGGCGCGTCAGGCCCGAACCAAATCAACGTCACCGACAACATCACGATGCTGCTCGGCAAGATCGACGCTCTCTCCGGTGCAACGGGGTCGTCGGTCAGCAGTGGCGGCGTGATCACGTTGAACACCGGCACAGCTTCCAACCTTTCGGTGGCGAGCTCCAACAGCGCCGCCTTCGCCGCGCTTGGGTTCACCTCGACCATCACCAAGAATCGTGACGGTGGTGGCGTTGCCGGCACCGGCGGCGTGATCGGCAATGACATCGCCACCTTCACCAAGGAATCGATCAGCGGTGGCGCGGTGACCGCCTACAACGCAGCCGGCACGCCGGTGAACCTGCAATTGCGTTGGGCCAAGACCGACAGTGCCTCGCTTGGCGCGGGCCATGCCGATACCTGGAACATGTTTTACCAGACTGACCCGAATGCGACCGGCACGACGGTGGGCTGGGTCAATACCGGCCAGGCCTTCACCTTTGCCGCCGACGGCTCGCTGACCTCGCCGAGCGGCTCGGGTATCACCATCAACAATGTCAGCGTCAGCGGCCAGTCGCTGGGCTCGGTCTCCTTCAACATCTCCTCGGGCGGGCTGACGCAATATGCCAGCACCAGCGGCGCGGTCACCATCAACACCATCACCCAGAACGGCTACGCCGCCGGTCAGCTTCGATCGGTCGCCGTCAACAATAACGGCCTCGTGGTCGGGACCTTCTCCAACGGTCAGAACCTCGACCTCGCACAGGTCTCGTTGTCGCATTTCAACGGCACCAATTACCTGAAGGCGCAGGACGGCGGCGCCTACGCCGCGACCGAACAGTCGGGCCCTGCCATCGACGGTGCTTCCGGTTCGATCAGCGGCTCGTCGCTGGAAGGCTCGAACACCGACATCGCCGACGAATTCACCAAGCTGATCGTGACCCAACAGGCCTATTCGGCCAACACCAAGGTGATCACGACGGCGAATACGATGGTTCAGGATCTTTTGAACGTGTTGCGCTGATTGGGGCGTGACGTAACCAAAGGCGGCAAGTCAACATGGGTTTGAGTTCAGCCCTGGCCAGTGCGATGAGCGGTCTGCGTGCCAATCAGGCTGCGCTCTCGATCGTTTCGTCGAACGTCGCCAACTCGCAGACGCCGGGTTACGTCGTCCAGACGCCGAACCAGATCGAGGTCACCACCGGCGACTTCGGCTCGACGGTGACGACGACCGGCGTCAGCCGCGAGCTCGACACCTATGTGCAGAAACAGCTGCGCACCGAGATCGGCGGCAGCGGCTACGCCGACCAGATGGCCAACATCCTGAAGCAGCTTCAGAATGTCTATGGCACGCCCGGCAACAGCGGTACGCTCGAAACTGCGCTGAACAGTTTCACCACGGCGCTGCAGGCGCTGTCGACCAACGCGGGCTCGTCGTCGGCGCAAACGGTTGCGCTCGGCGCCGCGCAGACGCTGGCGCAGCAGCTCAACCTCACCACCAAGGGCATCCAGTCGCTGCGCTCCAACGTCGAGCAGGATCTCAGCACCTCGGCGCTAGCTGCCAACGCGGCGATGCAGCAGGTCGCCGACATCAACTCCCGGCTCCAGGGCCTGTCGGAACACGACCCCTCTGCTGCGACACTGATGGACCAGCGCGACCAGGCCATCAACACGCTGTCGAAATATGTCGACGTCCACGTCACCACCGACGGGTCCAATCAGGCCAACATCTACACGACCACCGGCATCCAGCTGGTCGGCGCCGGGCTGGCGTCGCAATTCACCTTTGCGTCCGCCGGCGCGCTGTCGGCGACTTCGCTCTACAACATCGATCCGGCCAAATCCGGCGTCGGCGCGTTCAACATCAAGCTCCCGAACGGATCCTCGGTCGACGTCATCGCCAACAACGTGGTGTCTTCGGGCCAGATCGCGGCCGATCTGAAGCTGCGCGACCAGACGCTGGTGCAGGCGCAGAACCAGATCGACCAGTTCGCCGCGACGATGTCGAGCGCGTTGTCGGACAAGACCACGGCCGGCAGCACGGTCACCGGCCCGCCGGCCGGCTTCGATCTCGACCTTGCCGGGGCGGCGCCGGGCAACAGCGTCAACTTCACCTACACCGACACGACCACCAACACCAAGCGGCAGGTCACGCTGGTCAACGTGACCGATCCGGCGGCGCTGCCGCTCCAGAACCCCACCAACGCCAATCCGATGCAGATCGGGGTGAACTTTTCCGGCGGCATGGGCGCGATCGCCTCGGCGCTCAACACCGCGCTTTCCAACTCGCATCTGTCGTTCGCCGCCGCCCCGTCGCCGGCAACGGCGACCACATTGCGGGTTACCGACGACAACAGCGGCCTCGCCAAGGTCAATTCGGCCTCGATCACCAAGACGATCTCGTCGCTGACCTCGGGCAATCCGCAACTGCCGCTGTTCACCGATGGCGGGCAGGCGCTCTACACCGGTGCGATCACGGCATCGGGCTCGCAGATGACCGGCCTTGCCGGACGCATCGCCGTGAACACGCAGCTCACCACCGACCCGACCAGGCTGTCGGTCTACAACACCTCGCCGGTGACGCCCACCGGCGACACCACGCGCTCGGACTATCTCTATTCGCAGCTCACCTCGGCGGTGTTCTCCTATTCGCCGCAATCCGGTCTGGGCTCGGCGAGCCAGCCCTTCACCGGCAGCGTCTCGAACTACCTCCAGCAGTTCCTGAGCGTTCAGGGCAATGCCGCCACCCAGGCCACCCAGCTCCAGCAGGGCCAGAGCGTCGTGGTCTCGACTCTGCAGGCCAAGTTCAACTCGACCGCCAGCGTCAACCTGGACTCGGAGATGTCGAACCTGATCCAGCTCCAGAATGCCTATGCCGCCAACGCCCATGTCATGTCGGTGGTGCAGAGCATGATGAATACGTTGCTCCAGGCTCAAGTGTAACAAGTAACAGGGCTCTGAAACATGTCGATCAGCAGCATCAACTACTCCTCGTCGGTTCTCGGCTCGCAGATCCGCAACATCAACCAGCAGCTCACCGACCTGTCGACGCAGCTCTCGACCGGCAAGCTGTCGCAGAACTATTCCGGGATGGGCACCAACGAGGGCTTTGCGATCGCCGGGCGCGCGCAGCTCTCCAACATTGCCGCCTATACCGACACGATGACCAACGTCAACGTCAGCATCAACCTCGCCAATACCGCGTTGCAGTCGCTGACCACGATCCGCAACACGGTGCAGACGGGCTCGGCCAACACCGCGCAGGATCTCAACGTCAACGGCCAGACGGTTGCGCAGAACACTGCGGCTGCGCAATTCGGCTCGATGGTCGGCGTTCTCAACACGCAGTCTGGCAACCGCTATCTGTTCTCCGGAACCGCCTTCAACACGCCGTCGGTCGCGAATGCCGGCGACATCATCAACGGCACCACGACGCAGGCGGGCTTCAAGACCGTCATGGCGGAGCGTCAGGCCGCCGACCTCGGCGCCAACGGCATGGGCCGGCTGGTGCTGACGACGCCACAGCCGACGCCGAGCTCGGTGAAGGTGTCCGAGGACTTCGCGGCATCGCCATTCGGCCTGAAGATCGCCGCGGTCTCCTCGACGCTGACCGGCGCGACGGTCACCGGCCCGAGCGGCTCGCCGGTGTCGTTCTCGGTCGACCTCAACGGCGTCAATCCGAAAAATGGCGACAAGCTCAGCGTGCAGTTCACGCTGCCCGATGGCTCGAGCGAGCAGATCGACCTGACGGCGTCCACCGCGACGCCGACACCTGTCGGCAGCTTTGCGATCGATCCCGGTAACCCCAATGTCGTTCCGGTCGTTCCTCCGGACCCGAACATCACGGCGACGAACCTCAACACCGCGCTGAACACCGCGATCAAGAAGCTCGCCGGCACCTCGCTGGTGGCGGCGTCCGCTGTCACCGCCGGGGACAATTTCTTCAATACGGCGGGATCCGCCACTGCCAATGTGGCGGCCACCGGCAATCTGCGCTCCTATACCTCCACGACCGGGACGGGCTCGGTCGCGTTGCAGGACAGCGCATTGGCGATTGCGTCTACGACCACGTCGCTCGATTCGTCGGCGACACCCCATCTCAACGGGACCATTCTCAACGCGCTCGCCAACGCTCCGACCGGTACCACCCTGACCATCACCGGCGCGAGCGGCGCCCACACGATCACCTTCGACCCTACCGTCATTACCGTCACCACGACGGCCAGCGGCAATACCACTATCGGATTGGCTTCGGGCAGCGCCGCGAAGGTGTCTGATATCTTGAATGCGATCGCGACGGCCGCCGGCATCCCCGCCGCCAACGTAACTCTGAGCGCCAGCGGCAATATCCAGATCGCGACCGGCACCGGCACGGATGTGGCGGTCACCGGCGGCGCGGCGGCCACGTCGCTCGGTCTCAGCAGCGTGACGCGCGGCAGCGTGGCGTCGACGCCTCAGATCACCGGTTCAACTGTGCTGAGCGGCATTGCGACCACGGGCGGCCCGGAAGTCCTCTCAGCGGCGTTCCAGGCGGGGTCGGCGGGTCCGCCTGCCGTTGATCCCGATACGATCACGGTGAACGGTCAGACGCTGACTTTTGTCGCCTCGGGCGCCAGCGGCCCAAACCAGATCAACATCACCGACAACATCACAACTCTGCTTGGCAAAATCGATCAGATCACCGGCACCACGAAGCCCTCGACGATCCATGGCGGCGTGATCACGATCAACACGGACGATCCCGGGAGCCTCAACATCACGAGCTCGAACAGCACGGCGTTCGCGGCGCTCGGCTTCACGACCTCCCCGGTCACGGCGGCAAAGGCTCCGCTGCGCGTCGGCTCGTCGCCCCTCGGCTCGGCGACGACGCTGGTGAACGGCTCGGCCACCACCGTGCAATGGTACCTGGGCAATGACGGCCCCGGCTCGCCGCGCTCCACCGCGATGGCCCGGGTCGACGATTCCGTCACGGTGCAGTATGGCGCGCAGGCGAACGAGGACGCGATCCGCAAGGGGCTGCAGGCGGTCGCCGTGTTCGGGACGTTCTCGACCTCACCGACCGGGCAGTATTCGGGCGGGCAGGTCGCCGCGCTGAGTCTGCGGGTGACACAGGCCCTGACGAAGCAGCCAGGCCAGCAGCGCATCGAGGACATCCAGACCGACATCGCGATGGCCCAGAACACCATGAAGGACGCAGGCACGCGCCAGACCCAGGCCAAGGCGCAGCTCCAGACCATCATCGACCAGGCGGAATCAGCCTCGCCGGACCAGGTCGCGAGCGAGATCCTGTCGCTCCAGAATGCGCTCCAGGCGTCCTACCAGGTGACCTCGAACCTCGCGCAGCTCTCGCTCGTCAAGTTCCTGTAAGCGGGCGTTAAGGCGCCGTTAACCATGCCTCTTTACCTCTTGGTGAGGATTGCAGCGGGGCGGAGCTGACGATGTCGGAGAAGATGAAACTGGTGGTGGCCACGCCATGTTTCGGCGGGCAGGTGACGAGCATCTATGCGAGCTCGATCTTCGCGCTCCAGCGCGCCGTGCACGGCATGGCCAATCTCGAGCTCAAGGTGCTGCTGCGCGACGGCGATGCGCTGATCACGCGCGCGCGGGCCAATCTGGCCGCGATGTTCCTGGACGATCCCGAAGCGACGCACTTCCTCTTCATCGATGCCGACATCGGCTTCAAGCCGGAGCAGGTGTTCCGGCTGATCGAGTGCGGCGCGGACGTCGTCGCCGGCTGTTATCCAATCAAGCGGATCAACTGGGACAAGGCCGCGCGGGCGATCCAGTCCGGCCGCGCCGACGTGCCGGCCGCATCGCTCGACTACGTGCTCGAGATTGAGGACCCCGACCGCATCGTGGTAGTGAACGGCTTCACCCGCGTGCGCTACGCCGGCACCGGCTTCCTGATGATCCGGCGCTCCGTGCTGGAGGCGATGTGCCGCCATCCGGACTACGCGGCCCTGCAATTCTTCCACGAGCATTCGCACGATACGCTGGCGGCGAGCCACAACCGGTTTGCCTTGTTCGAATGCATGATCGATGCGGCGACCGGCACCTATCTGTCCGAGGACTTCGCCTTCTGCAAGCGCTGGACTGATATCGGCGGTGAGATCTGGGCCGACATCGAGAGCTCGCTCGATCACGTCGGACCGTCGGTGTTCCACGGCGACATCACCTCGCAATTCGCACCGGCGCCCGCGGCGGCGGCCGATGCGGCGTGAGCCTTTCGGGATGAGCGCCGGCGCATCCCGTCTGTCAGCCAGCGAGCGCGCGTCCGACGGCGGCTCGCGCTATCGCCTGCGCGATCTCTTCACACCACTGGATACGCTGCTCGCCTCCGGCGGAGATCCGCGGCTGGCGCTCGATCCGAACGACCGTGTCAACGCCTACGGCTGCGCGGCTTCGCCGGAGCCGGAGCTCTGGAATTTCGCCTCCGCGACCGCATCGACGATCTCGCAGATGGCCTACGACCGCGCCGCGCTGGCGCGCGAAGAGCTGATGCACAAGTGCCTGTTCGACGAGGTCGAAATCGCCTTCGACGCCCGCTGCGAGGACATGCGCGAGGAGCTGCGCGGCCATCTTGCGCTCTCGTCGCGGATCGACGTCGTGTTCTCGCCGTCCGGCACGGACTCCCAGCTTCACGCCCTGTTCGTGGCGCGCGCGGTGCTCGGCGCGGCGCCGGTGACGATCGTGGTCGGCGCCGACCAGACCGGAAGCGGGACGCCGCATACCGCACGCGGCCACCATTTCAGCACGATGACGGCAGGCGGCATGGCCGTGCGCAAGGACGGCGCGGTGACGGGGCTGGCCGGCGACAGCATCGCGGTGCCGCTGATCGACATGGCGGCCGGCATTGCGATGCGCACCGATGCCGATGCCGCGGTGCTGCATGCGGTCGAGACCAGCCTCGCGCAAGGCCGGCGCGTTTTGTTGCAGATCATGGATTCGTCAAAACTCGGTTGGCGTGCCCCAAGCGAGGCGTGTCTCGACGAGATCGCGCGGCGCTGGCCGCGCAAGGTTCAAATTGTCGTCGATGCCTGTCAGGCGCGGCTCGGTCGCCGGCGGCTGCGCGCCTATCTCGACCGTGGTTACATGGTGCTGATCACCGGCTCGAAATTTTTCGGCGGACCGGCCTTCAGCGGTGCGCTGCTGCTGCCGAAAGGCCTGTCGCGGTCGATCGACCGGATGGGCGGGATCGCGCCTGGCATCTTCGATTATGCCGGCCGCTGCGACTGGCCGGTGGCGTGGACGATGCTGCGCTCGCGGTTCGAGCGCCGGCCGAATTTCGGTCAATGGCTGCGCTGGGAGGCCGCGCTGGCCGAGATCGGCAGCTACTACGCCGTGCCCGGGGCTTTCCGCGCCAGGATGCTGGCCGAGCTTGCAGCCGGCATCGACAGCAAGATCGCGTTGTCGCCGTCGCTTCGTGCCGTTCCCACCGCGATCGAGAAGTCCGGCGCGGACGACGAGGAGTTCGCGCAAACCACGATCTTTCCGTTCACGCTGCTGCGCGGCGGCAAGCCGGTCTCGCTCGCCGAGACCAGCGCCGTGCATCGGGCGCTGGCGTGCGACATGGCCGAGGAGATCAGCGGCAGCGCGGCAGACCGGCAAGTGGCCGCCCAGCGCTGTCTCATCGGCCAGCCGGTCCGACTGGAGCGGCAGGACGGTGCGCCGCAGGCCGTGTTGCGCCTCTGCGTCGGCGCACGATTGGTGACCGAGGCATGGTCGCCGGATACAATGCAGGCGCAACGCAATGTGCAGCACGTTCTTGATCGCATCGCCCATGTGCTGGTGAAGATCGAGCTGCTGCTTGACCGTGGCGCGGTTGCGGCCGTGCCGGCAAAGTCCGCGTTCGAGGTGTGAGATGCAACATCCAGTTTCCGCGCCGGGCGGCGTGACCGCGCCGACCCATGCCGACCGCATCGGCTTTGCGCAGTTGACGCGCCGCGCCTTCGAGGGCGGCGACCTGCATCCGTTGCGCGAGCGGCTGCTGGCGCGGATCGAGGAGGGAACGGCGGAGGCCGGCGAAGGCCTCGATCTCTCGCTGATTGCCCAGCTTCTCGGCGAGAAGGAGGTCGGGCTGGTGATCCAGACCGAGGTGCTCTCCTTCCACCAATTGTTTCGTACGCCTTGCGCGGCTCCAAAACCCCGCCTGCGCGTGCTCGCGCTCGCCGCCGATATCGACATGGGCGGCAACACGCCGATCGACTTCCTGCTTGAAGATTCCGACATCGAGCTGTTGACGCTCTACGTTGTCAAGGGCATCGGCCTGCCGGAGACTCTGCCCGAGCACGACGTCGCCATCGTGATCGCATCCGATTCCGAGGAGTGCCGGGAGGCACTCGCGCTGATCGAGAAGGCCGCGCCGCACTGGCCGAAGCCGCTGCTCAATCGTCCGGATCTCATTGGCAATCTCGATCGCGACAAGCTGTATCGTCTGCTGACGGGCGTGCCCGGCCTCGACATTCCCGTGACCGCCCCCACGACGCGTGCGCAATTGTCGGAGCTTTCGCGAGGCAGGATCGTTTGCGAGGAGATCACGGGCGAACTGCGCTTTCCAATGATCGTGCGGCCGCGCGGTACGCATGCCGGCGTCGGTCTCGCGAAACTCGACGATGCTGGAGCGCTCGCGGCCTATCTCGCCGAGCGACAAGAGCAGGACTTCTTCGTCGCACGTTTCGTCGACTATGCGAGTCCGGACGGGCTCTACCGCAAATATCGTCTCGCGATGGTCGACGGCAAAGCCTATGCGTGCCACATGGCAATCGCCGATCGCTGGGACATCTGGTATCTCAACGCCTTCATGGCGTTCAGCGAGGAGAAGCGGGCCGAGGAAGCCGTCTTCATGCTCGACTTCGACCATGCTTTCGCCGCGCGCCACAAAATCGCGCTCGACGAGATGAGCAGGCGCGTCGGCCTCGATTACTTCATCGTCGATTGCGCCGAGAACCAGAACCGCGAGCTGCTGGTCTTCGAAGCCGACAATACCGCCGTTGTGCACAACATGGATCCGCCGGCCGTATTTCCGTACAAGCCGCCGCAGATGCGCAAGATCTTTGTGGCATTCACGGCGATGCTGTCGCGGCATGCAAGAGCGGGTGAGGAGAGTGCAGCATGAACGAGATCATCCGCAACACGCAAAGCTCCGTCACGCACACTTCGCTCGATCCGCAGGACTGGAGCGATTTCCGCGCGCTCGCCCATCGCATGCTTGACGAGACGATCGACGGCATCGCCAACGTTCGCGCGCGTCCGGTGTGGCAGCCGATCCCCGACGGCGTTCGTGCGGCGTTCAACGCCGATGTGCCGCGCGAGGCGAACGACCTCGCCGACGTCTATCGCGACTTCTCCGAACATGTCGCGCCCTATGCGACCGGCAACGTCCATCCCGGTTTCATGGGCTGGGTGCATGGCGGCGGTACCGCGGTCGGCATGGTCGCGGAAATGCTCGCGGCGGGCCTCAACGCCAATCTCGGCGGCCGCGACCACATGCCGATCGAGGTGGAGCGCCAGGTCGTCGACTGGATGCGACGCCTGTTCGCCTTCCCGGAAAGCGCGAGCGGCATCTTCGTCACCGGCACGTCGATGGCCAATCTGATGGCGGTGCTGGTGGCGCGCACCAGCGCGCTCGGCACGCTGGCGCGGCAGTACGGCATCGGCAATGACGGTGCGCTGCTCACGGCTTACACATCGCGGGCCGCCCATGGCTGCGTCTCGCGGGCGATGGACATCGCTGGGCTCGGCAGCGATGCGCTGCGCAAGATCGGCGTCGATACCGATCATCGCATGGACGTTGCCGCGCTACGTGCGCAGATCGCGATCGATCGTGAGGTCGGTTTCAGGCCGTTCCTGGTCGTCGCATCCGCCGGTACCGTCGATATCGGCGCGGTCGACGATCTCAAGGCGATCGCGGAGTTGTGTCGCGAGGAAGGAATCTGGTTTCACGTCGACGGCGCCTTCGGTGCGCTCGCGATTCTGTCGCCCGAGCTTGCGCCGCTGCTCGGCGGCATCGAGCTTGCGGACTCCATTGCGCTCGACTTCCACAAATGGGGACAGGTGCCTTATGACGCCGGCTTCCTGCTGGTGCGCGACGGCGAGCAGCATCGACAGGCCTTTACGCAGCCCGCGGCCTATCTGCGTCGCGAGGCGAGGGGGCTTGCGGCCGGCGCAATCTGGCCCTGCGATCTCGGCCCCGATCTGTCGCGCGGCTTCCGTGCGTTGAAGACGTGGTTCACGTTGAAGACGTTCGGCACAAATCGGCTCGGTGCGGTGATCGCGCGAAGCTGTGCGCTGGCGAAATATCTGGAGACGCGCGTTCTCGCCGAGCCGCGGCTGGAATTGCTGGCGCCGGTCAATCTCAACATCGTCTGCTTTCGTTACCGCGCTGCCGACGAGGTCAACCGCGAGATCGTTGCCGACATCCAGGAGTCCGGTATCGCGGCGCCCTCAAGCACGACGCTCGACGGCAGGTTTGCGATCCGCGCCGCTATCGTCAATCACCGTACCGACGAGAGCGACATCGACGCGCTGGTCGCGGCCGTGCTGGAGTTCGGCGGACGGCGCAGCGGCGGCGTGATCGAGGTCGAGGCGCCGCCGCTTGTGGCGCAGTGACATCAGGTTTTTTTGACGCGGTTTCTTCAAGCGAAGCGGTACCTTCGCTTGAAAGCGGTTGAACGAAAAACGCTCCGAACCTGGTTTGCGGCGTTTTTGTTTGCAATGCGTGAAGCGCTCAGGCGGCCGAGCTGACGTCTTCCTCGACCTCATCCTTGGGATGGGTGGCCTCGAACTGCTCACGCAGCTTGTCTTCATAGGCGATCAGCTTGCGGGCGTCTTTCAGCGCCCGGTAGAGGTCGCCGCTCATGATGTGGTTGTTGATGTCCTCGATGATAGGCCAGGCGCTCGGCACCGCCGTGACGATGTCACGCACCAGGTTGAAATAGGTGCCGTGCTGGCTCTGCGGATCCGGCGAGATGTACATGAGCTGGACCGCCAGATAGACGAGCTTGGCGGGCGTATCGGCGGTCTCCGGCGTGAGAATGTCGCGCTCGCGCAGGATCGGCACGTTGTCGCCGTCGATCAGAAGGCGGGCGCGCTGTTCAGTGTTGGTTATCACACAGTTACCGACGATGATGCGTTCGTGCGGTCTGAGCTCGACCTTGAGGGCCATGCCTGTTCTCCATCAACGCTTTCGTAACCGAGCGTGTGTTGCGGCGGATCAGGGCGCAATACTCCATCAAGACTAGTTAACGAGTTGTAAATCTCGGGTCTGGGGACGAAAAAACCCAATCATTTCAACGCCGAACTATGCGGCGCCGGAGCGGCAGAAGCCGTTTGCCCATCCGAATCATGCCGCGACTCAGCGAAAGCGCCGGTTTCATTTCATGCTTCGTTAGATTCTCGGCGCCACGGTCCGCCGGTCGCTGGATCATGCTCGATCCAAGCAGACGCGTAACAGTAAGCGTCGTTTACCAGAAAGGTAACACCCAATGTCCGGTATCGTTCTCTCCTCCTCGGTTCGTCAGAACCTGCTCTCCCTCCAGTCCACCGCTGATCTTCTCGCCACCACGCAGAACCGTCTGTCGACCGGCAAGAGCGTCAACTCGGCTCTGGACAGCCCGACCAACTTCTTCACCGCCCAGTCGCTCGACAACCGCGCCAGCGACATCAACAATCTGCTCGACGGCATTGCCAACGGCGTGCAGGTGCTGCAGGCTGCCAACACCGGCATCACCTCGCTGCAGAAGCTGATCGACAGCGCGAAGTCGATCGCCAACCAGGCGCTGCAGACCACCGTCGGTTACTCCACCAAGTCCAACGTCTCGGCCACGATCTCGGGCGCGACGGCGTCCGACCTGCGCGGCACGACTTCCTATGCAAGCGCCACCGCGCTCAGCAACGTGCTGTATGACGGCACGGCGGGCGGCACGCACGCGGCGACCTCGGCGATCACCCTGGGCGCGACCCAGGGCGTCAACACCGGTGCGACTGCAACGGC
>NZ_JBHTFN010000073.1:0-675 GCF_042666195.1 Bradyrhizobium sp. GCM10028915
CCGTAGCGATCTTCGAGGATTTCCAGGAGGTCGTGACGGGCACCGGCGTCGAGCGGCTCGAGTCCCCAATCATCGAGGATCAGCAGATCGACACGGCCAAGGCCGCGCAACAGGCGTGGATGGCGGCCGTCGCCGCGGGCGAGCGCCAGATCGTCGAACAGTCGCGGGACGCGCTGATAGAGCACGGAGCGATTGTCGCGACAGGCCTTGTGGCCGAGCGCCGAGGCGAGCCAACTCTTGCCAACGCCGGCCGGGCCGCAGATCAGGAGATTGACGTGGTCGTCGATCCAGCGGCCCTCGACAAGCTTAGCGAACAGCGGGCGGTCGAGACCGCGCGGGGTGCGGTAGTCGATGTCCTCGACGCACGCCTGCTGGCGCAGCTTGGCGTAGCGCAGGCGAGTGGCGAGCCGTTTGTCGTGCCGCAGCGAGGCTTCACGTTCGAGCAGCAGCGCAAGCCATTCGGTGTGACCGAGGCTTGCGGCCTCACCGGTGGCTTCGATGTCGGCGAAGGCCTTGGCCATGCCGTGGAGGCCGAGGGCGTTGAGGCGGTCGAGGGTCGGATGGGTGAGCAAGGGATGATCTCCTAATTGTAGTAGCGCGGTCCGCGGATGTTGGCATGCAGGATCGGCGCATCGTCCGCGGAACGCTGGTGAGCAGAACGCCGATCGAGATTGT
>NZ_JBHTFN010000074.1:0-694 GCF_042666195.1 Bradyrhizobium sp. GCM10028915
GTCACCACGATGAAGCCGTTCTCGGGATCGGAGACGGCGCCGTCGTCGATCTTGAGCAGCTTCTTGAGATGGATCAGCGGCAGCAGCTTGTTGCGCAGCCTGAGAACCGCGGTGTCCTTGATGCGCTCGATGCGGTGCTCCGAGTTGGCGCGGGCCCGCACCAGCTCGACCACGGAGAGCTGCGGGATCGCAAAGCGGTCGCCGGCGGCTTCCACGATCAGCGCGGAGACGATGGCGAGCGTCAGCGGGATCTTGATGGTGACGGAGGAGCCTTCACCGGCGACCGACTTGATGTCGATGGTGCCGCCGATCTGGTCGATATTGGTGCGCACCACGTCCATGCCGACGCCGCGCCCCGACACCGAGGTGATGGCGGCCGCGGTCGAGAAGCCCGGCGCGAAGATGAACTTGTGGATCTGGGCTTCGCTCATCTTCTCGAGCTCGGCCTCGGTGACCAGACCTGAGGAGATCGCCTTGGCCTTGATCCTGTCGGTGTTCAGGCCACGGCCGTTGTCGGCGATGCAGATGATGATGTGGCCGCCCTCGTGATAGGCGGACAGGCGAATGGTGCCCTGCTCGCCCTTGCCGCCGGCGAGACGCTCGGCCGGGGTCTCCAGGCCATGGTCGGCGGAGTTGCGCACCATGTGGGTGAGCGGGTCCTTGATCAGGTCGAGCACCTGGCGGTCGAGCTCGG
>NZ_JBHTFN010000075.1:0-322 GCF_042666195.1 Bradyrhizobium sp. GCM10028915
GCGCTGGATCCTGGCCCGCCTGCGCAACCAGCGCTTCTTTTCCCTGGCGGAGCTCAATGCGGCCATCCGCGGCCTCGTCGTCGAACTCAACGCCCGCCAGATGCGCGGTTTTGGCTCCAGCCGGACCGAGCTGTTCGCCGAGATCGATCTTCCCAAGCTGGGAGAACTGCCGGACCAGCCCTACGTCTTTGCGCGCTGGAAGCGTTGCCGCGTCGCGCCGACTATCATGTCGAGATCGACGGCCATTGGTATTCCCCCCTTATCGGCTGATCCGTGAACTCGTCGATGTCCGCATCGCCGACAAGACCATCGAGGTCTTCCA
>NZ_JBHTFN010000075.1:428-529 GCF_042666195.1 Bradyrhizobium sp. GCM10028915
TCCAGGCCGTCATCGCGGCCCGGCCGCATCCCGAGCAAGGCTTTCGCACCTGCCTCGGTATCCTGTCGCTGGCCAGGAGCTACGACAACGCGCGTGTCGAT
>NZ_JBHTFN010000076.1:0-5793 GCF_042666195.1 Bradyrhizobium sp. GCM10028915
CAGCGGGCTTTGTCCGCGCAAACAGGCCGGACATCTGATAGCAAGCGATCTGGCCAAAAGTCTGCTACAATCCTGACAAGTGGGGGGCCGTCCACATCTGCAATTTGTACTCGATCACCACCAACCAGGCCGCCATCAGTGCGCTGTTCCGCGTCGTCAACCGGTACGTCGGCAACCTGGCGCCGATGCCGGGCGTGTTTCCGGACTACACGGCACCGATCCTCCGGACCGGCGCCGAGGGCCGAGAGCTCGTCACCGCGCGCTGGGGCATGCCCTCGTCGGCGCACGCGCTCAAGGAGGCGACCAAGAAGCGCGCCGCCAAGCTGGAGGCCAAGGGCAGGCCCGTCGACTTCAAGGAATTGCTCCGGATGGAGCCGGATTCTGGAACCACCAACATCCGCAACGTGAAGAGCAAGCACTGGACGCGCTGGCTCGGCCCGGAGAACCGATGCGTGGTGCCGTTCAACTCGTTCAGCGAGTTCAACAAGGCCGAAGGCGGCGACATCTGGTTCGCGCTCGACGAGACCCGCCCGCTCGCGTGCTTCGCCGGCATCTGGACCAACTGGACATCGGTCCGGAAGGTCAAAGAGGGCGAGACCACCAATGACATCTACGCGTTCCTGACGACAGAGCCGAACGCCGAGGTGGGCGCCATCCACCCGAAGGCGATGCCGGTGATCCTGACGACGCCTGAGGAGGTCGAGACCTGGATGACTGCGCCGGCGGACGAGGCGCTGAAGCTGCAGCGGCCGCTTCCGGACGGGGCGTTGCGAGTCGTCGCGCGAGGCGTGAAGGAAGATCCCTCGCCGGCCACGTAGCGCTCGGCTCAGGCGCTTCGGAACACGTGGACAAGCCCCAGCTCTGCCGAAATCCTGCTCCGCGCTAGACTAACCGCCCGGAACGAGCAAGGGGGCGGAAGGATTCGCCCCGGCAGGAGCCGATCTCGATGCTGATGTTCAAGGAAAAGGCGGGCCTCAGTGCTGCAGAAGGCCGGCGCCAACCGAGAGTGCGAGGAGCATGGCTGGATGCAGGACCGCGCCGACCCGCACGCCTGCGTACACCCGGCGGCCCGACCACTTCGACGCCGCGCCATGTCCCATATTCCGCTCCTTTTTCGGCTCACGCGACCAACGATTTGCTATGCCCGAGCTCGCCATCAACGAGGACTCGCCTGGCCCTCATACATGAAGGTCATGGGCTTCAGTCCATTCATGTAGCCGGTGTGCATCTCTTCGATATGAAAGCGGTTCCTGCGAAGAACGTCAGCAATGTCTCGGTTGAGACGACAACCGCCTGAGATGCGCCTCCATGTGGGCGTCAGGCGATCTTGCCACCACCGCACGCGCGGTTCGGGCGCGCGGCCGTGCTCGACGAAGCCTAACTTACCGCCCGGCTTCAGCACCCGGCGGGCCTCGGCGAGCGCGCGGTCGACATCCGGGATGCTGCACATCGTCCAGGTCGTCACGACTGTATCCATGCTGCGGTCCCCAATCGGAATCGCCTCGGCGGAACCTTCGACGAATTCGACGGGAATACCAGGGTGTCGAGCGTGGCGGGCCATCTCGAGGAGCTTCGGACGGGGTTCGAGCCCCACCACTTGCTTCACGGCTGGCCCGTAGAAGGGGAGATTGGGGCCAGACCCGATGCCGATCTCGAGCACGCGGCCCTGCGCCGCACGGATCGCCCGCACGCGATAGGGCAAAAGCTCCTTGTTGCGCATCGCGAGATCGCAAAGTCTCGGAAGGATGAAGTCGTTGTATAAGCCCATCCCAGCATCTCCCAACATGGCCGTTCGAAATCGCTGAGCTCGTCGGGTGCCAAGATCACGGCCGCGCGATCATCCACATGCTGGCGCCGGCGCGCCAGTCTGCGGGCCGCCCTTCCCGGAATCCGTTTTCAAGCGGAGATCGCATTCCCAGAAGATCACCGGAATCACGATCAGCGTCAGCAGCGTCGAAAGAGATCGAGCCCATCATCGCACCGCAATCCGCAGATTACTCGCATTCCCCGACTAGCGACAACGCCGGACCGCTCCCATGGTTCTAGGTTCGAGCTTAGCAGGCATGATCCGGTCGAACTCATCGCGCGAGCGGCATGTAGCGGCGGCAGTCCCACGCGACCAGGTGAACTGCTTAGCGCCCCTTGGGCCCACCCTGATATCGCCGGCCATCCACCGTGGGAACGGTCGCTGGGCGGGCGAAATCCGGTGCGGGCGCTTCGTACGCGAAAGCGGCATTAGGGTTTGAGCGGGTCGTGAACGCTTCGGACCTCGTGACCTCGTTTGGCCAATAGCGCTTGTCGCTGATCGTCTCGCCCGCCTGGGCCGCGCCTGCAGCGACAATAAGCGGCAGTAGAAGCGACGTCGTCGCAATCATTTTCTTCAACATGGTCCGGCTCCATTTTCGAAATCGCACTTGATGTGCGCTTCTTGATGGAGTTCGTGTCTTTCGCGGTTTCGGTTACAAGATCACGCGGAGGTGACGGCCGCGCCGTCACCATCTCAGCAATCGTGGCCCCAGGAGCGCCCCCGCCAACGTGCACACCGCGATTGTGCCCCCGTACCAGACGGTCACGAACGGCAGCGAGTCGTCGGTGCAGTGCAGCGCGTAAGCCATCGCACTGATGCTGCCGGCGACGAGGCCGGCGAACGCGCCGGCTCGGACGAGGTCGGTAGGGGCCGCCCTACGGGTCGCCCAGATCACGAGCGCGAACGGCACGATGGCGATCAGCGGTATGGACAGAAGGCACTCGGCCCACTCGTCTCCCAGCAGCATCCGGTCCCAATGGGCGGCGGGAGCTCCTGCCAAAACGGCCGCGGCGATCGCGACCGAAGCTACGAAGGGCGCGCTGATCGCCAGAAAGGATACCCTTGCCTCGCCTCCGGGCCGGGCGACCCGTATCAGATAGAATGCCGCGACCACAAAGATGGCGGCAGCGAACACCAGCTTGGCGGCTACGAAACCCACGGCAGGCGACGCCGCGAGGTCGGGGCGCATCCCGAGCGAAGCGATCGCGATGCAGACGGCGAAAGCTCCGCCCATCAGCAAGGCAGCGGTGAACCTGCGCCCAACCATCGTCCGGTCGACCGGTCGGGCGCTGCGTGCGAGAGCGTCGATCAGGTCTTCGGTCCTCATGCGCGCGTCTCTCTGCCGATGAGAGCCGCCAGCGCCTTCAATCCGCGATGGATGGTGATCTTCACGTTGGATTCCGACATCCTGTAGCGCGCGGCCGTCTCGGCGACGCTCTTGCCTTCGAGCTTCACGGCTTGGATCGTGCGGCGAGTCGTCTCGGGCAAGCTGGCGAGCAGCCGTCCGAGGTCGCGTGTACTCTCGATCGCGTCCTCGTCGCCCGTTCCGACCAGATCGAGATGGTCGTCGATCGGAACGCTTGCCGCCGAGAGCCGGTTCCGCCGCAGGTGATCCACCATCTTGTAGCGGGCGAGCGCGTGGATCCATGGCGTTAACGGCTGCGCGACATCGAACGTATGCCTCTTGAGGTGGATGGCAAGCAGCGCCTCTTGCGTGAGATCTTCCGCCTCCTCCGCTCCCCGTCCGCTCCGGATCAGGTGTCGCTTGTAGTAGCTCCGCAGATGACGGCTGAGGCGATCGAGCAGCGCGCGATGCGCAGCCGCGTCTCCGCCCAAGCCGGCCAGCATCAAGGCCTTCAACTCCAGTTCGGGGCTCTGCATTCCTGACGCTCTTCGAATCGGGCGAAGTCCATGGCCGCGTTAAAGATGTTACCGAAAGTCGACGGCGAACCGACCTAGCAATGTTTCGCGATGAGCCCGGCGATCTCTTCCGGGTCGGCGAAGATCACGGCGGCGCGGTCTCCCATCATGCCGGCCGGCATGATCGCCGGCGCGCCCTTCTCCGGTCCGTCCTGGCTGGAGTCGGTCATGAATCGCAGGTTGCGCTCCCAGAAGGCGCGCGTCTTTCCGTCCGCGGTGGTGACCCGGTAGGTGTCATGACAATAGGCGATCGCCTTCACCTGTTTGGCCGGTTCGAGGCCTTTGAGGTTGGGATCATGCCCGCCGCCCATCATGCCTCCCATCATGCCGCCGCCCATCCCGCCCATGCCTTTCATACCGCGCTGCTGGGCCGTCTGTTGCTGCGCGCCCGGCTTGGTGGCTTCCTTGAGGAAGGCGAGCAGATCCGCGCGGGCATGGGAATCCTTGATGCCTTCGAACGGCATGTCGTTTTCCGGCACCATCGCCTGGGGGTCGGTGAGCCATCCGTCGAGCGAGCGGTCATCCCAAATGATCCCCGACGACTTCAGCGCGTCGGAGTAGCGCTCGAAGCTCGGCAGCGAGCCGGCCTTGCGCCCCCAAACGCCGGCCAGGCTCGGGCCCGTCATGTTGCGGTCGGGCCGGAGCGAGTGGCACGGGGCACACGCCCTGAAGTCCTGCCGACCTCGCGATGGAGCGCCTTCCGCAAACGCGGGCGACAGCAAGGCCGTTGCGGTGAGTACGACGACTGCAAGTCTCTTCATTTTCGGCCTCCGTGCGTCAGGAGCGGAGATACTTGATCAGCGCTGCGGCTGCGAGCACCAGAACGACGATCGCAAGCAGCCACAGAAGTCCCATTCCCCACATCATTCCCGGCATCATGTGTTGCATCATGGTTCATCTCATTCGGCTGGCTCGTGAACCAGTTGGAGGCGTTTGGCCCGGTTTCGGACTCGTGGCGGAGGCTTTCGATCGCCGCGCGGTAATCCGAAGCCCTTCACCAGGCCGAAGATCGCCGGAATGACGATCAGCGTCAGCAGCGTTGACGAGATCATGCCGCCGATCATCGGCACCGCGATGCGCTGCATGATCTCGGAGCCAGTCCCGGTGCTCCACATGATCGGCAGCAGGCCCGCCATGATCGCGACCACCGTCATCATCTTGGGCCGCACGCGCTCCACCGCGCCCTCCATGATGGCGTCATAGAGATCGCCGCGGGTCAGGGCCCTCCCCTCGGTGGCACGTCGCGCCTCGATCTCCGCCAGCGCCTGGTTGAGATAGATCAGCATGACGACGCCGGTCTCTGCGGCGACGCCGGCAAGCGCAATGAAGCCAACGGCGACCGCCACCGAAAGGTTGAAGCTCAACCACCACATCAGCCAAAGCCCCCCGACCAGCGCGAACGGCAGCGAGAGCATCACGATCATCGTCTCACTGATCGAACGGAAGTTCAGGTACAGCAGCAGGAAGATGATCAGCAGCGTCACGGGCACGACGATCTTCAGCCGCGCGGTTGCGCGCTCCAGGTATTCGTATTGACCACTCCACATCACGTAGTAGCCCGGCGGAAACTTGATGCTGGCCTGCACAGAGGCTTTGGCGTCCGCGACGTAGCCCCCGAGGTCGCGATCGCGGATGTCGACGTAGATGTAGGTCGCGAGCTGGCCATTCTCGGTCCGGATCGAGGTCGGCCCGCGCGCCGGCGCGACCTTGGCAACCTCGCCGAGCGGTACCGCGCCGCCCGCGGGCATCGGCACCAGCACATCGTTGGCGATGGCCTGCGGATTGTCGCGCAGATCGCGCGGATAGCGCATGTTGACGGTGAAGCGCTGCCGCCCTTCCACGGTCGTGGTCACGGTCTGGCCGCCGAGCGCAGTCGCAATCGTGTCCTGAACGTCCTGGACCATGATGCCGTAGCGCGCCAGCGCGGCACGGTTGGGGGTGACTTCCAGATAGTAGCCGCCGATGCCACGCTCGGCATAGGCCGATGAGGTGCCCGGCACGGCCTTGAGGACCTGCTCGATCTGCTTGGCGAGCTTGTCGATCTCGACCAGGTCGGTCCCGATCAC
>NZ_JBHTFN010000076.1:5959-7504 GCF_042666195.1 Bradyrhizobium sp. GCM10028915
GGGAAACTGCAGTGCCTTGTCCATTTCGGCGATCAGTCCGTCGATGGTCATGCCGGGCCGCCACTCCTCCTTGGGCTTGAGGTTGACCACCGTCTCAAACATCTCGGACGGCGCCGGATCGGTCGCCGTCGCGGCGCGCCCCGCCTTGCCGTAGACCAAGGCCACTTCCGGAAACGAGCGGATGATCCGGTTTTGGACCTGCATCAGTTCGCCGGCCTTCGTGACCGAGATGCCCGGCAGCGTCGTCGGCATGTAGAGCAGCGTGCCTTCGTTCAGGTTCGGCATGAACTCGGTACCGAGTTGCCGCGCCGGCCAGATGCTCACGGCCAGAATGGCGAGCGCGAGCACGACCACCAGCGTCTTGGCGCGCATGACGCCCTTGATCACGGGGCGGTAGATCCAGATCAGGACGCGGTTGATCGGATTCCTGTGCTCAGGAACGATCCGCCCGCGCACGAAGATCACCATCAGAGCCGGCACCAACGTCACCGAGAGGAGCGCGGCGGCCGCCATCGAGAACGTCTTCGTGAACGCCAGCGGGCTGAACAGCCGCCCCTCCTGCGATTCCAGCGTGAAGATCGGCATGAAGGACACCGTGATGATCAGCAGGCTGAAGAAAAGTGCAGGCCCCACCTCCGAGGCGGCGGCGATCAGGACGTCGATCCTGGGCTTTCCCGGCTCGGCGCGTTCGAGGTGCTTGTGGGCGTTCTCGATCATGACGATGGCCGCATCGACCATGGCGCCGATCGCGATCGCGATCCCGCCGAGGCTCATGATGTTGGAGCCGAGCCCGAGCAGCTTCATGGCGCCGAACGCCATCAAGACCCCGATGGGCAGCATCAGGATCGCGACAAGGGCGCTACGCACGTGCAGCAGGAACACGATGCAGACCAGCGCGACCACGACGCTTTCCTCGAACAGCGTGTGCTTGAGCGTGTCGATGGCCGCGTAGATCAGGTTGGAGCGATCGTAGACCGGCACGATCTCGACCGACTTCGGAAGACTTGAGGCGATCTCCCGGAAGCGCTTCTTGACATTCTCAATCACCTCCAGTGCATTGAGGCCGAAGCGCTGTAGCACGATGCCGCTGGCGACCTCGCCCTCGCCGTTCAGCTCCGTGATGCCGCGCCGCTCGTCGGGGCCCAGTTCGACACGCGCGACGTCGCGCAGCAGCACCGGCGTCCCGTTGTTCGTCTTCAGCACGATGTCGCCGAGGTCGTTGATCGACTTGATGTAGCCCTTGCCGCGGATGACGTACTCGAACTCGGACAGTTCGACGGTCCGCCCCCCGACGTCGGCGTTGCTGGCGCGGATGGCATCGCGCATCTTCTGCATGGTGATGCCGCGGTCGCGCATGCGTTGCGGATCGAGGATCACGTTGTACTGCTTGACGAAGCCGCCGACGCTCGCAACCTCGGCGACACCCTCGGCCTTCGCCAGCGCGAACTTCAGATTCCAGTCCTGGATGGTGCGGGTATCGGCGAGGTTCAGTTCCTTCGATATGATCGCGTACTGGTAGACCCAGCCGACGCCGGTCGCGTCGGG